>NZ_DASRZX010000088.1:0-29879 GCF_035685885.1 Dyella sp. | reverse complement strand
ATGCCGTGCTCGGCGCAGAAATCGAGCATTTCCTGCGTCTCGGCGATGCCGCCGATGGCCGAGCCGGAAATCGAGCGACGGCCCAGCACCACCATGCCCGCCTGCACCGGCGGCGCAATCGGTTCCAGAAGGCCCACCAGGCACAGCACGCCGTTGAGGTTCAGTGTGCCGAGGTACGGGTTGAGATCGTGCGGTGAAGGCACGGTGTCGAGGATGAAGTCGAACTGGCGGGTCACTGCTGCCATCTGCTTCGGGTCGGTGGAGAGCACCACGTGATCGGCGCCCAGCCGGCGCGCTTCGGCTTCCTTGCCCGGCGTGCGGGTGAACAGCGTGACGTCGGCGCCCATCGCCTTGGCGAACTTCAGGCCCATGTGGCCCAGGCCGCCCAAGCCGATCACGGCCACCTTGCTGCCCTTGCCGATCTTCCAGTGGCGCAGCGGCGACCAGGTAGTGATGCCGGCGCACAGCAGTGGCGCGGCGGCCTTGGGGTCGAGCTTGTCGGAGATGTGCAGGACGAACTTGTCCGAGACCACGATGCGTTCGGAATAACCGCCGAAGGTCGGCAGGCCGTCGTGCCGGTCCTTGTCGTTGTAGGTCCACGTGGCGCCGTTCTCGCAATACTGCTCGAGGCCAGCATGGCAGGAGCCGCAGTGCTGGCAGGAGTCGACCATGCAGCCCACGCCCACCATCTCGCCAACCTGGAAGCCCTTGACCTGCTCGCCCACGGCGCTGACGCGGCCAACGATCTCGTGGCCGGGCACCAGCGGGTAGGTGCTGCTGTGCCATTCATTGCGGGCCTGATGGATGTCCGTATGACAGACACCGCAGTACAGGATGTCGATCACCACATCGTCGGGCCGCGGATCGCGGCGCTGGAAGTCGTGAGCGGCGAGAGGCGTGCTGGCGGACTGGGCGGCGTAGCCGCGGATGGAAAGAGCCATGCTTGAGTCCTTGAGGGGCGAGAGAGTCGAGACCATGGAGTATGGGGAGATCGGCGTGAACGCCGGTAGCCGGATCCTGCGAAATACTTGCCTGATCCTGCAGCATGCGCGGAGCGGCACTCGCCAGGGCGTGCAGGAACAGGCAATCTTCTCGCCATGATCACCCTGCAAAATCCATGAACGCCAAGCTTCACGGCCAACCGAGCTCGTCGCAACCTGTACAAGGTCGCGAGGAATTGACAGCCATGGTTGAACGATTGACGCCGGCCGAAGGTGTGCATGTTACGCCGTGGCCCGCGTTGAGCCTGTTTCGCGCAGATTCGCCAAGCGTGCCTACCTGCGCCATCTATGAGCCAAGCCTCGGCCTGGCCCTGCAGGGCGCCAAGCAGATCCTGCTCGGCCAGCAATCGTTCGTGCATCAGCCCGCTTCGTATCTGGTGACCTCGGTGGACGTGCCGGTGTCCTCGCAGGTGCTGCATGCCTCCAAGGCCGAGCCCTGTCTGTGCCTCACTTATCGCCTGGATGTGGCGCGCGTGCGCGAGATGCTGCCGGATGTTTCCGCGAACCGGCCGGGTAGCGGTTCGGCGCCGGGCATTTCGCTGAGTGCGCTGGACGGCGGATTGCTCGATCCCTTGCTCCGCCTCGTGCGGCTGCTGGATTCGCCGCGTGACCTGGCCGTGCTCGGGCCGCTGATCGAACACGAGCTGTTGTACCGGCTGCTGACGGGCGAGCAGGGCGCGCGACTGGCGCAGATCGCCACTTCGGGCAGCCAGAGCCACCAGGTGTCGCGGGCCATCGAATGGTTGCGCCGCCACTACGATGAAACCTTGCGCATCGACGAGCTGGCGGCACGGGTGAACATGAGTGCGTCGTCGCTGCATCATCATTTCCGCTCGATCACCGCGATGAGTCCGCTGCAATACCAGAAGCAGTTGCGCCTGCACGAAGCGCGTCGCCTGTTGCTGGCCGACCAGTGCGACGTCGCCACCGCGGCCCATCGGGTGGGCTACGAAAGCCCCTCGCAGTTCAGCCGCGAATACAGTCGCCAGTTCGGCTCGCCGCCCTTGCGTGACGTTTCGAGGCTGCGGCTCGCCGAGGTGGCCGGGTAAGGCACGCCTGTCACGCGCGGCGCGTTCGTCGCGCACTTTTGAAAGACGACTCATCCCAAGGGAATGCCGATGAACCTGGCGTTGTTTGATTTCGATGGAACGATCACCCAGCGGGAGCTGTTCCGTCCTTTTCTCGAATTCGCCGTCCCGCCCGCGCGCCTGCGCTGGGGCGGCTTGCTGCTGTCGCCGATGGTGGTGGGTTACAAGCTCGGCGTCGTATCGCCCAACGCCATGCGCGCGTGTGCCGTGCGGGTAGGGCTGCAGGGCATGGATGATGTCCATGCCCAGGAGATGGGGCGGCGTTTTGCAGACGAGATCATCCCCACCGTGCTCCGGCCGCACGCCATGGAACGCATCCGCTGGCACCAGCAGCAGGGCGATCGTGTCGTGGTGGTGTCGGGCGCGTTGGACGTCTATCTGTCACATTGGTGTCGTCAGCACGGGCTGGAACTGGTCTGCTCGCTGCTTGAGGTTCGCGGTGGGCGCATGACCGGCCGCTATCTCGGACCGCAATGCGTGGGCGCCCAGAAGCAGCAGCGCGTGCGTGCGGCCTATGACGTCGATGCCTATCCGTTGGTTTATGCCTATGGCGACACCCACGAGGACCGCGAGCTTCTGCAGATGGCACACCGGCGCTATTTCCAGTGGCAGGAACAAGCCTGACGCTGACAATGCGGCACCCTGCGGGCGATGTAGGCCGCAGCCTATGGCTTTCGCGACATTGTTTGCGACCGCATTCTGCGTAATTTGCTCGAAGTCCCGCCCGACACATTCGCGTCGATGGACGGGCCGACGATCCACGCCGGGCTTCCACCCACGCGGCGGCTTTTTGCATCCCCGTGACGGTGCGCGCCATTCAGGCCACGGCGGGCACTCAACGCATGCGGGCAAGGAGGGCGGGTCATGGTCATGCTGCTGATGAAGGGTGCAGCCGGTCCGGAGGTTGCGGATCTGCGCAAGCGACTGGCATCCGTGCTGGGCGATGAGGCGAAGAACTTCCCGGGCCTGGCGACAGGCACGAGTTTCGATGCAACCGTCGATGCAGCGGCGCGTCGTTGGCAGGCGGGCATCGGCGTGCTGGCGGACGGCATCGTCGGACCTTACTGCCAGAGCCTGCTCGGCATGATCACGCTCCAACCCACGGCCGTGCCGCTCACCCTCGATACGGTGAGGCAACTGTTTCCGGCGACAAAGGCATCCAACATCGCGCGCTTCCTGCCGTACGTGGCGGCGGCGCTCAACGTGGCCGGGCTGCGCGACAGGCCGATGATTTGCGCGGCGCTGGGCACCATTCGCGCGGAAAGCGAAGGCTTCGTGCCCATCGCGGAATTCCCCTCGCACTTCAACACCACGCCGGGCATGCCGCCCTTCAGTGCGTACGACGGCCGCAAGTCGCTGGGCAACACGCAACCGGGCGACGGCGCGCGCTATCGCGGACGCGGCTTCGTGCAACTGACCGGGCGCGCGAACTATCACGCCTACTCATCAGCCATTGGCATCGACATCGAGAGTTACCCCGATCTCGCCAATGCCGCGGAACCGGCCGCGGTGCTGCTGGCGGTATTTCTGGCCAACGCCGCGACCCGGATGCGTGCCGCGCTGGCCGGCAACGACTACGCAGGAGCCCGCAAGCTGGTCAATGGTGGCACCTACGGCCTGGACAAGTTCCGCAATGTGTTTCAGCTCGCGGCCGACGTGTGGCCGGCGACCACGGGGCGCGCGCGTCCGGGTCGTGGGGCAGGGAAGGCCGTGGCCGCACCGCCCGCGCCCACCGCACCGGCGCGCACGACCAATGCGAGCAAGGATCCCGTTGATCTGCGCGATCGCGCGTATCTGCCGCCACCGGTGTGCCTGCCCGATCGCGTGCCCAGCGACGCCGAAGTTCGCGAGTTCCTTCCGGCCTATGCACGCGCCGGCATGGTGCTTGACCAGGGCAGCGAGGGCGCGTGCACCGGATTCGGGCTGGCATGCGTCATTAACTACCTGCGTTGGCGCAAGGCCGGCATGCCGACGAAGTTCGAGTCGGTCAGTCCGCGCATGCTCTACAACTTCGCACGGCGCTACGACGAATACGCCGGCGAGAATTACGAAGGTTCCAGTTGCCGCGGTGCTTTGAAAGGCTGGTTCTATCACGGTGTCTGCCTGGAAGGCGACTGGCCGTACAAGGCCGACGACACCCTGACGCCGCACTTCGGTTACGCCGGACGCGCGACGGCCAACACGCTGGGCGTGTATTACCGCATCGACCTCAAGGCCATCACCGACCTGCAGGCGGCCATTCTCCAGGTCGGTGCCATCTATGTATCGGCCAACACGCACGATGGCTGGGCCAAGGTGCCCACGTCGCACAAGAAGATCACGGGTCACGAAAGCCTGCCCGTGATTGCGTTCGATGGTCGTCCGTCGCAGGACGGCGGGCACGCGTTTTCGCTGGTGGGTTTCAACTCGGAAGGTTTCGTCATCCAGAATTCGTGGGGCAAGGGCTGGGGCAGCGGTGGTTTCGCCGTGCTGACCTACGCGGACTGGCTGGCCAATGCGATGGATGCATGGGTGGCGGCCATGGGCGTGCCTGGCGTGATATCGGGCGCACGCGCGGCGGGCGCCGTGAGTGCCACGCGGCAGGGTGCGGGAATCAGTGCGCGCTCGTGGGACGAGACCACGGCGTATCAGCATGGCGTCGTGTTAGGTGACGACGGCCGAATCACCCGTTATCTCACCCAGGACGAACTGAGCCGCGGGCTGCTGTACCAGGCTTGCACCTTGCCCGACCAGTGGTTTCGCCAGCAGAAGGGAGCGGTCAAGCGGCTGGTGATCTACGCGCACGGCGGCCTCAACAGCGAGGCGGATGCGATCACGCGAGCCCGCGCGATGGGGCCTTATTTCGTCGGCAACGGTTGCTACCCGTTGTTCATGGTGTGGAAGACCGGCCTGCTCGAATCGATAGGGGACATCCTTGTCGACAAGGTGCGACCTGACTCGCGCGCCGGTGGCGTGCGCGAGGCGCTCTCGGACATCGCCGATGCGCTGGTCGAAAAGACCGTGGGCCGTCCGCTTGCGCGTCCGATCTGGAGCGAGATGAAGCAGAACGCGGAATGCGCCAGCCAGTCCACCCGTGGCGGCGACCAACTGGTCACGGCGCTGCAGAACCTGGAGAAGACCTGGGGCGACAAGCTGGAGATCCATCTCATCGGGCATTCGGCGGGTTCGATCTTCCTGGGCTGGCTGATGGATGTGCTGTCCGGACGTGGACTGGGCGACAACGTCAAGTCCATGCACCTGTATGCGCCCGCCTGCACGGTGCAGTTCGCCAACCAGCATTTCGCGCCGAATGAAACGCTGATGAAAAGCCTGTACATGGACATTCTTTCCGACCAGAACGAGCGCGATGACAATGTCGCCTCGATCTATCACAAGTCGCTGCTGTACATGGTTTCCGATGCGCTGGAACTGGACGTCCGTACGCCCATCCTCGGGCTGGCCAACGTGATGGATGCCAGCTGCAGCGGCTGGGACGGCTCCTCGAGCACGGGCGAGGCGCTGGGCAACTGGCGGCAGGCGGCCAAGGACAGCGGCCTCAGCAAGCGCACGGACATCCTCGCCGCGAACAAGGTGCCGACCTGCCTGTCCGGCGACACCATCAGCGCCAGTCACGGCAGCTTCGACAACAACATCGAGGTGGTGGGCCGCACGCTGGAGCGCATCACCGGCGGCAAGCTCGCGATGCCGGTGGACGACTTGCGCGGGTTCTGAGAGTCCGCACTGCCGCCGCACGGCATGCCGTCGCTTCGCGGCGCATGGCTCCGGCGGCTCGCAAGCCCTTTCGTCCATGCCGAACGGCACTGGTGACAACGCCGCGATTCACGCATCTATCGGGTTTCTCCCGGCCCCTCCGGTTGCGCCGTTGCAGCGCAGCAGGAGCCATGTGCCGGGTTTCGATTTCCTGCCGCTTGGCGTTTGTGTGAGACACCCGATGATTCGTGATCTGCCTGTTCGAGGACGTATGGCCCGTGTGGGGCGCAGTGCTGCATGGTGCGCAGCCGTATTTGCCATGGGCATGGCGCTGTCGCCCTGGTCGCAGGCCTTGGCCGCCGATGCCAAGGATGGCAAGCCCGCCGCCGAGGCAGACAAGAAGGCAGACGCGGATCTGCCGCCGCTGCCGGCTGACAAGACCATCAAGCAGAGCGTGCGCATCGGTAGCCGCAGCCTGTCCTACGAGGCAACGGTCGGCACCATCCCGGTGCGCGACGCCAAGGGCAAGAAGATCGCCGACGTGGTCTACACCTCGTATGTCGTACCGGGCAGCGATCCGCATCGTCCGGTGACGTTCGCGTTCAACGGCGGCCCGGGCGCATCGTCGGTGTACCTCAACATGGGTGCCATCGGCCCCAAGCGCATCCAGTTCGGCGTGGATGGCGATTCGCCGTCCGATGCGGCGGTGACCAAGGACAACCCCAATACCTGGCTCGACATGAGCGACCTGGTGTTCATCGATCCCGTGGGCACGGGCTTCTCGCGCTCGCTCGAGGATGAGGACAAGACCAAGAAGGATTTCTACGCCACCGAGGCCGACATCAAGTACCTCTCGCGCGTGGTCTACGACTGGCTGGTGAAGCATGGCCGCCTTCGTGCGCCCAAGTACGTGATGGGTGAGAGCTACGGCGGCTACCGCGCGCCGCGCATCGCATTCGAACTGCAGACGCGCATGGGCGTGGGCGTGAACGGCCTGGTGATGGTGTCGCCGTATCTCGATCCCGCCGCCATCGGTGATGGCGATGCGCTGTCGCCGCTGCCGTGGATGATCAACCTGCCGTCGATGACTGCCGCGCACCTGGAAGCACAGGGCAGGCTGACGCCGGCGGCGATGACGGACGTGGAAAACTACGTGCGCACGCAGTTCGTCACCGACTTCCTGGCCGGCCGCTCGGATCCCGGTGCTACCGGTCGCATCGTACAGAAGGTGTCGGCATACACGGGCCTCGATCCGTCGGTGGTTGCCAAGGTGGACGGCCGCGTGGACATCGGCACCTACCTGCGCGAGATCCATCGCAGCGAGAAGAAGATCGGCAGCGTTTACGACTCCAACGTCACCGCCTTCGATCCGTTCCCGGGCTCGGCACGCCGCCAGTCGGGCGATCCGATCCTCGATGCGCTGCTGGCGCCGACCACCAGCGCGATGGTGGATTTCGTGACGCGTGAGGTGGGCTGGAAGACCGATGCGCACTACGAGGCGCTGTCCTACACCGTCAACAACGAATGGGATCGCGGCGCCGACGACGACAAGCCGGTGGCCGACCTGCGCAAGGCAATTGCCAACGACGCGAACATGAAGGTGCTGATCGTGCACGGCTACAACGACTTGTCGTGCCCGTTCTTCACCTCGCGCCTGATCATCGATCAGCTGCCGAGCTTCGGGCAGCAGCAGCGCGTGAAGCTGTCGGTATATCCGGGCGGCCACATGTTCTATAGCCGTTCGGGCAGCGCGGAAGCGTTCAAGGCGGATGCGGCGGCGCTCTACGGCGCCAAGTAAGTTGCATGCCATGGTGCCGGCTTCGGCCGGCACCATCGTTCACCATCGCGATCAGGGCTGCTGCAGGCCTTCTGGCAGGCGCACGTTGTAGCCCAGCGCCTTGAGCTTGGCCAGGTAGCCATCCGGCGCCATCAGCTGTTCCATCGAGAGGATGGCCACCGTGTAGCGATTACGCACCAGGGCCGATCGCGCCGCCTCGAACCAGGCATCCTCGATGCGCTTGGGCAGGTCGGGTATCGCCAGCTGGTGTTCGAAGTCGCCGTTGATCGCGGCGACCACGCAGGGTTCGTAGTGCGTGTCCTGCATGATCGACTGCAAGGTCTTCATGTCGCCGGTTGCCCATGCGTTCGCGCGCTGGGTCAGCTTGGGAAGATCCTCTTCGATCATGTGCATGGTTTCATCGAGGCAGGCGATGCCTTGCTTCTGCTCCTGGTCGACGCCGCCGGCGATGACCGGTGCCTTCTTGACGATGAGTTCGTAGCGCACGCCGATCACGCGCGTGCCGTGCTTGTGCGCCAGCTTCTCCACCATGGCGGGCACGTCGGTTTCGTCGGTGAGATCGCTGGACGCGAGTGCCCTGGTGTACAACTGTTCGGCCACCACGATGGGTCGCATGTATTCGTAGGCATCATCGTCGCCCAGGTACTGCTTGCGCAGCTCGCGCCAACGCGCATACACCTCGGGCGCCAGCAATCGTTGCAGCGTGGCGCCGCCCGGGTTCAGGCGCGCCGACGGCTGCAGCGCGAGGCGCGAGTACAGGCTGGGCGGCATCTTCAGTCGTGCGGAAGGCGCTTCGAGCAGTTCCGATGAGCGCCCGAGCGCTTTCTCCAGCTTGGTCCATTGCCAATCGGCGTGCCTGGGAAGCGGTGAGAGCGTGCCGATGATCCACATGACGTGTTCATCGCGCCGCACTTCCCACAGCGCCGGCCCGGGCTGCTCGCCGCGTACCGTGACCGCCTGCAGCTGGACCACGCCCAAAGGCGGCGCCGAAACACTCGACGGCGTGGCGGGCGCGGGTTGATCGGATTGGGCCCAGGCGCCCGTGGCGAAAAGCAGGGCAGCCAGGCAGACGGCGGTCTTGGCGTGCATCCGGGAAGCTCCTTGTGGAGACGCGACGACACGGGCCCGTCAATGCGGGCCACGTGATTGAACAACAGCCGTGCCGGTTGCGCCACAAGCCCGGTGCCTGTGGTCCGGATACGCGTGGCGAGGCGGTCGGGCCACCTCGTCCGGGAAACGCGTCAGAACACCTGTCGGAGGACAAGATAAAGCACGCCCGCCAGCAGGACCGAGGCGGGCAGGGTGAGCACCCAGGCCATCAGCAGGTCGCGCACGGTGGCCCATTGCAGGCCCGAGCCGTTGGCGGCAATGGTGCCGGCGACGCCGGAAGTCAGGACATGGGTGGTGCTGACGGGCGGCTGGTGCCCTGGGCGGAATGAACTGGATGGCCCGTACCCAGCCCGCGCCAGGTGGTGGGCGTGGTGACCTTGCCCTTGTCCAGTCCCGGCTGGTCAAGCTCCCGCGGAATGCCTTGTTGGCCGGGTAGATCTCCTTGCGCCCGCCCATCCGCCCGGCGGGCATCGCCTGAGCGACGAGCGACGACCCGCCTGGAGATCGATTTGCGCGATCAGCGTGGCAAGCGCTGGGGCGGTATCCCTGCCGCCGGCTCAGAGCCAGTGGGGCATCCGAAGCCTGCAAATCAAAATTCGCGCATCACCATCAGGCGCACTTCGGTCATGTCCTCGATGGCATAACGCACGCCTTCGCGGCCGATGCCCGACAGCTTCACGCCACCGTAGGGCATGTTGTCCACCCGGAAGCTGGGCACGTCGTTGACGATCACGCCGCCTTGCTCCAGCTCGTTCCAGGCGCGCATCGCGTGGGCGAGGCTGTCGGTGAAGATGCCAGCCTGCAAGCCGTAGTCCGAATCGTTGACCATCGACGCTACATCGTCGAAGTCATCGAACGGCACCAGCAGCGCGAACGGGCCGAACACTTCCTGGCGATGCACCTTGGCGCTGGCCGGCACGCCTTCCATCAGCGTGGCTTCCAGCATGGCGCCGCTGCGCTTGCCGCCGCACAGCACCTTGCCGCCGGCCTTGCGGGCTTCCTCGATCCAGCCGTGCAGGCGTTCCGCCGCCGCCTCGTCGATCATCGGGCCGAGGAAGGTGTCCTTTTTCTTCGGGTCGCCGGCCTTCAGTTTCTTCACGGCGGCGATGAGCTTCTTCTTCAGCGCGTCGTAGATGTCCTTGTGCGCATAGATGCGCTGCACACTGATGCAGCTTTGACCCGACTGATAGAACGCGCCGAACACCAGCCGGTCGATCACGCGATCCAGCTGGGGGCCCTGGTCCGCGTCGATGATGCAGGCCGCGTTGCCGCCCAGCTCCAGCGTCACTTTCTTGTGGCCGGCGCGCGTCTTGAGATCCCAGCCGATCTGGCTGCCGGTGAACGACAGCAGCTTGAAACGTGGGTCTTCCACCAGGGGATTTGCGTGCTTGCCGTCCAGCGTGAGCACGGAGAATGCGCCCTTGGGAAGGTCGGTTTCCGCCAGCACCTCGCCGATGATCAGCGCGCCGATGGGCGTGCGTTCGGCGGGCTTGAGCACAAACGGGCAGCCCGCAGCGATGGCGGGCGCCACCTTGTGTGCCACCAGGTTCAGCGGAAAGTTGAACGGCGTGATGAACGACACCGGACCCAGCGGCACGCGCTTGGTGTAGCCGTGATAGCCGTCCAGACGCCTGGCGAGTTCCAGGTTGATCGTTTCGCCGTTGATGCGCACGGCTTCATCGGCGGCGATGCTGAAGGTTTCGATGAGGCGGGTGACTTCGCCATCGGAATCCTTGATCGGCTTGCCGGCTTCCACACACAGCGCATAGGCCAGTTCTTCGCGGCGTTCCTTGAAACGCTGCGCGCAATGCTGCAATACGGCCTGTCGTGCCCACGGCTTGAAATCGCGCATGGGATTGGTGGCTTTTACAGCAGCGGCGATGGCCTTTTCGGTGGCCTTGGCATCGGGCACGGCCACGCGCGTGGCGACCTTGCCGCTGTACTTGTCCAGCACATCCATCGTTTCCTTCGAGGTCTGCGGCTGGTTGGCGAGGTAGTACGGATAGCTTTTGGCGAGCATGGAGACTCCAGGCGATCAGACGGCTGCGCTGAGCCGGCGGATCTCTTCGTTGAGAATGCGGTGATTGTCCGAATAGTCGATGACCAGGTCGATCAGGTGCACGCCGCCGGCGTCGAACGCGCGCTGCAGCGTGGGCAGGAATTCATCCGCGCTGCCTGGGCGGTGGCCGTGCGCGCCGTGCGCCTCGGCGAACTTCACGAAATCCGGGTTGCCGAAGGTCATGCCGTAATCGGCATAACCCATTTCGGCCTGCTTCCAGCGGATCATGCCGTAGGCGTCGTCGCGCAGCAGCAGGATCACCAGATCCAGCTTCAGGCGTACCGCGGTTTCAAGCTCCTGCGCATTCATCATGAAGCCGCCGTCGCCGCAGATGGCCAGCACCTTGCGCTCGGGGTAGACCATCTTCGCCGCCATCGCAGAGGGCAGACCCGCGCCCATGGTGGCCAGCGCGTTGTCGAGCAGGATGGTGTTGGGCTGGCGTGCGCGGTAGTAGCGCGCGTACCAGATCTTGTACATGCCATTGTCCAGGCACAGCACGCCGTCATCGGGCATGAAGCGGCGCGTGTCGTCCACCACGCGCACCGGATGCATGGGGAAGCGTTGGTCGCCCGCGTGGTCTTCCAGCTGCTTGTGGAATGCCTCGCGGACGCGATCGAAGAAGCTGAAATTCCAGTGTTCCTGCACCTGTAGTGCATCGGTGAGTCGCTCCACCGTATGCGCGATATCGCCCACCACTTCGATCTGCGGGAAGTAGACCGCGTCCACTTCGGCACTGGAGAAGTTGATGTGGATAACCGTGCGCCGCCCCTTGCGCATCAGGAAAGGTGGTTTCTCCACCACGTCATGGCCGACGTTGATGACGGCATCGGCGGCATCGATGGCACGGTGCACGAAGTCGCCGTCGGACAGCGCGGCGTTGCCCAGCCATAACGGATGATCCTCGTCGATCACGCCCTTGCCCATCTGGGTGGTGAAGAACGGAATGCCAAGTTTGTCGATGAAGGCGCGCAAGGCCACCGTGGTGCGCTGCCGGTTGGCGGCCGCGCCGATCATCAGGATGGGATGTCTGGCCTTGCTGATCGCCTCGGCGGCCTGCACCAGTGCGGCATCGTCGGGTGAGGGGCGTCGCGCGTATTCCGTGGGCAGCAGGATCGCTTCCTCGACGTTGTCGCGAGCGATGTCCTCGGGCAGTTCCAGATGTACCGCACCGGGGCGTTCTTCTTCCGCCCGGCGGAAAGCTTCGCGAATGCGCGCCGGAATGGTGGCGGCGGAAACGAGCTGCCGCGTGTACTTGGTCAGCGGCTGCATCATGTCGACCACGTCGACCAGCTGGAACAGGCCCTGCTTGTGTTCGCGGATAGGCTTCTGGCCCGTGATCATCAGCATCGGCATGGCGCCGAGTTGCGCGTAGGCCGCAGCCGTGACGAGATTGGTGGCGCCGGGCCCCAGCGTGGCGAGCGCGACGCCGGCCTCGCCGGTGAGTCGTCCCCACGTGGCAGCCATGAAGCCGGCGGCCTGTTCATGGCGGGTCACGATCAGGCGTATCGATGAATCACGTAGCGCTTCAACCAGATCCAGGTTTTCTTCGCCCGGCACACCAAAGATGCTGTGTACGCCTTCGGCTTCCAATGCCTTTACGAACAATGCCGCTGCCTTCATGCCGCGCTCCCGTGATCGGAGCGCGCAGGATGGGGCATGGATCGTTCAGAACGTGTGAGCCGCGCGCCGGTCAGCTCGCCTGTAGGAGCGCACCCAGTGCGCGATAGACCTGCATGGTTAGTGTCGGCCTCCGCTTCTACGCGGCGCTGATCGCGCACTGGGTGCGCTCCTACAGAGAGCGGGCGTTACTGTTGCTTGGGTTTCTTGCCAGCAATGCGCGGACCCACTACGAGAGGAAGCTCGCCATCGGCAACGCGACCGCGCAACTTGGCCCCTTCGCCGACACCCTGCACCGAACGCACAACCTTGCCCTGCTCATCGAACAAGATCGCGTAACCACGTTCCAGCGTAGCCAGTGGGCTGATCGTGTGCAGGGCGCGCCCGACCTGCCGCAGGTTCAACTGGTCGCGCTCGAGGCGACGTTCCACCGACTGGCGCAGGCGTTGCGACAGTTCGGCAAGACGGCGACGCAGCAGCAACAGGCGCAGCCGTGGATGCTGGGCAATCAATCGCGCATGGGTGCGTTCCAGTTCCACGCGGTGCAAGCGTGACTGCTCGCGCTGCACGCCAAGCAACCGGCGCTGGAGATTGCGCAACCGCTCCCGATCACGTGCCAGCCGCGCTTGCGGCCGTTGCGCCTGCAGCCGCGCGAACAAATGGTCGACGCGCTGGATGCGCGCCTGCAAGCGGCGTTGTTCGAGTACGGCGAGGCGTTGTTGCAGCTGTTGCAGGTGACGCTGCATGGCCGCCGCATCAGGCACCAGCAGTTCCGCCGCCGCCGAAGGCGTGGGCGCGCGCAGGTCGGCCACGAAGTCGGCGATGCTGAAATCAATTTCATGGCCAACGGCGGACACCACGGGCACCGCGCTCGCATGGATGGCGCGCGCCACCTGCTCGTCGTTGAATGCCCACAGGTCTTCCAGCGAGCCTCCACCGCGAGTGAGCAGCAGTACGTCGTAACGACCGCTGGCCGATGCCTTGCGTAGCATGGCGGTGATCGCGGGCGGCGCCTCGCGACCCTGCACCGGTACCGGCAACACGTCCACGTCGGCCAGCGGCCAGCGGCGGGACATCACGCTGAGCACATCGCGGATCGCCGCGCCGGTGGCCGAGGTGATCACACCGATACGCCGCGCATAACGGGGCAGGGCACGCTTGCGCGCCGGCTCGAACAAGCCTTCCGCGTCCAGCCGTGCCTTCAGTTGTTCGAACTCGCGCTGCAGGGCGCCTTCGCCGGCCGGCTCCATGTGCTCGGCCACCAGTTGGAACTCGCCGCGCGGCTCGTACAGGCCGACGCGTGCGCGGACCAGCACATGCATGCCGTCCGCCGGCCGGAACTTCAGCCAACCGGTCTTGGGCCGGAACATGGCGCAGCGCACCTGGGCGCCGGCGTCCTTCAGGGTGAAATAGAGATGGCCCGAAGCCGGGCGCGCCACGTTGGACAGCTCGCCCTCGATCCAGATCAATGGCAGCGCGTCCTCCAGCAGGTCGCGCACCAGCCGGTTGAGCGAGCTGGGCGTGAGGATCTGCCGGGAGGGCGGTTGGTCGTCGGGGCTGTGCATGGATTGAGCAGCCTAGCATGGATTGCTTGAATAACAATCGCTTGGCTGAATGAGTGGAAGTTCTTTCTCGCCTTTGGTGCGGTGGTCTACGCCACCGAAAAGGCCGCCATGAAGGCGCTTATTCTTCGGCTTCTGCCGCCTGCCGCTGCTTGCGTCGACGCCACAATTGCCATGCGCGCGCCGCCAGGTTCAATGCCAGCCAGATCGCGATGGCCGCCAGCGGCCAACCCAGCACCGCAGGCCAGAACACGGCAACGATGGCGACCACGGTCAGCGACACCGCGCCGATCAGCAACGGGCTGATCGAAGTGTCGCCCAGCACGCGGCGATCGGTCAGGGCCGCGCCGACGCTGTTGGCGATGCGCAGCGCCCCCGCCGCCGTGCGGCCGGAACTGCCGCCCATGTGCCGCTGACGCGGCGGTCGTGCCGTGCTGCTTCGGACATGCTCGCCACGGCGCCGCCAGCGTCGCGGAGAAAGCACGATCTCGGTGGCGTTCTGCAGGTCCTTCTCGTACTGCTCGGCAAGCGCCGTGGCGAACGCGGTGTCTTCCACGGCCACATCGATCTCGCGGTTGTTCAACCAGCTGGCGATGTTGAGGTTGGACGAACCGACGCGCGCCCACTGGTTGTCCGCCACCGCCGTCTTGGCGTGCAACATGGAGCCATTCCATTCGAATACGCGGATGCCTGCCTTGAGCAGCGGACGGTAGCCGCTGCGCGACATGCCGGCGACCATCGGGATGTCGCTGGTGCCCGGCACAAGCAGGCGCACATCCACGCCATCGCGCGCCGCGGAGGCCAGCGCCTGCACGTAGGGCGCGATGCCGACGAAGTACGCATCGGTCAGCCACAGGGTCTTCGTGGCCATGGCGGCAATCAACTGGTCCAGGCGATACATGCCGGCCGTGGAAGGCTGGGTCGCGATGACTCGCAGCGCCACCTCGCCGACTTGCGTGGTCGATTCGGCAGCGGCCGAAAAGGGTGGCAGCGGACTGCCGATGCTGGACCAGCTTTCCGCAAAGGCGTTTTCAAGTTCCACCACGGCTGGCCCGTGCAGGGCGACGCCGGTGTCGCGCCACGGTTCCTGGCCTCGCGCCTGGTCGCCCAGCCATTTCTCGCTGATGCATACGCCGGAGAGGAACCCGTGGATGCCATCGACCACCAACAGCTTGCGGTGATCTCGGCTGACCCAACCGAATGGCTGGCCAAACCGGGGCGGGTTGAACGCGCGGACCTGGCCACCCGCGGCCCGCAACGGCGCCCAAAAGCTGTCACGCGATTGGCCCTTGCAGCCGAGCCAGTCGTACACCACTACCACCTGCACGCCCCGCTGGGCGCAGTCGACGAGCGCATCGCGGAACGCGTGGCCCACCACGTCGTCGCGGATGATGTAGTTCTCCAGCAACACCCGCTGCCGCGCGCCACGGATCGCGGCGAGCCATGCCTCGTAGTGGGCGGCGGCATCGATCAGCAGCTCGACGGAGTTGCCGCCGAGCAGCGGCGCGCCTGCCGCTCGGCTCAGTGCCTGTTCGGCAAGCAATCGGGCGGGAGCGGATGCAAGCAGCTTTGAATTCATGGTTGAAGGCAACGCTGACCAAGTCTCGTCGTCATGATGTCTGGAAATCTCGCAGGCTGTGTCGCGTGACGCCGGGAAGGCCGGCCGTCTTGCCAAGGCATGTGGCGCAGCCCGGGGGATTTCCAGGCATCACCCGTCGCTTGAGTTTCAACATATTGGGCCCGTCCTGTCTGTCCGCATGCCTTCGGTCCGTCGCCTCGACAGCCAGCCAGGCTGCCTTCGTCGACCGCCCTGTGGCTTGCGAACAGACCGAACGGGTGACGGCGACGATACTTGGTCAGCGTTGCCTTCAGTGTAGGGCATGGATTCGGGGTACCTTCAAGCCGCGTTCACCAGAAACATGTCACCAATACCTGCCACCTGACTGGCCATGCCGTTCCCATGAACCTCTTGTCATGTCCATTCCATGTCGCCTGAGCAATGCTTTTCCGATACCGAGGCCTGCGCACAGCACATCGCCGAGCGACTCGGCCCTGTACTGCGCGTAGCGGCGCCGCTGGGGTTGGGCAAGCCGCATGGCCTGCTCAATGCGCTCTATCATCTGACGCGCGCGGACACTTCGCGCTCGCTCTCGCTTTACACCGCACTGTCGCTGACGCGGCCGCGTCCCGCGCCGGGGCTTGAGGCGCGCTTCGTCGGGCCGTTCGCGGAGCGGCATTTCGGCGCCGATGCCATCGATCCGGAATACGCCGTCGACCAGATGCGCAATGCCTTGCCATCCAACGTGGCGGTGCATGAGTTCTACATGCAATCGGGTGCGCTGCTCCATTCGGGGAGCGCGCAGCGCAACTACATCAGCCAGAACTACACGCACGTGGCCCGCGACCTGGCCGTGCAGGACATCAACCTGCTGGTGCAACTGGTCGCCCGGCGCGAAACACCCGAGGGCGTGCGTTACAGCCTGTCGTGCAATCCCGACCTGACGCTGGATTTCACCGAGCAGGTGGTGCAGTCGGGCAAGCCGCGGCCCGTGTGCGTGGCGGTCGTGCATCCGGATCTTCCCTACGTCAGTGGCCACGCAGAAGTCACGCGTGATTATTTCGACATCGAGTTGATGCCCGAGACGTCGCCGCGGCTATTCGCGGTGCCGCGCCAGCCACTGGATGCTACGGAATACGCCTTGGGCATGCATGCCAGTGCACTGGTGCGGGATGGCGGTTGCCTGCAAATCGGCATCGGCGCGCTTTCCGATGCGCTGGTACACGCACTGCGCTGGCGACAGCAGGACAACACGCAATGGCGGCGCGCTTTGGTGGCGCTCGATCCGCGTGGCGGCACGCATGCGCTGGCAGCGCGCATGGGTGGGCTGGCGCCGTTTCGCACCGGCCTCTACGGCGCGAGCGAAATGGTGATGGACGGCTTCATGCACCTGCAGCGTGCCGGTGTGCTGAAGCGTCGCGCGTGGGACGACATGGACCTCGAACGCGCCGCCGCCAGCGGCCGCCTTGCGCCGGAAACGCCGGGCGGCCACTACCTGCGCGGCGCGTTCTTCCTCGGATCGCATGAGTTGTACAAGTGGGTGTCGCAGCTGGAGGCGGACGATGCGGATGCGCTGGACATGTGCCGCGTGTCGAACGTGAATCATCTTTACGGCGACCACCAGGCGCTGGCCTGTCTGCAGCGACGGGGCGCGCGTTTCTTCAATACCTGCATGATGGCGAGCCTGATGGGCGCGGCCGTTTCCGATGGTCTCGAAAACGGCGAGGTGGTAAGCGGCGTGGGCGGGCAATACAACTTCGTGGCCATGGCGCATGAGCTGCCGGATGGACGTTCCATCCTGCTGTTGCGTTCCACGCGCGAAGGACGCGCCGGCATCGAAACGAACATCCGCTGGAACTATGGACACACCACCATTCCGCGGCATCTGCGCGACATGTTCGTCACCGAATACGGCGTGGCTGACCTGCGTGGCAAGACGGACAGCGAATGCATCGAGGCGATGCTGGCGATCACCGATGCGCGCTTCATCGATGCGCTGGCCGCCGAGGCCAAGTCCCATGGCAAGCTCGCCTCCGATTTCCAGGTGCCGGAGCGGTGGCGCAACAATCGTCCGGAATTTCTCCGTGAGGCGTTGGCGCCATGGCAAAGCCGCGGCGTGCTGGTCCCTTTTCCGTTCGGCAGCGATTTCACCGAGGTGGAACAGCGCCTGTTGCCAGCGCTAGGCTGGTTGAAGGCTCGCGGGAACCATTGGCGCGGCAAGGCTGAAATCGTGGGTGCGGCACTCAGGCCCGGGGCGCCGGTCGATGGTGAAGCCGACGCCATCGCGCGCATGGGACTCGACAGGCCGGCCAGCATGGGCGACCGTCTGTGGCGCCGCCTGCTGACCGCCGCATTGCGCCGGACGGGTGCGGCAGCGGAGAGCAGCCCGCCGGTAGCATCCAGCTGAACGAGAGAACGCCATGATGCAAGGTCGCTGCCATTGCGGACAGATCGCCTTCGAGGTCGAGGGCGAACCTTCCAGCGTGATCGAATGCAATTGCACGCACTGCAGTCGAAAAGGGCTGCTGCTGTGGTTCGTGCCCAGCGGCCAGTTTCGCCTGGTGACGCCCGACACCTCGCAGACCACTTATCTGTTCAACCGCCACATGATCGAGCATCGCTTCTGCCCGCAATGCGGCTGCCAGCCGTTCGCCTATGGCAAGAATCCGAAAACCGGGAATTCCATGGTCGCGGTGAATGTGCGGTGCCTGGAGGACGTGGATCTGGCCTCGATCAAGCGCCAGCCGTTCGATGGCTTGCACCTCGTCTAAACAGTCCTCCGCCGCGATAGGGAGCACGCGAAGCGTGCCCCCTTGGTGTCTTCAGTGCATCAGCAGCGACTGCCCCAGCTCGCGCAGGCCGGGCAGGTCCACCAGGTGCAGGCCTTGCCGGTCCAGCTTGACCAGTTCGCGCTGGCGGAAGCGGCCCAGCAGGCGGCTCACGGTTTCGGTGGTCAGGCGCAGGTGGTTGCCGATGTCGGCGCGGGACATGGGCAGCGGCAGGTAGTCGGCCGACAGGCCGAGCACGGCACGGCGGTCGCGCATGTCGACCAGGAACGCCGCAAAGCGCTCCTCGGCCAGGTAATTGCCCCCGCTGAGCTGCAGGCGCGAGATGCGCTGGCTGGCCGCCGTCATCAGGTGCCAGGGGACGTCCGGCTGTTCGGCCGAGACCTGGCGAACCGCCGAGAACGGGAGACGGCAGAACTGGGTCTTGCCCAGCGCCACTACGGCGTTGTCGTGGAATTCGCGGTCGACGGCGTCCAGGCCGATCATCTCGCCGGGAAGGTGGAACGCCAGCACCTGTTCGCGCCCCGCCACATCCACCGCGACCGTCTTGGCCATGCCTGACTGCACGGCGTAGAGCGCCCTGAACGGCGAAAGCGGGCGGTACAGGTATTCACCGGTGCGCAGCGGCCCGATGCGTTCAGCAATATGGCGCAGGCCGGACAGCTCGGCGCGGTCGTAGCCGCTGGCCTGGCAGACCGATGCATATCCACAGCCGGCGCACGACGGCGAAGGCGTCATGCGGTGGGCGTCATCCTTGTGGCGGTGTGTCTGGAGCATGGTGTATCGGTCCTCCTGGTCCTTGCGCGTTTCGCTGGAGACATGATCCTCGCTGCCGGGCCCACGGTGGCTGTCGTGCGCGTTTTTGCCGCAATGAGCGCTTGCCCTGGCCGCTTGCTAGGGATGGCTGGTGCCGTTCGGTTATCCTTTGCCGGTTGCCGCCACCGTCCGCGGCCCGATGCGTGACCGAAGCCCTCCATGAGTGACCAGTCCTCCTTCCCTCGTCCTGCCCAATCCGCTCCGCGCCGCCCCAGCGTGGGGGTGAAGATCGGAAAGATCACCGTGGGCGGTGGTGCCCCCGTCGTGGTGCAGTCGATGACCAACACCGACACGGAGAACCCGGCCAGCACGGCGAAGCAGATCGCCGAACTGGCCCGCGCGGGCTCCGAGCTGGTGCGCATTACCGTCAACACCCCTGCCGCTGCGGCGGCCGTGCCGCGCATTCGCGACAAGCTGGCCATGATGGGTGTGGACGTGCCGATCATTGGCGACTTCCACTACAACGGGCACCAGCTGCTGGAAGCCGAGCCGGCCTGCGCCGAGGCGCTGGCGAAATACCGCATCAATCCGGGCAACGTGGGCTTCGGCAAGAAGAAGGACAGCCAGTTCGCCTCGATCATCGAGATGGCGCTGCGCTACGACAAGCCGGTGCGCATCGGTGCGAACTGGGGCTCGCTGGACCAGAGCATGGTCGCCATGCTGATGGACGAAAACCACCAGCGTGCCGAACCCTGGGATGCCTCGCACGTGGCCCGCGAAGCGCTCATCCGCTCCGCGCTGGACTCGGCCGCACGTGCCGAAGACATCGGCCTGCCGCGTGACCGCATCATCCTTTCGTGCAAGGTGTCGGGCGTGCAGGAACTGATTGCGGTGTACCGCGATATCTCCGGGCGTTGCGACTATGCACTGCACCTGGGCCTCACCGAGGCCGGCATGGGTTCCAAGGGCATCACGGCATCGTCGGCTGCGCTGGGGGTGCTGCTGCAGGAAGGCATTGGCGACACCATCCGCATTTCGCTCACTCCCGAGCCGGGTGCCTCGCGCACCGGCGAGGTGATCGTGGCGCAGGAACTGCTGCAGACCATGGGCCTGCGCGCCTTTACGCCGCTGGTCACCGCCTGCCCGGGCTGCGGGCGCACCACCAGCGAGTTTTTCCAGGAGCTCGCGCGCACCGTGCAGACGCATGTGCGCGAGCAGATGCCGCTGTGGCGCGTGCAGTACGACGGCGTGGAAAACCTCACGCTGGCCGTGATGGGCTGCGTGGTGAACGGGCCGGGTGAATCGAAGCACGCGAACATCGGCATTTCGCTGCCGGGCAACGGCGAAGCACCGTCGGCCCCGGTGTTCATCGACGGCGAAAAGGCCATGACCCTGCGCGGCGACAACATCGCCAACGAGTTCATCGGCATCCTCGACCAGTACGTCGCCACCAAGTACGCCAGTCGCGCAGGGTGACATGACCGAGGCCGAGGGCGCGGGTGAAGTCCGGATCCTCGACGCATGGCAGGCCAATGCCGTCGCATGGGAACGCGCCGTGCGAAGTGGCCAGATCGAAAGCCGCAAGCTGGTGACGGACCGCGCCATCGTCGAGGCCGTGCTGTCGCGGTCGCCGCGCACGGTGATCGACGTGGGCTGTGGCGAAGGCTGGCTGGCTCGTGCATTGGCCGCCGAAGGCATCGAGGTGCTCGGTGTCGATGTGGTTCCTTCTCTCGTCGACAGCGCTCAGGCCCAGGGTGGCGGTTCGTTCCGCGTGATGTCCTATGAGGAGGTTGCCGAAGGCGCCCTCAAGGCACGGGCGGACGTCGTGGTCTGCAATTTCTCCCTGCTGGGCGAGTCGTCGGTGGATCGCCTGCTGGCCGTCGTGCCTGCCTTGCTGGAGGAGGGTGGAATGCTGGTGGTGCAGACCCTGCACCCACTGGCGGCAGGCATCCAGCCTTACCGCGACGGCTGGCGGGAAGGGTCCTGGGCGGGCTGCGGCGAGGGTTTTGGCGATGCCGCTCCCTGGTATTTCCGCACGCTGGGAGGCTGGGTGGGGGCGTTCCAGTCGGCCGGGTTGCGGCTGATCGCGATGCGGGAACCCTTGCACCCTTACACGGGCAAGCCGGCGTCCGTTATCTTCATGGCGGGGTGAATCAAAGGGGACGGGGATGACCAGGCATCGCGCCGTTGCATTTCGGGCCACCGTACAGGGTGGGCAGAGAGAGTGGTTGGTGCCGTTGCCGTTCGATCCGGTTACCCAGTGGTCGACGCCTGCGCGTCCGTTATGGACATGCGGTCACGGCCATCGGGTGCGCGGCAGCGTCAACGGGCAGAACTTCCAGGGCGCTGTCGTGAAGCGCTCCGGCGCGTTCTGTCTTCTGCTTGAAGAACCATTGGCTACGGCGGTCGGACTGGACGCGGGGCAGGCAGTCGATGTGCTGCTCGAGCCAGACGACGCCTGAACGCTCAAAGGCGTGCGACATTCGAGTTCTTTACCTCCGCCAGGCGAGTATGCTCGGCCACCGTGCTGGCCAGGGATGCGTTCCGGGTGCGCAGCTGGGAGGTGCAGTGACGATCAAGCCGCAAATACGCATTGTCGCCGTTTACGTGACGGTGGCGCTGCTGTGGATCTACGCCTCCGATCGCCTGGTGTTTTCGCTGGGCTACGACGAGCACACGCAGGCCCTTCTGCAGAGCTTGAAGGGCGCCATCTTCGTGCTGCTGACCGGCGGCGTGTTGTATTGGCTGATCGGCCGCGACATGCGTCGTCTGGATCGCCTCAACCACATGCTGCTTTCGGGCAACGAGCAATCGTTGCGCGCGCTGGTTTCGGCGATGGATGTGCGGCACAAGGAAACCCTGGACCATTCCGAGCGCGTGATGCGCATGACAGTCGCCCTCGCGCGGCGTGTGGGACTGGACGGCGAGGCGCTGCGCAATGTGCGCTTTGGCGCCTTGCTGCACGACATCGGCAAGCTGGCCTTGCCCGATGCCATCCTGATCAAGCCAGGTCCGCTGACTGACGATGAAATCGCCGTGATGCGCACCCATCCCGTGCTGGGGCGCGACCTGCTGATGCGCACGGCGTTCCTGCGTCCAGCCATCGATATTCCCTATGCGCACCACGAGCGCTGGGACGGCACCGGCTATCCCCGTGGTCTGCAGGGCGAGGAAATTCCGCTCGCCGCGCGCATCTTCAGCGTGGTGGACGTGTGGGATGCCCTGAGCTTTCCTCGCGTATACAAGCCGGCGTGGCCTGAAGACGAAGTGCTCGACTATCTGCGGCATGCCGCCGGGTCCCAGCTCGACCCCGGCATCGTCGGTCTTTTCCTGCAGTACTACGGAGACCTCAAGGCCATCGGCCTTGGGCATGCGGCGGCCGATTGAGTTCTTCTGGCGAGGTTTTGCGTTCAAGGTGCTTCAAACCTCGCGGCTCGCCGGCTAGGCTGTGACGGTTCCGCAGGAAACGCACGCCCATGCTCACTTTCCTCGACTACGTTGCGTTCGGCCTGCTGGGCCTGTTGCCCATCGCCAACCCGTTAACCAGCGCGACCGTGCTGCTGGCGCTGACTTCGCGCTATCCGGTTGCCGAACGAAACCGCCAGATCAATCGCGCCACGATCTACGTGATCATCGTGCTGCTGATCTGTTTCTACGCGGGCAATGCGGTGATCAGCGGCTTCGGCATTTCGATCCCCGGCCTGCGCGTGGCCGGCGGACTGATCGTCAGCTACATCGGCTTCGGCATGCTGTTTCCGCCCGCGCGTGCCGCCGAAGACGAGGTGCAGGTGGAAATGGCCTCGCATGACGCACCCACGGCCAAGCTGCCGGACATCGCCTTCATCCCGCTGACCATGCCGTGCACCACCGGGCCCGGCACGATCGCCTTCATCATCAGCGCCTCATCGTCCATCCCCGACGGACACCTCACGCCCATGGTGCACGCCGTGGTCGCTGCCATCGTCCTGCTGTTCGCCTTGGTGTTCTGGCTGTGCATGCGCGGTGCAACGCCCATCATGAAATGGCTGGGCGAAACCGGCATCGACGCGCTGGCGCGCATCATGGGCTTTCTGCTCGTATGCATCGGCGTGCAATTCGTGATCAACGGCGTGCATGAGCTGTTGCAGGCGTGGGGGGTCGTCGCGGCATGACGCTACCGGGGTTCTCCGGCCAGCAAGGTCTCCTGCAACGGCATGTCCTGAGCATTACTCAGGCGCTCGCGCGAGACCCGCAAACGCTGCGTCGGTAGTTGGTGGGCGATGTGCGGTAGACGCGTTGGAAATGCTGCCGCAACGTCACCGGCGAGCCGAGTCCGATGGCGGCCGCGATGCGAAGTGCCAACAGTGAATAGCATAGACCCGCGACGACGTGTGACGCGTCGCGAGCCACTCTTGGCCTGTCGCTCGTATCGCTCGGTGCTCGCGCGGCCCGCGGCGAAATTTCCTCCACATTTTAAGATTTGTCCGATTCATGACAGACATGCGATCCGCTAGCTTCCCATCCTGAGTTGTTGTGCTCGGAGCCGCTTGGCTCTTGTCCCCCCGAAGGCGGCAGGCGGTTCCGGGCACCTTTTTTCAACCAGGGGATCGTTCGGTGACAGGGATGTCGGCGTGACAAGGGATCAGGATGCGCAGCGGCGTTGGCGATCACGTGGGCGGAGTCCTGGCGTGCTATTGGCGTTGGCGACGGTGGTGTCCTTCACGCCGTGCTTCGCGCAAGCGGTGGACCCCGTCACGCAGGAGCTTCTGCGGCAGCAGGAGCGCGAGCGCGCGCTGCGTGAGCAGCAGGAAACCACGCCCGACGTCCGCTTGCCACGCCAAACGCAGGCCACGGCAGACCGCATCCCCGACAACGAAACCCCGTGCTTTCCCATCCAGACGATTCGCCTGGATGGTGACGACTCGTCCCGGTTCCAGTGGGCGCTAAAGGCCGCCGATGCCCAGGGCGATCCTGCGAGCGGTCGGTGTCTGGGCTCAACCGCCATCAACATGGTGATGAAGCGCATCCAGAACGCCATCATCGCGCGTGGTTATATCACTACCCGTGTGCTGGCCAAGCCGCAGGACCTGCGCGCCGGTGTGCTCACGCTCACCCTCATCCCTGGGCGTATACGTGCCATTCGCTTTGCACCCGGTGTCGACGCGCGCCACGTCCTGGCGCGATGCCTTGCCCGCGCGTCCCGGTGATCTGCTCAACCTGCGCGACATCGAACAGGCGCTGGAAAACTTCAAGCGTGTGCCGACGGTAGAGGCAGACATCCAAATTGTCCCCGCCAATGGGAACGCCACGGCCGGCGACAGCGACCTGGTGATCGTACGGAAGCAGTCGTCGCCCATGCGCGTGGCCGTCACGCTCGATGATTCAGGCAGTGATGCGACGGGGAAGTTGCAAGGCGGCGCCACGCTGTCCCTGGACAATCTGCTGACCTGGAACGACTTGTTCTATGCCAACTTCGGCCAGGACGTCTTCGATGGTGACCACAAAGGCACACGCGGCTACACATTGCATTATGACCTGCCTTACGGCTACTGGTTGCTGGGCGCCACAGCCAGCAGTTACACGTATCACCAAACCGTCGCGGGCTATGCCGCGACCTACATCTATAGCGGCACGAGCCACAATGTCGACGTACGACTGAGCCGTCTGCTCTACCGAAACGCCACCATCAAATTCGGCGCCTACGTCCGCGCGTGGGAGCGCGATTCCAACAACTTCATCGACGACACCGAAGTGCTGGTGCAGCGTCGCCGCCAGGGTGGCTGGGAAGCGGGGTTCACCTACAAGCAGTTCATCGATGCCTCGACGCTCGATGCCAACGTGGCCTATCGCCGCGGCACCGGGACGTTCAATGCACTGCACGCGCCCGAAGAAGCATTTGATGAAGGCACGGCACGCCCGAAAATCATCACCGCTGATGCGCACTTCACGCTTCCATTTCAACTCGGCGGCCAGCGCTTGCGCTACATCGGCAGCTGGCGTGCGCAATGGGATCAAACCCCGCTGGTCCCGCAGGACCGCTTCGCCATCGGCGGCCGCTACACGGTCAGGGGTTATGACGGAGAGCTCCAGCTGACTGGTGACCACGGTTGGCTGGTTCGGAACGATCTCGGCTGGATCGTGGCCGGCAGCCAAGAACTCTATCTCGGTCTGGACGTCGGCCACGTCGGCGGCCCGCCCACCCAGTGGGAACTGGGGCAGACCCTGGCCGGTGGCGTGGTCGGTATGCGCGGCGGTTGGCGCAGGTTCGCGTGGGATGTGTTTGCGGGCGCGCCGATCAGCAAGCCCCGCGGCTTCCCCACCGATAACCCGACCGCGGGATTCAACCTTTCCTGGTCGTATTAAGTCGCAGCGGGTCGCTGCGCGCCGTTTTCCGGTTTGCCTGTTGAGCGTCGTCAAGAAGAAGGAAGCTTCGGATGAACAAGCAGTATCGTCTGGTGTGGAACAAAGCCCGTCGCATCGTCCAAGTCGCGAGCGAACTGGCGCACCGACCGGAAGGTGGTACGGCAAGCTCCACCCGTGCCGGCGCCACATCGGCACACCTCACACTGTCCCCCAAGGGGTTGAGCTTCGCCGCCTGGATTGCGTTGGGCATGGTGAGCGTGATCGCACCCGTCAGCGCAGGTCAGGTCACGGGACTCATCACCGCGGACCCCAACGCGCCGGGCAATCAGCGCCCGACGGTGCTCGGTTCCCCCGGCAACGCCGCTCTCATCAACATCACCACGCCCTCAAAGGCAGGTGTGTCGATCAATCAGTACAGCGCATTCCAGGTCGACTCGACGGGTGCGGTACTCAACAACTCGCGCACGAATACGCAAACGACGCTGGCCGGTACGATCGGTGGCAACCCGTGGTTGGCCAACGGCAGCGCGCGCGTCATCGTCAATCAGGTCAATAGCAGCGCGCCGGCGGCCCTGGGCGGTTACATCGAAGTGGCGGGCGACAAAGCCCAGGTCGTGATCGCCTCGCCCTCGGGCATCGCGGTCGATGGCGGCGGGTTCTTGAACGCATCTCGCGTGACGTTGACGACCGGCACGCCTGTGGTGAGCGGTGGCGCACTGGAGGGCTATCGCGTCAGCGGCGACGGTGTCATTCAGGTCAGCGGCAACGGTCTGGATGCCAGTCGCGCGGACTATACCGACATCATTGCCCGCGCCGCCGTGTTGGACGGGACGATCTATGCCCAACAACTTCAGCTAACGCTTGGCGCCAATCAAGTCAGCGTCGATCAGTCTCAGATCACGCCGATCGCCGGCACCACCCAAGGTGGCCTGGGCGGCGCCGTCCCTGCGTTCGCACTGGATTCGAGCGCGTTGGGCGGCATGTATGCCAACAAGATCGTCTTGCTCGCGAACGAGCACGGCGTGGGTGTGAGAAACGCGGGCACGATCGCGGCGTCGACCGGCGAGGTGGTCGTGACGACCGACGGCCGATTGGAGAACAGCGGCCGCCTGCAATCGCAGTCCGACACGACGGTCCTAGCGGCAGCGGGTATCAGCAACAGCGGCACGATCTCCGCCACCAACACGCTGTCGATCACCACACCGCAAGATGTCGATAACAGCCAGAGCACCTTGAACGCGGGGCGTATCGCGGTGGATGCTGCCTCGTTACGCAATCAGGGCGGAACGATCGCGCAAACCGGCCTGCAGGGAATGTCGTTGCAGGCCGGCGCGTTGTCCAACCGTAACGGCGGCAGCATTGGCACGACCCGAGGTGGCTCGCCGATGGCGGAAGCGGGTGACAGTGGTGACGGCTCATCGTCGCCGAGTGGATCGACGCCGCCGCCCTCCACCGAGTCGGGCGCGAGTGGCGGCGGAAACACGGCGCCGTCCGATGGAAGTAACTCAGGCGCAACACCGGTGGCACCGCTCGCGGATGGCATCCTGCATATTGCAGGGCTACTGGACAACGACGGCGGCCGCATCAGCGCCGCCGCGGGTTTCGATCTCACGACCGCCAACGGTCTGACCAACGATGGCGGCCAGTTGGGTCTACGCCAACTCACGGTGACCGGCGGTGACCTCAGTAACCGCGGTGGCATGCTGACGATCGACGGCCCTGCGATCATTCACGGGGACAACGTCCTCAACGACGCGGGCACACTGAATGTTGCCGACGCGTTGACGATCAACGTGCAGAACCTGTCGAACCGTGGCGGCACGATCACGCACAGTGACGTCGATGCCACCACGCTATCGGTCGCCAACACATGGGACAACACCGACGGCACGCTGGCCTCCAACGCCGCCTCGCTGACGGTCAACAGCTCCTTGTTTATCAACGATGGGGGCCACCTCAATCATGCGGGCACCGATGGGCTGACCCTCACCATCGGCACCTGGCGAGGCGCCAGCGGCACGGTCGCTACGGCGGGCGCGACGACCGTGCAAGCGGGCAGCATCGATCACCGCGGCGCTAGTTTGAGCGCGACGCAGATCCACCTCACCGCGGCCAACGTCAACAACGAAGGCGGCACGATCGTGGCGTCGGGCGACCAGGCCAACACGCTCACCGTCAGCGGTGCCTTGGACAACAGCAACGACGGCACGATCGCCAGCAACGCGGATCTCGCCATCCAGGCTGATACGCTGGGCAATGTCAATGGCACCATCCAGCATGCCGGCGACGGCACGCTGCGCATCGACGCGTCGACGTTGAGCGGTAGCGGCGGCGCGATTCAATCCAATGGCGCCTTGCTGCTGACGGGCAACACGATCAACTTGCGCGGCGGCACCACGTCCGCCCAAGCGATCACCATCGACACCGGCGCGCTTACCACCGCCGGTGGCAATCTGGCCGCGCTCGGCAGCGGTCTGCTGCAGATCCACGCGCGCGGACTCTTGGACAACACGGACGGTCGCATCGGCACCAATGGCGGACTCCAGCTCGTCGCCGATACAGTGACAAATACGAACGGTGGCATCCAGACGGCTGGCGCAGATGCCACGACCGTCGCCATCACGCACGCGTTCACGAACGCGAACGGCCAACTGGCGACGGTCGGCTCGACCACGTTGCGCGCAGGCAGCGTGGATAACACCGGAGGCACGATCGCCGCCGGCAGCAGCGACGCGTTGACGCTCACCGTGGACGGCCTGCTGACCAATGACGCCGGTAACCTGCTCGGCAACAGCAACCTCGCACTCACCGCCGGGACACTCAGCAACCACGGGGGCACGATCCAGGCGCAACAGGCGATCGACGCCACGGTGGCGGGCACGCTGGATAACAGCCAAGGTGGCGCGATCATCGCCAATGGCAACCTCGACGTGCAGGCCGCCACGCTGCTCAACGCCAACACGCTTGTCACCGACCCCGACGCCGCGCCGCAGGGGCTGCACGGGCAACACGTCACGCTCCAGGTCTCGTCGCTCGACAACACGGCCGGCGCGATCCAGGCCAGCAACGGCCTCGCCATCACCGGCGGCGCACTCACCAATGCGGGTGGCGTGCTGGATGGCCAGGGCGACGTGACGATCAGCGGCACGTCATTGGATAACTCGGGCCACGGCCAGGTGATCCAACATGGCGACACCGGATGGCTCTCGATCAACCTGACGCAGGCGCTCGGCAACACGGCGAAAGGTCTCATCGGTGCCAAAGGCACCGCCTCGCTGCACGCCGGTGCGATCGACAACAGCGGCGGCACCATCTACGCCGGGAACGACCTCACGCTGGCGAGCGACGGCACCCTCAATAACACGAACAGTGGACTGCTCCAAACCAACGGCAACCTCGCCGTGTCGGCGGTCACCACGCTCGACAACAGCGCCGGCCACATCGACGCCTCGGGCGCAGCCACGATCACGGCGGCGGCCATCACCAACACCGATGGCCAAATGCTCGCCGGCACCACCCCAGGTGGCCTGGACACCGCCATCACCGACGCCGCGTTGACGGTCACAGCCACGGGCGCCATCGCCAATCAGGGTGGCATGATCGGCAATCGTGGCAGCGATGTGATCCTGCAAGCGGCCTCCGTCGATAACAGCAGCGGCGGCACCGTGGTCGCGCAGCGCGATCTCACGCTGGACAACGTCGCGTCGTTCAACAACACCGGTGGCACCACCTACGCCACACGCGACCTAAGCTTCCAAAACCCCAACGCCATCCTGGACAACACCGGCGGTCAATTCGGCGCCGGCGACACCGCCACGCTGAACCTCGCCGCGATCACCAACAGCAGCGGCGGCCATATGCAGGCCAACACGCTGGCGCTGACCACCCCGACGTTGACCAACGACGGCGGCACCGTGAAGGGCGCCCTCGTGCAGGCGACGTTCGGCACGTTGAACGGCATCGGCCAGATCTACGGCGCTCAGGAACTCGACGCGCACGTTACCGGCGACTACACCCACCTCGCCGGCCAGCGCCTGGAAAGCGATGGCGTGCTCAGCCTCATCGTCGACGGCACGCTGACCAACCAGGGCACCCTGCAGACGCCCGGTGAACTGGACCTCATGGCGGCGAGTTTGATCAACACCAACGGCGCGGTGATCAACGCCAGTGCCGACGACGGTAGTGGCGTCGCGAACATTCATGTCAGTGGCAGTGTCGACAATCAGCAGGGAGCCACCCTCGAAGGCGACACGCTGAACGTGTCTGCCACCACCCTCACCAACACCGGCAACATCGTCGGTGATGTGGTGACTGTGGATGCGAACACGCTCACCAACGGGCGCGATCTGGGCACCACCCAAGGTGGCCCAGCGGCGACAGCCGCCGTCGACTACGGCGAAGGTTTCATCGGCGCCTCGCAGGCGCTGAACCTGCACGTCGCGAGCCTCGCCAACCTCGACGCCCAGCTCTACAGCTCGGGCGATCTCAGCATCGCCGCCGACGCGGCCGGCA
>NZ_DASRZX010000087.1:0-35303 GCF_035685885.1 Dyella sp. | reverse complement strand
GAACACGGATGCACCGCAGTCACACAGGGTGCGCCTCCACGCCAGGAATGGCTCCGTAGGGCGGTTTCACGCCAGTTCTGCTAGTCTGCCGCGTTCACCATCAGTCAGTGTTGACTGAGGCAAAACTTCACGGCGCCGGGCACATGCAGGACATTCAGGATCAGGGTACCCACGAGGGAAGCGAGCAGGGATATCAGCCGCAGGCGGTGGAAACCGCCGCGCAGGCGTACTGGCGCGAACAGCGCGCCTACGAGGTGAGGGAAGACACCTCGCGGCCCAAGTTCTATTGCCTCTCCATGCTGCCGTACCCGTCCGGCGCGCTGCACATGGGGCACGTACGCAACTACACCATCGGCGACGTGATCAGCCGCTACCAGCGCATGCAAGGCAAGAACGTGCTGCAGCCGATGGGCTGGGATGCGTTCGGCCTGCCGGCCGAGAACGCCGCGATCAAGAACAAGACCGCGCCGGCCAAGTGGACCTACCAGAACATCGAGCACATGCGCGCCCAGCTGCAGCGCATGGGTTTTGCCTACGACTGGACGCGCGAGTTCGCCACCTGCCGTCCCGAGTACTACCGCTGGGAACAGTTGATGTTCACGCGGTTGATGAAGAAGGGCATGGCCTACCGCAAGAACGCGGTGGTGAACTGGGATCCGGTCGACCAGACCGTACTGGCCAACGAGCAGGTGGTCGACGGTCGCGGCTGGCGTTCCGGCGCGCTGGTGGAGAAGCGCGAGATCCCGCAGTGGTTCCTCAAGATCACCGACTACGCGCAGGAATTGCTGGACGGCCTGGACACGCTGCCGGGCTGGCCCGATGCGGTCAAGACCATGCAGCGCAACTGGATCGGTCGCTCCGAAGGCCTGGAAATCCATTTCGACGTGGAAGGCGAGGGCGAGCCGCTTACCGTCTTCACCACGCGTCCCGATACGCTGATGGGCGTCACCTTCGTGTCCATTGCCGGTGAGCATCCGCTGGCGCTCAAGGCGGCGCAGGACAACCCGAAGCTGGCCGCATTCCTCGAAGAGCTCAAGCATGGCGGCGTCTCCGAAGCCGAGCTGGAGACGCAGGAAAAGCGCGGCATGGATACCGGCATCGAAGCCATCCATCCACTCACCGGCGAGAAGATCCCGGTGTTCGTGGCCAACTTCGTGCTGATGGGCTACGGCACCGGCGCGGTGATGGCCGTACCCGGCCACGACCAGCGCGACTGGGAATTTGCCAAGAAGTACGGCTTGCCGATCAAGATGGTGGTGGTCGATCGCGCCGTGCTCGATGCCGTGGCCGAGATCCAGCACGACCTGTCCAAGGGTGTGGGCGCCGATCCGCTTCGCGCGGCACTCGGCGGCGGCAGCGTCGATGCGTACGAAACCTCGGCGGCGGTGCAGCTGATCGAGTCGTTCGAGCAGAGCATCCAGGAAGACAGCGCCTTCACTGAGCGCGGCTACCTGGTGAACTCCGGCGAATTCGATGGCATGGACTACAACCAGGCCTTCGAAGCCATGGCCGCGCGCTTCCAGCGCGAAGGCAAGGGCGCGCGCCGCGTCAACTGGCGCCTGCGCGACTGGGGCGTGAGCCGCCAGCGCTACTGGGGCTGCCCGATTCCCGTCATCTACTGCGCCAAGTGCGATGCCGTGCCGGTGCCGGAAGACCAGCTGCCGGTCGTGCTGCCCGAAGACGTCGCGTTCTCCGGCGTGCAGTCGCCGATCAAGGCCGACCCCGAGTGGCGCAAGACCACCTGCCCGCAGTGCGGCGGCGCGGCCGAGCGTGAAACCGACACGTTCGACACCTTCATGGAATCGAGCTGGTATTACGCGCGCTACACCAGTCCCGGTGCGCAGGATCAGGTCGACGAACGCGCCAATTACTGGCTGCCGGTGGACCAGTACATCGGCGGCATCGAGCACGCCATCCTGCACCTGCTGTATTTCCGCTTCTATCACAAGCTGATGCGTGACGCGGGCCTGGTGCAGGCGAATGAGCCGGCCAACAACCTGCTGTGCCAGGGCATGGTGATCGCCGAGACGTTCTATCGCGACAACGCCGACGGTTCGAAGGACTGGATCAATCCTGCGGACGTCGAAATCGAGCGCGACGAGAAGGCGCGCGTGATCGGCGCGCGTTCGAAGAGCGACGGTGAGCCGGTGAAGATCGGCGGCACCGAAAAGATGTCCAAGTCCAAGAACAACGGCATAGATCCGCAGGCGATGGTGGACAAGTACGGCGCCGACACGGTGCGCCTGTTCTCCATGTTCGCCGCGCCGCCGGAGCAGTCGCTGGAATGGAGCGAGGCCGGTGTCGAGGGCATGGCCCGCTTCCTGCGCCGTTTCTGGCGCGAAGTGACCACGCACGCCTCGCAGCCGGACCACCCCATGATAGGTGGCGCGAACGCAGGTCGCTCCGCTGTGCTTCCCCCGCAAGCGGGGGAAGGTGCCGCAGGCGGAAAGGGGAACGCCGAAGGCGTGGTCGACCCGGCCGCGCTGGACGCTGGCCAGAAGACGCTGCGCCGCCAGGTGCACGAGACCATCCAGAAGGTCAGCGACGACTTCGGTCGCCGCCACTCCTTCAACACCGCCATCGCCTCGCTGATGGAGCTGCTCAACGCGCTCAACAAGTTCAACGACATGAGCGAGCAGGGCCGCGCCGTGCGCCATGAGGCTTTGGAAGCCATGGTGCTGCTGCTCAACCCGGTGGTGCCGCATGTCAGCCATGCGCTGTGGCAGGTGCTGGGCCATGCCTCGTCGGTGCTGGAAGACCAGCCCTGGCCGCAGGTGGACAGCGCTGCGCTGGTACGCGATTCGCTGACCCTGGCCGTTCAGGTCAATGGCAAGCTGCGCGGTACCATCGAGGTCGCCGCCAACGCGTCGAAGGAAGAAGCCGAAGCGCTGGCGCTGGCCCAGCCGAACGTGGCAGCCTTCCTGGAAGGCCAGACCGTGCGCAAGGTCATCGTGGTGCCGGGCAAGATCGTCAACATCGTCGCAGGATGAAATCCATGAGCCGTGTGGTCAAAGCTTCGCTGCTGTTGATGTCCGTTCTTTCCCTGGCAGCGTGCGGATTCCATCTGCGCCAGAGCGTGGCCCTGCCGCCCTCGATGCAGCGGGTCCACATCACGGTCACCGGCGACAACAACCTGCAGCGCGGCCTGGCCCGTGCGCTGGCCAGTTCCGGTGCCACGGTGGAAGACCACGCGGCGCCCGACATTGCGGAACTCAGCGTGCCGGTGGCGGCCTTCACCACGGAAACGCTGACCGTCAGCGGCCAGGCACGCGTGACCGAATACACCGTGCGCTACCAGGTGCAGTTCGAAGTACACGATGGCGCCGGCCAGCCGCTGGTACCGCGCCAGCGCATCGATATGTCGCGTGAGTTCAGCTACGACGCCACCAACACCATCGGCACGTCGGCGCAGGTGGATGCCATCCATGGAAGCCTCAACGACGACATGGTGCAGGCCGTACTGTTCCGCCTGCAGGCCGCCGCGAAGCATCCGGCGCAGACGGCAGAGGCTGCGGCTGCCCAGCAGGCCCAGCCGGCTCCCGCCTCCAGCACGCACTGAACACGCCATGCCGCTCAATGCCGTCCAATGGCAGAAATCGCTGACGGCGGACCATCTGCGGCCGGTGTACCTGCTGGCCGGCGAAGAGCTGCTGGTGCTGGAGGCCGCCGATGCCTTGCGCGCGCAGGCACGCAAGCTCGGTTACGCCGAGCGCGAAGTGCTGGACGTTGGCAGCCATTTCGATTGGGATGACCTTGCGCGCGCGGCGGCCGGCATGTCGCTGTTTGCCACGCGTCGCCTGCTGGACCTGCGTCTTCCCACCGGCCGCCCGGGCACCGAAGGCGCCAAGGCCATTAACGCATTCTGCGCCGACCCACCGCCGGACGTGACGCTGCTGATCACCGCCACCGAGTGGAGCAGCAAGCACGAAGGCGCGTGGACCAGGAACCTCGACGCGGCCGGCGCCCTGGTGGTGTTCAACGCGCCACGTCCCAATGAATGGGCAGCGTGGATCGGCGCGCGCCTCGCTTCGCGAGGCTTGTCCGCCACGCCCGATGCCGCCGCACTGCTGGCCGAACGCGTCGAAGGCAACCTGCTGGCCGCTGCGCAGGAGATCGACAAGCTGGTTGTGCTGCATGGCCAGGGCAAGATCGACGCGGCGGAAATGGAAAACCTGGTCGCCGACAGCGCCCGTTACGACGCATTCAAGCTCACCGATGCCGCCTTTGCAGGCGAAGGCGCGCGCGCGCTGCGCATCCTGCATGGATTGCATGCGGAAGGCGACGAGCTGATCGCGCTGATGGGCTGGCTGGTGAACCAGCTGCAACTTGCGCTGCGCCTTGCCAATGCGCGCGACTTCGCCGCGCAGGCGCGCGCGGAACGCCTGTGGCCCGCGCGCGAACAACTGTTCCGCAAGGCACTGCGCCGTGCACCGCGCGAACACTGGCTGCAGTGCCTCGCCCGCGCCGCGCGCATCGACCGCATGGCCAAGGGCCGCGAGCAGGGCGATCCCTGGCTGGAAGCGGAACGTCTTATCGCCGCCATTGCCGAACCGCGTGCGGCACAGGCGCTGGCATGACGAGGCGGGGCATCTCTTCCTTTTCCTTTTGGACGGCCAAAGGAAATTCCTATGGAAGAGCGGGGCAGGGTGAACTTCCAGGAGATTGCTGCTGGATACTCGCCAAAGCCTCTCAGCGCCGTCATCCCGGCGGAGGCCGGGATTCAGTGCCTGCCGTCATTGCTCACGCCTTGCGATCAAAGTCGCTGGATCCCGGCCTCCGCCGGGATGACGGTGAGGGGCATGGCCATTTCGACCAAACCATGCCGTCCATCTCCTCATTGGGATTCCACCTAACCGCGTTGCACGTGGAGAGGTGAATATAGTGAGCCGTCCCCTCGCCATTTTCGGCGGCACCTTCGACCCCATCCATCTGGGTCATCTCAGCGTGGCCTGGGAAGCGTCCGAGCTGCTCGATGCCGAAGTGCGCCTGATGCCGGCCAGTGTGCCGCCGCATCGTCCTTCGCCGCTGGCGGACGCGGCACAACGCGTGGCCATGTTGAAAGCCGCACTGCAGAAGCAGTCCCGCCTGACGTTGGATACGCGCGAGCTGGAACGCGCCGGCCCGTCCTACACCGTCGACACCCTTTGCGAGCTCAGGAACGAGCAAGGCGACCGATCGCTGGTGCTGCTGCTGGGAGCTGATGCCTTCGCCGGCCTTCCTTCGTGGCATCGCTGGCGTGAGCTCTTCGAGCTCGCCCATATCGGCGTGTTGAGTCGCCCGGGCGTGGAGGTCGTGCTGTCGGCCGAGTTGCAGGGCGAAATCGCAGCGCGTCGCGTCGATAAGGCCGCATCGCTTCACCGGCTTCCAGCCGGCAGGATCATCGAACTATCCGTCACGCCGCTGGAGATTTCCGCCACGCGCATTCGTGAGCTGTTGGCCGAAGGGCGTGATCCGCGTTATCTGCTCCCGTGCGGCCTGTTCGACGATCCGTCGATTCTCGCTCCCTACCGCCAGGCATAAAGCGCCCATTCCCCGACGTAGGAGCGCACCCTGTGCGCGACCGCAGGGTAACGGCATCACCGCTCCGTAGGCTTTTCGCGCACAGGGTGCGCTCCTACAAAAAGCGTGCATTGGCTGACGAGCGCGGCTACCCCGACGTGCGCGGTACGAATCTCAGTGCCACCGAATTCATGCAGTAGCGCAGTCCCGTTGGCGGCGGTCCGTCATCGAACACGTGGCCCAGATGGCTATCGCAACCGGCGCAGGTCACGGCGGTGCGTTCCCAGCCGAAACTGGCGTCGCGCTTTTCGATGACGTTCTTCTTGGCCATGGGTTGCCAGAAACTGGGCCAGCCGGTCCCGGAATCAAATTGCGTGGCCGCATCGAACAGCGCTGTATCGCAGGCGGGGCAGCGATACAGTCCCGGCACCGCGGGCTTTTCATGCGGGCCGCTGAAGGCACGCTCGGTGCCTTCGCGGCGCATCACGTAGTACGCGTCGTCGGATAGTCGCTGGTGCCACTGCGCGTCGTTGAGTACCAGCTTGCGCACGTGGCAGCTGCCAAGATGATGACCGTCGTCGGCGAAGCATTCCAGCAACATGTCGGCGCCGGTGGCCGCGGGCGTTGCCGCCATGGCTTCGCCGGATGAAGAAACGCGTCGCAGGAACGGCGCCCACGTCAGGCCGCCGATGGCTGCCACCGCGCCGCCTGCGAGCGCCGCGCGCAGAAAGCGGCGGCGTTCCAGCATCACGATATCCCGAGTGCGAGACATGGGTGACTCCTGCCCGAAGGGGCGTATGGATCAGCCGAACGTGAAGGCGTAGGCCAGTACGCCCGGATCGAGGAAGGTGATCTCGAACGTGCGCTCACCGGTTCCATCGGCCTGGCGTATCAGTTGGTACAGGCGTTGCGAGGTCACCGTGCCGTTGCCGTCGGCATCGATGTCCATGCCGTGATCGGCCGCGGGCGCCTTGCCGTCGATGGTCACGCGGAAGCGCACCGGCTTGCCGTCAGCAGACGGCCCGAGCACGAGGTGCAGGTCGCGTCCGCGGAAGCGGTACACGATGCGTCCGTTGGCGCTGTCCAGTCGCGCGCTTTCCTCGCGCACGGTCCAGTGGCCATCCAGTGCCCACTGGTTGGCCATCAGCGCCGTGGGCGCGTGGTAGTTCCATGCATCGTCATGCGCCACCTGGCCGCCTGCGAAATTCTCGGCGCGTGCATAGCCCACATAGGTTTCCGGTGAACGCTGCGCGTCGCCGGAACTGGCCGCTTCCGCGCCTCGCGCACCTGGTTGCACGTAGCCGCCGGGCAGGTTCTTCTGGCCCGCCTCGGTGAGCAGCTGGCGAATCACGTCCTCGCTCTGCTCATACTCGCCCTCACCGAAGTGGTGGTGGCGGATGCGGCCCTGCGTGTCAATGAAGTAATGCGCCGGCCAGTACTCGTTGTTGAAGCCCTTCCAGATGGCGTAATCGTTGTCGAGCGCCACGGGATAGTCCACGCCGAGGTCCTTGATCGCCTTGGCCACGTTCTGCGGCTCCTTTTCGAACGCGAACTCCGGCGCATGTACGCCAATCACCACCAGCCCGTGATCCTTGTACTTGTCGGCCCAGCCGCGCACGTAGGGCAACGACCGGATGCAGTTGATGCAGGAATAGGTCCAGAAATCCACCAGCACGACCTTGCCACGCAGCGACGTTGCCGACAGTGGCGCGCTGTTGAACCATTGGGTGGCACCGGCCAACGACGGCAGCTGACCTTCCACCGGCAACGCCTCTCCGGCTTTCACCGCAGGCTGTGGCGCAGGTGCAGGGCGGACGGCATCGACCAGTTTCTGTTCGATGCCGCCCGTGCTCGCCAACGAAACGCGTGTCAGCAAGCCGGTATCGATACCAAGCGCGATCACCGCGACACCCGCAAGCACCAGTGCGCCAAGCGTGCGCCGCACCCATTCGCCCGCGCCGAGCGAGCGCTTCATCAGGGCGAACACCTTGCCGCCGATGAGCAGGGCCAGCGCCAGTGACGTGGCCGCCCCAGCTGCATAGGTGAGCAGCAATAGCGTGGTCTGCACGCTGGCGCCGTTGAGCGCTGCGCCGGTCAATAGCAGGCCGAGGATTGGTCCCGCGCACGGAGCCCACAGCAAACCCGTCGCGACGCCAAGACCCATCGCGGACCAGGGCGAATCGCCGTCACGCTCCGAGCGCTGCGACAGCTTGTTGCCGAGCGCGACGAACGGACGGCTGATCCATTCGGCGAGATGACTGGAGAGCAGGGTGAGCCCAAGCACCGCGAGCACGACCAAGGCGACGATGCGCCCGTACTGGTTCGCGCGGATGGCCCAGCCGCCGCCCACGGCAGCCAGCGTGGCCACCAAGGCAAACGTCAGCGCCATGCCCAGCAGCATGGGCAGGCCGTTGCGCACGAAAGGCCGGTCGGCGCGGGCGAACACGAAGGGCAGCACCGGCAGGATGCATGGACTCAGGATGGTGAGCGCGCCACCGAGGTAGGCCAGGATCAATACGAACATACAGGCTGCATCCATAGGGGGTTCATGGGCTATTCGCTGGCAAGGACACCTCGGTTACCTACCGTCGATGGTGCGCGGCGCAGCCGTCGCCAAAGCATCCTCCTGGGCTGCTCCACTGTCACGCATGGGCTCCGCCAAGAAAAAAAGCCCGGCATATGCCGGGCTTTTCGTCTTCATGAGCGCGAGGTACGTCAGAAGCTTGCGCGAACGCCCAGGGTAAAGGTCTCTGTGCTGTCGTTGTTCACCATGACTCCGGCGCGCACGCCCCAGGTATGGTTGACCGCATACATCAGGCCGAAATCGCCGTACACCTTGCCCGTGACGCCGTGGCCACCGTTGCCGTAGCCCAGGTAGGCATTGCCGATCAGGCGGTCGGTGATATGGCCCATGATGCCGGTCTGGATGGCGCCGACGTCGAAGCGGTTGCTGAAGCCATCGCAGCCATAGCTCGCCATGCAGAAGCGATGGGTGAAGCGATCACGCGTGTACGAGAGCTGCGTGACCCAGTCGGCTCGGTTGCCGATGGCGGTGAAGTAACCGACACCGAGCGACCACGGGTGGTTTTTTGTCTGTTCGGTGAATGTGTAGCCAAGAACCTGCATGCTCTCCTTGTCCCCTCGCAGGTTGCTGTAGCTGCCGAACACCTGGAAGTGGTCCGCGAAACCATAGGAGCCGCTGAGGCTGCCGCCATCGGCGACAAACCCGTGGCCGGACTGGCTCATGTTGGCGTAGTCCAGCTGGACATACGTGTAGCTGATGTCGTTGCTCTGGCTGGCCTGGGCTGCGAGCGGGGCGACGGCGCCGGCGAGCAGCAGGGCCGCGAGGGTCTTTTTCATGGGGCGTTCCTTGCAAGAAGTGGGATGCCCGCGAAGCGGGCGCCGCATTAGGCCAATCGTGGCTGGCGCCATCCATGAGAGTTTTCCGAAACATCGGCCGCTCCCGCCGGAACCAAGGGGTAACCCGGCGATCCGGTCGACCGAATAGTCTTCAGAACCCCGGCCGAATCGCTTACGCCTTGACCCAGACCCGCGCGATGCTTCTAGATAGTGTCCTTCCTGTGTGGGCGAGGACCGATATTCTTGTGAGCGACGCCACCGACAGTGCTAGCGAATCGCCAGAACGTCGGCGTGCGGCCTGGATGGCGGCGGCCCAGGCGGGCGATCGGCGTGCCTACGAGCGCGTGCTGGCCGATTCGGTGCCCTTGATACGGGCCGCCGCGCGTCGTCAGGGCGTGGCCGTGGACCAGGTCGACGACGTGGTACAGGAAACCTTGCTCACGGTGCACCGCGTGCGTCATACCTACGATCCTGCGCGGCCCTACGATGCCTGGCTCTCCGCCCTCGCAAGCCGTCGCGCGATCGACGGCTTGCGCAGCACGGGCCGGCGCGATCGGCGCGAGCTGCATGATGAACAAGCGTTCGACACCGCCACCGATCATCACGACGCCACCGCCGAAACGGAACGCGAGCAGGAGGCCCGTCGGCTGCGCGATGCGATCGCCTTGCTGCCGCCTGGCCAGCGGGAAGCGGTCGAGCGGTTGGGCTTGAAGGAACAGTCGCTGGCCGAGGCGTCGGCGCAAACCGGGCGCCAGCAGGGCGCCCTCAAGGTCAATTTGCACCGCGCGATGAAAGCGCTGCGTGCCCGTTTACACGGAGAACCCTGAGTACCATGTCCGAACCGCGACTCCACGAGTCACTGATCCAGTCGCTGGGCGTGCAGCTCACCCCGGTGCGGCGACTGTTGCCGCCCTGGCTGCGCACGATGGGCTGGCTGCTGGCCGTGGCGGCGATCGCAGCCGTGCTGTTATGGCACTACGGCGCGGCGCACATGCTCAGCCGATGGGCCGCGGAGCCAGACATCGCACTGGCCGGTGCCGGCGCGGTGATCACGGCGATCTGCGCCGCCTGGGTCGCGTTTGCGCTGGGTGTACCCGGCCATTCGGCGCGCTGGGCATGGTTGCCCGTGCCGGGATTGCTGTTGTGGATCGGTGCGAGTGGACTGGGTTGTCTGCGCGACATCGTCGTGCCCGGTGCGCAGGTGGCGGACGTCCACCAGGCCGTCGACTGCCTGACATTCATCCTGAGTTTTTCGGTTCCGTTGTCGGCACTGCTGGTTTGGTTGCTGCGGCGTGCGTGTCCACTGCGCCCCGTGCTCGCGGCCATGATGATTGGCCTCGCCAGCGCGGCGGCATCGGCGGCGCTGCTGGAAATCTGCCATGGCTTCGCGGTGGCGGCGACCGACCTGTTCACCCACGCCGCCGCGGTCGGCATGGTGATCCTGATCAACGCGCTGATGGGCGGGCGATTGTTGCAGCCGGCGCTCAAGTAACTTCCTCGTTGCTCCTGGCGAAGGAAGGCATGCGGCACAAACCGCATCCTTCATTCTTTCAGGAGATTTCCCATGAAGACCGTCCTTTCGTTTGCACTCTTCGCCGCCCTGGCCAGTGCATCCATCGCCTATGCACAGGACGCCATGCAGCCGGCATCCGCGGGCACCGCCATGAAGCAGGACGCCATGAAAAGCAGCGACGCGATGATGAAAAAGGATTCATCCGGCGCCACGAAGCACGACAGCATGAAAAAGCATGACGCCAGCAAGAAAGGTGATGCGATGCAGCACGATGACATGATGAAGAAGGATGGCGGCAGCACCGACGGCGGCGCGATGTCCAGCGGGCATTGATATGGATTGCGCGTCGCAAGAACTAGCGGCGATGCGTATGTGCTGAGCACCGCAGCATTCGCCGCGATGCGCTGGCGGCCTGCCGATATTGACGCTGAACGAGCATGTCGGCGGGCTGCTTTTTGGTGCACGGCGCGGGTATACGCTTGCCGCGCTCCGGTTCGAGTGGCGGGGGAAACGCGGGCCGGAGCGTTGGTTGACGGACCAGGAATGGACCGTTCGCATCGCGCAGGACCACTGATGCGGTATGGCCGGAGCCGCGCTTACAAGGCTCCGGATCGCCAGCGTCGCCCAGGAGGGATGACGATGGCCGTTCCATGGAAGTGCGGCATGGACCGCACGGTTATCCCACCGCTCCAGGAGATACGTACCCATGAAAGTTTCCCGTTACGCCGTACTCGCGCTCGCCACTGCTGTTGCCCTGGGTGTTGCCGTGTCGCCCGTCATGGCGCAGAACACGCCACCGCCGCCGCAGTCGGGACAGGATGCGATGAAGTCCAGTTCCGACGCGATGAAATCGAATTCGGATGCCATGAAATCGAATTCGGATGCCATGAAATCAAACTCCGATGCGATGAAGAGCGACGCCAACAAGAGCACCGAGCACCACAAGAAGCACAAGAAGAATGCAACTGAACCCGCTGCGGCATCGACCAGCGGCCACTGATTCCCCGGTGATCCGCAAGTGCAAGGCTCTCCCGATGGAGAGCCTTGTTTTTTTGCGTGGTGTAATAGACGGCATCGATCCCGTGGAGTAGTGGTCATGCCTTCCGGACTGCTTGATCGGCTGGGAATGTCCCAGCCACTGGTGCTCGCGCCGATGTCCGGCTCCTCGACGCCGGCGCTGGTGTCGGCGGTGTCACGAGCGGGTGGCCTTGGTTCGCACGGCGTGGGCTATCTCGCGCCGCAGGCCATCCTCGATGATGCCGCGAAAATACGTGCACTCACTGATCGCCCCTTCGCGCTCAACCTGTTCGTGCTGCCCGATGAGTTTGACGAGGACGAGGCGGCGATTGATCAAGCGCGCGCGTCGCTCGACGCACTGATGGAACGGGAAGGCCTGGCGGTTCGCACGACGCGACCTGAACGTTGGGCGCCGCGGTTCTCCGATCAATTCGCCGCGTTATGTGAGGCGCGTCCCGCCGTGGCGAGCTTCACTTTCAACCTGCTTACCCCGGAGCAGATGCATGAGCTCAGGCGGCGCGACATCGCCATCGTCGGCAATGCCACCTCGCTGGCGGAGGTGCGTGCCTGGGCCACGCTGGGGCCGGATGCGATCAGCCTGCAGGGCGCGGAGGCGGGCGGTCACCGGGGAACGTTCCTCCACGAGCCTGAGGACGCCATGGTGGGCCTGTTCGCCCTGATCCGGCTGGCGGCGCGCGCCGTGGATATTCCGCTGATCGCCGGTGGCGGCATCATGGACGGCAGGGGCATGGCCGCGGCGGAAATGCTGGGAGCCTCAGTCGCCCAGCTCGGCACGGCGTTTCTGGGCTGCCCGGAATCCGCCGCGGCGGCAGCATGGAAGCAGGACATCCCCGCCACCGAGGACACCCGTGTCGCCACCATCCGCAGTTTCTCCGGTCGCGCGGCCCGCGGGCGGCGCAATACCTATGTGGATGCCCTGGAGGCGCAAGCGGGGCGTTTACCGCCGTATCCGGTGATGAATGCGCTGACGTCGCCCCTACGCAAAGCCGCGGCCGCGGCTGGAAGGGGCGATCTCGTTTCGGAGTGGTGCGGTCAGGCTGCGGGCCTGGCCCGCATCATGCCGGCAGCGGAGTTGGTCGCGATCTTGCTTGAGGAGTACGCCCAGGCTCGCGAAAGCCTTGCTTGACGCGGGCTTCAGGGCAGGGCGGTATACTGGCTCCGCGCCATCCCGCGCATCGATCAAGCATCGAGGCAACCGCACTTGAGTCAGACGTCCCCTCGCAGCACCAAATCCGCCACCACTGCGGTCGTTCGCCAGCAAGTTCTCGACGCGCTGGACGAATTGAAGGCCAAGGACATTCGTGAAATCGACGTCCGCGGCAAGACCTCCATCGCCGATCTGCTGGTTATTGCCTCCGGCACCTCCGCGCGCCACGTGAAATCCATCGCCGACGAAGTCGTCAAGTTCGCCAAGAAGGCGGGCGTGATGCCGCTCGGCGTGGAAGGCGAGCGGGAAGCCGAGTGGGTACTGGTGGACCTGGGAGACGTGATCGTCCACGTCATGCTCCCGCGCATCCGCGAGTTCTACGGCCTGGAGAGGCTGTGGACCGTGGGTGATCGCGAAGTCGACGCCGAAGTCGCCAGCGTGGGTTGATGTTCCACGCTCCGGCGGTCGATGCCGCGCGCTTATCGATGCGCGCGGTGGTTCCTTTTACTTTCCTGTTTTTGGTGAAGGCGCATGCGTGCACGCCTGATTGCCGTAGGTGAACGCATGCCCGCCTGGGTGGCGGAAGGCTTTGCCGAATATCGCAAACGCCTGTCGCACGACTTGCCGCTCGAACTCATCGAGCTGAAACCCGGTATCCGTGGCAAGGGCCGTGATGATGCGCGAGCCATCCAGGACGAAGGCGCCGCCATCCTCGCTGCGCTGCCGCGCGATATTCACGTCGTGGCGCTGGATGGCCGCGGCAAGACGTGGTCCAGCGAAGACCTGGCTGCGCAGCTGGAGAAATGGCGCATGTCCGGTCGCGACCTGGCTTTCCTGATCGGCGGACCGGACGGTCACTCGCCCGAAGTGCTTGCGCGAGCCGACCAGAGCTGGTCACTGGGCCCGCTCACGCTGCCGCACATGCTGGTGCGCCTGGTGCTGGCCGAACAGCTGTACCGCGCCACCACGCTGCTGTCCGGCCATCCCTACCATCGCGCCTGACCGATCGCTTTTTTGTAGGAGCGCACCCCGTGCGCGAATGGCCTTCCAGCCAGCGGCGTGGCATTGGGGCTACGCACACGAAGCGCTCCCCCAGGCGCCGGCTGATGTATCGCATACTCGACACGTCACCCACATCGAGGAGCGGGCATGTCCATCACGCTACGCCAAGCCACCATCCACGACGTCGACTTGGTCGCGCCGTTGTTCGATGCATATCGCCAGTTCTATGACATGCCTTCGGATCCGGCGCTGGCTCGGCGCTTTCTGCTCGATCGTTTCCAGCATCACGAATCGGTGATCCTGCTGGCGCTGGACAAGGATGGGCAGCCGCTGGGCTTCACCCAGCTCTATCCCTTGTTTTCTTCGGTGCGAGCGGCGCGAACCTACCTGCTGAATGATCTTTTCGTCGCAGCACACGCGCGTCGAGCCGGGGTTGCTGCGTCGTTGATTCACGGGGCGAGCGACTTCGCGCGTGCGGCCGGTGCGGTGGGCATGTCGCTCTCCACGGCGCATGCGAATGAGGCGGCCCAACGCCTTTATGAGTCGTTGGGCTGGAAACGGGACACGGAATTTCGCGAATACACCCTCGCGCTTTAAGCCGATTCCTACATCCGACCATCGTCTAGCTTGCCAAGAGTTTGACGCGACCGGGCGCTACCATCGGCGGATTGCATCGCAGGAGTAGGCACCATGGACAAGCGCATCCGCCACGCGGGACTTGCCAGCAAGGTCATGACGGCAACGCGGGCCGCCGAGCTGGTCGGCCACGGTATGACCATAGGCATGAGCGGCTTCACCGGCGCGGGCTATCCGAAGGCAGTTCCCCAGGCGCTGGCGGCGCGCATGGTGGCCACGCACGAGCGCGACGAACCGTTCCGCGTGCGCGTGCTGACAGGTGCTTCCACTGCGCCCGAACTGGATGGCGCACTCGCGCGCGCGGATGGCATCGACCTGCGCCTCCCGTACCAGTCCGATCCCGAGCTTCGCGCGCGCATCAATCGCGGTGAAATGGACTATCTGGACATCCATCTCAGCCACGTGGCGCAGTACGCATGGTTCGGCTTCTTCGGCAAGATCGACCTCGCCATCATCGAAGCCGCGGCGATCATGCCCGATGGCAGCTTGTTGCCTTCGTCCTCGGTGGGCAACAACAAGACCTGGCTGGATCTGGCCGACAAGGTCATCGTCGAGGTCAATCATTGGCAGCCGCTCGAAATGGACGGCATGCACGACATCTACTACGGCACCGCGCTGCCGCCGCACCGCAAGCCGATCCCTTTGCTGAAGCCCGACGATCGCATCGGTGAGCCTTATCTCCGGCTTGATCCGGACAAGGTCATCGCCGTAGTGGAAACCAACGCGCCCGATCGCAACAGCGCGTTCTCGCCGCTGGATGACACCTCGCGCCAGATCGCCGGCCACCTGATCGACTTCTTTCGCCACGAGATTGCCAAGGGCCGCCTGTCGCCGCAGTTGCTGCCGCTGCAGTCGGGCGTCGGCAATATTGCCAACGCGGTGCTGGTCGGCCTTCGCGATGGCGGTTTCACTGGGCTTACCGCATTCACCGAAGTGATCCAGGACGGCATGCTGGATCTGCTCGCCAACGATGTGTTGTCGGTGGCTTCGGCAACGTCGTTCTCACTGAGTCCGGCGGGCATCGAGCGATTCCTCGAGAACATCGATTTCTACCGCAAGCGCATCATCCTGCGCACGCAGGAGATCTCCAACCATCCGGAACTGGTGCGCCGGCTCGGCTGCATTGCCATGAACGGCATGGTGGAGGCGGACATCTACGGCAACATCAACTCCACCCACGTCGCCGGCACCAGCATCATCAACGGCATCGGAGGTTCGGGCGATTTCGCGCGCAACGGTTTCATGTCGTGCTTCCTCACGCCGAGCACGGCCAAGAACGGCGCCGTCTCGTGCATCGTGCCGATGGTGAGCCACGTGGACCACACCGAACACGACGTTGCCATCGTGGTGACGGAGCAGGGGCTGGCCGACCTGCGTGGCCTCTCGCCGCGGCAGCGCGCGAAGGTCATCATCGAGCGATGTGCGCATCCGGACTATCGTCCGTTGCTGACGGACTACTTCGAGCGATCGCTGCGCGACAGTCGCGGCAAGCATACGCCGCACTTGCTCAATGAGGCGCTGTCCTGGCATCAACGTTTTCTTGAAACAGGGGATATGCGACCTTAGGCGTCCCGCTTGAAGGTTCGCCGCCATGCTCTATCTCGCCTCGCAGTCGCCACGCCGTCGCCAATTGCTCGAACAGATCGGCGTGGACTTTCGCGTCGTCGACGTCGATATTCCCGAGCAGCGCGCGCTGGCGGAGTCTCCGCGCGAGTATGTCAGCCGCGTGGCCCGCGAGAAGGCGCTCGCAGGGCTTGCCGCCATCCGCGAACCGCGCGCCTTCGTGCTTGGCGCGGATACGGAAGTGGTGCTCGATGACGAAGTGTTCGGCAAGCCTGCGGACGCCGCTGATGCCGCCGGCATGCTGCGACGTTTGTCGGCGCGCGTGCACGAGGTGATTTCCATCGTGTGGCTGGTCGGCCGCGATGGCGAATGGACCGACACCAGCGTGTCGCGCGTGCGCATGCCCGAACTGGATGACGCGGCGATCGCTGCGTATATCGCCACTGGCGAAGCCTTCGGCAAGGCGGGCGCCTATGCGATCCAGGGGCACGGCGCCACCTTGATCGAACATCTCGACGGCAGCCATTCCGGCGTGATGGGCTTGCCCGTGTTCGAGACGGTGCGGTTGCTGCGCGCGCATGGGTTGATGGGCGCCTGAGCGCAGCGCTGCAGCTTTTGTAGGAGCGCACCCAGTGCGCGATGGCCCCGCGATGTGGCCTGTCGTTGAGGTGCAATCGCGCACTGGGTGCGCTCCTGCAAAGATCGCGGGAATACGGCTTAGTTACCCGGCGTCATCACGAACCAGGACACCACGGCGAGCAGGTTGTTCACGCCGTGCGAAAACACGGATGGCCAGATCGAACCGGACTGCACGCGCAACCATCCGAGGACGAGCCCGAGCAATGCCAGGTTGGGCAGCGCATACCAGAGGAAGGACAAGTCCGGCAGGTGCACGCACGCGAACAGCGCGGCGCTGAGCACGATGGCCCAGCTGCTGCCCAGGTGGCGGGCGATGGCCGAAAGCAGCACGCCGCGAAACAGCAGTTCTTCCACCAACGGACCGATGCTGACGACCAGCAGGGCGAGCGGCAGGCGCAAGGGTAGCGATATATGCGAGCCGAGTTGCTTGATGTCCTGGCTGACTTCGTGTCCATGGGCCAGCCACTGGGTCAGCATGCCGCCGACGATGGGCATCAGGATGCCCAGCACCAGCGCCACGCCGTAAATGAGGACAGGGCGCGCCGGGGCGAAGCCGAGCCCTGGAAGGTTGGGCATGCTCCATAGCGCAGGCCACCAGCGACGGATGAGATACACCATCACCATGGCGGAGATCAGCAGCGTCATCATTACCGCAATGGCGCTGGCATCAGGCTGGTTGAGCCATACACGGGTCTGGTGGATGACGTTGGCGATGCCCTGGCCATCGTGCACCACCGCATACAGGCCCGCCGCGAGGCTGATCAACCCACCGACGGATACCTGCAGCGCGAAATACAGCGCGATCAGCCAGAGCGCGTGCACGACTCGAGGGGCTGTCGACGGAAGTGGCTCGGATGGCGGCGAAACAGTGGCGTACTTCAAGGGGTTCGCGTCCATCGGTGCGGTCCTGCAGGCGCGCGTGTACTCATGTCCGCCAGGACGCATCGCGCTCGCTGCCTGACCAGGACACGCTAGTGCCTGCCGGCGAGCAGGCGCAATCCTGTCCTTTGGCACGGTAGACGAGGGCTTTCGCCGCGTTCACGTGCCCGCCCTGTATAGTGGCGAGACGTTCCAAGAAGGAAAAACGGCGCGGCGAGCGCCGACCCATGTTCGCTTTCGACTGGCTGGCCGACCCTACGGCGTGGGCGGGTCTCCTCACCCTGGTGGTGCTGGAGATCGTGCTCGGCATCGACAATCTCGTCTTCATCGCGATCCTTGCCGACAAGTTGCAGGCGCGCCAGCGCGACCGGGCCCGCGTGCTTGGCCTCTCGTTGGCGCTGGTCATGCGGCTGGCCTTGCTGGGCGCCATGTCCTGGCTGGTGAAGCTCACCACGCCGATCATCGAATGGGGCGCCGTCTCGCTTTCATGGCGCGACATCATCCTGCTGTTGGGCGGCGCCTTCCTGTTGTTCAAGGCCACAGTGGAACTGCATGAGCGGCTGGAGGCCGACGATCATCACGATGCCGCCAAGCGCGCGCCTGCCCGCTTCTGGCTAGTGGTGGCGCAGATCGTGGCACTGGATGCGGTGTTCTCGCTCGATTCGGTGATCACCGCAGTGGGCATGGTCGATCACCTGTCGGTGATGATGATCGCCGTGGTGCTGGCGATGATCCTGATGATCAGCGCCAGCAAGCCGCTGACGAACTTCGTCAACGCGCGGCCGACCGTGGTGATCCTGTGCCTGTCGTTCCTGCTGATGATCGGTTTCAGCCTGGTCGCGGAAGCCTTCGGTTTCCACATTCCAAAGGGTTACCTGTACGCCGCGATCGGCTTCTCGATCATGATCGAGGCGTTCAACCAGACCATGCGCCGCAATCGCAAGCGCAGCCTGCTGGGCAGCGCGCGCACGTTGCGCGACCGCACCGCGATGGCCGTGCTCAATCTGCTCGGCGGCGCGGGCAAGGAGGAGGAAGAGACTGCACCTCATCAGGCGGCCGCGAGCGCCGAGGGCAACATGGCGGTGTTCGGCAAGGACGAGCTGGCGATGGTGCAGGGCGTGCTGGACCTCGCGCATCGACCGGTGCGTTCGATCATGACGCCGCGCCCGGAAATCAACTGGATCGATCCGCGCGAGAGTCCCGAGCAGCTTCGCGCGGAAGTGAGCGCGTCCAGCCATGCCTGGTTGCCCGTGGCGGGCGACGACCTCGACCAACTGGTGGGCGTGGCGTCCTCACGGGACCTGCTGGCAAGCCTGCTCGAACATGGCCGCATCGAAGTGGAACAGGTCGCACGCAAGCCGCTCACCGTGCTGGAGTCGCTCAGCGTGCTGCGCCTGATCGAGGAATTCCGCCGCTCGCCCCTGCAGGTGGCGCTGGTGGTGGACGAGTACGGCAGCGTGCTCGGCCTGGTCACGCCGACCGACGTGCTGGAAGTGATCGCCGGTGAATTTCCCGGCGACGAGAGCGGCGATCCTTCTGCCGTGCAGGAAACCGGCGGGAGCTGGATGCTGGATGCCAGCCTGGATCTGCGCCGGGTGGAACACCTGCTGGGCATGAAGCTGAGCGGCGATGACAGTTTCTCCACGCTCGCCGGCTACGTGCTGCAACAGCTGGGACGACTGCCCAGCGTGGGCGATGCATTCACCAGCGAAGGCCTGCATTTCGCGGTGGTGGCGATGGATGGCGCGCGCATCGAGCGGTTGAAGGTAACCCCCGAAGCCTGAGGCCGGTGTCGCGCACAGGCTCCGCTCCCACAAGAGAAGAGCTGCTGTGGGAGTGCGACAAGCTCTCGTCTTAGCCCACCATCAACGCCCGCACCAACCCGATCACGCCCAGCAACAGGGTCAGCGCCCATCCGGCCGACGAGACGAGATAACCCGGGCCACGCTTGGACGCATCCTTCAGGTAGGCCACGGCATACCACACGCGTCCCACCACCCACACCAGGCCGGCCAGTCCGCCCCACAGCGGGAAGCCGAACTGCGCCGCCAGCCACAGTGAAGGCAGGAACATCACGGTCGCCTCAAGCGTGTTCATCTGCACGCGCAGGGCGCGCTCGAAAACCGGGTGGCCGGTGACGGCCGGTGCCTTGATGCCGTATTTCTCGCGGGCGTGGCCCGCCGCCCACATGGTGCCCATCTGCAGCAGGACGGTAAGCAGGACGACGATGGCGGGCAGGTGCTGGATCATGGGTGATGCTCTTGGCAAAAGGTCAGCCACTTTATCCATCGACGCTACACAGCGGGAGGGGTATGGTGCCCCGGATCGCACCATGGTGCTGGCGAGGGACATCGCATGGACTGGCAGAAGGGTGAGCGCAGTCAGAACGTGATCGTTGACGATGGCAGCGGCGGAGGCGGCGGGCCGCGTTTCGGCGGCGGGCGGGGCATGGGCATCGGCGGCATCGTCATCCTCGCCATCCTGGGCCTGGTGTTCTTCAAGGATCCCACGGCGCTGCTGGGCCAGGCAGACAACGGTGGCCAGGTGGCGGCGCCGTCGAGCCGGTCCGCCGAAGTCGATCCGCAGATGAAGGATTTCATCAGCGCGGTGCTGGGCTCCACCGAGAAGACCTGGACTGACATCTTCCAGCAGCATGGCCGTCAGTATGTCGATCCCCAGCTGAAGCTGTTCAGCGGTGGCGTGAATACTGCCTGTGGCATGGCTTCCACGGCTGTGGGGCCGTTCTATTGCCCTGGCGACCAGCTGGTTTACCTGGACGTGGCGTTCTTCCAGGAACTGGACAGCCGCTTCCACGCATCGGGCGAATTCGCCCGCGCCTATGTGATTGCGCACGAGGTCGGCCACCACGTGCAGAACCTGCTGGGCATCTTCGACCAGGTGGAAAAGGCACGACGCCGGGGCGCACCCATGGAAGGCGCCGATGGCCTGTCGGTGCGGCAGGAACTGCAGGCCGACTGCTTCGCCGGCGTATGGGCCAACAAGACCCAGCAACGCCTGCAGTGGCTGCAGGCGGGCGACATCGAATCGGCGCTCAACGCGGCTAGCAAGATCGGCGACGACGCCCTGCAGCAGCAGGCTCAGGGACGGGTGGTGCCCGATTCGTTCACGCACGGCACCTCCGCGCAGCGCGTGAAGTGGTTCAAGGCGGGCTTCGAGGGCGGCGACATCGGCAGCTGCAACACGTTTGCCGGCCAGCTCTGAGCCGGTCTGCTTCGCGTGGACGAAGGCCCGCTGCAGGCGGGCCTTCGTCGTTCTAGAATGCCGCTGCCGCGCGCCAAGGGGTGCGCCCAGAATGTCCCCATGCTCCATCCCTGTCTCCGCTGCGGCGCCTGCTGCGCCCACTTCCGCGTGGCCTTCCACTGGTCCGAAGCCGAGCCGTCCCTGGGCGGCGTCGTGCCGCGGGAGCTGGCCGATACGCTCGACCCGCACCGGTTCGTGATGCGCGGCACCCAGGCGTCGCGGCCGCGTTGCGTGGCGTTGCAGGGAGCGGTGGGTGACGCGGCGCACTGTGGCATCTACGAGCGCCGCCCGTCGGTATGCCGGGAAGTGGAGCCTTCCTGGGAATCTGGACGGCCCAGTGCCCAGTGCGACAAGGCACGGGTAGCGCACGGCCTGCCCTTGCTCACGCCGGCCGATTGGCCGGAAGTTGCGGCGCCAGCCTGACTCAGCGGGCCGCCGGCATGCCCGGTTCGTTCTGGAAAGCCAGCGCGAACTGCCGCAGCTCGGCTTCATTGACGTCTGACACGGCGACATAGCGCATGTGGTCGCCGGTCCAGCCGATCACTGTGTAACCGTGTTCCTGCGTGATCGCCTGCGCGGTAGATGCTTCGTCCACGGGCCACTGGAAAAGGTTGATCACGTGCAAGCGGCGTTTGTATATCAGCGCCGCAACGCTGCGCCCGCCAACCGCATCCAGCCGTCCACCGACGAGAGGGAAGCCTTCGCCGGCCAGATCCTTCACGCGCGGCGCGAAATCCAGCCTGCCTTCGAACCAGGGCTTGACCGTGTGCTGGTCGGTCGAGACCACGTCCATGAGGTGCTGTTCCTGCAGCGAACGCAGGTGCCCGGACAAGGCTTCGGCGACGACGGGATCTTCGGCGCGGTGGGAGCGCAGTACGCCAAGCCACGCCGGAGCCGACAGCAGCAAGGCCGCGACGAATCCCGCGGCAGCAGCCAACGGCATCGGTGCGCGTCGCCGCACCAACTGCGTCTCCAGGGAGGCAGAAGCAGTAGCGGACGCGGACCAGCGCCTGCGCAACGCATCCGGCGCGCGGTGATACAGCGTGGGCTGCGCCATCGCCTTGCGCAGCGTGGCATAGGTGTCGTGCCGCGCCGTGCATGCCGCGCATTCGCGCAGGTGGCGTGTCACGGCCGCGCTTCCGGCGGCGTCGAGTTCGTCGTCGAGATAGGCGTGCAGGAGCAGCCGGGCGTCATCGCACATCATGGCGACGTACCTCCTTGGGGTGGCGACCCAGCTCGGCGCGAAGTCGTTCGCGTGCGCGGGCGAGCCGCGACATCACGGTGCCGATGCGCTGGTCGATGATGGCGGCGATCTGCTTGTACGAACATTCCTCCAGCTCCCGCAGCACCAGCACTTCGCGCAATGGTGCGGGCATGCGTTCCAGCGCGGCCTGCAGCGCGCCCACGTCCACGGCAATCAAGGTGAGCGCTTCCGGCGAGGGGCCTTCGTCCACCAGGGGGTGCGCCTCGTCGTCCAGCTCTGCATGCAGCGTTTCGGGCAGCTTGCGGTTGCTGAGCGTGTAGAAGGTGTTGCGCACGATGGCCAGCAGCCACACCCGCGCGTCGCCGCCGCGAAAACTGTCGAAATAGCGCAACGCACGCAGCATGGCCTCCTGCGCCACGTCCTGCGCTTCGCTGGCATCGTGGGTCAGCCAGTACGCCAGGTTGTAGGCCGCGTCCAGGTGCGGCAACACCTGCGACTCGAAGCGCGTGTTGCGAACCGGGTCGGGATGGCGGGACGAATCCATGGTCATAAAAGCCTAGACCGCGTTGCGCGCCACTTTATTCCAGCGCCATTCCCATTTCGCGTGAATGCTGTTTCAGCGGAATAGGGCGGTACTTTCGCCGGTATCGGAGAGGGAAGGCGGCGGATGAACCGGCGCCAAAACAGGAGACGAACCCATGCGCCCATCCGATGAAAATCAGGTTCCCGGCCGCCGTCGCTTCCTCGAATGCATGGCGTGGGCCGGAGCCGGCACGCTATGGCTGATGCAGAGCGGTGTATTGCAGGCCCGATCGCTCTGCGCCGAGGGTGGGGACTCTGCCGTCGATGCAAGTTTCCGCTTCGTGCAGATCAGCGACTCGCATATCGGTTTCCACAAGGCTCCGAACATGGACGTGGCGGGCACACTGCGTAGTTCGCTGGCGATGGTGAATGCGCAGAAGGCACGGCCGGATTTCGTGCTCCACACCGGCGACCTCACGCATCTGTCGAAGCCGGAAGAATTGGACAGCCTGTCGGGCATCATGCAGGACGCAAGCATGGGCAAGGTGTTCTACGTGCCCGGCGAGCATGATGTCATCGGCGACAACGGCGCGGAATTTTTCCGTCGCTTCGGCGAGAAACAACAGCCCGGTGGCTGGTACAGCTTCGATCACCGCGGCGTGCATTTCGTCGGGTTGATCAACGTGCTCAACCTCAAGGCCGGCGGACTGGGTTCACTGGGTGCCGAGCAACTGGCATGGCTGAAGAAAGACCTCGCGTCGCTGTCAGCGTCCACGCCGGTGGTGGTTTTTGCGCACATGCCGATGTGGTCGATCTATCCCGAATGGGGCTGGGGCACCGATGACAGCGGCGAGGCCATGGCATACCTGCGTCGATTCGGCTCGGTCAGCGTGCTCAATGGGCACATCCACCAGATCCAGCAGAAGGTGGAAGGCAGCATCACGTTCTATACCGCGCGTTCCACGGCATATCCGCAACCGCTGCCGGGCACGGCACCCGCGCCGGGGCCCTTGAAGGACGTGCCCGCCGATGCCCTGCATCGTTACCTGGGCATCCGCGACGTGCGCCATGTGCAAGGCAGTCACGCGCTGGCCGTGACGGACGAGGTGATGTCGTGAAGCGGGCCTTGGTGGCGTGGATGACCCCGTTGCTGCTCGCGGGAACGGTGCATGCGGCCGCTGGCGACGTGGCTGATGCAATGGCAAAGATACCTGCCGCGCGCATCGAGATACGCAATTTCGCCTTTGCGCCGAATACGCTGACCGTGAAGGCCGGCACGCGCATCACCTGGATCAATCGCGACGACGAGCCGCACGTGGTGGTCAGCGCCGGGAAACAGTTCGATACGTCACCGGCGCTGGACACGGGCGACAGCTACGCGGCGGTGCTCAGCAAGCCGGGCACGTATGCGTACTACTGCGCCATCCATCCGATGATGGTCGGCACCATCATCGTGCAGTGACGGCGCTGTCGAAGCGATAGATATCCATCGCCAGCAGGCCATACTCGATGCCGGCATCGATACGCGTGGCATGCGCCTGTTCACCTGCTGCCCCCAGCGCCACGAACAGCGGCAACAGGTGCTCGTCGGTGGGATGAGCGCGTTCGGCGAACGGTGCCTGGCGGCGGTAGTCGAGTAGGGCCTCGACATCACCCTCGCCGAGCTTGCGCTCGATCCATTCGATGAACGGACGCACGTACGGTGCTTCGCGTTCTTCGCTGTAACCGGAGCGGAAGTCGTGCAGGTTGTGCGTGATGCTGCCCGAGCCGATCACCAGCAAGCCTTCCTCGCGCAGCGGCGCCAGCGCGCGGCCCACCGCGTACTGGTGCGCCGGGCCAAGCTGGGGCTGGATCGACATCGGCACCACCGGAACGTTGGCTTCGGGATAGAGCAGGCGCAATGGCACCCATGCGCCGTGGTCCAGCCCCTGGGTCGGATCGAGCGTGGTAGGCAGACCGGCCTTGTCCAGCAGTTCCGTGATGCGGGCGGCGAGCGCGGGCTCGCCCCTGGCCGGGTACTGGATGTCGAACAGCGCCTGCGGGAAGCCGTGGAAATCATGGATGGTTTCCGGGCGCGTTGCGCCGCCCACGTGCGGCTGGCGTGCGAGCCAGTGCGCGGTGGCGATCACGATTGCCTTGGGACGCGGCAGGGCCTTGGCCAACTCGGCCAGTCGCTCGCCCACGCGCCGCGGCTGGATCGCGGTCATCGGCGATCCATGGGAGATGTACAGGCTGGGCAGGATGGTCATGGCGGTTCCTCGGGGGACACCGCCATAGGGTAGGGGCTGCTACGAAAATTGCAGCGGGCGTGCGGTGAACGATCCGTCACGCCAGTGGAACGATGGCAACGGCGCCGCGTGTCTGAGGAATCGAAGCATCTCATTCGTCGTTCCGGCGCAGGCCGGAATCCAGTCACGACTACGGCCGGCTTTCGCGGATAGCGCTAAATGCTGTTCGCGATAGCCAGGCGCAACATCACTGGATTCCGGCCTGCGCCGGAATGACGGGCAGGGGAAGCGGCGGCTGGAAGCGCCGCTTACTTCCCGCGGCGCGGCGGCTTGCCGCCACCGTGGCCCTGCGGACGCGGCTTGCCGCCGTGGGACTTCTTGAAGCCGCCGCCGCCGGGCCGGAAACCACCGGGCCTGTGTGCCGGTGCCTCGTTGGCGCCGCTGTCGTCGCCGTCCCATTCCTTGATGCGCAGCTGCTGCTGGCTCACCCACACCTTCTTCAGGTGTTCGAACACTTCCTTCGGCATGCCGTCAGGCAGGTCGATCAGGCTGTATTCGCCGCGGATGCTCAGGCGACCGATGAAACCGCTCTCCAGGCCTGCCTCATTGGCGATCGCGCCAATGATGTTGCCTGGCTTCACGCCGTGCTCATGACCCACTTCGACGCGGTAGGTGCGCTTGCCTTCCTCGGTGTGATGCGGACGCACGGGGCGCGCGACAAACTCACGCGGCGCGCCGTCGCGATCACGAGGCTTGTGCTCGCGCGCAGCGTGACGAACATCCGCGTGCTCGCGAGGTGCATGCTCGCGCGGTGCAAATTCGCGCTTCGGCGGGGGCGTGAGCAGCAGCGGCTGGTCACCCTGGGAGATACGCGCCAACGCGGCGGCGATCTCGATGGCGGGGATGTTGTGTTCCTGCTCGTACTGCTCGATCAGCTGCTGGAACAAGGCCAGTTCACCCACGGCCAGCGTGTCGCTGATGCGCTGCTTGAACCTGGCGATGCGCACGTCATTCACTGCCTCGACCGTCGGCAGCTTCATCTCTTCGATCGGCTGGCGCGTGGCGCGCTCGATCGCGCGCAGCATGCCCTTTTCCCGCGGCGTGACGAACAGGATCGCCTCGCCGCTGCGACCGGCACGGCCAGTGCGGCCGATGCGGTGCACGTAGCTTTCGGTGTCGTACGGAATGTCGTAGTTCATCACGTGGCTGATGCGTTCCACATCGAGACCGCGCGCGGCGACGTCAGTGGCCACCAGGATGTCCAGCTTGCCGTCCTTCAGCTGCTGGATCACACGCTCACGCTGCGCCTGCGCAATGTCACCGTTGATCGCCGCCGCAGCCAGGCCACGCGCCTGTAGCTTCTCGGCCAATTCCTCGGTCGCAGACTTGGTGCGCGCGAAGATGATCATCGCGTCGAACGGCTCGGCTTCAAGGATGCGCGTCATCGCGTCAAGCTTGTGCATGCCGCTGACGAACCAGTAGCGCTGGCGGATGTTGGCGGCGGTGGTGGTGGACGACTTGATCGTCACCTCCACCGGATCCTTCAGGTGCCGCTGCGCGATCTTGCGGATCGGCGCCGGCATGGTGGCGGAGAACAGCGCGACCTGGCGGGTCGGCGGCGTTGCCTCGAGCACCTTTTCCACGTCGTCAATGAAGCCCATACGCAGCATTTCGTCGGCTTCGTCGAGCACCAGGAACTTCAGCTCGGAGAGATCCAGCGTGCCGCGCTCAAGATGGTCGATCACTCGACCGGGCGTGCCCACCACGATCTGCACGCCGCGCTTGAGCGAGTGCAACTGCGGGCCATAGCTCTGGCCACCATAGATCGGCAGCACCTGCAGTCCAGGCATGTGCGTGGCGTAGCGCTGGAACGCTTCGGCCACCTGGATGGCCAGTTCGCGCGTGGGTGCGAGCACCAGCGCCTGCGGCTTGCCGGGCTTGAGATCGATGCGCGACAGGATCGGCAGCGCAAACGCAGCGGTCTTGCCGGTGCCGGTCTGCGCCTGGCCGAGCACGTCGCGGCCTTCGAGCAGCGGCGGAATGGTGGCGGCCTGGATCGGCGAGGGCGACTCGTAGCCAACATCGGACAGCGCGCGCAGCAGCTCCGGATGAAGGCCAAGCGCAGCGAAGCCGACGGCTGCCGGCTGGGAATCGGAAGACGGGGAGGACATGGGGGAACCTCGACATGGCATGCACGACGGCATGCGGGAGAATGGCCGTATTGTAACAGGCCGGCCCGCCCAAACCGATGATTTTGTTGCATCAATGACGCCATTCACGAGGAATATTCATGTCAAAACCCCTAGAAGGCCGTATTGCGCTGGTGACCGGCGCCTCTTCGGGCATCGGCGAGGCGACAGCACTGGCACTGGCCGAGGCCGGCGCCAAAGTCGCCATCGCTGCGCGCCGACGTGAACGACTTGATGCACTCGCCTCCCGGTTGGAGAAGCTTGGTGCCGAGCCGACCGTGCTGGTGGCCGATCTCGCCGTCGAAGCCGAGGCGCAGCGCATCGTGAAGGAAACCGAAGCGCGCTACGGACGTCTGGACATCCTGGTGAACAACGCAGGCGTGATGTACCTGGAGCCCGTGGAGCAGGCCGATCTCCGCCGCTGGCGACACATGCTGGAGCTGAACGTGCTCAGCCTCATTGCTTCCACGCAGGCGGCGTTGCCTGGCATGCGCGAGCGCCGCGACGGCCACGTCGTGAATATTTCATCCACGGCGGGCCGCGTGGCCAATCCCAATGCGGCCGCCTATTCGGCGACGAAGTTCGGTGTGGTCGCGTTTTCCGAGGCGCTGCGGCGCGAGGTGTACCAGCACAACATCCGCGTCACGGTGATCGAACCGGGCGTGGTGGAAACCGAGTTGCGCGACCATATCGGTCATGCCGAAGTGAAGGCCAACCTCAATGCGTGGGCCGACAGCATGCGCCAGCTGCAAGGGCGCGACGTGGCGGATGCCATCGTGTTCTGCGTATCGCGCCCCGCGCACGTCAACATCAACGAAGTGCTGATGCGCCCCACGGACCAGGAGCGCTGACTCGCAACGCTCTATCATGGATGCCGATTCGAGCCAGGAAGAACAGCCATGACCGAGATCGAAACGATCTCCGAACAGCGTTGCCACGACGGTGTGCAGGGTTTTTATCGGCACCATTCCGAGCTCTGCGGCGGGCCGATGCGCTTTGCGTTGTACCAGCCGCCGCAAGCGGCCAGCGAAGTGTGCCCGGTGCTGTATTACCTGGCCGGACTCACCTGCACCGAAGAAACCGCCACCATCAAGGCCGGTGCGCAGCGCGTGGCTGCCGAGCTTGGCCTGATCCTGGTGATGCCGGATACCAGCCCGCGCGGCACGGGTTTCGAAGGTGCCACCGGCGATTGGGAATTCGGTGAGGGCGCGGGTTTCTACGTCGATGCCACGCAGGCGCCGTGGGCGTCGCGCTTTCGCATGCACAGCTACGTGGTCGATGAACTGCCCGCGCTCATCGCGCAGCATTTTCCGGTGGACCGGGAGCGCACGGGCATCATGGGGCATTCGATGGGCGGCCACGGCGCACTCACCATTGCGTTGCGACATCCGGACCGCTATCGCTCCGTGTCCGCGTTCGCACCTATCGTGGCGCCGACGCAGGTGCTGTGGGGGCAGAAGGCGCTTCCACGTTACCTTGGCGATGACGCCGCGGCGTGGGCCGAATATGACGCGTGCGAGCTGGTGCGCCGCCGTGTCTTCGACGGCACAATCCTGATCGACCAGGGCGAGGCGGATGGTTTCCTCTCCACCCAGCTCAAGCCCGAGCTGTTCGACCAGGCGTGTGCGGAAGGCGGACAGTCGCTGCTGTTGCGCCGCCATCCGGGTTACGACCACAGCTACTATTTCATCAGCACCTTCATCGACGATCACCTGCGTCACCACGCCAAGGCGCTCGGCCGGCTGTGAACCTGATCCATCCGATCCAGACATCGCGCACCGTCATGCGCATGGTCGAACCTGGCGATGCGCAGCGCCTGTTGCGTTATCGCGTGCAAAACCGCGAACACCTGGCACCGTGGGAACCGTTGCGCGACAAGGCGTACTACACGCTGGACCATTGCGTGCAGACGCTGGCTGAATCGCGCGAAGCCATCCGGCTGGATCGCAGCTATCCGTTCTTCGCGCTGGATCTCGCCGGCAACGAGGTGCTGGCGTGCTTCACCTTCGCCAACATCGTGCGCGGTGCCTTCCAGGCGTGCCATCTCGGCTACGGCATTTCCGCCGCATGGCAGGGCCGGGGCGTGATGCAGGAAGTGCTGGGCGCGGCACTGCCCTGGGCGTTTGGTGGACTCGGCCTGCACCGCGTGATGGCCAATTACATGCCGCGCAACGAGCGCAGTGGTCGATTGCTGGAACGCCTTGGTTTCGAGCGCGAGGGCTATGCGAAGCATTACCTGCAGATCGCTGGCGTGTGGGAAGACCACATACTCACCTCGCGCATTCGCGGGGTATCGCGCGACGATTGATGTTGTTCGATTGCCGGATGTCGCTGTCGCGCACAAGGTGCGCTCCCACAAAAGCTGCCTCCAGGCCACACGGCGTGCCATTTTTGTAGGAGCGCACCCAGTGCGCGATCGCGGCACGACTCGTCATGCACCCCGGATTTTCGCGCACTGGGTGCGCTCCTGCAGGGAGAATGGCATTCAGCCGTTTGCGGCGACCGGGGCCGAAGGCCGCAGCAGTATCGCCAGCGTCGCTCGCTGCTGCCACGCCAGGATGAGATAGGCGATCAGCACCGTCACGCCCGGGCCAACATGGTGTTCCATCACCACGTGATAGCCGAAGATCACCACGATGGGCGCGGCCAGCATCAGCAATGCGAGCGCCACGAAGCGGTTGGCGAGCAGGCACAGGCCGCTCACGGTGTAGACCACGCCGAGCACGGGAAAGACATAGCCACTGCCGGCCAGGCCTTGCATGAAGACCTGCGATTGCGGCGTGGCGGGTGCGGGCGGCTGCCAGAAGTGCAGCAGGTCGTTGATGCCCGAGAAGACGAACAGCGCGCCGAAGGCGATGCGCAAAAGGAAGGAAAGCCAGAAGGCGACGGATTTCATGCAGGGACTCCGGGAAACGCGAGAGGCCCTGCATGATCCTGACGTGAAACGTGGGGTTGTATTCCCCGTAACGTCTACGCCCAACCGTCTAGGTCACTGGTTGGGCGCGACGTAGGCCGCAAGTCACGCCTTGGCGGCGGGACGGCCCGGGCGACGACGCTTGCGGTTGCCGGCGGCGGGACGATCGTTGCCGTGCGAATGCGGTGCGTGGTGCGGGCGATGCGAACCCGGCGGACGACCCGGTCGCTGCTGCGGGCGCTGGCTCTGGCCCTGCACCGGCTTCGGTGCAGCGGCATCCGTGCGCAGCGGGTGCGAGGGCTCAAAGCCAGGCACTTCGCTCACGGCGATGTCCTGCTTGAGCAGCTTGCGGATATCGCGCAACAGCCCGGCTTCGTCATGGCTCACCAGCGACACGGCCATGCCGTCGGCACCGGCGCGACCGGTGCGGCCAATGCGATGCACGTAGTCTTCCGCCACCATCGGCAGATCGAAGTTGATCACGATCGGCAATTGGTCGATGTCGATGCCGCGCGCGGCGATATCGGTGGCCACCAGCACGGTGATGCGGTTGGTCTTGAAGTCGCTGAGCGCACGCGTACGCGCGTTCTGGCTCTTGTTGCCGTGGATGGCGGCGGCACGCAGACCGGCCATTTCCAGCTGCTTCACCAGCTTGTCGGCGCCATGCTTGGTGCGGCTGAACACCAGCGTCTGGCGGCGGCTGTCCTGCGCCAGCACGTGCAGCAGCAGGTCGCGCTTCTTCGCGGCGTCGACCGGATGCACGTGATGCGTGACCGTGGTGGCCACCGAATTGGCCGGCGTCACCGACACTTCGCGCGGCTGATGCATGAACTGCATCGCCAACGCCTTGATCGGCGGTGCGAACGTGGCCGAAAACAGCAGCGTCTGGCGCTGGCGCGGCACGGCGGACAGGATGCGCTTGAGCGCCGGCAGGAAGCCCATGTCGAGCATGCGGTCGGCTTCGTCCAGGATCAGCACTTCAACGCCGGACAGGTCGATCGAACGCTGCTGCATGTGGTCGATCAGACGACCCGGCGTGGCGATGACGACATCGACGCCGCGACGCAGCGCCTGCATCTGCGGGCCCATGCTGACGCCACCGAAGATGGTGGTGCTGCTGACGCGCATGTGCTTGCCGTAGTCGCGCAGGTTGTCATTCACCTGGGCGGCCAGCTCGCGGGTCGGGGTAAGCACCAGCGCGCGCGGACGACGCGTCTGCGTGGCACCGGCGGTGGAAAGGTGTTGCAGCAGGGGCAGCGCAAAAGCGGCCGTCTTGCCAGTACCGGTCTGGGCGGCAGCGAGCAGGTCGCCGCCTTCAAGCACGACCGGAATGGCCGCTGCCTGGATGGGAGTGGGTTCGGCGTAGCCCTGTTCGGCAAGCGCGCGCAACAACGCGGGCGCAAGGCCCAGCGATTCGAAAGACATGGAGGCTCCAGAGCAACCCGGAGCGTTCATCGAACCGCGTTGCATTATTCAGTAAGGGAGGGACGGCGCGTTGGCCGTCCGCGCAGTATAGCCGAAAACGAGACGGCCTGCTGGACCAGGTCGATGCATCAGTCAGGAATCTCGGGGTTTGCGGGTTCCCGGTGCGCCAACGCAGGCTTATTCGGGCTTTTCAGCCACGATGAGATAGCAGTCGAAAGGCGTCCTGCCGTGCAGGGAGCGGATGCTGACCCGCAGCCCGGCGCCCTCCAGCAACTCGTGCAATTCGTCAGCGCTCGGGTAGTGCTGTGCACCCACGCGCATCCAGCCGCTGGCACTGAGGAAGAACTCGGAAACGCGCGTGGCGGCATAGCGCCAGCTGCGTTCGCGCAGCACGTTGCGCACGATCAGCATGCCGCCGGGAGCGAGATGGGCCACGGCGTTGTCCAGCAGTTCCCGTTGCTTCGCCTTGTCCAGGTAATGCAGCACGTCGAGGACCGCGACATGGCCACGGAGCGGATAAGCCGTCGAGCCATCGGCAAGCCGCAGGGGCACGGTCTTGTCCAGGCCGGATTGGCGCAGCGCGCGACGGCCGGCTTCGATCTTGCGCGGATCATGGTCGACGCCGAGGTAGGCAACGAGCACGCCCCTGGCGTACAGGTACTGCCCCAGCAGGCCGATGCCGCAACCGATATCCAACAAGGGCAAGGGACGCCGCGCCACCAGGTCGGCTACGGCCGCATAGGCCGGATCCGTGGCGAGCTTGCCCTGGACGTAGCGGCGCTGGAACCAGTGATCGTATGACTCGGCAATGCGATAAAGGGCGGTGGCATCCATGACGGACATGTCAACCGACTCCGTGATTGCGCAACGTGAAGGCCAGTGTGCGATGCAGCGAGACGCAGCGCCACTCCCGGCGATGGTCGCCCTTGCGCCGCGATGGCCTTGATGGTTCGCTTGGCGCCCGGTGCGGCGCGTGGGCGCCAAGCCTTCCAAGACGGAGTAGCCGATGTCGCCGTTTGCGCCCCTGCGTGAGTTGAACACCACCCAGCGCCATACCGTGCTTGCGAGTTTCCTTGGGTGGACGCTGGATGCCTTCGACTACTTCCTGCTCACCTTCGTGATCGTGGGCGTGGCGCAGGAATTCCATGTCGGCAAGGAGCAGGTGGCCGTCGGCCTGCTGCTGACGCTGGCCGCACGCCCGGTGGGTGCGCTGCTGTTTGGACGTCTGGCCGACCGCTACGGCCGCCGGCCGATCCTGATGCTCGACGTGGTGCTGTTTTCGCTGTTCGAACTGGCCACGGCGTTTTCCACGTCGTTGACGATGCTGCTGGTGCTGCGTTTCCTGTTTGGCATCGCCATGGGCGGTGAGTGGGGCATCGGCGCTTCGCTGGCGATGGAGTCCATCCCGCCCAGGGCGCGTGGCGTGGTGTCGGGCCTGCTGCAGAGCGGCTATCCCTGCGGGTTTTTCCTGGGCGCGCTGGTAAACTGGCTGCTGGTGGACCACATTGGCTGGCGCGGCCTGTTCGTGGTCGGCGCGGCGCCAGCACTGCTGGTGCTGTATATCCGCCGCAGCGTGCCGGAGTCGGAGGTGTGGCAGCAGGGGCGGGCCATGCAGCAGAAGAAGGGCCTGCTGGAATCCATGCGCGGGCACTGGAAACTGGCCATCTATCTCATGCTGCTGATGATGGCCTTCAACATGTTCAGCCACGGCTCGCAGGACCTTTACCACACGTTCGAGGAGGAGGGCCTGCACCTGCCCACCGGCTCGGGTGCGGCCTTCATGCTGGTGGCCATGCTCAACCTGGGGGCGCTGGTCGGCGGGTTGTTCTTCGGCTCGCTGTCCGAGCGCATCGGGCGTCGGCGCGCGATCATTCTGGCGGCGCTGCTGGCGATACCGGTCATTCCGCTGTGGATGCACGGCAACTCGCTGCCGCTACTGGCGCTGGGCGCCTTCCTGATCCAGGTGATGGTGCAGGGCGCCTGGGGCGTGGTGCCGACGCATCTCAACGAACTGGCGCCCGAGGGCATGCGCGGGACGCTGCCAGGCTTTGCCTATCAGACCGGCAACCTCCTGGCCGCGGTGACCGCCAATGCGCAGCTGTGGATCGCCAGGCAGCACGGCGATGACCTGGCGTTCGCCATGTCGGCCTGGATTGCCGGCGTAGCCGTCCTGCTGGCCGTGCTGGCCTGGCTGGGGCCGGAGGCCCGGGGCGTGCGCTTTGGCCGGGACCGCGTGGGGACGGGCGGCTAGGCGGCCAGGCTGCTAGAATCCACCGTTTGCATTACTCACGAGATACCCAATGAAGGCAGGCAAGGACAAAGTCGTCTCGCTCCACTACACGCTGACCGTAGACGGCGAAAAGGTGGAAAGCTCGCTCGACCGCAACGAGCCGCTGTGGATCCTGCTGGGCCACGGGCAGCTGATTCCGGGCCTGGAAAAGGCGCTGGAAGACCGCGAAGCCGGCGAAAACCTTCAGGTGGAAATCGCCCCGGCCGAAGGCTATGGCGAACGCCAGCCGGGCATGAGCCAGCGCGTGCCGAAGAAGTACTTCCAGCAGGCGGCCAAGCTCAAGCCGGGCATGACCACGGTGCTGGCGCTGAAGGAAGGCGGCAACCGCGTGGTGGTGGTCGAGAAAGTGGGCATGACCACGGTCGACGTGGACCTCAACCATCCGATGGCCGGCAAGACGCTCAACTTCGATGTGACCGTCAACGAAGTGCGCGATGGCACCGAGGAAGAAATCCAGCACGGCCATGCGCACCCGCCGGGTGCCGAGGCGCACTAAGCAGACGTTGCCTCCTGTAAAGCGCCCTCTGTGCGCACAGCAGGCTGGCGATCGGTCTGGAAACAAGAAAAAAACCCGCCATATAGGCGGGTTTTTTTGTGTATTGCCTGTGTGAGCTGTAGCTCGCCGCAGTGCGTGATCGCGCACTGGGTGCGCTCCTACAGGGGCGGTATTACACGAGGGTGATCTGCACGTCCACGTTGCCGCGCGTCGCATGCGAATACGGACAGATGTCGCTGTGTGCGATGTCCACCAGTTCCTGCGCCACGGCGCGGTCGATGCCGGGCAGGCTCACGTCCAGCTTCACTGCGATGCCGAAGCCGGTCGGTTCGCGCGGGCCGATGCCCACATGCGCGGTCACCGAGGCGTCCTTCAACGTCACGCCTTTCTGGCGGGCCACGAAGCGCACGGCACCTTCGAAGCACGCGGCATAGCCGGCCGCGAACAACTGTTCCGGATTGCTGCCGGCGCCACCCGGGCCGCCCAGGCCCTTGGGCACGACCAACTGCAGGTCGAGCACGCCGTCGTCGCTCTTGGCGTGCCCTTCGCGGCCGCCGGTGACGGTGGCGGTGGCGGTGTAGAGAATCTTGCTGATGCTCATGGTGTCAGTCCTCAGTGGGGGAGAGTTGCAGGGTTACTTGCTTGAGTTCATCGCGCAGCTTCTGCATGTGTCCGAGTGACATGTGCAGGCGCTGGGCCATGCATGCGGGGATCTCGCTGGCCTGTTCACGCAGGGCCAGTCCGGCATCGGTGAGACGGATTTCCACTTCGCGCTCGTCCTCGACGCGACGACGGCGATCGACCAGCCCGGCTGCCTGCAAACGCTTCAGCAATGGCGTCAGCGTTCCTGAGTCCAGTTGCAGGCGCTGCCCCAGCTCGCGAACCGTCAGGCCGTCCTTCTCCCATAACACCAGCATGGCCAGGTATTGCGGGTAGGTCAGTCCCAGCGGCTCCAGCAAGGGCCTGTACACGCCGGTCACCGCACGCGACGCCGCATACAGCGAAAAGCAGAACTGGGCATCGAGCAGCAGGTGATCGGGGGTGGGCTTCCGTTTCATGGAGTAAATCCTAAGCTCAAAATTAAATTGTGTACAATTCAAATTTTCAATCGAAGCGATAGGCGGAACCAAAACCGATGCCCGCAGGAGCGCACCCAGTGCGCGATTGGAGTTGATGCGGCTATGGCGGTCATGCAACTACCAATTGGCAGGAGGACCGGACTCTGCCGTCGCGCACTGGGTGCGCTCCCACGGAAGGGAGCGCACCTTAGTCGAGCAGCCGTTTGCCGAACGCGAAATGGTCGCGCCAATAGGGGCCGTCGATATCGTCCAGGCGGACCGTGCCGCCGCTGTTGGGCGCGTGGACGAACCGCCCCTTGCCGACGTAGACGCCCACATGGCTGATGCCGGCGGTGCCCCCGAAGAACACCAGGTCGCCGCTCACCAGGTCGGTCATCTGGCGAACCCGGGCACCGTCCAGCTCGGACATCTCGCGGGAG
>NZ_DASRZX010000086.1:0-44394 GCF_035685885.1 Dyella sp. | reverse complement strand
GCACGGCCTTCGGGTCGCGTCCTTCCAGCAGTGCATCAAGCAGCTCGACCGAGAACGGCCCAGGGATCTTCTTTGCCATACATCCTTCCTTGCCTAACGGGCAGTGTATGGCTCAACACACAAAAATCCTGACAGGCTCCGGTCTGGCCCGCAACGGCAGTTTCGGCCAAGAGCCTACCGGCGACTGTGGTGTCCGCGCCAGCGGGCGGGTGCACTCAATTGGTGAGATGGCCCAGGTAGAACGCTGGGCGTCGCATCATTGGGGCACGGTGCCCGCCTGGGAGCATCCGCAACGCCTAGGAGTGAAGGGCGCCCGTTAGCGCCCGTGCAGCGACACCACGCGGGCCGCTGGTATACCGATCAGTCCCGGCACGCTGCGCACATTGCGCGCTAGCAGGAAGCAAAGGGCCGCCGACACGTCGCCGCCCGCACCGAGCACGTCGGCCACGCTGTGCATGATCGCCGCCGCTTCGCTCAACTCTTCGACGCCTTCGGCCACATCGGCCACGGTGCGCGCGGCATGGGCCGCTAGCGTCGCCGGGGCAGCGGGCAGGCCGTCCGTGCTGGCGGTGTCGAGGGTTTCAGCAAGTGCGCGAACAAGTGCGAGGTGATCGGCGTGCATGGTATTTCCCTGGAAATGGTGCGGGGACTTTACCGAGCGTTACGAGGAAAATCCGGCCGCTGTCGTTCGCCCATATTCGGCTTTCGGTGTAGGGACGAAAGTAGGGAGGAAATTTCGGCAGGCAACAAAAAAGCCGCTGAATCAGCGGCTTAGATGTGTTCTTGGCGGAGAGGGTGGGATTCGAACCCACGGTACGCTTACACGTACGCCTGATTTCGAGTCAGGTACATTCGACCACTCTGCCACCTCTCCAAAGCGGTGCGTGTGGTCCACGCGAGCCGGCAATCTTACGCGGTAGATGGTCGGCTGGCAATGGGCTGCGGGCGATTTCTGCGCTCATTATATATAGGCTGCATGGCTTGAGACTGCTCAAGACCTAGTGGAGCGATATGCCCCAGCGGTCCCGGCGGGGCAGGTAGTGATTTCCAGGGTCGAGGGACAGGGCCACGCGGGTCGCGCGTCCCACGATCTCGTTTCGCGGAAAGAATCCGTAGTAACGCGAGTCCGCGCTGTTGTCACGGTTGTCGCCGAGCAGCAGATACTGACCTTCGGGCACCTTTACGGCAGCGAAGTCGTTGCTGGGTCCCTCGGCGGCAAGCGACCAGCGTACTTCGTGTTGCACGGGGCCGATCTGTTCGATGGCATAGGCGGCCGGGTCTTCCCGATCGTCGCGTACGCCACTCACGTCATCGGGCAGATAGGCGGCCTGCTTGCCATTGACGTACAGATGGTTGTGCAGGAGCGCGATCTCGTCGCCCGGCACACCAATCACGCGCTTGACCAGGCGTTCGCCCGCCTTGTTCGAATCCAGCACGACGATGTCGCCACGTTGCGGATCGGAGCGGTGCCAGAGCGATATATGGGTCAGCGGCAAGCGCAGGTCATAGGCGGCCTTGTCGACCATGATGCGGTCGCCGATGCGGATGGTCGGCTGCATGGAACCCGTGGGCACGACGTTCCAGTCGGCAACGGCGCTGCGGAACACCACCATGCACAGCATGAAGGTGATGAAGCCCTTGTTGCGGGAGATCAAGCCAAGGATGGCGTGCACGATAGTTCCCTCCATAAGGCCCCGATGCTTGTCGGACAGGGCGGGGAGGGGAAAGTTGCAGTCCAAAAAAAGGGGCGGTATTGCCACCGCCCCATGACTGTCGAACTTCTCAGGCCGCCTTGCGCTTGGCCAGGCGCAGCCAGGTATCGACCACGGTATCGGGGTTGAGCGACACCGACTCGATGCCCTGGTCCATGAGCCACTCGGCAAGGTCCGGATGATCGGATGGGCCCTGGCCGCAGATGCCCACGTACTTGCCCTTGTCGCGGGCCGTCTTGATGGCCATCGCCAGCAGCTTCTTCACCGCCGGGTCGCGTTCGTCGAACAAGTTGGCCACGATGCTGGAATCGCGGTCCAGGCCGAGCGTGAGCTGGGTGAGGTCGTTGGAACCGATCGAGAAGCCATCGAAGATATCCAGGAACTCATCGGCCAGCAGCGCGTTGGACGGCACTTCGCACATCATGATGACCTTGAGGTCGTGCTCGCCCTGCTTGAGGCCGTTCTTGTCCAGCACCTCGATGACCTTGCGGCCTTCGCCCAGGGTGCGCACGAACGGGATCATCACCCATACGTTATCCAGGCCCATCACTTCACGCACGCGCTTGACCGCCTTGCACTCCAGCGCAAACGACGCCGCGAAACCCGGATCGACGTAGCGACTCGCGCCACGGTAGCCGATCATCGGATTCTCTTCGTGCGGCTCATAGCGCGAGCCGCCGATCAGGCCGGCGTACTCGTTCGACTTGAAGTCGGAAAGGCGCACGATCACCGGCTTCGGATACACCGACGCGGCGATGGTGGCGATGCCTTCGGCAAGACGATCGACATAGAAAGACACCGGATCGGCATAGCCGGCCATGCGCTCGTCGATCTTCTTCTTGGTTTCCGCATCCTGCTTGGCGTATTCCAGCAGTGCTTTGGGATGCACGCCGATATGGCTGGCGATGATCATTTCCAGGCGGGCCAGGCCGATGCCCGCATTCGGCAGCATGCCGAAGTCGAAGGCGCGCTCGGGGTTGGCCACGTTCATCATGATCTTGAGCGGCGCTTCGGGCATGTCGCCGAGGTCGGCTGTCACGCGTTCGAACTTGAGCTGACCCTCGTAGATCATGCCGGTGTCGCCTTCGGCGCACGACACGGTGACGTCCGCACCATCCGGAATCAGGTCGAGCGCGTTGCCCGTGCCCACCACCGCTGGCACGCCCAATTCACGGGCGATGATCGCGGCATGGCAGGTGCGCCCACCGCGGTTGGTGACGATGGCGGCGGCGCGCTTCATCACCGGCTCCCAATCGGGATCGGTCATGTCGGCGATCAGCACGTCGCCTGCCTGCACTTTGTTCATGTCGGCCAGCGAGCGGATCACGCGCGCCTTGCCCGAGCCGATCTTCTGGCCGATGGCGCGGCCTTCGGCGAGCACCTTGCCCTTCTCGTTGAGGTGGAAACGCTCAAGCTGCGTGGCATGTGCTCGCGACTTCACCGTCTCCGGACGAGCCTGCACGATGTACAGCTTGCCGGTGTTGCCATCCTTTGCCCATTCGATGTCCATCGGACGGCCGTAGTGCTTTTCGATCACCAGGGCCTGCTTGGACAGTTCCTGCACGTCCTCGTCGGAAATGCAGAACTTGTTGCGCAGATCCACAGGCGTCTCTTCGATCCTCACGCGCTCGCCGGGCTTGTCGGAATACACCATGCGCTGCTGCTTGGCGCCAAGGCTGCGGCGCAGGACGGCGGGCTTGCCGGCGTTGAGCGTGGGCTTGAACACGTAGAACTCATCCGGATTGACAGCGCCTTGCACGACCATCTCGCCAAGGCCGTACGAGCCGGTGACGAACACGACGTCGCGGAAGCCCGATTCGGTGTCCAGCGTAAACAGCACGCCGGAAGCACCCACGTCCGAACGCACCATCAGCTGCACGCCGGCGGAGAGGAACACGTCCTCGTGCTTGAAGCCCTGGTGCACGCGATAGGCGATGGCACGGTCGTTGTACAGCGAGGCGAAGACCTCCTTGACCTTGTGCAGCACGTCCTCGATGCCAACCACGTTGAGGAAGGTTTCCTGCTGGCCCGCGAACGAGGCGTCCGGCAGATCTTCGGCGGTGGCGGAGGAGCGCACGGCCACGGCGATGTTGTCCGCGCCGGCGTCCTTGCACAGCTTGATATACGCGTCGCGGATGGCCTGGTCGAGTTCGGCCGGCAGCGGGGTCTCGGTGACCCACTCGCGGATTTCCTTGCCGGCAGCAATCAGCGCCTCGACGTCATCGACGTCCAGTGGCGCCAGGCGTGCCTGAATGCGCTTGGCCACGCCGCTCTTGTCGAGGTACTGCTGGAACGCATCGGCGGTGGTGGCAAAGCCACCGGGCACGGACACGCCGAGTTTGGCTAGATTGCCGATCATCTCGCCCAGCGACGCATTCTTGCCGCCAACCTTGCCCAGGTCAGTCATGCGCAGCGTGTCGAGCCAAAGCACCAGGTCGTTCAAGGGAGTCTCCTCGAGAGCTCGTAGGTTGAAACAGTCCTGGCCGATTTCTTCCAAAAACCGGCCACAAAGAACTGGTATTGTCCGCTGCGGATGGTGCGAAGCACAAGAAGACCATTCCGCGCAAAAGCGACGCCAGCTGCATACCAGTCAGCCGATAGTCAAGCAAAGACAGGCTTTTCGGGTTGCGCTAAGGTGAGGGCCAGGAACAGTCAGGGACTTCGGGTTACCCATGCAGCGAACCGTTTTCTTCATCTCCGATTCCACTGGTATTACCGCCGAAACGATCGGCAACAGCATCCTGGCCCAGTTCGAAGGGGTTCAGTTCGACAAGCATCGCCTGCCGTTCGTCGATGACGCGCATAAGGCCGAGGCTGCTGCGTTGCGCATCAAGACCCGATATGCCCAGACGGGCGAGCGTCCCATCGTGGTGAACACCATGGCATCGCGCGATCTGTGTGACATCGTGGCGGAAAGCGGTGCATTGATGCTGGACGTGTTCGCGCCCTTCATCGGGCCGCTGGAGGAGGAACTGGGCGCCAAGCGCTCCGGCGCGGTGAACCGATCGCATGGTCTGGTCGATTTCGACAAGTACGAGGCGCGCATCAACGCGACCAATTACGCGCTTTCCCATGACGACGGTATCGATGTGGACTACGCCCAGGCCGACCTGATCCTCGTGGGTGTCTCCCGTTCAGGGAAAACGCCCACCTGCCTGTACATGGCCTTGCATTACGGCGTCAGCGCCGCCAACTATCCGCTGACCGACGATGACCTGGACAAGCTGGAACTGCCGTCGCGGTTGCGTCCCTACAAGGACCGCCTGTTCGGCCTCACTATCGATCCGATGCGCCTGGCCCAGATCCGCGAGCAGCGGCGGGCAGGCAGCCGTTATGCCAAGCTGGAACAGTGCAAGTGGGAGCTGGCGCAAGCGGAAAAGCTGATGCGCCGGGAGAGCATTCCCAGCCTCAATACCACGCATGTCTCCATCGAGGAGATCGCGAGCAAGATCTTCGACCGCTTCGGCATCGAGCGGACCATGTTCTAGAGAGGAGTCGCATCCATCCATGAGTGTCGTACTGGACAGCCGCAACGCATTGCTACCGGGGCGCTTTGGCTTCCTGATGGGCTTGTATGCGGAGAACTATCACCGGCTGGTAAAGCTTTTCGCGCCAGAAGAGCTCCCGCCGGGGTTCTACGTTTCCAGCGTGGACGATGGATTGGACGTGCGGATGCAGGTGCAGGAACGCCATCCGTACACGCTCGAACTGGAGCTCACCTACAACTTCGTGGATGCCCATACCGGACATCCGTCGCCATCGGCCCAGTTGCGGATGTACACCGACGCGCATGTTGCCGAGGCGCTTCATTGTCATCCGGGCCGGCATCTATGGCAGGTGCTGGGGCCATTTCCTCCGGCGCACACCGTGCTGCAGCACCGCTTGCGCATGAACGGGTTTCTCTCGCGCTGGCTGGAGTACCTGGCGGAGCAGGGGCACTCGAAGGGAACGCTGGAGCGCCTGGAGGATCACCGCTCGCCGGACGAGGACGCTTTTTTGTAGGAGCGCACCCAGTGCGCGAAATGCCTATGAAGCGATAACGCCCGGCTCTGCGGTCGCGCACTCGGTGCGCTCCTACAGAAGGCGGCACTTTTCTCCAGACAACAAAAAACCCGCCAATGGCGGGCTCTTCGTAAAGTGGCGGAGCGGACGGGACTCGAACCCGCGACCTCCGGCGTGACAGGCCAGCATTCTAACCGACTGAACTACCGCTCCACATTTTTACAGCTTCCAGCACTGCACCAACTCGACTTCATCCATGACCACTCTCAACTGCTTCGCCGGAACCCGGTTTTAGCGTTAGAGTGGCGTCCCCACGGGGATTCGAACCCCGGTCGCCACCGTGAAAGGGTGATGTCCTAGGCCTCTAGACGATGGGGACGTATCTAATTTTGGTGGAGCCAGGCGGGATCGAACCGCCGACCTCCTGCATGCCATGCAGGCGCTCTCCCAGCTGAGCTATGGCCCCGTGTGCCTCTGGAAGCCCGAAAGAATAAATAGGGATTGCGATTTCGTCAAGCGTTGGTCGTGAATATTTTTCAAAAAATTTTCACGAATGAGCAACAACAGGCGGTTAGCGCTGACGATTGATGTCTCCTTCGGATATTTCATGTTCCATCGCCGATGCGCGCACGCGTCGGCTGCATCATTCGTTACGCGGGGCTGTGCATCTCATGCTCGGTTGTTAGTCTTGGGTGACATCCCTACGGATTTCATCGATGCACGATCTGCACTTCATCCAGGATCTCGCGACCGTCATGTTGATCGCGGGCCTGACGACGGTGATCTTCCAGCGGCTGCGCCAGCCAGTCGTTCTCGGATACATCATCGCCGGCGTGCTGGTTGGGCCCTATACGTTCCCCGTGGTCTTCATCCACGACGAGCAGACCATTCGCACCTTGTCCGAGCTGGGCATGATCTTGCTGCTATTCGCGCTCGGTCTGGAATTCAGTCTCAAGAAGCTGCGTGAAGTCGGCGGCGCGGCGCTGGTCGCCGCATTGTGCGAAATCGTGCTGATGCTGTGGGTGGGTTACGAGATCGGCCGCTTCTTTGGCTGGAGTTCGATGGACGCAATATTCCTCGGCGCGATGCTGTCGATGTCTTCCACCACCATCATCATGAAGGCGCTCGATGACCTGAACCTCAAGCGGGAACGCTTTGCGCAGTTGATGTTCGGCATCCTCATCATCGAGGACGTGCTTGCCATCGTGCTGATGGCGCTGCTGACGGGCATTGCCAGCACGGGTGGCCTCGAAGCTGCGGAGGCGATGAGCGCCATCGGTCGACTGACATTGTTCATGGCGGTGTCGCTGGTCGTGGGCTTGTTGCTGGTGCCACGCGTGGTGGACTACATCGCCAAGGTCAGTCGGGACGACGTGTTGCTGGTTGCCGTGCTGGGCCTGTGCTTTGGCTTCTGTCTGCTGGTGACGGAGATGGGATACAGCGTGGCGCTGGGTGCTTTCATGATTGGCGCCATCGTCGGCGAATCGCAAAGCGTCGAGCGCGTGGAGCGCATCGTCATGCCCGTGCGCGATGTGTTCAGTGCAATCTTTTTCGTCGCCATCGGCATGCTGATTGACCCGGCCATGCTCAAGCAGTACTGGCTACCCATCCTCGTGGTGACGGCGGTGGTGGTCCTGGGCAAAGTCATTACCTGCAGTTTCGGCACGTTCGTCGCCGGTAACGGCGGGCGCACATCGCTGCGCGTGGGCATGGGCCTGGCGCAGATTGGCGAGTTCTCGTTCGTGATCGCTTCGCTGGGTCTGAGCCTCAAGGTCACCAGCGGATTCCTGTATCCGGTGGCGGTGGCGGTGTCGGCGATCACGACGTTCCTGACGCCGTATCTCATTCGTGCCTCCGATCCGTTGGCGAACGTACTTGGCCGAAAGTTGCCCCAGGGTTTCACCAGCCTGATGAAGACTTATACGGAATGGATGGGCAACCTCCGCTTTGGCGAGCAGGGGGCCGTGGTAGCGAAGATGATCCGGCGGCTCGTGTGGCACGTCATCATCAACATGATGCTCGTGGTGGCCGCTTTTCTGGTGATGTCTTACCTCTATCGCCGCGGCTTTTTTCATTGGGACATCCTCACCGACAGTCCGCAGGTGAAACGCAGCCTGGCATGGTCTGCCGCCGCGCTGATCTCATTGCCGATGATCGTGGCGGCCTATCGGAAGGCCACGGCGCTGGGCATGCTGCTGGCGGAGCTGAGCATCCCCGAACGTGTCGGTGGCGCCTACAACATGCGCATCCGGGCCGTGATGGCGCGATTCATTCCGCTGGTGGTCATGTGGGTTCTCGGTCTGCTCGTCGCCGCACTGGCTTCCACCATTCTGCCTCCGCGTGAGGTGGCCCTGGTGCTGCTGCTGGTGCTGTTGTTGCTGGCGTGGTTGCTCTGGCGGGGCCTTGTGCAAGTGCATGCGCGGCTGCAGGCGGCGCTGCGCGACACGCTGGACAAACCCGGGCGCTCCGAGGACGGGCACGGATGAGGACGTTTTTGGCAGGTTAAGTGCATGGTGCTGCCGTGCACGAATCGTAAAAAACCGCGCCGCGGAGCCGATTCGTGAACTTTTGATCACGACTGGCGGTCGTAGCCCCCGCAGCGTTGCCAAGACTCGACAAGGACCGCACAATGCGGGCCTGCCTCCATCGGGGGGGCTTAGAGTCCGGTAGCGCCGGCACATCTCAAATACGAGGGAGTTCCACATGAAGCATTTTCTGCGTCCCACGCTGACGGCGGCCGCGCTGGCTGTTGCACTGGGCTCGACCGCTGGCGTGCACGCGCAGGCTGCGAAGACCGCCGCTGCCCCGGCCACGGCTGCTCCGGCTACGGTCGACAAGACCAAGGCCAGCTACGTGGTGGGCTGGGACCTGGCGAGCTCGCTGCCGCCGTTGGTCCGCAACGAAGTGGACCCGGCAACCGTTGCCCGCGCGCTGCAGTCCGCCCTGTCGGGCCAGAAGCCGACCATGAGCGAGGCGGAAGCCAAGCAGGTGCGTGACGCTTTCGTGGCCAACCTGCAGGCCAAGGCCAAGGCTGAGTACACCCAGGTCGCCGCCAAGAACAAGTCCGAAGGCGATGCCTTCCTCGCCAAGAACAAGACCGCTCCGGGCGTGAAGTCGACCGCTTCGGGCCTGCAGTACCAGGTGATCAGCCAGGGTACGGGCGCTCGCCCGGGTCCGAACGACACTGTGCAGGTGAACTACGTCGGCACCTTCGTCAATGGCGAAACGTTTGACGATTCGTCCAAGCACGAAGGCGGTGGCGCTGCTTCGATCCCGCTCGCCGGCGTGATCCCGGGCTTCCGCGAAGGCATGCAGCTGATGCAGGTCGGCGGCCACTACAAGTTCTTCATCCCGGCGAACATCGCCTACGGTGCGCAGCCGCAGAACGGCTTCCCGCCGAACTCGACGATCATCTTCGACGTCACCCTGGTCAAGACCGGCCCGACGCCGGCTGGTCAGGAAGGCGCCGGCGCGAAGTAAACGCCGACTTTCCCAGTAACAAGGAACGGGGCGCGAAGCAATTCGCGCCCCGTTTTGCTTTTTCCGGGCACCGCCAGGCGAACGTGCCGCTTGCCTCAGGCCGGCGTGCTGCAGCGCACGGGCCTGCTAGAATCCCGGTTCTTGCCTTGGGAGTTTTCGCGACAATGAAGGTCACCATCTTTGGCACCGGTTACGTGGGTCTGGTCACCGGCGCCTGCCTGGCGGAAATGGGCAACCATGTCGTCTGCGTCGACATCGATGCGGGCAAGGTCGAGCGCCTGAAGAACGGCGAGATTCCCATCTATGAGCCGGGCCTGGAACCGATCGTCAAGCGCAATCACGCCAGTGGGCAGCTTGATTTCACCACGGAACCCGCGCCGGCCATCGAGCATGGCCAGGTGCTGTTCATCGCCGTCGGCACGCCGCCGGACGAGGACGGCAGCGCTGACCTCAAGTACGTCCTGGGCGTGGCGCGCACCATCGGTCAACACCTCGATCGCTATACCGTCGTCGTCAACAAGTCCACGGTGCCAGTGGGAACGGCCGATCGCGTGCGTGCTGCCATCGCAGACGAATTGGCCAAGCGCGGTGCGTCGGTCGAGTTCGACGTGGTGTCCAACCCCGAGTTCCTCAAGGAAGGCGACGCGGTGGAAGACTGCCTGCGCCCGGACCGCATCATCATCGGCAGCTCTAGCGAGCGCGCCATCAGCGTGCTGCGCAAGCTGTATGCACCGTTCAATCGTAACCATGAGCGCACCGTTCTGATGGACGAGCGCTCCGCCGAGCTGACCAAGTACGCCGCCAACGCCATGCTGGCGACGAAGATCAGCTTCATGAACGAAATCGCCAACATCGCCGAGCGCGTCGGCGCCGACGTGGAGCTGGTGCGTCAGGGCATTGGCTCGGATCCGCGCATTGGCTACCACTTCATCTATCCGGGCGCTGGCTACGGCGGATCGTGCTTCCCCAAGGACGTGCAGGCGCTTGAGCGCACGGCGCGCGGCGTGGGCTACGACGCGCGCCTGTTGGGTGCGGTGGAAGCGGTGAACCACGACCAGAAGACCAAGCTGTTCGATCTGATTTCGCGTCATCTGGACGGCCAATTGGCCGGCAAGACCATTGCGCTGTGGGGCCTGGCGTTCAAGCCGAACACCGACGACATGCGCGAGGCATCCAGCCGTAACTTGATGGAGGCGCTGTGGGAAGCCGGCGCCAAGGTGCGCGCGTTCGATCCGGAGGCGCGCACGGAGACGCATCGCATCTACGGCGATCGCGACGATCTTGTCCTCTGTGACGGTGCCTACCAGGCGCTGGACGGCGCGGACGTGCTGGCCATCGTGACGGAGTGGAAGGCCTTCCGTAGTCCCGATTTCAACCGCATCCGCACTATGCTGGCCAATCCGGCCATCTTCGACGGTCGCAATTTGTATGACCCGGTCGCCGTGGAAGAAGCCGGGCTGGCGTACTACGGCATCGGGCGTGGTCGCAGCCTGAGGCGCTGAACATGGCGGACGATTCGCTGCAGCAACGCTTGACCGAGCTGGAAGTCCGGCTCACCTTTGTCGACGACACGGTGAACGCACTGGCCGGCGCCGATGCGGAGCTGTCGATGCGTCTTGCAGCGCTGGAAGACATCATCCGCGGATTGCGCAGCGAGCTCTCGTCGCTGCGTGCTTCGCAGGGAGCCGACCCGCATAGCGAACCACCGCCGCCGCACTATTGATCGCATCCTTTCGTATCAGCACGACGCAAGCGAGTTTTAATCATGGTCGATTCCCTGCGCGATCAGCTGCTCAAGAGCGGCATCGTCCAACAGGTCCGTGAAGAAAAGCGCCAGTCGGCGCCGCCGGGCGGCAAGCCGTTCCCGCAGCGCCATGGCGGCAAGCCGCCCCATGCAGGCAAGCCGGGGCAGCACAAGCCGCAGGGCAAGCCAGGCGGCAAGAGCCAGGAGGAAATCGACTTGGCGAAGGCTTACGCCGTGCGCGCGCAAACCGAAGCCAGGGAGCGCAAGCAGGCCGAGCAGGCGGCGGCGGAAGAGGCGCGGCTGCGACGCGAGCGCAAGCAGAAGATCCAGCAGTTGCTCAACGGCAAGACGCTCAACAAGGCGGACGTGGATCACGTGCGCCACTTCGAATACGGCGGCAAGATCCGCCGCGTGCATGTGGATGCCGACCAGTTGGCATCGCTCAACGCGGGCGAAATCGGCGTGGTGCAGCAGCAGGGACGCTATCTGCTGGTGACGCGTGACATGGTGGAACAGGTGCGCGCGATCGATGCGCAGCAAGTAGCGTTGCTGGTCGAACCAGGCAGCGAACCGGGCGTGGGCGAGGACGGCGTGCCGGACGACCTCATGTGGTAGGCACGGGCCTTACGCTTGCGTCCAAACGAAAACGCCCGGCAAGAGCCGGGCGTTTTGCTTTGCGGCGACGACCTTTGAGATCAGGCGTCAGCCTCTTCGGTCTGCATCGCTGACTCCGGCAGCTCGAAGCCGGTTACCGCCAGCGTGGGAAGATCCCAGCCCTGCTTGGGCGCAAAGCGTTCGCCGTAACGCTGCGCGAGCTTTTCCAGCTTGCCCTTGACCACGGTGGCACCTTCGCTGCGCGCGTACTGGATCGGGCCGCCGCGGAACGGCGCAAAGCCGGTACCGAAGATTACGCCGGCATCGAGCAGGTCGGCATCGTCGACGACGCCATCTGCAAGGCAGGCAACAGCCTCATTGACCATGGGGAGGATCATGCGGTCCTGCAGGTCAGCGGGAACCACGTAATCAGGATCCACTTCCGGCTTCTGCGGCTTGCCGTCCTGCCACACGTAGATGCCCTGGCCATCCTTCTTGCCACGCTTGCCGGCAGCGAGCTTGTCCTCCAGGCCGGGCGGCAGTTCCAGGCCAAGGAACGGCGCCAGCTCCTTGCCGACCGACGCACACACGTCCAGGCCCACCGTATCGGCAAGCTCGATCGGCCCCATAGGCATGCCGAACTTCTTCGCTTCCTTGTCGAGTACGGGGCCCGGTACGCCCTCGCTGTACAGGCGCATGGCTTCGAGCAGGTAGGGCATCAGGATGCGATTGACCAGGAAGCCGGGCGTGCCCTTGACGGCTACCGGCAACTTGCCGATGGCCTTGCAGAACGCGAGCGCGCGCTTCTCGGCATTTGCGTCGAGCTGATCGTGGCGCACGACTTCGACCAGTGGCATCTGCGCCACCGGGTTGAAGAAGTGCAGCCCCAGAAAGCGTTGCGGTGCCTTCAGGCCCACGCGCAGTTCGTCGAGCGGAATGCTGGAGGTGTTGGTGGCAAGCAGTTCGTCAGACTGGAACTGCGGTTCGAGGCTCGCGTACAGCGCTTTCTTCGCCTCGGCGTTCTCGTAGATCGCCTCGATGGCCAGGTCGGCGGTGGCCACGCCCTTGCCCTCGATATCGGCACGCAGGCGACGCACGGTGGCCTCGACCTTGTCCGATGATTTCAGCTTCTTCTCGTAAAGCTGGCGGGCACGATCCAGCGCGGGCTGGATGTACTTCATCTCGCGGTCCTGCAGCGTGACCTCGAAACCCTTGAACGCCGCCCACGCGGCGATGTCCCCGCCCATCACACCTGCGCCGACGACATGCACATGCTTGATGCCGTGCTCGATGCCACTGCCCTGGCTCTTCAGGCGCTCCTGCAGGAAGAAGATGCGGATCAGGTTCTGGGCCGTCGACGTTTCGGCCAGCCTGGCCACCGAACGCGCCTCTAGCTTGAGGCGCTGCTGGATGCTGGGGCCACCGCGCTTCCACACGTCGATGAGTGCGAACGGCGCCGGGTAATGTTCCTTGCGCACCTTGGCGGCGGTTTGCTTGAGCACCATCGGCGCGAGGATCTGGCGAGCCAGCCACGTGTTGGTGGCCCATGCCTTGGCGCGCTGGGCGAACGGGCGGGCATGCGGGCGGCGCAGGAGCGCGCGCGCTTCGGCCAGCAATTCGGCTGGCGGAGCAAGGCGGTCAACCACGCCAAGCGAAAGCGCGCGCTTGGCAGAAAGAGCCTTGCCCGTCAGCATGATGGGCAGCGCATCGGTGGCGCCGATCAGGCGGGGCAGGCGGGCGGAGCCGCCCCAGCCGGGATGGATGCCCAGCATGACTTCGGGCAGGCCAATGCGGGTCTTTTCATCATCCGCAGCGACGCGCTGGCGACAGGCCAGGATCAGCTCGGTGCCACCGCCCATGCAGGCGCCATGCACGGCGGCCACGGTCGGGCAGGGCAGTCGCGCGAGCGATTCGAAAACGCGCTGGCCATTCTCGATGTTCTCCAGCACGGTGCCGTGCTGGGCATAGGAAACGAATTCCTTGATGTCGGCGCCGACGGCGAAACCGAAGGGCTTGGCCGAGTGAATCAGGACACCGGCCGGCTTCTCGATTGCCAGGCGCTCGACGATCTGTCCGAGCTCGTCCAGCACTTCCCGCGAGAACGCGTTGACGTTGCTGCCGGCGCGGTCGAGCGCGAGGGTGACGATGCCGGTGTCATCCAGGCTCGTCTTCCAGTGATTGAAGCGCAATCCTTCGAACATGGGGATATGGGAGTAACCGGGAGGCCTTGCACCATACCTTCCCGTAGCGAGGAATGCGAGACGGCTTGGCCCTCCGTTCCGGGCGTTCGTGAGGAAGGCGTAAAAGGCCGTGCTGTGCGCCAATGCATGAAATGCGTCACGGAATCGGGCAAGGCTTCCCACCCACCTAGGCGAACACCCCGAGACCACGTAATTTACGTCGTAATGAGTACTGCCATCGCCCCACCCCCGAGCCACGCCGGCGCCGAGATTCTCGAGCGCATCCTGGCTGCACGCGGCAATCTGATCGCACTGGAAGGCGGGGAGGACGTTGGACTGGTCGGCCAGCTCAGGCCTCTGGTTCGGCGCAGCGGGCAAGCGGTTTACTTGTGGAACCCCGAGATCGGGCTGGGAAACCTGCGCGAGGAACATGTCGGGTTGCCGGGTTCCCAGCGCCTGAGCATTGCCCTGCGCTACATGCAGCAAAGCAATCATTTCGGCGTCTATCTGTTGCAACGGGTGCCGTTGCCGCTGGCGATGGGTGATGCCACCTTGTTGCGACAGCTCGCCCGTGCGACGACCGGGCATGTGCGGCGGATCGTGTTGCTCGATCCGCCGGAGTCGCTCATCGCAAGCTTCAACGACGTGCTCGAGCGTGTGAGCTGCCAGCCCAAACCGACACAACGTCCGCGCCTGCGCGACGGCCATTGGTTGCTCTGACGTGACCGGGCAGACAGGCATTCTGGTCGTGGCGGCCCAGCGCGAACCGCGCCGGGCGCTGTTCGACACCTTTGAGCGCGACGGCCACTACGTCGTGCATTCCGCGCGCGACGCCACCCACGCCGGCATCCTGCTGGAGGGGCGTGCGGCCCTGGCCCTGATCGTCATTGTCTTCGACGGCGACGGTCGCGAGGCGGCATCCGGTCTGGACGTGCTGCGCGCCCTGCCGGCGTGTGCCGGAGCACCGATGATTGCCGTGCTGGACGACGCGTCATCCCTCAAGCCGGCGGTGCTGCCGGCGGGCATGGCCGATTGGCTATACGCCTCGCAGATCGAGCACGAGTTGCTGGCGCGCTGGCAACGAGTGCAGAAGGCGGCTCGTCCTGCGGGCGTGGCGGCCGTGCAGCCGGCGGCTGGCGAGAGCGAGTACCGTTTCGCCTTCGAGGAAGCCGATAGCGAATGGCTTATCGTGGATCCGGCGCGCGGACGCATTCTTGATGTCAGTCCGGCCGTGGTACAGCACAGCGGGCTGGCTGACCATGAGTTGCGAGGTCGGCCGCTGCAGGACGTAATCTCCTTTGCCGATGTTCGCGCGGAACAGGTGCTCGCCGAAGGTTCGCGGCACTGGTACCCCTGTCGCCGCCGTTCGGTACGCGGTGCGGAAAGCGGCGAAGCAAGTGCCCGGGCGGTTCGCCACGCCGGTCGCGATGTCGCCGCCCTGATGTTCCGCAGCGACCGCGCGAGCGCACGCCCCGAGATGGCGCTAGCCCTGCTGGCACGCATGTTTGGCTCGGGCAGCGGCGACGAAGGCATCGCCGAAGCGGCCCGCCTCTTGTTCGAAGACATGGCACTGGATTACGTCGCAGTCTGGTCGGCCAGGCAGGACGATGGCGGCTCGCCCGTACAGTTGGTGCAGTACTGGCGGGGCGAGGAACAGTTGTGGCCTGGCCCGCACCTGCAGAGTTCGCTGCGCCTGGTGCTTTCCGGGCAGGCAATGATGCATCAGGCCGACGCCGCGCGCCTGGCTCCGATGGATCCCTTGCTGGAACAGCTGGGCCTGGTCGGTTTCGCCGGCTGGCCGCTGCAGGACGAGCGTCGAACGGTGCTTGGCGCGCTGCTGGTTGGCACGCGGCAACCGTTACCGTCTCTGGCCATCGTGCAGCCCGTGCTCCGCTGCGCGGCGTCACGCTTCGGCCATGCACTGGAACTGCGCCACACCCGCGAACAAGGTCGCGCGGAGGGCCTGCTGGATGCCTTGACCGGCCTGCCGAACCGGCTGCTGTTCAACGACCGCCTGGATACCGTTATCCGCGAGGCCAACCGCACTGGCGAATCGTTCGCCCTGCTGTTCGTGGACCTGGACCGCTTCAAGACCATCAACGACACGCTGGGTCACGCCGTGGGCGACCAGGTGCTGCTCACCACGACGCAGAGGTTGCGCGGTTCGGTGCGCGCGTCGGACACAGTCGCGCGTTACGCGGGCGATGAGTTCGTGGTTATCCTGCGCCATATCGTCAAGAACGAGGACGTGCTTCGCATCGCCGAGAAAATCGTGCAGGTGATGGGCGCCCCGTTGCGCATCGATGACGGTACGGAACTGCAGGTCACCGCCTCCATCGGCGTGAGCTTCTTTCCCGACGACTCGCCCGACGCCGAGACACTGCTCAAGCACGCCGATGAGGCGATGTACGCAGCCAAGAGCCTGGGTCGCAACAACTACCAGATCTTCGAAGGCAGCGCGGAACAATCGCAGCAGCAGAACCTCGCGTTGAAGTCGGGCTTGCGTCACGCGGAGCACAAGGGTGAGCTGCGCGTGTTCTACCAGCCGCAGGTGGACGCGGCCAATGAAGACATCGTTGGCATGGAAGCGCTGGTGCGTTGGGAGCACCCCGAGCTGGGCTTCATCGGTCCGGGTTTCTTCATTCCACTGGCGGAAGAAACCGGCCTCATCGTTTCCATCGGCGAATGGGTGTTGCGCACGGCATGCCGCCACGCGCAGGAATGGGAGCGCCGTTTCGGCCTGCGCCTGCGCTTGGGCGTTAACCTGTCGGCCGTGCAGCTGATGCAACCGAACCTGCTGGAGATCGTGGCCTCGGCGCTCGACGAGAGCGGGCTCGAAGCCGGCCTTCTGGAAATGGAAGTCACCGAAAGCATCAGCATCAAGGAAGCGCCGAATCTGGTGGAGAACCTGCAGGGCCTCCATCGGCTCGGTTGCCGGATCGCCATCGACGACTTCGGGACGGGCGCCGCCTCGCTCGACTACCTGCGCAAGTTGCCCGCCGACCGCATCAAGATCGACCAGAGCTTCGTGCGCAACATCGGGGTCGATCCGGATGACGAAGCGATCGTCCGCGCCACCATCGAGATGGCGCATCGCCTCAAGCGCGGCGTCGTGGCCGAAGGTGTCGAGACCGAGCAGCACATGCAATTCCTCCAGGCCAACCACTGCGACGAGTTGCAGGGCTTCCTGTTCTGCCGCCCGCTGCCCCAGCCGGCTTTTGAAAAGCTGCTGCTGGAGCGCCAGCGCCTGTTGTCAGGCATCAGCGGTTCAGCTGCCTGACTTGCGCCATCGGGCGCTATCCCCATATCCCTGTGAGAGCGGATCGCTGAGGGCCCGGCGGCGTCATCGGTGCGCTTCTTGCGCGCCCGTGCGTTTCCATCCAGGGACATCATGGGCGCCCTTGCCTGGCAGGGGTTGGTAAACATGTGCTGGCATGCTGAACTAGAACGCGAAGGGCTTGTCTGAGCAACTCGCTCCCGTTCCCTAGGCATACCCAGGCGCGTGGCAGTATCGACGAAGGAGAGGGCCCGGATGGGCGAAAACGAACTGGACAGTGCGCTGGTCGAGCGGGTCCAACAAGGGGATAAGCGGGCGTTTGACCTGCTGGTGCGCAAGTACCAGCACAAGGTCATCTCGCTCGTGTCGCGCTATGTGAAGACTCACGGTGAAAGCGAGGACATCGCGCAGGAGGCCTTCATCCGCGCCTGGCGCGCCATCGGGTCATTCCGGGGCGACAGTGCTTTCTATACTTGGCTGTACAAAATTGCGGTGAATACCGCCAAGAACCATCTGGTTGCCATGGGCCGCCGGCCTCCGGCCGACGATATCGCCATCGATGACGCTACTTTCGTGGCTGGCGCGGACCGCATGCACGAGAGCGCCACGCCCGAGCGTGAACTCATGCGGCAGGAAATTGAACAAACCGTGTTTTCCACTGTCCAATCGCTACCTGAAGAATTGCGCACTGCGATTACCCTTCGTGAAGTGGATGGCTTGAGCTACGAGGAAATCGCCGAGGCGATGGGTTGCCCGATAGGTACGGTACGTTCACGTATCTTTCGTGCACGCGAAGCTATCGATGAGAAACTGCGGCCGCTGCTGTCCGACCGCGAGGACAAGAAACCATGAGTGATACCCAACGCGAAAACCTCTCTGTCGGCATGGATGGCGAGTTGTCGAAAGAGGAACTGCGCTTCCTCCTGCGGCGGCTCGACCACGATGCCACGCTGCATGAGGCTTGGTCGCGCTATCACGTGGCGCGTGATGGCCTCCGTCGGCAACTGCCGTCGCTGGCCTCACCGGGTTTTGCTTCGCGCGTCATGCAGGCCATCGAGCAGGAAGGTGTGGTGGTGCAGGGCAAGCAGCGTCGTCACTGGCTGCATTGGTCGGCCGGCGGCGCCATCGCCGCGAGCGTGGCGGTCGCTGCCTTGATGGTGGCGCAGCCCGCGGGCCAGCCGGAGCACGTCGCCCCCCAGGTCGCCGCGACGGCCTCGAAGACATTCGACAGCGATAGCGGCATGCAGGCCGTGGCGTCGGGTGCGCCGGCCATGGCTCCGCCGGGCCTCAATGTTTATTCCGAAGTGCCCTATCAACTGAGCCAGCAGGCATCTGCCACGCTGGGTGGCAGCGACAATACGTTGTTGTATTCGCGCAACAACCTGTCGCCGTACCGCGTGGGCCGTGTGCCTGCCAACAGTGGCGACGGCAGCTACCTGTTGCTGATCCATCCCGACCAGGCGCAGCCACCTTCTGCGCAGGCGACTGCCAACCCGCAATGAAGCATGACCGTGTGTCCACCGCCACGGTCCCGTCCTTTCCCCAGTCACTTGTCCACGCCAACCTGCCTTGCGGGTTGGATGGGCGCGTGTGCCATAACACGGAGGATTAGATGAACCGATTGACCCTGCGCACGTTGTCGTGCGGTGTCCTTGTGAGCCTGGCGCTGGCTGGTGGCGTGCAGGCACAGAGCGCCGCGCCTGCCATGTCCGGGCTCCCCGACTTCACCGGCATCGTGCAGAAGAACGCACCGGCGGTGGTGCACGTCGAAGCCAAGTACAGCGGCAAGAAGCAGTCCAGGGGACGCTCCAATGGCCCATCCAACCCGTCCAACCCGGGCATGCCGGACGACGATGACGACCCGCAGATGGAGATGTTCCGGCGCTTCTTCGGCATGCCGATGATGCCGTCGCCGGAAGACCAGCAGCGCACGTCGCTGGGCTCGGGCTTCGTCATTTCGCAGGATGGCTACATCCTCACCAATACCCATGTGGTCGATGGCGCCGATACGGTGACCGTGCGTTTGCAGGACCGCCGCACACTGACGGCCAAGGTGGTTGGCAGTGATCCGCAGTACGACATCGCCTTGCTCAAGGTCGACGCAAAAGGCAGCCTGCCGGCCGTGAGCATTGGCGATTCGCGTGCGCTCAAGCCCGGGCAGTGGGTGCTGGCGATCGGCTCGCCGTTCGGTTTCGATTACACCGTGACCCAGGGCATCGTCAGCGCCGTGGGCCGCAACCTGGGCAGCCAGGACCAGCCCTATACGTCGTTCATCCAGACCGACGTGCCGATCAACCGCGGCAATTCGGGCGGCCCGCTGTTCGACCTGCAGGGTCGTGTAGTGGGCGTCAATTCGCAGATCTATTCGAACACCGGTGGCTACCAGGGCGTCGCGTTCTCCATCCCGATCGACGTGGCCATGAACGTGGTCAAACAGATCAAGGAGAAGGGCTACGTGTCACGCGGCCAGCTCGGTGTGATGGTGCAACCGGTGAGCGACGACATGGTCAAGGCGCTCAAGCTGGAGGGCGCGTCGGGTGCTGCTGTCACCCAGGTGTCACCCGGCAGCGCGGCGGAAAAAGCCGGGCTTCATCCGGGCGACGTGATCGTTGCCTACAACGGACAGAGCATCAATTCGAGCGTTGATCTGCCGCCGCTGGTCGGCCAGACGCCGCCGGGCGCGAAGTCCAGCGTCACCATCCTTCGTGATGGCAAGAAGCAGGAGCTTGGCATCGTCGTCGGTGAAATGCCGCGCGACAAGAATGCCGTGATGGCCTCGGCTGAAGGAGGCAAGCCTGCGGCGCAGGCGGGCGCCAATGCGCTGGGCCTTGCCGTGCAGGACCTGGATGGCGACACGCGCCAGCAGCTGGGTCTCAAGGCGGGTGAGGGCGTGGCCATCAGCAATGTGACGGGCTCGGTGGCAGCGCGTGCCGGCCTGCAGCCCGGCGATGTGATCCTCATGGTGAACCAGAAGAGGGTAGGCAGTGCGGCGGCATTCCGCGATGCCGCCAAGGACGCCAAGCCTGGCGATACGGTGCTCCTGCTGGTCCGCCATGGGGACCAGAGCGGCTTCGTTGGGTTGACCGTCCCGGGCGGGAAAGACGATTGAAACGCGCCTGTTGCGGCCGATGGCAGGGCCGCAACGGGTTCGGGAGGGCTTCGACGCGGCCGGTGTGACGAGAGCTTGGGCCATCGTCATGCCGGTGCCGCGCCGGGGCCGGTCGTTTCCGGTGCTTGCCGAGCGAGCGATTCAGGCGATATGCCCGGCCGGGACGGGTTCCATGCGATAATGCCGGGTTCGTATCACCATCCCGGTGATGCGCTGCCCGCGCGCCGCGCAAGGCAGTGAACGCAGCCAGCGTGTTCCATGGAACTGATCCGAAACTTCTCCATCATCGCCCACATCGATCACGGCAAATCGACCCTGGCCGATCGCATCATCCAGATCTGCGGTGGCTTGACCGAGCGCGAGATGGAGGCGCAGGTGCTCGACAACAATCCGATCGAGCGCGAGCGCGGCATCACCATCAAAGCCCAGTCCGTGTCGCTGCCGTACAAGGCGCGCGACGGCAAGACCTATCAGCTGAATTTCATCGACACGCCTGGTCACGTCGACTTCTCCTATGAAGTCAGCCGCTCGCTGGCCGCGTGTGAAGGCGCGCTGCTGGTGGTGGACGCGGCGCAGGGTGTGGAAGCGCAGTCGGTCGCCAACTGCTACACGGCCGTGGAAATGGGCCTGGAAGTGGTGCCGGTGCTCAACAAGATCGACCTACCCACCGCCGATCCGGAAAAGGTGAAGGGCGAGATCGAGGCGGTCATTGGCATCGATGCCGACGACGCCGTGGCGGTCAGCGCCAAGACCGGCCAGAACGTGATCGAAGTGCTGGAAGCCATCGTCGCGCGCATTCCGCCGCCGAAGGTGGGCGACACCGATCGCCTGCAGGCGCTGATCATCGATTCGTGGTTCGACAATTATCTCGGCGTGGTGTCGCTGGTGCGCGTCGTGCAAGGCGAGATCAAGCCGGGCGACAAGCTGCTGGTGATGTCCACCGGTCGCGCGCACGAAGTGAGCGAAGTGGGCGTATTCACGCCCAAGCGCAAGAAGCTTGCGAAGCTCTCGCCGGGCGAGGTGGGCTGGATCACTGCGTCGATCAAGGACGTGCACGGCGCACCGGTGGGTGACACCTTGACCTCGGCTGGCAAGCCGGCCGACAAGCCGCTGTCGGGCTTCCAGACGATGCAGCCGCGCGTGTTCGCCGGCTTGTTCCCGGTCTCCGCCGACGATTATCCGGCCCTGCGCGAAGCGCTCGACAAGCTGCGCCTCAATGATGCCGCGCTGTTCTTCGAACCGGAGAGTTCCGAGGCGATGGGCTTCGGTTTCCGCTGCGGCTTCCTCGGCATGCTGCACATGGAGATCGTGCAGGAGCGCCTGGAGCGCGAGTACGACCTCGACCTCATCACCACGGCTCCGACGGTGGTCTATGAGGTGCTCAGGACCGACGGCTCCATCCTGATGCTCGACAATCCGGCCAAGCTGCCCGCACCGCATCTGATGCAGGAGATCCGCGAGCCGATCATTGTCGCCAACATCCTCACGCCGCCGGATTACATCGGCAACATCATCACGCTGTGCGAAGAGAAGCGCGGCGTGCAGCGTTCCATCCAGTACCTCGCCACGCAGGTGCAGATCACCTATGAAATGCCGCTGGCCGAAGTGGTGCTGGATTTCTTCGATCGCCTGAAGTCGGTGTCGCGCGGCTATGCCTCGATGGACTACCACTTCGAACGCTTCGAGGCCGGTCCGTTCGTGCGCGTGGACGTGTTGATCAATGGTGATCGCGTGGATGCGCTGAGCCTGATCGTGCACCGCGTCCATGCCGAACGTCGAGGCCGCGACCTCGTCGAGCGCATGAAGGATTTGATCCCGCGCCAGCAGTTCGACGTGGCGATCCAGGCCGCGATCGGTGCGCAGATCGTCGCCCGTTCCACGGTGAAAGCGCTGAGAAAGAACGTGCTGGCCAAGTGTTATGGTGGTGACGTCAGCCGCAAGAAGAAGCTTCTCGAGAAGCAGAAAGAAGGCAAGAAGCGCATGAAGCAGGTCGGCCACGTGGAGATTCCACAGGAAGCCTTCCTTGCCGTATTGAAGGTGGATAAATAAAACTGCGGATCCGGCGCCGACGCGCCGGCCAACCTTTGGAGTAGGGCATGGATTTCGACTTTTCGGCGATTCTGCTTGGCCTGACCGTGCTGTTCGGCGTGGTGTGGGGCCTGGATCGCCTGTTCTTCTATGGCTCGCGCAAGGCGAAGGCCGAGGCCGCTGGGGCCGAGATCCGCGAACCGATTGTCGTCGACTGGTCGCGCTCGCTGTTTCCTGTCGTGCTCGTGGTGTTGCTGCTGCGCTCGTTCGTGGCCGAGCCGTTTCGCATTCCTTCCGGTTCGATGATGCCGACGCTCGACGTGGGCGACTTCATCCTCGTCAACAAGTTTGCCTATGGGCTGCGCATGCCGGCCTTCAACAATAAATTCGTAAGCCTGGGCGAGCCCAAGCGTGGTGACGTGGTGGTATTCCGGTTCCCGGGTTACCTGTGCGAGGACGGCGGCAAGCTGGTGCGCAGTGGCGACCAGAGCTGCGCCGACCCGCATGCGCCGGTGCCGAACCAGAACTGGATCAAGCGCATCATCGGCATGCCGGGCGATCGCGTGGAAATGCGCGGCGACCAGCTCATCGTCAATGGCGAAGCGGTGGCGGCCGACCTGATCGGGCCCTACGAGGGCGACCCCAGGCGGCCGGAATCGCGCCTGATGCTGGAAATGGGCGCCACCCTCTGGAACGAACACCTGCCCAACGGACAGGGCGGCGTGGTCAATCATCTGACCGCCCGCATGCCCAATTACACCGTCCCGCCGCCGCTGCCCAACGCCCACGTGCCGCTGGTGGTGCCGCAGGGTTGCTACCTCGCCATGGGTGACAACCGTTACAACAGCACCGACAGCCGCTGGTGGGGTTGCATGCCCGAGCAGAACCTGGCCGGCAAGGCCTTCCTGATCTGGCTGAGCTGGACCGGGTCGGGCGTTGCCTTCCACCGAATCGGCACAGTCATACACTAAAAGTAGGAAAAGCGTGACACGCGTTGACCGGAACACGGTGACGGCGAACGCATCTTGCGGTGACAATGGCGCCCGAGGTTGCCCTTCGCGGGAATCACGCGGAAGGGCGGCCCATCAGTCAGATTTCGCCGCAGGTCGGCATAGCGAGGGGACTATGAAATCGAAGCAGTCGGGCATCACCCTGATCGGGTTCTTGTTCGTGTTGGCCATCGCGGCCTTTTTTGGCTTCATGGCCATGAAGCTGGTGCCGTCGTACGCCGAATTCATGGGCGTCAACAAGGCCATGAACCAGGTGGCGAGCAGTGGCGTGGAGGGCAAGACCCTCGATGACCTGCGACGCGACCTGATGTTCAAGATGGGCTTCCAGTATGTGGACGATTCCACCATCAAGCCCAAGGACATCGTCATCAAGCGCAGCGGCAATGCCGCCCAGCTGAGCGTCAGCTACGACAAGCGCATTCCGTTCATGTACAACATCGACTTCCTGCTGCACTTCGAAAAGAGCGTGGCACTGCAGGGCAATGTCGGTGGCTAAGCGCAGGCCCAGGATTTGACCCGATTCGCCCACCATTTTCGTGATCCCGCGCTGTTCGAGTTGGCGCTGACCCATCGCAGCGCGGGTAAACCGAACAATGAGCGATTGGAGTTCCTGGGTGATGCCTTGCTCGGCGTCGTAGTGGCCGAGCTGTTGTACGAAGCCCATCCCCATGCGAGCGAAGGCGAGCTTTCCCGCCTTCGCTCGCAACTGGTCAACGGCCAGGCACTGGCCGTCATCGCGCGCGACCTGGAGTTGGGCGACCAGCTCAAGCTCGGGTCCGGCGAACTCAAGAGTGGTGGCTACCGACGCGAGTCCATTCTTGCGGACGCCTTCGAGGCGCTGATCGCCGCGGTTTACCTCGATGCGGGTTTCAGTGTGTGCCGCAACGTGGTTCGGGCGCTGTTCGAGCCGCTGGTGGCCGCGATCCCCCGTTCGTCCAAGGATGCCAAGACGCGCCTGCAGGAGCTGCTGCAATCCCGCGGCTGGCCGCTGCCCCAGTACGAGCTGACCGATAGCCACGGCGAAGATCATGCCAAGACGTTCGACGTGACCTGCGAGATCGCCGAACCGGCCCCGATACGCGCCGAAGGCAACGGCAGCAGCCGCCGGGCTGCCGAGCAGGAAGCCGCCGAAATCGTCTTGCGCCACCTGCAGGATCTGCAGAAAGCCCCTTGAGGCAGCCGTTTCAGGCTGACCCGGCGATGGCGTTATCCCCACGCATCGCCAGCGACTACACTTTCCCATGTTCCCCGGCCCATCCTGTCCGCGAGTGCGGCGCCGTTTCGGGGAAAACCGACACAGGTTTCGACCATGAACGACAATGACGATCTCGATCTCGGCGCCCCGGCCGAGCTGCCCCATGACGATTTCCGCTGTGGCACCGTAGCCCTGGCCGGACGCCCCAATGTGGGCAAGTCGACCCTGCTCAACGCGCTGATCGGCTTTCGCCTGTCGATCGTCAGCCCGCGTCCGCAGACCACGCGCCACCGCATTCTCGGCATCGCCACCAGCGAGGCGGGGCAGATCATGTACGTGGACACCCCAGGCCTGCATCGTGGCGCCAAACGGGCGATGAACCGCAGCCTCAACCGCGCGGCGCGCTCGGCGATCAGCGAAGTCGATGTGGTGGTGCAGGTGATTGAGGCCGGGCGCTGGACGGACGAGGACGAGGCGCTCTACGAGGCCCTGGTCGAGCAGAAACTGCCGCGCTTGCTGGTGATCAACAAGGTCGACCTGGCCAAGGAAAAATCGACCATGCTGCCCTTCGTGGCAGAGCTGATGGCACGCCACAGCTTTGACGACGTCCATTACGTCAGCGCCTTGAAGCAGAAGGGACTCAAGGAACTGGAGCAGGGCATTCTTAAGCACCTGCCGGTGCAGCCGCCGGTGTACGGCGAGGACGAGATCACGGACCGCAGCGAACGCTTCCTGGCGGCTGAAATGGTCCGCGAGCAGCTGATGCTGCGGCTGGATCAGGAGCTTCCCTACGCCACCACGGTGGAGATCGAGCAGTTCACCGATCGCCCCGACGGCATCGCCGAAATCCACGCCGTGATCTGGGTGGAGCGCGACGGCCAGAAGGCCATCGTCATCGGCAACGGTGGTGCCCAGCTTAAGGCGATCGGCAGCGCCGCCCGACGTCACATGGAGCGCACGTTCGAGCGAAAGGTCTTCCTGCGCCTGTGGGTGAAGGTGCGCGAGGGCTGGGTGGATGACGAGACCATGCTCAAGAAGCTCGGCTATACGGACTGAGTCCGGCATGCGGCGACGACTGGCATTCTTTCATTCCCGGCCGCTGTAGTCGCCCATGCGCATCGAGCAGCAGCCCTCCTATGTATTGCATTCGCGGCCTTATCGCGAAACGTCTTTGCTGCTCGAATGCCTGACGCGCGATCACGGCCGCATCGGCGTGGTTGCGCGCGGGGTTCGTCGAGAACGATCGCGGCTTCAGCGAGCGCAACTCGAACCGTTCCAGCCCATGCTGCTCGACCTGCAGTTTCGGGGGGAACTGGCTACTTTGCTGGCAGCTGAGACCGTCGGCGTGTCGCAACGCCTGTCGGGCGATGCCGGCTTGGCCGGCCTGTATCTCAACGAACTGGTGGTGCGCCTGACAGGGCGCCAGGATCCAGTTCCCGAATTGTTTGACGCCTACGCGCGGACGCTGCCCCGTCTGGCGGGAACCGAACCGCTTGCCTGGACCTTGCGCCGTTTCGAGCGCGACCTGCTCGAAGCCATCGGCTATGCGTTGCAGCTCGAGTTCGAGGCGGAATCCGGCGAGCCGGTGGAACCCCGGCAGGATTATCGCTATCAGGCCGAGCAAGGGCCGTCGCCGTGCCGCACCGGGACCGTCCATGCCGTGCGTGGCAGCGATCTGCTGGCGCTTGCCGAAGACCGGCAGCCGGATGCCGCCGGCCTTTCAGCGCTGCGCGTGATGATGCGGGAGGTGATCCGTTTCCATTTGGGTGGCGGTGAACTGCACGCCTGGCACGTGCTGGGCGCCGCCCTTTCGCGGCGGTAGTTGCGCGTCAGCCCGTTTCTGCTTCGACGGCTTCAATGGTGGCCATCAATGCCTTGCGGAAGCGCGAAAGCGGCGCGAGTGATCCTGAGTGGCCAAGCTTGAGGTGACGTTGCAGCAAGGTGGCCTGTGTCGCCAGCGCCGTGGCCCCGCAAAAGCCGCAGGACGAGCGCAGGCGATGCAGTCGCTCGGCAAAGGACGACGGATCGTCTCGCAGGATGTCGAGGTCCTGGTACAGCCCGACGAGTTCTGCTCGCAGCAGGGCGCGCATGGCTTTCACCACTTCGGCGTCGCCCATCGTCGCCTCGGCCTGCGCATCGTCGAGCAAGGGCAATGCGGCGGCTCCCGCCTGCACCAGGGCGAGGATGCGCCGGAGGTCCGAGATATTGCAGGGCTTCTGCAAAACCTCGCTGAATTCGGCGGACAGCAGGCGTTGCCGCTCCGAGGCGTCCATGTCGGCACTGGTGGCCACGGCGGTGCAGTCGCTGGAGCGGGCGCCGGGGTCGTGGCGCAGCGCGGTCAGTACTTCCTCGGCTCCCGCTCCGGGCATGCGGCAATCCAGCAGCAGGAGGTCGAAAGGCTGGTCGTGCGCCAGGGCAATGGCCGCCGGGCCGTCGTTGCAGGCCTGGGCGTCGAGCCCGAGGCTGCGCAGGGCCTCGACAAGAAATAGGCGGCTGGTCGGGTCGTCGTCGGCCACCAGGGCGCGGACAGTTTCAGGGGCGCCGGAGGCGCGCGACGGGTCGCTGGAGGGCGTGTTGAACATGACTAGTCCGTGTCGTTCAGCTGGTTTTGGCAGAATGGCGCGTCATGCGCTCCACATCAAGCCACCTGTTGCTCAATCTCGGCGTCCTCCTGGGGATGTGTGCAGTGTTGCCTGCACGGGCGGACGTGGCCATCGGCGCTAAGGCGATGAGCGTTCCCGGCCTGAAGATGCAGGATCTGCAGACGCAGATCGGCGAGGACGGGCAAGGCGGGCTCAAGCTCACGCTCCGTGCGGCCAAGGCGGAAGTACCGGCGATGGGCTGGAAGCGCGTGGGCGTGAACCTGCAGGGCACGCTGCAGCGTGACGTCCATATGCGCTGGCTGTTCAACGGCAACGCACAGCTGGCCGGTGCGCCGGGCGGAGCCCTGGGCAACGCGACCGTGGCCATGGTCATCGATGAGGCTGCCAACACGCTGGAGATCGACCTCGCCCAAGGACAGGCGCAGGCCGGCGCGGCCTTGCCGCTCGATCAGCCCACCCACGCGCAAATCAGCCTCAAGGGCGTGCCCGTGGTGTGGCTGCAGGGATTGCTGGGCACGGTGTGGTCGGGCCGGGCCACGGCCGGCAAGCTGGATGCGGACATCGCGCTGGACACGGCAGACAAGGGCATCCAGGCGTCCGGCCAGTTCGCGCTGGCTGCTGCGGGCTTCGACACGCCTAGCGGCACATTGGCCGGCCAGGCCGTGAACGGCAACGGCCGCCTGAATATCGACAGCACCGCCGCGCCCGCCCGGATCGATCTTGACGCCAGCCTGCGTGGTGGCGAGGTTCTGCTCGGGCCGCTCTTCGCGCGTCTGCCCGACCATCCCGTGCAGTTGAGCCTGTCCGCCGCGACACAGAATGGCGCGGTGGATTTCACCCGGTTGCGACTGGCCGATGCCGATGCGCTGCAGCTGGACGGCAACATGGCCTTCAATGCCAAGGGCGATCTGCAGCGGATGAAGTTCGATCGCCTGCAGGCCCGTTTCCCGGCCGCCTACCAGCGATATGGGCAGGCCTGGCTTGCCACGTTGGGCATGCGCGACCTGCGCACCGAGGGCCAACTGAGCGGCACGCTGGACCTGGGCACCAATGGCCTGCGCAGTTTCGCCTTCGATACGGACGGCCTGGACCTGGCCGACAGCGAGGGACGTCTCACGGTGAAGGGCTTGCACGGCGGGCTGGATTGGGCGGCCGATGGCGACCGCCCGGCCACCACCATGAGCTGGCAAGGCCTGCAGGTTTATCGCATGAGCAGCGGCGCCGCGCAGGCTCACTGGCAGAGTCATGACGGTGCGCTCAGCCTGCAGCACGCGCTCGAAGTGCCGCTGCTGAACGGGCGCGCGCGCATCGGTGATTTCGAGTGGCGTCCGACGGCCGCCAAAGGACGCCGTCTCAGTACGTCGATGACCTTTGCCGGGATCGACATGGCAGCTTTCTCGCGCGCCATGGGCTGGCCGGAATTCCCGGGCACGCTTGGAGGCGCCATTCCCTCCTTGCGTTGGGTCGATGATCGTTTCGAGCTCGATGGTGGTCTTTCGGTGAGCGTGTTCGACGGCTTCATCGACATCACGCGCCTGGCCCTGCAAGGTCCTTTCAGCCCCAGCCCGGTGCTGACCGCCGACGTGCAGATGCGGCAGCTGGATCTGGCGGCGATGACCGGCGTATTCGACTTCGGCAACATCACGGGTCGCATGGATGGTTCGATCGACGAGTTGCGCCTGGTCAATTGGAGCCCGGTGGCTTTCAAGGCCAGCCTGCTGGCAGGCAGCGGTGGCCGGATCAGCCAGCGCGCGGTGAACAACCTGACGGCGGTCGGCGGCGGTGGCGTGGCGGCGGGCCTGCAGGGCGCCGTGCTGAAGTTGTTCAAGACCTTCGGCTACAAGCGCATCGGGCTCAATTGCACGCTGCAGGCATCGGTGTGCCACATGAGTGGCCTCGATAGCGACGCGGATGGCTACACTATCGTCGAAGGCAGCGGATTGCCGCGCCTGCAGGTCATTGGCCACCAGGCCCAGGTGGACTGGCCCACGCTGGTGCGACGTCTAAAGACCGCCATTGAAGGCAATGGACCGGAAGTCCACTAAGCACCCCCATCCCCGAAGGAGTCGAACATGCGCAAGCTCGTCTATGGAATGCTGACCATGGTGCTGGTCGCCCTGGTGGGGTGCGTCACCATCAATGTGTACTTTCCCGAAGCGGCTGCGCAGAAGGCGGCCGACCAGTTCATCGGCACGGTGATCGACAGCGCGCCCACGGCCGCACCCAAGGCCGAGCAGCCGCCAGCGCCGCCGAAGAAGGGCGTGCAGCCCTCGGCGATGCTGCTGGACCTGCTCGTTCCGGCCGCTTATGCGGCTGAAACACCGAACCTGCGCGTGCAGACGCCGACCACCGAAGCGATCCACGGCCGCATGCAGGAGCGCTTCCGCGGCACGCTGGCACCGTTGTTCGACAGCGGGGCAGTCGGCTTCACGCAGGATGGCCTGGTAGCTGTGCGCGACGCAGCCAAGGTGCCGCTGGACCAGCGTGCCGGCGTCAACGCGGCGGTGGCCGACGAGAACCGCGACCGCAATGCGCTTTACCGCGAAGTGGCCAATGCCAACAACCATCCGGAATGGGAAGGGCAGATTCGGACCACGTTCGCCAAGGGCTGGATCGAGCGGGCGCGTGCGGGCTGGTATTATCAGGACTCCTCGGGCGCCTGGAAGCAGAAGTAAGCCGTTCGCCCCATCCTTTGCCCGACTGGCGCGCCCGGGTCTCCTGACTCGGGCGTGCGCGTTTCTGGAAGACGCCGTACCCATGAATGAATTCCAAGCCACCATCACCGACCTCAGCCACGACGGCAAGGGTGTCGCCCGCCTCGACGGCAAGGCCGTCTTCGTCAGCGGTGCACTGCTGGGCGAAGAAGTGAAGCTGCGCATCCGCAAGCGTCATCGTCATTACGACGAAGCCGAGGTGGTGGAGCTGCTCACCCGTTCGCCGCATCGCGTCGAGCCGCGTTGCCGTCATTTCGGCCAGTGCGGCGGCTGCTCGCTGCAGCATCTGGATGCGGTTTCGCAAATCGAAGTGAAGCAGCGCGTACTGAAGGACAACTTCGAGCGCATCGGCAAGGTCGAGCCCGAGCTGTGGCTGCCGCCGCTTACGGACGAGCCCTGGGGCTATCGCCGCAAGGGACGCCTGTCGGTGCGCTCGGTGGCGAAGAAGGGACGCGTGCTGGTGGGCTTCCGCGAAGAGAGCAATCCGCGCTTCGTCGCCGACATCCAGCAGTGTGAAGTAGTGCATCCTGCGCTAGGCCCCAAGATCGGCCTGCTGGCCGAGCTGGTGGGCGGCATGGATGCGTCGAACGATATTCCGCAGATCGAGTTCGCCGCGGGCGATGACACCATCGCCCTCGTGTTCCGCCACATGTCCCCGCTGAGCGAGCGCGATCGCGATGCGCTGGTCGCGTTCGGCAAAGAGCATGGCTTTGCCATCTATCTGCAACCCGGCGGCGTGAGCAGCGTGCATCCACTGTGGCCCGAGCATCCGCGGCTGGCCTTCCGCATTGCCAGTGGCGACGATGCCATCGAAGACGTGGAACTGGAATTCCGCCCGCTGGATTTCGTGCAGGTCAACGCAGGCATGAACCAGCGCATGATGGCGCACACCATGGCGTTGCTCGATCCGCAGCCAGACGATCGCGTGCTGGACCTGTTCTGTGGCCTGGGCAATTTCACGTTGCCGATTGCGCGCCGCGTGGCCGAAGTCGTCGGTGTCGAGGGTGAGCACGGGCTGGTCGAGCGCGCCGCAGAGAACGCGGCGCGTAACGGCATCACCCACGCACGCTTCGAAGTGGCCAACCTGTTCGAAGACCAGCGCCACGCGGCGTGGGCGAAGCAATCGTGGGACAAGCTGCTGCTCGATCCGCCGCGCGCGGGTGCCGACAAGGTGCTGGAGTACCTTCCGCACAAGGACACCCGGCGTATCGTGTATGTGTCATGCCATCCTGGCTCGCTGGCGCGCGATGCGGGCATCCTGGTGCAGAAGCATGGGTTTCGCTTGAGCGCGGCCGGCGTGATGGACATGTTCCCGCACACCGCCCACGTGGAGTCGATCGCGCTGTTCGAAAGGTGATATTCGGGAGACATCATGGGTATTGAGATCGAACGCAAATTCCTCCTCGCTAGCGACGGCTGGCGCGACGCCGCCACGCATAGCGAACGTATCGCGCAGGGTTACCTGGTGAGTGCGCAGGCCTTGCGCGACGGCACGGCGCATGCCTCGGTGCGCGTGCGGCGTACCGGCGATCGCGCATGGCTCAACATCAAGTCGGCGCAGTTGGGCATCGAGCGCGCGGAGTTCGAATACCCGGTGCCGCTGGACGACGCGGAGCAGATGCTGGCCACGTTGTGTGACGGCGTGCTGGAAAAGATCCGTCATCACGTGGTCGTCGATGGCGTGCTATTCGAAGTGGATGAGTTCTTTGGTGACAACGCCGGGCTGGTGGTGGCCGAAGTGGAGCTTTCCTCGGCCGATGCCGCCTTTCCGCGGCCCGAGTGGCTGGGGCGCGAGGTGAGCCACCTGCCGCGCTACTACAACGTCAACCTGATCGCCCATCCCTACGCGCATTGGACGCAGGATGAGCGACACGCCGCGGGAGAACCCACGGCATGCTGATGATCGGCCTTGCGGGCACGGCGCTGGCTCCCGCCGAGCATGCGTGGCTCACGGCACCCGGCGTATCGGGCGTGGTGCTGTTCTCGCGCAACTTCGCCACGCGCGATCAGTTGATGGCCTTGATCGACGCCATCCGCGAGGTGGGTGGCGAAGACATGCTCGTTGCTGTCGACCAGGAAGGCGGCCCTGTGCAGCGTTTTCGCGAGGGATTTACCCGCCTGCCGCCGCTGTCGACCATCGGCGCGGCCTTTGACCGCGATGCGGAAAACGCGATCCGGCTCGCCGAGGAACACGCGTGGGTGATGTCCAGCGAACTGCGCGCCAGCGGTGTGGATTTCAGCTTTGCGCCGGTCGTGGACCTGGCGCGCGGCAACGCGGCGATCGGCCTGCGCGCTTTCCATGCCGATCCCGCCGTTACCGCGGAGTTGGCACAGGCTTACGTGCGTGGCATGCACCTTGGCGGCATGGCAGCCGTGCTCAAGCATTTCCCCGGGCACGGATCGGTGGCGGCTGATACGCACAAGGCGACGGCCATCGACGAGCGTTCCCTCGACGAGATTCGCCGCGATGACCTGCTGCCGTTTGCGGAAAGCCTGGCCGCGCACGCCGAAGCCGTCATGGTGGCGCACGTGGTCTATCCCGCGGTGGACGCCCAGCCGGCGGGGTTCTCCCGTCGCTGGATCGTCGACATCCTGCGTGGCGAACTGGGCTTCCAGGGCGCGGTGATCAGCGACGACATCAGCATGGCGGCGGCAGGGGCCGCAGGTGGCGTGGCGGCGCGCGTGAGTGCGCACCTCGATGCCGGTTGCGATCTGGTGCTGGCCTGTTTTCCCGATGTGGTGGACGAGGCCATTGCCGCCGTGCACGGCCGCGCCGCTGCGGCGCCGGAACGTCTGGCGTCACTGCGCGGTGCCGTGGCATCCACCTGGGAAGGACTTCTCGACAATCCACAGCGCGACCGTTTCATCGCGCGCATCACGGCGCTGCACGGCGCGGAAGGACAGGCAAGCGCATGACGAATCCAACCCCTTCGCTGGCAGCGGCCCTGGCCGATGCCGATCTGTTGTTCGACCGTCCGGCCCTGGAAACGGTCATCGCCGACATGGGGCGGCGCATCGATGCCGCGCTGGATGGCGAGCGTGCGGTGTTCCTTACCGTGATGAACGGTGCGCTGATCTTCGGCGGCCTGCTGGCGCTGTCGCTGCGTACCGACGTGGAATTCGATTACGTGCATGCCACTCGCTATCGCGGTGCCACTTCGGGCAGCGAGTTGCACTGGTTGCGCGAGCCCATCGCCGACCTGCGGGGCCGTACGGTGCTGCTGGTGGACGACATCCTGGACGAAGGCCACACGTTGAAGGCCGTCCGCGACGACTGTTTGCGCCGGGGCGCGCGCCGCGTGCTGGTGGTCAGCTTGTGCACCAAGCAGCACGACCGGCTGACCGATGGCATCGTGGCGGACTTCAACGGCGTCGAGCTGCCGGATCGCTACGTGTTCGGTTTTGGCATGGACTACCACGAGCAGGGCCGCAACCTGCCAGGCATCTACGCACTCAAGTAAGCATCGGGGAACGGCTGCATGAACATATTGGGCATTTCCGGCAGCTTGCGTCAGGCGTCCTTCAATAGCGCGCTGTTGAAGGACGCGCAGGAGCTAGCGCCACCGGGCATGAACATCCTGATCCATCGCCTGCACGAGCTTCCCTTGTTCGACCAGGACGTGGAGGAGCAGGGCGATCCGGCGCCGGTGGCCGCGTTCAAGGAGGCGATCGAGCACGCCGACGGCCTGCTGTTCGCCTGCCCGGAATACAACGGCGGCATCACCGGCGTACTGAAGAACGCCGTCGACTGGGCCTCGCGCATCGGCAAGTCGCGCAAGGTGGCCCCGCTCACCGGCAAGATGGTCTGCATCATCGGCGCCAGCCCGGGCATCACCGGCACGGTGCGTGCACAGGATCAATTGCGCCTCGTGCTTCGGCGTGCGGGTGCCCGTACCGAGCCGCAGGGCGACGTGCTGGTGTTCCAGGCGCATACCAAGATCATCGAAGGGAGGCTGGCCGACGAGCGCACGCGTGAGGCGCTTGGCCGGCACCTGCAAGGCTTCGCCGACTGCCTGGCCGCCGCGGCAAATGACATCTCATTGAAATAGGAAAGACCCGTGACTATCGATCTGGCCGTCATCGGCGGCAGCGGCTTGTACAACTTCCCCGGCCTGGAAAACGTTTCGCGCCACGCGATCGACACGCCGTTCGGCGCTGCCTCCGGCGACGTGGTGATCGGCGACTTCGCCGGACGACGCGTGGCCTTCCTGGCGCGACATGGCGAAAGCCATACCGTGCCGCCGCATCGCGTGAACTACCGCGCGAACCTGTGGGCCCTGCATTCGCTCGGCGCGCGCAAGGTCATCGGCGTCAATGCCGTCGGCGGCATTCGCAGCGACATGGGCCCGCGAGTAGTCGTGGTGCCCGACCAGATCATTGATTACACCCACGGTCGCTACACCAGCTTTTGCGATGTGGAGGGCGCCGAGGTCCGCCATATCGATTTCAGCGAGCCGTACACCGAATCGTTGCGTCGGCAACTGATTGCTGCCGCGGACAAGGCGGGCGTGGCGGTGATCGATGGCGGTTGCTATGGCTCTACCCAGGGGCCGCGACTGGAAACGCGCGCCGAGATCGCCCGGATGAAGCGCGATGGTTGTGACCTGGTGGGCATGACCGGCATGCCCGAGGCCGTGCTGGCGCGGGAGCTTGAGCTCGAATATGCCTGCCTTGCGCTGGTGGCGAACTTTGCCGCCGGTTGCGGGGACGAGGAGGAGATCAGCATCGAGGAAATCTTCGCCCATCTGGCCGCCGCCACCGCCGAAGTGCCCCGCATCCTCGGGGTACTGCTCAAAACGTGAGCAGCTGGCACGGTTTTGATCGTGCCAATCCATCCACCATATTGCGCTTTGACATCAAACATGTTGATACTTCCGCCGTGCCAGGGGCGGCGGACCAAGGGGTCAAGGTGGTTCAGCGCTTTTCCGTGGTGCATCCAGTCCATGATTCAGAGGTTCACGCAATGCGTTTCGGTACGGTCAAGTGGTTCAACGACGCCAAGGGTTTCGGCTTCATCGCGCCTGAGGACGGTGGGGAGGACGTGTTCGTCCACTTTTCGGCAATCAACTCCAAGGGCTTTCGCAGCCTGCAGGAAGGTCAGCGCGTGAAGTTCGAAGTCACCACGGGCCCGAAGGGCGCCCAGGCTTCGGGCGTCGAAATCGCTGGTTGATCTCGGCGAGCCGGCGCGTGCGCCGGTCATCGATGTAATTGGGAAGCCCCGCGTCGAAAGGCGCGGGGCTTTCCGTTTTTCCGACACACGAACACGGGAACACACATGGCAGACCGCAGAGATTTCCTGAAAGTCTCCCTGCTTGGCGCGTCGGCGCTGGCCATCGCGGGGAAGGCTGACGCTGCCGCGACGGCGCCGGGCAAGAGCGCCACAGGCGCACGCGTGATATCCACCTGGGACTTCGGCGTTGCTGCCAACCAGGCGGCGTGGTCGGTGTTGTCCAAGGGCGGACATGCGCTGGATGCGGTCGAAGCCGGCGCGATGATTCCCGAGGCCGACCTCAAGAACCATAGCGTGGGACGCGCGGGCTATCCGGATCGCGACGGTCACGTGACGCTGGACGCCAGCATCATGGATGCACAGGGCAATTGCGGCGCAGTGGCGGCGCTGGAACACATCGCCCACCCGATCCAGGTGGCGCGCCGCGTCATGGAGCGCACGCCTCACGTGCTGCTGGTGGGCGACGGTGCGTTGCAGTTCGCGCTGGAGCAAGGCTTCAAGAAAGAGGAGTTGCTGACGCCCGAGTCCGAGCAGGCCTGGAAAGAATGGCTGAAGACCGCGCACTACCAGCCATCGGCCAACAGCGAAGTTCGCGATTACGGCAAGACCGGCCTCCCGGGCGGCAAGGACAACCACGACACCATCGGCATGCTGGCCATTGACGCAAACGGTCAGCTGGCCGGCGCCTGCACGACCAGCGGCATGGCCTGGAAGTTGCGCGGCCGCGTGGGCGACAGCCCGATCATCGGCGCCGGCCTGTACGTCGATGGCGAAGTGGGAGCGGCTACGTCCACCGGCGTGGGCGAGGAAGTGATACGCAACGCAGGCAGCTTCCTGGTGGTGGAACTGATGCGACAGGGGCGCTCGCCGCAGGAGGCCTGCCAGGAGGCGGTGATGCGCATCGTCAAGAAGAAGCCGAATGCGTCCAAGGACCTGCAGGTCGGTTTCCTGGCCATGAATCGCCACGGCGAGGTCGGTGCATTTGCGATCCAGCCGGGCTTTTCCTATGCCGTGTGTGACGCGAAAAAGCAGGACGGCCTGCTGCCTTCCAGGAGCGTGTTCTGACATGCCGGCGTGTGTGCTCGAGGTTGCTGCCAATTCGCTCGACTCCGCGCTCGCCGCGCAGGCGGGTGGAGCGGGGCGCATCGAGTTGTGCACGGCGCTGGAACTGGGCGGCCTCACGCCCTCACACGGCGAGATCGCGCTGGTGCGCGAGCAGGTGCGGTTGCCGCTGTATGTGTTGATCCGTCCGCGTGCCGGCGATTTCCTCTATAGCGACGGCGAGCGGGCGACCATGCGCCGCGACATCGAAGCCTGCGCCGCGCTGGGTTGCGATGGCGTGGTGCTCGGCGCGCTCGATGCCGACGGCGACGTCGACATGGAAGCGTGCAGCGAGCTGGTGATGGCGGCCGGGCGCATGGGCGTCACCTTCCATCGCGCGTTCGATCTGGTGCGCGAGCCGATGCGTGCACTCGAAGACATCGTCGCGCTGGGCGCCGAACGCGTGCTCACCTCGGGCGGCAAGCCTTCGGCACTCGATGGCGTGCCACAGATCAAGGCGTGCATCGAACGGGCCGGAAGCAGGCTGACCGTGATGCCCGGCGCCGGCATCACGCCGGACAATATCGCCCGTCTCGCCGCGCTGACGGGGGCGCGGGAACTGCACGCGTCGGCCAAACGCGTGATTCCTTCGGGCATGCGCTACCGGGCAGCCGATGGGCTCGGGATGGACGGCGGCGAATGGCGCTCCGACGAGGAGCAGGTCCGTGCGCTCGTGCAGGCTTGGGCTGCGGTGTAGGCCTTTCCCTACACCTTAGGCCGGATTGAAGCGACAAGACGCCTGCTTACGCTCTGCAAGGTCTTTCGATCGAGGGTAAGTTCATGCGCTGTCCGCGTCTTGTCCCGCTGGTTCTTGCCGGCCTGCTCGCCGGCTCCGCCATCGCCCAGTTGGCGCCGCCGCCTGCGCCGCCCCAGCGACCCGTGCAGGACACCTATTTCGGCACCACGCTCACCGACCCTTACCGTTACATGGAGAAGGTGGACGACCCGCAGGTCATCGACTGGCTGAAGGCGGAGGGACGCTACACCGGCGCCGTGCTCGGCTCGGTGCCAGGACGCGCGGCGCTTCTCAAGAGCGTATCGCAGATGTCCGGCTCGTTCGCCATCGTGAGCCAGGTGCAGCGGATGAATGGCGTGCTGTTTTACGAGGAGCGCGCCGAAGGGTCGGACAACTTCGACCTGTGGACGCGCGCTGCCGATGGCCGGGCGCGCAAGCTGATCGATGTCGCCGCGCTGCGCGCATCGCATGGCGGCCGGCCGTATGCCATCAACTATTTTTCGCCTTCGCCCGATGGCGCCAAGGTGGCGGTGGGCATCTCCGAGGGCGGTTCGGAAGACGCCTCGCTCTACGTCTACGACGTCGCCAGCGGCAAGCAGGTGGCCGGCCCGCTGGAGTTGGCGCGGTTCGGCGTGACCGGGTGGACGGACGACGGCCAGAAGCTCTTCGTCATGCAGCAGGCGAAGCAGCCGCCCGGCGCGCCGGAGAAGGACAAGTTTCTCAACGTGCGCAACGTGGTGTGGGACATGACATCCGCGCCCGTGGCCCTGCTGGGTGGCAACGTGCCGGGCAAGGTGAAGTTGCCGCCGGAGATGTTTCCGTTTCTGCTGACGCGCCCCGGCGCCAGCACGGCAGTGACGGAAGTGCAGAACGGCGTGCAGAACGAGCTTGCACTATGGACCGTGGCCGCCTCGCGTGCCGCTGATCCGACAGCGCCGTGGGTTTCGCTTGCCAGCGCCGATGACGGCATCACAGCGGTGGACATGGTCGGCGATCGCATCTTCCTGCTGTCGCACAAGGACGCGCCGACCTTCAAGGTGCTCGCGTTGAAAGCGGGCGAGCCGCTCTCTTCGGCGAAGACGCTGGTGGCCGCGCAGCCGGGACGGCTGATCGAAGGCATCGCCGCGGCCGCTGACGGTGTTTACGTGTATGCACGGCGAGGCGTGTACTCGGAGTTGTTCAAGGTGCCGCTGGAAGGCGGCGCCGAGCAGGCCGTCGCGCTGCCGTTCAAGGGGTCGGTGGCCGAACTTTCCACCGATCCGCGCGTGCTTGGCCTGGTGTTCCGGCTGGAAAGCTGGGTGACGCCACCGACGATCTTTGCGTACAGCCCGGACACGAAGCACCTGGCGGACCTCAAGCTGGGCCGCGTGCCGAAGAACTTCGATGCATCCCGCTACGTGGTGGCCGGACTGTCGGCCAAGGCCAGGGACGGCACCGCGGTGCCACTCAGCTATGTGGAGCTGAAGAACGCGCCGCACCCGCAGCTGCTGTTGCTGTACGCATATGGTTCGTACGGCATGTCCCAGTTCCCGTTCTTCAGTCCGCGCTGGGCCAGCGTGGTCAGCAACGATATCGGCCTGGCCGTATGCCACGTGCGTGGTGGTGGCGAGCTGGGCGAAGCGTGGCGCCTGGGCGGCAAGGATGCGAACAAGCCCAACACCTGGCGCGACCTGATCGCCTGCGGCGAAGGGCTGGTGTCGCGCGGCTACACCACGAAAGACAAGCTCTTCATCATGGGCGGCTCGGCGGGCGGCATCACCATGGGGCGCGCGATGGAGGAGCGGCCAGACCTGTTCGCCGGCGTCATCGACATGGTGCCCGTGTCCAACACCGTGCGACAGGAATTCTTCTCCAACGGCGTGCCGAACATTCCCGAGTTCGGCACCGTGAAGAACCAGGACGGTTTCCGCAACCTGCTGGCGATGGACAGCTACTTCAACGTCAGCGACAAGGCGCAGTACCCGGCCGTGCTTATCACCACGGGGCTCAACGATCCGCGCGTGCCTTCGTGGGAACCGGCAAAGCTGGCCGCGCGTTTGCGTACGACAGGCTCGAAGGCGCCGGTGTTGTTGCGCGTCGACGAAGCCGCCGGCCATGGCATCGGTTCGACGCGTTCGCAGAACGACGAACTCTATACCGACGTCATCACCTTCATCCGCTGGCGCGGTGGCATGGCCGGCTGGCAGCCGCAGGCGCTCCCTGGAGGCGCCAGCGCGGCGGGTGCGGGCAAGTAGAGGTTCGAGGTCAGGTAGTGAACTGCAACCGCGCCAGCTCGGCATAGAGACCGCCTTCGGCCAGCAGGCTATGGTGCGTGCCCTGCGCCACGATGCGGCCGCCGTCCATCACCACGATGCGATCGGCGCGCTGCACGGTGGCAAGGCGATGCGCGATGACCAGCGTGGTGCGGCCCTTCTCCAGTCGTTCCAGTGCCTGCTGGATGGACGCCTCCGATTGCGCGTCGAGCGCCGAGGTGGCTTCATCGAGCAGCAACAGCGGGGCATCGCGAAGAATGGCGCGGGAGATCGCGATGCGCTGGCGCTGGCCGCCGGAAAGACGCACACCGCGTTCGCCCAATTCCTCCTCGTAGCCCTTGGGCATGACGCTGATGAATTCATGCGCCTCGGCGGCACGCGCGGCCTCGCGCACTTCGTCATCACCGGCGTCCTGGCGGCCGAAACGGATGTTGTCCGCCGCGGTGCCGCCGAAGATCACCGTTTCCTGCGGCACCAATGCGATGACGCCGCGCAACTCGGGTAGGGCGAGTGCCCGCAGATCGACGCCGTCGAGCGTAATACGGCCTGTCTGCGGATCGTAGAAGCGCAGCAGCAGCGCAAACACCGTGCTCTTGCCAGCGCCCGAGGGGCCAACGAGCGCCACGGTTTCGCCCGGGCGAATCGAAAGATCGAATTCGTGCAGCGCCGGTGCATCGCGACGCGTCGGGTAATGGAACGACACGCTGTCGAAGCGCAACGCACCTTGCACCGGCTTGGCCAGCGGCGTGGGCTGCGGGGGGCTGGTGATCTCGGCGCGCTCCTCGAACAGCTCGCCAATGCGCTCCATGGCGCCGGCCGCGCGCAGCACGTCGCCCCACACCTCCGAAAGGCCTGCCAGCGAGCCAGCCGCGAAAAATGCATAGAGCACGAACTGGGTGAGCACGCCCGTGCTCAGTGTGCCGTTCAACACGTCGCGCGCGCCGGCCCACAGCACCAGCGTGATGGCGCCGAAGAACAGCACGATCACGGTGGCGGTGAGCATGGCGCGCATGCCGATGCGCTTGCGCGCCGTGGCCAGTGCGCGGGTGATGGCGGCGCCGTAGCGCGTGCTCTCGATATCCTCGCGCGCATACGCCTTCACCGCCGGCGCGGCGTTGAGTGTTTCGTTGGCGATGGCTGCCGTGTCGGCAAGGCGGTCCTGGCTGGCGCGCGAAAGCTTCTGCACGCGCCGGCCAAACACCAGGATGGGCAGCATCACGGCGGGAATCACCAACGCGGTGAGGCCGGCCAGGCGAGGACTGGTCAGGGCCATCATCACCGCGGCACCTACCAGCATGACGGCGCTGCGCAGCGCCACCGAAATGCCCGAGCCGATCAAGGCCTGGATCACTTCGGTATCGGTGCCCAGGCGCGAGATGAGTTCACCCACGCGGTTGCGCTCGAAGAAGCCGACATCCAGCCGGATCACGTGCGAATAGAGCTTCGCGCGCAGCGATGCCAGCGCGCGTTCGCCCAGCAGGGTGATGCAGTAGTAGCGGGCAGCGGTGGCGAAGGCCACCACCAGCGCCACGGCGAACAGGCCCACGAAGGTGGCATTGATCGCCGTGGCGTTCGAGTTCACGAAGCCCTGGTCGATGATGTGGCGAAAGGCGATGGGCAGCACCAGCGTGGCCGACGAGGACAGCCCCAGGAACAGCAGCCATCCCACCGCGAGCTTGCGGTGCGGTTTGACGAAGGGCCACAGCCGCAGCAGTGTGCCGAGGCGTCGGTTGGAAGGGGGCGTGGTGGCGCTTTCGCTCATGGAAGGGCTTCTGTATGGCGCAGGGGCGCTACCTAGGTGGGGCGGCGCGGCCGGTATATCAATCCAGCCGGCGCGCCTCGTGGCGCCCGCGGCTGATGTCGGTGACGCGGGCCTGCGCTTCGGCGGCACGCGGCTCGGGCAGCTGGATTTCCATGTCCACGCCGTCGGCGCCGAAATCCTCGCGCGTGATGTCGGCATCCAGTTCGCGCAGGCGGGCCTTGAGCAGGGCCAGCTCGGCGAAATCACAACGCAGGGCGAGGCGGGCCATGGCCACGATCGGCAGGCGCTCGGCGCGTCGCAGGCATTCGGCCGCGGTACCGCCATAGGCGCGCACCAGTCCGCCCGCGCCCAGCTTGATGCCGCCATACCAGCGCGTCACCACGACCACCGCGCGATCGATGCCCTGGCCCTCGATCGCCTGCAGGATAGGGCGGCCCGCGGTGCCGCCGGGTTCGCCGTCATCGTTGAAGCGATAGTCCTGGCCGATGCGGTAGGCCCAGCAGTTGTGCGTGGCCGCTGCATCGCCCACGTCGCGGATGAAAGCGAGCGCTTGCTCGGGCGTCTGCACGGGCGCGGCCTGCGCAAGGAAGCGGCTTTTCTTGATGTCTTCGCTGTGCTGGCATGGCGCGGCGAGCGTGTACAGCGTGTCACTCATGGTCGGGCAACTGTTGCCTCAGGTCGTCCGGCACGGCGATATCCGGATGCGCCTGCCGGAAAGCGGCGAGGCGTTGCAGGGCTTCGTCTCGCCGCTGCTGCACAAGCAACTGACGGATCTTGTCCAGTTCCTGCGTCGGCGTATCGCGAGGATCGATGGCCGTGGCGTCCGTGGGTGCCGTCATTCGTGCAGCAGGCCCGGCCATGGTTTTCATGGTCATCGCACTGCGTGCGCCGGCATAGTTCGATACGTCTGCAGCGGGGGCCGGCTGCATGGGCGCGGGAGCGGGAACAGGCGCGGCCTGCGGCACGGCGGCCACTTCCTGTGCCACGGGCGCTTCAGCGACCTCAGCTGGAGCGGTGGACTTGGCGGCCAGCGCGGGTTCTTGTACCCGTGGCTTGAGCGCCGCGCGCAGGGACTCTCGCGGCTTGGGTGATTCGGGTGTCGTCACGGGCGCATGGGTCTGGGCGACGACGAGTTCATCCATGGCGGGCGCGGCGTTGGTGGCAACGCTGCTCGTGCTCGTGCTTGTCGATGGCGCGAGCGTGATGGCTTGTGCCGGCGCGGAACGTGCAGCAGGCGTCGGCTGCTGTTGCATGCGCCAGCCAAGCCCCACCGCGACCACCAGCACCGCAGCGCTGGCGGCCGCCACGGGCCAGCGTGGCACGTGCCGTCGAGGCGGTGCGGCCGCACGGGCGGCGTGCTTCACCGTTTCGTCCAGCGCGCGCGAGGGCTCATGCGACGGCAGGCTGCGGTACAGCGCCTTCAGCTCGTCTTCGCCGGGCAGGGCGTTGTCGTCGTGGTCGTGGGTATTCATTCGGCCAGTTGCTCGCGCAATCGATTCATGGCGTAGCGCAATCGGGATTTTGCCGTTTCGCGCCCCACGCCGGTGACTTCGGCGATCTCCTCCACGCTCAGGTCGTTCTCCAGGCGCAGCAGCACGGCGGTGCGCTGCTCGTCCGGCAGGGATTCGATCGCGCGCTGCAGGCGACGGCGGCGCTCGAATTCGGACAGGACGTGCTCGGGCTGCTCGTGGTCGGGCATGGCCACGCGCTCCAATATCTGTTCTGCCTCCTCGCCCGTGGCGATCGGTCGGTGGCGCCGATAGCTGTCGATCAGCAGGTTGTGTGCGATCTGCAACAACCAGGTACTGAATTTCGCCTGCGGCGTGTAACGGGCGCGTGCAGCGACCACGCGGCTCCAGGTTTCCTGGAACAGCTCCTCGGCCAGCCGCGTGTCACGGGCGCTGCGCAGCAGGAACCGGTAGAGCGTGCCGCGGTGGCGCGCATACAACGCGTCGAACGCCGCCGCATCGCCCTGCGCATAGGCAAGCATCAACGTTGCGTCATCGTCCACGGAGGCATCCATGGGCGGGGAGGTTAAGCCAAAGCGCCGCCCGGCGGCAGCGCCCCGGACGACATTCGTTGATGGCCGGGAAGATGGCGAGGCGGGCCGGGCACTCGTGCAGGTTTCCATGGAGATGGAACGCACCAGGCTCGCCGGAGGGGTTTGGCGTGCAGGGCAGGGCATCCATGCATCTGGCGTCGCCAGCGATAAAAGCTCGTGGATCAGCTGCGATGACGTGCTGCCGGCAAGCCTTTGAAGGTTGGTCGTGAGCCGAATCTACGGGTGCCCAGGGGTCGTTTTCGTCCCCGGGTTGCCCTGCAGCGCAACCTCTACGTCGTTTGGCCGATAAGAGCCCGCTTTCACGACACGATGCTTCGGCCTAGAGTTGGCCGCTGACCGAGCGCTGCCGGTCCGGGGAATCTCAAATCAAAGGGGAGACATGAAGATCTGCGCGATGTCCACGCGGTTGGCGGCTTGCCTGTTGTTGGGCCTGATGTTCTCTTCCGCATATGCCCATGGCGCCGGCACGCCTGGCGACGGCCAGTCCAACGCCAAGCTTCCCGCCAAGGCGGAAGCAGAGGCCAAGGCATCGATGGAAACCATGCAGATTCCCAGCCACGGCGCGCTGATGAATGCACTGGTCTATGTGGCCGCAGGCGCCGGACCGCACCCGGTGGTGATCCTGTTGCACGGCTTTCCCGGGAACGAGCGAAACCTGGATCTTGCACAGGACATGCGGCGCGCAGGATGGGACGTTCTCTACTTCAACTATCGAGGTTCGTGGGGCACTCCCGGGAATTTCTCCTTTGCGCACGGCATCGATGACGTGGCGGCAGCCATCGCCTATCTGCGCAAGCCCGAAAACGCCCGGCGACTGCGGCTGGATCCTTCGAGGATCGTGCTCGTGGGCCACAGCATGGGTGGCTTCATGACCGTCCAGGCCGCTGCCGCCGATCCAGCCATCAAAGGCATTGCGATGATTTCGGCGGCCGATATGGCTGGCGAGATGGAGCACATGCAGTCCCAAGACTCACCGGCGGACGCCGTGAAGAAGATGAGCGCCGGGCTGGCCGAGGAAGGCATGGCACCGCTCAGTGGATGCACGCCCGATAGCCTGGCACAGGAGCTGTCAACGCACGCTTCCGCCTGGGCATTTCGCACCAAGGCCCAAGCCATCAAGGATCGCCCCGTGCTCGTCATGACATCGGACGATGGCCTGGCGCCCGCCGACGACGCCTTCGCCGCCGCGCTTCGCCAGGCGGGCAATACCCAGGTGACCAGTCATCACCTATCGACCGACCACGCGTACTCCGACCAGCGCACGGAACTCTCGCGTGCGGTATTGGAGTGGCTGGCGGGGTTCAAGTAGCCGGCAGTCATGTCCAGAAACGTCCTCCTGCGTGAGCTACTTCCGCTCTCGCAGTCGGGGAAATTGGTGTGTCGCGGCTTTGGTTGTCAGCGTTAGTAGTCCCGCTCCTGACCGGCATCCGGAATTGGTTGGGCAAGATTGAGTAGGTCCGCCTCCGACTGCGGTTTCAGCCGGTCGTTGCAACGAATTGATGAAATCGTTCGGCCGGTGTTTCGAAGTTTAGAGTCTTTCTCGGCCTTCCGTTCAAACGCCTGGCCACGGCATTGAGTTGCGCTTGCGTAACCCCGGAGAGAT
>NZ_DASRZX010000085.1:0-2694 GCF_035685885.1 Dyella sp. | reverse complement strand
GCGACCATCCTGCTCAGCCTGCATCGTGGCGCACTGGACCTCCACTTCTTCGCCGCACTGTCCCTGGTGGCGTGCGTCGTCTCGGCGCTGACCCTGGTGGTGAACATCTGGCGGCCGGTCGCCGCGCTGGGCGGGATCGTGTTTCCGCTGTCCGCACTGCTGCTCGCCGTGGATACGTTTGCCGCGCCGCCCACCGTGCCGCACCCTCTGGAATGGCAGATCACGCTGCACGTGACGGTGGCGCTGCTCGCCTTCAGCGTTCTTTCCATTGCGGCCGTGCTCGCCATCCTGCTGGCTATCCAGGAACGTGCGCTGCGCCATCGCCAGTTCGGGCCGTGGCTGCGTGCACTGCCACCGCTGACGCTGACGGAAACGCTGCTGTTCCGCCTGATCGGTGCCGGTTTCGTGCTGCTGACGCTCACCCTGCTCACCGGCATCCTGTTCGTCGACAACCTGTTTGGCCAGCATCTGGTGCACAAGACGGTGCTGTCGATCATCGCGTGGCTGGTGTTCGGCGCCTTGCTGTTCGGACGCTGGCGCTACGGTTGGCGCGGACGCAGCGCGGTAAACCTCACCCTGATCGGCATGGGTGTGTTGGTGTTGGCCTTCTTCGGCACCAAGGCGGTGCTGGAACTCATCCTGCATCGCATGCCATGAACGCCATCGGCCAGTTCGTTCTCACCCTGTCCTGTCCGGATCGTGCCGGCATCGTGGCGGCGGTGTCGAACCACCTGGCCGCCAACCAATGCAACATCGTGGAAGCCCAGCAGTTCGGCGACGCCGAGACTGGCCGGTTCTTCATGCGCCTGGTGTTCGAAAGCGCCCAGCTCGACCTGGGCAACCTCCAGGCCAGCTTCGAGGCCTTCGCGCCTTCGCTGAAGATGCAGTGGACACTGCGCGATCGCTCGCAGCGCCGTCGCGTCATGCTGCTGGTCTCCCGCTTCGATCATTGCCTCGCCGACACGCTCTACCGCTGGCGCATTGGCGAACTGCCCATGGATATCGTGGGCGTGGTGGCCAACCATCCGATCGAAACGTATCGCCACCTGGATTTGGACGGGATTCCGTTCCACCACCTGCCGGTGGATCGCGACAGCAAGGCACGGCAGGAAGCCGCGCTGTGGTCGCTGATCGAAAGTTCCGGCGCCGAACTGGTCGTGCTCGCACGCTACATGCAGGTGTTGTCCGCGGAGCTTTCGAAGCGCCTGGCGGGCCGCTGCATCAACATCCACCACTCGTTCCTGCCCGGCTTCAAGGGCGCGCGGCCGTATCACCAGGCACACCGCCGTGGCGTCAAGCTGATCGGCGCCACCGCCCATTTCGTGACGGCGGATCTGGACGAAGGCCCGATCATCGAGCAGGACATCGAGCGGGTGACGCACGCGGATACACCCGACGACCTGATCCGTATCGGCCGCGACATCGAACGACGCGTGCTGGCCCGCACGCTGCGCCTGTATCTCGACGATCGCGTGCTGCTCAACGGCAGCAAGACGGTGGTCTTCCATTCCTGACCTGGAGAGACATGTGGAACTGATCGGCATGCTCGACTCGCCCTATGTCCGCCGCGCGGCCATTTCCCTGCGCCTGCTGGGCATTCCGTTTGAGCACCGCTCGCTGTCGGTGTTCCGCAACTTCGACGAGTTCCAGCAGACCAATCCGCTGGTGAAGGCACCCACGCTTGTGTTGGACGACGGTACGCTGCTGACCGAATCCGGCCTGATCATCGATTGGGCCGAATGCACCAGCAGCAAGCCAGCACTGATGCCGAGCGACGCTGCGCAGCGCCTGCGCGCCACACGGCTGACCGGCATCGCCCTCGCCGCCAGCGAGAAGAGCGTGCAGATCGTCTACGAGCACAAGCGCGAGGAAGACAAGCGCGACCAGGGCTGGTTGCGGCGTGTACAGGGCCAGCTGCATTCGGCCTACGACCTGCTGGAGCGCGAACTGGATGGTAAGGACGGATGGCTGTTCGGGGACACGCCGACGCAGGCAGATATCTCGATTGCCGTAGCCTGGGGCTTCACGCAGATCGTCGCGGCGGATGTCATCGATGCGAAGGCGTACCCGAACCTGGTGCGATTCTCGCAGCGGGCGGAGCAGCATCCGGATTTCGCTGCGCTGCCACCGGAATAACCGCAGCTTCCACCGGCAATTGGCCTTTAGCGTGTCGCGTCGATAGCCTGCGACAGGCGTTCCACCGCCACCACTTCCATATCACCGACCTTGCCCTTCTTCGGCGCGTTCGCCTTGGGCACGATGGCTTTGTGGAAGCCGTGGTGCGCCGCTTCCTTGAGGCGCTCCTCGCCGTTGGGCACCGGGCGAATTTCGCCGGACAAACCGACTTCGCCGAATGCGATGGTCTTTTCCGGCAGCGGACGATCGCGCAATGAAGACAACACTGCCAGCAGCACCGGCAGATCAGCCGCGGTTTCCTGCACGCGGATGCCGCCGACCACGTTGACGAACACGTCCTGGTCGTAGGCGGCGACGCCGCCGTGGCGATGCAGCACCGCCAACAGCATGGCAAGGCGGTTCTGCTCCAGGCCCAGCGCCACGCGGCGCGGATTGCCCAGTGAGGATTGATCCACCAGTGCCTGCACTTCCACCAGCAACGGACGCGTGCCTTCGCGCGTCACCATCACCGCGCTGCCCGAAGTCGGACCGCTGTGCGCGGAAAGGAAGATCGCCGAG
>NZ_DASRZX010000084.1:0-41811 GCF_035685885.1 Dyella sp. | reverse complement strand
TCCTTCCCGCGATAACCACCGGGGCCCGCCACCATCATCAAGGCCGGATGGCCTGAGCTCAGCAGGAAAGTGTTGGACGACGACACCGCAACGATCAGCGCGTAGGCCGAGGGATTGTTGCCGGTGGCTACGGCGACGCTGATGGCGACGGGCACCATCATGACGGTGGCGCCCACGTTGGACATCACCTGGGAGAACAGCAGGGTGAGGATGGCCAGGGCCAACTGCAGGATCCAGTGGTTGGTGTGGCCCAGGTGCTGCAGCACTTCCTGCGCAAGCCACGCGGCGGCGCCGGTGGCGTCCATCGACCAGCCCAGTGGAATCAGGCAGGCGGTGACGAAGATGGTCTTCCAGTTGACGGCCCTGTAGGCCTCATCCATGTTGAGCACGCCCGTTAGCAGCATGCCGATGGCGCCGGTCATCATGGCGACCGAGAGATCGAGATGGGTGAAGAGGGCGAGGCATTTGGCCAGCACGAAGAAGCCCACGGCCTGCCAGATCTTGCCGGGGCGCTGTTCTTCCTTGGGGATGTCGGTGACGACAACGAGGTCCTTGTCCTCGGTGGCAAGGGCCAGGTCGCGCCAGCTCGAATGCAGCACCAGCGTGTCGCCAGCGCGCAGGCTGACGGAACGCACGTCGTCGCGATACACCTGGTCGCCGCGATTCACCGCCAGCACCGAAATGCCGTAGCGCTTGCGCAGGCGAAGTTCGCCCACGGTCTGCTTGATGAAGCGCGAGCTGGGTGGAATCACCGCCTCGGAAATGCCGGCGCGCGTCGGGTTGAACAGTTCACCCAGCTGGCGCATGCGTGGCGACAGCTTGCACAGCTGGTTGTTGGCGAACTGGTTGAGCTGGTCGCGCGGGCCGAGCACGCCCAGTACCGAGCCGACCCAGATGACGTGGTCGGCAGGTGGCGCCATGCGCGAATCGTTGCCGCTCTTGATCGCCAGGATCAGTGGCGCGCCATAGAGCTGCTCCACTTCGCCGATGCTCATGCCGACCAGCGGGCTTTCCGCGGTGACGGTCAATTCCGCCGTTTCGCCCACGATGCCGTAGGTATCGGCAAAGTAGCTCTCGGTGCGGCCCGGCGTCACTTTCAGTCGTTCGTCTTCGCGCTCGGGCAGCAGCTTCTTGCCGAAGAAGTAGAAGAAGCCCACGCCGGTAAGCGCCAGCACGAGGCCCACGGGCGTCACGCTGAAGAGGCCGAACTTGGGGATCGTGTGCGCACCGGCCGGCAGGTTGGCGTTGGAGCTGGCCACCAGGTCGTTCAGCACGATCAGCGGCGAGTTGGCGATCAGCGTGGTGTTGGTGGCGGTGAGGATGCAGAACGCCATCGGCAGCAGCAGCCGGGAAATCGGCACGCCCGTGCGGGCGGCCAGGCGGCTGGTGACCGGAATCATCAACGCAGCGAGAGCCTGGCTTGGAATCACCGCACTGAACAGGCTGGTGACCAGGTTGATGACGACGCCCAGACGCGATTCCATGCCACGCGCCATCCGCATCACGAAATTGGCGGTCAGGCTGAGTACGCCGGCGCGGTCCAGGCCCGCGCCCATGATCATGATCGCGATGATCGCGATGACCGCGTTACCGGCAAACCCGTTGAATACCTTGTCGGACGGGATCAGGCCGGTCAGGCCGATCACCACTACCACCAGCAGGGCCACCATGTCGGCCCGGATCCATTCCAACACCAGCATCAGCATGGTGAAGCCCACCAGCCCGAGCACCAGGATCATTTCGGGGGTGAGCGACAGACTCACTGGCTCGCGCCCCTTGGCCGGGCGTCCTGGCGATGGATATCGATGGGCAGTGGGAGCTTCACGCCTTCAATGACTCGTCCCTGTTTGAGGCGGGAGTATAAGCGGGTCACTACGACGACTGGTGAACCGCGTCGGCAATAAGACGCAACGCCTTCATTCCCTCTTCCTTGCGGAAAGCGGGCAGGGTGATGGGCGGTTGCTTGCGGAAGCGTTGCGGAAGCGACAGGAGCGGCTTTTCGCTTGTGGTGGGGTTGAGGCAAGCGTGGCCCCTCTCCACCGTAAAGGTGGCCACGCCACCATAAAGGTGGCAATGCCCAACCCTCTCGCCGGAGGGGAGAGGGAGTCAGGTTTTGCGGTACAGCAGATCCCACACGCCATGCCCGAGCTTGAGCCCGCGCCGCTCGAAATGGGTTTCGATGCGCCAGTCGGGCTTTTCCGCGTACTGCCCGGGACCCATGGCATTGCGCCAGGCGGGCGCCGCTTCCATCACTTCGAGCATGTGCTCGGCGTAGGGCTGCCAATCGGTGGCCAGGTGCAGCAGGCCATCGGGTGCCATGCGCGAAGCGAGCAGGGCGACGAATTCGGGCTGGATGATGCGGCGCTTGTTGTGGCGCTTTTTGTGCCAGGGGTCGGGAAACCAGATGCGCGCCTCGGCCAGCGTGCCTTCGGGGACCTCGTTTTCCAGCACTTCCACGGCGTCGTGCTTGTACAGGCGCACGTTTTTCGCATCGCGCGCCGCCAGGGCATTCATCAGCCGGCCCACGCCGGGGCCATGCACTTCCACGCCGATGAAGTCGCGCTCGAGATCGTGCTCGCTCGCCCACGCCAGCGCCTCGCCGTTGCCGAAGCCGATCTCCAGTACCAGCGCTGCCGGGCGGCCGAAACGTTCGGCGTAGTTCTGCGGGGTCCCCGAGTAGTCAATGCCGAAGCGCGCCCAATGCTCGTCGAAGGCCCGCTGCTGCGCCGGCGTCATGCGGCCCTCGCGCAGCACGAAGCTGCGGATGCGGCGCATGTATTCGGGTTTGTGGGGGGCGTCGTGGTCGGTCATGGGAATTCCGAAAGCATGGGAACCCCCTCCCCTGCGAAGCAGGGGAGGGTTGGGGAGGGGTGCTCTTCACTTCAGAGCTTTACCCCCTCCCAGCCTCCCCGCTGCGTTGCAGGGGGAGGAGTCGAGGTCTTCTTGTCTCGGCAATCAGCCGATCGTGCCGTCGATCGGACTGGATGCCGAGGCAAAGCGCTTGCGCGGAATACGGCCGGCCTTGAACGCGGCGCGGCCGGCCTGGATGGCCAGCTTCATCGCATGCGCCATCAGCACCGGATCTTTCGCGCCGGCGATGGCCGTGTTCATCAGCACGCCGTCGCAACCCAGTTCCATCGCAATGGCCGCATCGGATGCCGTGCCCACGCCTGCGTCGACGATGATCGGCACCTTGGCGTTTTCGATGATCTCAAGCAGGTTGTAACGGTTCTGGATGCCCAGGCCCGAGCCGATCGGCGCGGCCAGCGGCATCACCGCCACGCAGCCGATGTCTTCCAGGCGCTTGGCCAGGATCGGATCGTCGCTCGTATAGACCATGACGTCGAAACCATCGGCGACCAGTGTTTCGGCAGCCTTGAGGGTTTCCACCACATCCGGGAACAGCGTGCGCTGGTCGCCCAGTACTTCCAGCTTCACCAGCTTGTGGCCGTCGAGCAGCTCACGCGCCAGCTTGCAGGTGCGCACGGCGTCGACCGCGTTGTAGCAACCGGCCGTGTTGGGAAGAAGGGTGAACTCCTCCGGCGGCAGCGCATCGAGCAGGTTGGGCTGGCTGGCGTCCTGGCCGATGTTCACGCGGCGGATGGCGAGTGTAACGATCTCGGCGCCGGCAGCCTGCGTGGCGCGACGGGTTTCGTCAAAGTCTTTGTACTTGCCCGTGCCGGTGAGCAGTCGTGAGCCGTAGCTCTTGCCGGCAATGACCAGGGGATCGGCGGAATCGAACGTCTTGGTGTTCATCGTGGTGTCTTTGAGCTGCGGCGACGCATGGCGTCGCATGGAAGCGGATCGTGGCGATCAGCCGCCGCCGATGGCGTGGACGATTTCAATATGATCGCCGTCCGACAGCGCGTGACTGCCGTGCTGACTGCGCGGGACGATCTCGTGGTTCACTTCCACGGCGACGCGGCGGTTGCCGTAACCGGCTTCCTGCAGCAATTGCGTGACCGTCGTGGCGGGGGCGCAGTCGCGCGGACTGCCATTGAGCGTGATTTGCATCCGCGCATTGTAGCCGCTGGAGGCGACCTTGCCCGAGTCACGCAGCAAAAGGCCCGGCAAGCCGGGCCATGGATGAGGCACGCCGGCGGGGCGTCAGTCGTGCTGATCGTCCTTGCGCGGCGGGTGGCGATCCTCGTGTCCGCCGGACGAGTGCTGCTGTCCTTCATTCTGCGCCGGACGCGGCTGGGCTTGCTGCTGAGGTGCGCGTGGCGGCTCGTAACCGCCGTGAGGCGGCTGGTACGCCTGCTGCGGGCGCGGGTAGCCGCGATCCGGTTGGGCATCGCGAGGTTGCGCGACCTGCCGGGGTTCCTGCCGCATCGGTCGGGAGGTGGCTTCCTCTCGCTGGAACCTTGCGCCATTGTCCTGGTTCATGGCCGGGCGAGGGGCGTCGGGCGCCGCCTGCGGACGCTCGAAGCGGGGAGAGCCGGGCAGCGACCCGGAAGAAGGTTGCGTGCGTGCGGCGCGGTCTTCGTCGGCATTGCGGATGTAACTCACGCCCGGTCGCGGTTGGTTGCCCGCGTTGGCGCGTTCGGCCGGGGACGGCTGGTTGTCTCCCTGCACCTGACGAGAGAATCGACCAGCCTGTTCTCCGCCGGGACGCATTTCGCCCGGGGCGTTGCCGGGCTCGGGACGACGCATGTCCGGTGCTGCCGAAGTCCGGTCCATCGACGGCTGCGGACGTGCGAAGCGGGCTGAGGGAAGTTCGCCCGGGCGCGGCCCTGGCGCTTCGCCGTTGCGCATCACGGGCTGGCGTTCATTGGTGCCTGGTATCGCGTTGCGTTCCGGCACGGCACGTTCTTGGGCCGGCATGTCGGCGACGCGACCCGAGGTGCCAAGGCGATGCGACGGTGCCGCATCATTGAGCATCCGCACGTTGGTCGGGCCCGGCTGGCTGCGGGGTGTGCCACGGACGCCAGGCGCACGATCCGCAAAGTTCGCCGCGGGCGCGTTCCGCGCGACGACCTCGCGATTGAAGCCGCCGGTGGGCAACTCACGGCCGTTGTTGGGACGCGGCGGCGCAAAACTCGCCCGCACCGGCTGGACGCCGGCACCGCGTGGCATGACGGGGGCGTTGGCAAAGCGGCGCGGATCCGCCGTCACCATGTGGCGCTGCGCATTGCGCGCGGCGGCGAAATCCTGGCCGGACATCGCCGTGAACGCACGCGGCGCCTCGCGGTTGAAGTACCGCTCGTTCGGCATGGACCGACCCTGGCGGAAATAGTTGTAATGGTTGTTGATGTTGTTGATCACCACCTGGCGGTTGTTCCGCACGTAGATATTGGTGACGTTGACGTTGGTGTAGTAGCCGCGGCTGGCGCGGTACCACGGGTTGTAGATTTCACCCGGCCCCAGCGGGAACCAGCCCACCGGCCCACCGACGCCGACGGATACACCGAAACCTCCGCCACCCACAAAGGCGACCAGCGCGGGTGCATAGACCGGGCGCACGGATACCGGCCCGGGTACCCAGCACCAGCGGCTGCGGACATAGGCCCAGCGGCCGTAGTGGTACGGCGCGAAGCCCCAAGGCGAGGCATCCACCCACGTCCAGCCCCACGGACCGACATACGCCCAATGCCCATCGCGGTAGGGCGCCCAGTCGGCGCCCACGTTGCTCGGGTACCAGACCTGGCCGTATTCGGGATCGGCCTGCCAGTTGCCGTACTGGTCGAGGTCCTGATAGCCCACCACGTCGTCGGAGACGTAGCGGCCCGATTCGGGCTGGGCATAGCGCTGGTCCCGGCTATTGCACCAGGCGTCAAAATCGTCGCCGCCGCTGACGTCACTGATGGTCACGTTGTTGAGCGTCGAATCGCCAAACTCGTAGGTGCGACCGCCGGCGAGCGCCCGCTGCGCGCCGCCTTCGCCGTAGACCATGCCTCGACCGTTGAAATCGGTGATGCGGGTGGATTTGCCGTCATCGCTGATGTCGACGCGATAGGTGCCCGGTTGATCGACCACCAGAGCAACCGTAGGCGTGTCGATCTCGTAGCTCTGGCCGTCAGCCAGGCCGCGCACGGCCAGGTTCAGCGTGCCCTGGGTGAGCTCCACCTGGGTCAGCTGGTCGTTGAGCGTCAGGAAGCCAAAATCCGAATCGTCGGCGATGCGCAGTGAGCCGCCGCCAAGCTCCAGCTCGGCGCGGCCGCCATTACCCGTCGCCAGGCGATCGCCCGTGGTCAGCGGCCGGTTCAGGCTGGCATCGCCCCAGTCCTTTTCACCGGCAGGCAAGAGGTTCACTTCACCCGCTCGATAGGACAGCCGGGCCGCGCGGGACGGCGGGTCGCCGGCGCCGTTGTCATCGGGTGGTGCAGCCTGGGTCTGTGCCTGTGCTACGCCAGCGGCGCAGATCAGCAATGCCACAGCCATCCATCGCCAACTGCGAGGCGATGTCAGGAAAGCAGGGAGCGAACGCATCGAGTTCTCCGCAAGAGCGCGCGCGAGTCGTCGCGCAGACAGGGTTGGGTCGTCCGCAAAAACGCATGGGCTTCACCGGACGATGACGGCTGCATTATGCGGACCGTCGGTCCAGCGCAAGCAAGGACCTGCCGGGCCGGCGGACGAAAATGATTCAGCGGGCCGCCATGTCCGGTTCATCCGGTGTTGGGCCGGACGGCCGGTTCCAAATGCCGGTAGTCCCGGGTTACCATCGCCCGGCGTTGCGGGTGTAGCTCAATGGTAGAGCTGTAGCTTCCCAAGCTACTGACGAGGGTTCGATTCCCTTCACCCGCTCCAACTCGACCCCACCGAGTCCCTTCCACAACTCTCCTGCGGCGTGCGCTGATAATGGCGGATGTGATCACCCTCGGCTGGCGGGAGCGTTTGGCGTTGCCGACGATTGGCATCGTCACGCTCAAAGCCAAGCTTGATACGGGGGCGCGCAGCAGTTCGCTTCACGTGGATGCGCTGGAGAGTTTCGAGCGCAACGGCGAAACCTGGCTTCGTTTCGCGGTGAACATCGGTGGCCGCCATCGCGCGTCCATCACATGCGAAACGCTGGCGCTGGATCGCCGCGCTGTCACCGACACCGGCGGCCGGCGCACGTTGCGCTGGTTCATCCGGACCGACGTGCTGCTGGCGGGGGAACGCTTCGCCGTCGACATCAATCTGACCGACCGTCGCCATATGCTGTTTCCCATGCTGCTGGGCCGAACCGCGCTGCAAGGGCGTTTCGCGGTCGATCCCGCTCGTTCGTACACACAGCCGCGGCCCGCCGTGGCCGGGGCCCTGGGTGTTTCATGAAGATAGCCATACTCTCTCGCAACACCCGTCTGTATTCGACACAGCGCCTCGTCGACGTCGCCCGTGAGCGCGGGCATGTCGTGCGCGTGCTCGATCCGTTGCGTTGCTACGTACGCATCGCACCGGGCGACATGTCCATTCGCTACAAAGGCAAAGCGTTGCGTGGCATCGATGCCGTGATTCCGCGCATCGGCGTGACCAGCACGTTCTATGGAACGGCTGTGCTCCGGCAACTGGAGATGATGGGCGTGTATACGCCCAATACGTCAGACGCGGTGCTGCGGGCGCGCGACAAGCTGCGTAGCCTGCAGATCCTTGCGGCCAAGGGCCTGGACATGCCGGCGACCGTGTTTGGCGACAACCCCGACGATACCGCCGACGTGCTGGCGATGCTGGGTGAGCCGCCGCATGTCATCAAGCTCAATGAAGGCAGCCAGGGCACCGGCGTGGTGCTTGCCGAAAAGCGCAGCGCATCGCAGAGCGTGATCGAGGCTTTCCGTGGCCTCTATGCCAACTTCCTCGTGCAGGAATTCATCGGCGAAGCCAAAGGCACCGATCTGCGGTGTTTCGTGGTGGGTAAAAAGGTGGTCGCCGCCATGCAGCGCGAGGCCAGTGCCGGTGAATTCCGCGCCAACCTGCATCGCGGCGGTTCGGCCAGCGTAGCGCTGCTCAGTCCCGAAGAACGCCGCATCGCCGTGCGCGCGGCATCCGCGCTGGGCCTGGGCGTGGCGGGCGTGGACATGCTGCGTTCCAAGCGCGGCCCGCTCATCCTTGAAGTGAACGCCTCGCCCGGACTGGAAGGCATCGAGGCCACGACCGGCGTGGATGTCGCGGGGGCAATCATCGAATTGCTTGAAAGGGAAACCACGAACGGGACGCGGGCAGGGGTGTGAGGCTTCGGCGCTGCGCCTGCCATCCATTTTTCCCATGATGGGCATTGCCATCCTCGCTTGCTGAGCCGGCAAGCGGGAGATCTGAACGCGCGAGATGCCGTCGGGTTCGAACATTCCCGCCCCGACCCGTCGCATCTGCCAGTGATATGGGACGCCACCGCAACGGACCGCTCAAGCCTTGCTGCAGATGCCTTCGCTCAAGGTTCCCGAGGTCGGCGGGCATGGAGTGGAGAGAACTTTTGACGCCGTTTCCAGCGCGGGATTACCATCGGATGAGGCCTACGAGGCGAACTCCGAGGGGGAGTGCCGGGCCAGGGAGGAAGGATGAATCGACAATTCTGGCTGCCCCTGATGGCCGCTGTCGCGCTCTTGTCTCAAGTGAGTGTCCACGCCTCGGAATCGAAGCCTGACGTCAAGGCCGAAACCAAGGACCAGTTTGCAGCGGTTGCCGACCATGTGCGTGAGCAGATGGCGTCCGGCGGTCGCTTTCAGTTCGTCAGCAACGAAGAACACACGGCGGTCGACAAGGACCTCAGTGACATGCAGGGCTTGTACGACAAGTTCGGCACAGTGAGTGCGATGGACGCCGACTCCAAGCTCAAGCTCTACAACGCCCAGACCGAGGTGAATGCGATCCTGACCAAGCGCGATGGTGATCGGCGCGTCTGCCAGCAGGAAATGCCCACCGGATCGAACATTCCCAAGACGGTGTGCCGCAAGTACAGCGACATCGAGCGGGACCAGAAGGCGTCGCAGAAATACATGCAGGACCGCATGCAGGTCACGCAGCCGCACGGCGGTCATTGACCGATCGCGGCGCTCGGCGGGGTTAACGCGGCGCTGAGCACCGGTTAACCCCGCTGTAACTGCAACGACCCTATAAAGTCCCCACTGCAATTTGCTTGGCACTTCAACCGCAAGGTCTGGTGACAGCAGATTTCGGTATCGGGGCAGTAGCTTGAGCCCAGGCAAGCGACGTTAAGTCGCCCGGCCTGGGCTTTTTTCTGCCCGGCTTCCGCCTGTTCAGCTTGGCGCCTGCCAGAAGCCCCTTTCCCCCGCTCAAGCTTGTTAAGCTTGCTCCCTCGGCCGGCCTCACGCTGGCTGCGTATGGAGGACGCATGCGCGTACTGGTAATCGAAGACAACAGCGATATCGCGACCAACATCGGCGATTATCTGGAAGACCGCGGCCATGTGGTGGACTTCGCCGGCGATGGCGTCACCGGCCTGCACCTGGCGGTGGTCCACGATTTCGACGTCATCGTGCTCGATCTCACCCTTCCTGGCATGGATGGACTCGATGTCGCCCGCAAGTTGCGGCATGAGGCCCACAAGCAGACGCCGATCCTGATGCTGACCGCGCGCGATGCGCTGGAGCAGAAGCTCACCGGCTTCGAATCCGGTGCCGATGACTACATGACCAAGCCGTTCGCGTTGCAGGAGCTGGCGGCCCGTCTGGAAGTGCTGGCGCGTCGTGGCAAGGGTCCGCAAAGCCGCGTGCTCAAGGTGGGCGATCTCACGTACAACCTGGACACGCTCACCGTCACGCGCGAAGGCAAGTCGATCCAGCTCAATCCGATCGGCCTCAAGCTGCTGCAGGCGTTGATGGAGGCCAGTCCTTCCGTGGTGACGCGCCAGGACCTGGAGCAGCGCGTGTGGGGCGAGGAACTGCCCGACAGCGATTCGCTCCGCGTGCACATCCATGGCTTGCGCGCGGCCATCGACAAGCCGTTCGACAAGCCGCTGATCCACACGCGGCACGGCATCGGATATCGAATGGTCGAACCGGATGCGGTCCAGGCGTAAGCTCAGGTTTCGCCTGGTCGTCTCGTTCGCGCTGTTCGGCTTTGGCCTCAGCGCGTTGTTTGCGTTCGCGGCGCTGAATATCCGCGACCGCGTGGAAGACCAGTTGGTGACGACCGCGCTTCAGCAGGACGTCGACCAGGCGGTGGAGCAGGTTCACACCGATCCCAGCAAGCCAGCAGGTTCCACGCTGATCGAAGCCTGGATGCGCAGCGAGCGGACGCTCTACAACATGCCGCTGGCGTGGCAGGGCCTCGACAGCGGCGTGCACGACATCTACGAACAGGCTTCCGACGGCAAGGCACACCATTACAAATTGGCGGTGCGACGCAAATATGGGCTGATCGGATTCATCCGCTACGACGTCACGCGCGAGGAGCTGGGCAAGCAGCAGTTGCTGTTCAGCGTGATCGGTGCGGTGTTTCTGTTCGGCCTGCTGTCGCTGGTGCTGGGCCTGTGGCTCTCGCGCAAGGTGCTCAAGCCGGTCAGCGAACTGGCGCGGCGCCTGCGCGATTTCCGCAAGACAGGCAAGGCCGAGCCGCTGGCGCCACATTTCGCCGATGACGAAGTGGGCGAGCTGGCGCTGGCGCTCGATGAATATTCGCATCGTCTAACGGCGATGGTCGAACGCGATCGCGAATTCAATTCCGACGTGAGCCATGAGCTGCGCACGCCGCTGGCAGTGATCGCCAGCACCACGGAGCTGTTGCAGGGCTCGCCCGACCTCACCGACAAATTGCGCGAACGCCTGAAGCGCATCGAGCGCTCATCCCGCCAGGCCACCGAGCTGATCGAAGCGTTGTTGCTGCTTTCGCGTGCTGAACGCCGCGGTCCGACGCGAGGCGAAACCACCGAGGTGGCGAAGGTGGCGTCGGACGTCATCGAAAGCCAGCGTCCGCAGATGCGCGACAAGCCCCTGAGCGTGGAGTTGGTGGTGAAGCAGCCAGTAAGCGTCAATGCGCCCGCATCCGTGCTGGCGGTGGCGCTGACCAACCTGATCGGCAACGCGATCAAGTACACGCTCGAAGGCATGGTGACGGTCGAGGTCGGCAGCGATCGCATCGAAGTGATCGATACCGGCCCCGGCATCAAGCCCGAAGATGCCGAGCGGCTGTTTCAGCGCGGCGTGCGTGGCGAGGGTGCCGGTGGCAGCGGCGCCGGCCTGGGCTTGGCTATCGTGCGGCGCCTGTGCGATCTCTACGGCTGGGAAGTGTCGATGCGACCGCGCACCGATACCAACGGCGCCATCGCCAGCATCGTGTTCTCCTGACCAACGCGTCTTTGTAGGAGCGCACCCAGTGCGCGCAAAGCCGACCGGGTGTCGATACGGCTTTCGCGCACTGGGTGCGCTACTACAGATACAGAAAAGCGCGACGCGGTTAGAGCGGTTCCAGCCAGCCCCACTGATCGTTGGTCTTGCCACTGAACAGGCCAAAGAACAGTTCCTGCAGGCGACGGGTTACGCGGCCGGCCCTGCCGCTGCCAATCTGCTTGCCGTCGACCGAACGGATCGGGGTGATTTCCGCAGCCGTGCCGCACATCAGCAGTTCGTCGGCGAGATAGAGATACTCGCGCGGGATGTCGCGCTCGACCACTTCGATGCCGTCTTCGCGCGCCAGGGTCTTCAGTGTGTCGCGGGTAATGCCGGCGAGGATGGACGCGCTGGCCGGAGTGGTGTGAAGCACGCCGTCGAACACCAGGAACAGGTTCTCACCCGCGCCTTCGCTCAGCAGGCCGCTGGCGGCGAGCGCAATGCCTTCGCCGAAACCAAGGCGACGCGCTTCACGTGCGATCAACTGGCCCGACAGATAGTTGCCGCCAGCCTTCGCGCCCGCGGGGATGGTGTTCGGCGCAAAGCGCTGCCAGCTCGACACGCACGCATCAATACCGTTTTCCAGCGCCTCGGGACCGAGATACGGCCCCATTGCCCACGAGGCGACGGCAACGTCGATGGGCGTTTCGGCCGAGAGGCCGAAACCGCCCAAGCCACGGTAGGCCACCGGGCGCAGATAGGCGGCGCTCAGGCCGTTCTTGCGCACCACTTCGCGACACGCAGCGGCCAACTCGTCCTGCGAGTAGGGCAGGGTCATGTCATAGATCTTGGCAGACTGGTACAGACGCTTGAGATGGTCCGTGAGCCGGAAAATCGCCGCACCATCCGGCGTGGCATAACTGCGGATACCCTCGAACACCGACGACCCGTAGTGCAGCGCGTGGGCCATGACGTGCGTGGTCGCTTCCTGCCAAGGCTTGATCACGCCGTTCTGCCAGATCCAATCGGGGTACTGCTGCGCCATGTCGATGCTCCGGGGAAAAAATCGCCACATGATAACCCGGGCGGTCCGCAGGCGGCTTGTGGCTTCTCAGCCGCGCCCTCTCAGCCATAGGCATCCCGAGCGCCTTACCACGTCAAAACGGGTTTCGCGGGAACTTCCGCTGCCGTCGCTGGCCGCGGTCCGGACAACCAGCCCGCGGTCGTCGGTGTTCGGGCTGCCGGTTGGTTCCTGGGAGGAATCCGCTGGCGCGGCGTCTTCCCCATGGCTGGATGGGGCGTCCTCCGTAGCGGGGCCGACATCCAGCAGCGGATGCTGCATCAAGCCTCCCAGCAAACGGATATCCGCCACCACGGCGTCCCGTCCGTAACCGTTCCACAGCATCAGTCCCGCCAGCCGATTCGGATCGCGGCTGGCGAAGGCGTCCACCACGCTCTGGCGCAACTCTGCCACGGTGGCCGCACACAGCATCGGCGGTGGCGAGGCATTCGCTAAAGGCGCCGCCGCGGGCGCCGCCGGTTCGCGGGGCGCGACTGCAGGCGTGGCCTGCAAAGCCGCGCAGGGCTGGTCCGTAAACAGCGGATTGCCGTCCGGGCCGACACAGCGGTGAATGCCGTCCTGCGCCATCAGGCGCAATGGCAAAAGCAGGAGCAGCAGGATGCCCAGGCGAATCATCGGGCGAGCTTACGCCCGCCTGCGTCGCTCAACCGTGCAGCCGGTCCAGAATCGCCCGCGTGGCCTTGGCGCGATTGAGCGTGTAGAAGTGCAGGCCCGGTGCGCCGCCATCGAGTAGTCGGCGGCAAAGCTGCGCGACCACGTCAGCACCCAGATCACGCACCGCCGCGGCGTCGTCGCCATGGGCCTGCATGCGCTTGGTGATCCAGCGGGGAATCTCGGCGCCGCACATATCGGAAAACCGCTTGAGCTGCGCGAAATTCGAGATCGGCATGATGCCCGGCACGATCGGCACATCGACGCCAAGCTTGCGCACGTCGTCGACAAAGCTGAAGTAGGCGTCCGGGTTGAAGAAATACTGCGTGATGGCGCCGTCAGCCCCGGCGTCCACCTTGGCCTTGAAATGGCGCAGATCCGCCATGGCGTCATCTGCCTGGGGATGGATTTCCGGGTAAGCCGCCACTTCAATGTGAAAGTGGTCGCCCGAATGCTCGCGGATGAAGCGGACGAGTTCCGCGGCATAGCGGAAGTCACCCGTGCTGGCCATGCCCGAAGGCAGATCCCCACGCAACGCCACGATGCGTCGGTAGCCTGCCGCCCGGTAGCTGTCCAGCAGCTCGCCCAACTCCGCGCGGGTACCGCCGACGCAGGAAAGATGCGGAGCCACGCTCAGGCCATGGATGCCATGTAGCCGGGCGACCGTTTCGCCGGTGTAACTCAACGTCGAGCCGCCTGCACCAAACGTCACGGACACGTAGTCCGGCGAGTGCTGCTTGAGCAAGGTGGCGGCCTGATCGAGCTGGGCACGCTGCTCTTCGGTCTTGGGCGGAAAGAACTCGAAGCTGATGGGCGGCATCGCAAGGTTCCGGCAGGGGTGTCGCCGAAGTATATATCTCTTTTTCGCGATATAGAGATATCTAGCCTCCACGAGGGCGGAAGTAGGCCATTGCTGAATTTGACCTGCGACAAACCGCACCCCGCCTCAGTTGATCCAGATCAAGCGAGGTGGAAGGGCTGACCACCAGACTTCCCGCGTTCAGTTACTGGTCATGCCTAGGAGTGGGCCTCATGGTGGGCGTCGAGGGGAGTTACAACGACAAGGTCGTACGGCAATTCGCTGTCATGACCGTGGTTTGGGGCGTGGTAGGCATGCTGGTCGGGGTCATCATCGCCGCCCAGCTGTACTGGCCGGGCCTGGGTTTCGAGGTGCCGTGGCTCAGCTACGGTCGTCTGCGTCCGTTGCACACCAATGCGGTGATTTTCGCGTTCGGTGGCTCGGCGCTGTTTGCCACCAGCCTCTACACAGTGCAGCGCACCTGCCATGTGCGGTTGTTGTCGGACAAGCTGGCATCCTTCGTTTTCTGGGGCTGGCAGCTGGTCATTGTGGCCGCCGCGATCACCTTGCCGCTGGGGCTCACCCAGGGCAAGGAATACGCCGAGCTCGAATGGCCGATCGACATCCTGATCACCATCGTCTGGGTGGCTTACTGCGTGCTGTTCTTCGGCACCATCGCCCAACGCAAGGTCAAGCATATCTACGTGGCCAACTGGTTCTATGGCGCGTACATCATCACCATCGCACTGCTGCACATCGTCAACAACCTCGCCATTCCGGCCGGGTGGTTCAAGTCGTACTCGGTCTATTCCGGCTCGGTCGACGCAATGGTGCAGTGGTGGTACGGGCACAACGCCGTGGGCTTTTTCCTGACCACCGCGTTCCTCGGCATGATGTATTACTTCGTGCCCAAGCAGGCTGGCCGCCCGATCTATTCCTATCGCCTGTCGATAGTGCACTTCTGGGCGTTGATCGCCGTCTACATGTGGGCCGGTCCGCACCACCTGCAATACACGGCGCTGCCGGACTGGGCGCAGTCGCTCGGCATGGTGTTCTCGCTCGTGCTGCTTGCCCCGTCGTGGGGTGGTGCGATCAACGGCATCCTCACGTTGTCCGGCGTCTGGTACAAGCTGCGCACCGATCCGATCCTGAAATTCCTCATCGTCTCGCTCTCGTTCTACATGATGAGCACGTTCGAGGGACCGATGATGTCGATCAAGACGGTCAATTCGCTCAGTCACTACACCGACTGGACCATCGGCCACGTGCACTCCGGCGCCATCGGCTGGGTCGCCATGATCTCGATAGGGTCGATCTACGCGATGCTGCCGCGCCTGCTCAACCTGCCGAAAATGTATTCGATCAAGCTGATCGATACGCACTTCTGGATGCATACCATTGGCCTGGTCGTATACATCGCATCCATGTGGATCGCAGGTGTCACCCAGGGCCTGATGTGGCGTGCAACGGATCCAGAGAACGGCACGCTGGTGTACTCGTTCGTCGAGGCACTCAATGCCACCAAGCCGTATTACCTATTCCGACTCGCCGGCGGATTGATCGTGCTGTCCGGCATGCTGGTCATGGGTTGGAACGTTTTCAAGACCTTCCGTATGGCTTCGGCGAGTACTGCGCCGCAGGCAGTCATGCCGCCTGATGCCGCCGATGCGCGTGCCTGAGGGAACAGACATGAGCCATACACACGCAAAAATCGAAAAGAACATTGGCCTGATGGCCATCCTCGTCGCGGTCGCGGTGTCCTTCGGCGGCCTGGCGGAAATCGTGCCCTTGATGTTCCAGGCGGAAACCATCAAGCCGTTGCCCGGCATCAAGCCTTATCCCGCGCTCGAGCTGGCGGGGCGTGACGTGTACATCCGCGAAGGTTGCTACAACTGCCATTCGCAAATGGTGCGCACGCTGCGCTTCGAGACGGAGCGCTACGGTCACTATTCACTGGCCGGCGAGTCGGTCTACGACCACCCGTTCCAGTGGGGTAGCAAACGCACCGGTCCCGATCTGGCGCGCGTAGGCCTGCGAGGCTATTCGGATGACTGGCACCGCGCGCACTTGAATAATCCGCGCGACGTGGTGCCCGAGTCGAACATGCCCGCCTACCCCTGGCTTGCCAAAGCCACGCTGGACGGTGCCGAGGTGACGCAACACATGCGTGCACTCAAGCGCATCGGTGATCCCTATACCGATGCCGACATCTCAGGCGCAGCCGCTGCAGTGGAAGGCAAGACCGAGCTGGATGCGGTGGTTGCCTACCTCAAGAGTCTCGGTACGCATGTCTCGCAAGCCGACATGCAGGTGGCAGAGGGAGGAGAGTGACATGCTCCCCGGAGTGATTACTGCAGTACTGCTGCTGCTCTTTGTCGTCGGTTGCATCTGGCTATGGCTGCCAAGCCACACGCCCGCGTTGGATGCGGCTGCCCACATGCCGCTGGATGATGAAAAGGAGGGGACGGCATGACTTCCGCATGGACGTGGTATGTGTTGGCGCTGACGGTGCTCAACCTGTTCGGTTGTGCATGGCTGCTCAAGGGCAACACCCGGCGCAGCCCCAATGATCCCAAGCCCGATGAAACGGGTCATGTGTGGGATGGCGATCTCACCGAGTACAACAAGCCGCTGCCTCGCTGGTGGATCAACCTGTTCTACATCACCATCGTGTTCGCAGTCGGCTACCTGGTCTGGTACGGCTTGGGCAACATCAAGGGTTACGGGCACTGGAGTTCGAAGTCCGAGTGGGCGATGGACTCCTCTGCCGAAGACGCTAGGCTGGATGACACGCTGAAGCTCTATGCCGGCAAGCCAATTAACGAACTTGCGAAGGAGCCTGCTGCCGTTGCCATCGGCCGCGCCATCTTCATCAATCGTTGCGCGGCTTGTCATGGATCTTCTGGCCACGGCGCGAATGGCTTTCCCGACCTGACAGACGACATCTGGCATTGGGGCGGCACGCCCAACCGGATACTCGAAACGATCCAGAACGGGCGCCAAGCGGTCATGCCGGCGTGGGCCTCGACGCTGACCCAGCAGGGTGGCGCCACGGCTGTGGACGACACGATTGCCTACGTGCTGTCGCTGTCGCGCCCCGGCCAGCCGAAGGATGCCGTTGAACGCGGTGAGAAGCTGTTCGCCGGTATCTGTACCGCGTGCCACGGCCCGCAAGCCAAGGGCAACCAGGTGGTAGGCGCGCCTGACCTGACCGACAGCTATTGGTTGTACGGAAGCAGCGTGGCCTCTTTGCACAAGACCCTCAACGAAGGCCGTCAGGGTGTCATGCCCGCGTGGAAGCCCGAGCTTGGCGATACCCGTACGCGGCTGGTGGGCGCCTATGTCTGGACGCTCTCGCCGCACAAGGATCCGCCGCCTGCGGGTGCCGTGGTCGCCGAATAATGGTCCCCCGAAAATCCCAGCAAACCCGCTCGACGCCGACGCCTGCAACGCAGCGCGTCGGCGCCATCCTCTGGCCAAGTTTCCTTGTGGCTGGCGCGGTCACGACTATGTTCTTCAGTTATGTTGATCCAGAAGCATTGAGGGAAATCACGTTTCCCTCCATTCGGCTGAGCCGCGAGCTGGGTTATTCCCTGGGCTTCTTTCTGTTTTGGCTGGCGACGGCTTCATCCAGCCTGTTCACCTGGATTTTGCTTGGCCGTGATGTGAACGGCGGCTTCCGCGAGGGCAGCGAACCATGAGCCGCCGCATTCCGCTGCATATCGTCGAGGACGAGAACAGCTCCTACTACGTCAGCGAACGGAAGGTATATCCGCGTGATGTAGCTGGCCGGTATAACCGAATGCGCGTAGCCGCGGTGGTCTGGTTGCTGGGCATGTTTTACTTGTTTCCGTGGATGCACTGGAACGGACGGCAGGCCGTGCTGCTGGATCTCCCTGCGCGCAAATTCCATGTCTTCGGCTGGATGTTTCTTCCGCAGGATTTCCTGTTCCTGTCCACCTTGCTGATCATCGCCGCGCTGGCTTTGTTTTTCTTTACCGCGCTGGCCGGTCGCCTCTTTTGTGGATATGCCTGTCCGCAGACCGTGTGGACTGAAGTATCGCTGTGGATCGAGCGCCTGTGCGAGGGCGATCGCAACAAGCGCATGAAGCTCGATGCCGCGCCGTGGAATCAAGAGAAGCTATTGCGCAAGGGGGCACGTCACACTCTTTGGGCGGTGTTCTCACTGTGGACGGGCTTCACCTTCGTGGGCTTCTTCAGTCCCATCGTTGACCTGGCCCAGCGCACACCCTTCGCCTGGGGAGGATGGGAGGCGTTCTGGATCCTGTTCTACGGCTTTGCCACCTGGGGCAATGCGGGCTTCCTGCGGCAGCAGGTATGCAAGTACATGTGCCCCTATGCGCGCTTCCAGAGCGCCATGTTCGATCGCAACACCCTGATCATTGCCTATGACCCGATGCGTGGCGAACCCCGCGGCCCACGCAAGCGTGGTCTCAAGAGTGTGCTGGAACGTACGCGCGGCCTGATCGACAAGATCACGGCATACGACTACGTGTTTCGCGCAAGCCAACATCCTTCGGCGGCGGACAGCCGCGCACACGCCGGTGGCACCATCGCGCTGGCTGGCGCGGGCATCGTTGCGGAGGCGCTGCCAAAGTTCTCCTTCGAGCAACTTGGTGACTGCATTGACTGCACCATCTGCGTACAGGTGTGCCCGGTTGGCATCGATATCCGCAATGGCCTCCAGTACGAATGCATTGCTTGTGGCGCCTGCATAGACGCCTGCGACGATGTCATGGGCAAGGTGGGCTATCCCAGTGGATTGATCCGCTACACCACCCAGAATCAGATCGATGGGAAGCCAACGCGAGTGCTCCGCGCCCGTGTATGGGTGTACGGCGGGTTACTCCTGACGTTTCTTATTGGCTGGATGTATGGCGTTACGCATCGCGGCCACGTGCTGGCCGAAGTGCTGCGCGACCGCAATGCGATGTACAGCCAGTCAAGCGACGGCCATATCGAGAACAGCTACACGATCAAGCTGGTGAACAAGGACCAGCAGACCCGGCACTTCACCATTGATCTGGGCTCTTCCGAACTGCCAGACGTGACGTTGCGTGATGGGCCACGGGTGATTCAGGCCGACAGTGGCGAAGTGGTGTCCGTGCCGGTCACTGTGCGCGCTTCGTCGGAAACCACGGGTCGCCATGGCGTGCAATTCAAGGTGCGGGGCATCGATGTGGATGCCAGCACCACCATCGACAGCAGCTTCTTTGGACCGTTGCCATGAATCAGACGCGTAGTGCCTGGCGAGAACCTGTGGTTTGGATGTTGGTGGGATTGCCGATGGCATCCGTGGCGATTGGGTTTGCGTTGCTGTTTGCGGCGGTGCACCCTGGACGTGAGGACTCAGAGACAGTCGGAAGGGTCACCAAGGTCGGCAAACTGCTGGTGTCGGCCGAGGCGAGTGAACCCGCATCGGAAGTCGATACCGCTGGTCTTGTATTGCGGACCAAGGGCGACATGGTCGAGGCCGTGCCCGTGGATGGCGATTTTCCGCGCGGAGGCAAGCTGATCCTCAAACTCACGTCCGCGGACGCTCCTAACGGCGAACGGACCATCCAGCTGTCGCCCAGCGAACTGGGATGGAGAGGTGTCGGGTCGCTGGATGGCGACCACGACTGGACAGTGCAGTTGTCGCCCGATAATTCGGCGTGGCTGCTGCACGGCCGCTGGACGCGACAGGCTCGTTCCGTCCGCTTGATGCCGTAAACGTGGATTGTGCTGTCGACGTTCCTGGCAGACCGATACTGAAGGGCTGCTACCACTGCGGTGAAACGCTGCCTGCCACACCTGTGTGGTTCGTAGCCAATGGCGGCGAGCAAGCGTTTTGCTGTCATGGGTGCGCCGCGGCGGCGCGATGGATCAATGCTTCGGAACTCGGCGACTACTACCAATTGCGCAGTGCGGCCGGTGCGCGGGTAGATAGCGAGCTTCCTGATTTTGAGAGCTGGGATCGCGAAGACCTGCTGGGCGATCACGCATTCGCTGTATCCGGCGGACTCGAAATCACGGTACTGACGGACGGCATGCGTTGCGCCGCTTGCGCATGGCTGATCGATCGCGCGCTTCAGCGCATGCCAGGGGTTTTCGATTCGGGTGCCAACGCGGTGACGGGCCGCATTCGGATCGGCTGGAACCCTGCCTTGGTGCGCCTGTCGGAAGTGCTTCATCGGCTCGCCCTGCTGGGCTATCGACCTTACCTGGCGAGCGGTTCCGCGCGCGAGCGGGCCGGCGTTGCAGAGCAGCGGCACTGGCTGCTGCGCCTGGGCGTGGCCGGGCTTGGCGCGATGCAGACAATGATGCTGTCCGAAGCGCTTTATCTGGACTTTCACCACCATATGGCATGGGCCACGCGGGACTTCTTCCGCTGGATCACGTTCCTTGTGTGCACGCCCGTGGTCTTCTATGCCGGCTGGCCCTTCCTGTCGGGCTGTTGGCGCGAGCTGCGCGAACGGCATCTTGGCATGGACACCTTGGTTGCCAGTTCCACTGTGTTGGCCTATCTCGCGAGTGCAGTGGAGACCGCCCGGGGTGGCGCGCACGTGTGGTACGACGCGGCGGCAATGTTCGTGTTCCTTCTGTTGTGCGCACGCATGCTGGAGCAGCGGGCGCGGCGGATCGCGAAGGCGCAGGTCGATGCACTCGCGCGTGCGCGCCCGACATTGGCTGTCCGCGAGCGTGCGGATGGCGTACGGGAATCGGTGCCCATCGCGACGTTGCAGGCGGGCGACATTGCCTGCATTGCGGTGGGCGAGGTTGTTCCCGCCGACGGCCAGTTACTCAGTTCGCAGGCGAGCTTCGAGGAAGCATTGTTGACGGGTGAATCGCGGCCGGTGACGCGCTCCCGCGGCGAGGTGGTATATGCGGGCACGGTGTGCAAGGAGACGTCGGCACGCGTCCAGATAACCCAGACCGGCCGTTCGACGCGCCTCTCGCAATTGACCCGCTTGGTGGAGCAGGCGCAGGCGCACCGTCCGCCATTGGCGCGGGCGGCAGACCGCATCGGAAGCTGGTTCGTGGCGTCGCTGTTGCTGGCATCGGTGGCCGTTTACGTGGGATGGCGCCTGTACGATCCCTCGCGCGCTTTCGAAGTCACGCTGTCCCTGCTGGTGGTGAGCTGCCCGTGCGCGCTGTCGTTGGCGGTGCCCGCAGCCCTGGCTGCGACGCACGGTGCATTGGCAAGGCTGGGCGTATTGTCGCTGCGCGCGCAGAGTCTGGATACCTTGGCGCGCGCCACGGATGTCGTGTTCGACAAGACAGGTACGCTGACGCATGTGGAACCCGCGCTGGGCCACGTGCTGACATTCGGCGGCATGGCGCCCGATGATGCCCTGCGGATCGCCGCTGCCCTGGAGCGCGACAGCCGTCATCCGATCGCGAAGGCGTTTGCGGGCGTGGACAGCAGCCTTGTTGCGAACGATGTGCGCCTTCATGGAGGTGAGGGGCTGAGTGGCGATGTGGAAGGCGTGTCCTGGCGTCTTGGTCAGGCGCCCTTTGCCGCAAGTCGGGTCGACGATGGACATCTGTGGCTGGGTGATGGCCGGCAGCCTTTTGCGCGATTTGTTCTGGAAGAGCGCATGCGGGTTGATGCAGGCAGGGCGGTTGAGCAACTGCGTCGTCTTGGCCTGCGCGTTCACCTGGCCAGTGGCGATGCGAAGATCGCCGTAGAGCGGTTGATGAAGCAGTTGGACATTGGGGAAGCGCACGCCAGGCAGTCGTCGGAGGACAAGTTGGCGATGGTTCGTAGCCTGCAGGCGCAGGGACGCATCGTCGCGATGGTGGGCGATGGCCTGAACGATGCGCCAGTGCTTGCCGGTGCCGATGTTTCGATGGCGATGGGCGAGGGCGCGGCGCTGGCACAGCGGGCGGCGGACATGGTGCTGACGGCGCCCAGCCTGTGCAGGATTCCCGCATCCGTGCGACTGGCCAGGTGCACGCAGCGGATCATCCGCCAGAACTTTGGTTGGGCGGTGGGCTATAACCTCCTCGCCTTGCCGCTGGCGATCACTGGCCATGTCACGCCTTCGTTGGCGGCGTTGGGCATGGCGCTGTCTTCCCTGATGGTTACCCTCAACGCGCTGCGCCTGCTGCGTGTTTCCGCCGCGGAGGCTGCATGATCATTCTGCTGATGCTCATACCGCTGAGCCTGATGTTGTTGGCGGCGGCCGTCGGGGCCTTCGTGTGGGCGGTCCGCAAGGGCCAGTTCGATGACATGGATACGCCGGCGATCGACATTCTTCATGAGGAGCCGCCAGCGTCGTCGATCAAGGAGCGGCGTCATGATTAATGGCCTCGCGCTGTCCGCGGTGCTGCTGACCGGCTTGCTCGGCGGTGCGCATTGCGCGGCGATGTGCGGCGGCATCGCGACCGGTTTCTCCGTGCGCTCGCCGCAGATGCACTGGAGCAGCGCGCTGCAGATCAACCTCGGGCGCGTGCTCGGTTACGTGCTGGCTGGCGTATTCGTCGGTGGTATTGGCGATGGTGTGCTGCGTGTGTTCGAACTCGGAGCGCTGGCCACGGGGATGCGCATGGCGGTGGGTGCGGTGCTGGTGGTGATGGCGCTGCGCATGATGGATCGGCGCGGTCGGCTGTCGTTCCTGGCACGGCCGGGTGCGCGTGTCTGGCAATGGTTGCAGCCGCTGCAACGGCGCTTGATGCCTGCGAATACGACGGCGCGTCGTCTTGCCGTCGGCACGCTCTGGGGATGGTTGCCGTGCGGGCTCAGCACCACGGTGCTGGCGGCGGCGTGGCTTTCGGCGAGTGCTTGGCACGGCGGCCTGATCATGGCGGCGTTTGGCCTGGGTACGTTGCCGATGATGTTTCCGCTGACGTGGTCCGGCGCACGCGTGGGTCGCTGGCTGCAGAAGCCGGGTGCACGACGTGGTGCGGCCTTCTTCGTTCTCGTCGCGGGTATGTTGACGCTGTCGGCACCATGGTTGATGCAGGTGCCGGCGTTGCACGGTGTGCTTGGCGTGCTGGGCTGCGGTCCCGGTTGAGGGGAGCGGGTGCGTGCAGGGCGCCGTCGATGGGGACGCGCCCTGCACGGTCCGTCAGAAAAAAAGGGCCGCCCTGAGGCGGCCCTTTCGTTTGACTCAAGGTCGATGCTGCTCAGTAACGGTAGTGCTCGGGCTTGTACGGACCTTCGACCGGGACGCCGATGTAGTCGGCCTGTTCCTGAGTGAGCTTGGTCAGCTTCACGCCGATCTGCTCCAGGTGCAGGCGAGCCACTTCTTCGTCGAGCTTCTTCGGCAGGCGGTAGACCGTGTTCTCGTACTTGTCCTTGTTCGCCCACAGGTCGAGCTGGGCCAGCGTCTGGTTGGAGAAGCTGTTGGACATCACGAAGCTCGGGTGGCCGTGGGCGCAGCCCAGATTCACCAGTCGGCCTTCGGCCAGCATGTAGATGCTGTGGGCGGTCTTTTCGAACGTGTAGCGATCCACCTGCGGCTTGATGGTTTCGCGCGACACGCCCTTGGCGGTGTTCAAGCGATCCATCTGGATCTCGTTGTCGAAGTGGCCGATGTTGCACACCAGCGCATTGTTCTTCATCGCCGCCATGTGCTCCAGCGTGATGATGTCCTTGTTGCCGGTGGTGGTGACGTAGATGTCGCCGATGCCCAGCGTGTCTTCGATGGTGGTTACCTGGAAGCCTTCCATCGCGGCCTGCAGGGCATTGATCGGGTCGATCTCGGTCACGATCACGCGTGCGCCAAAGCCCTTGAGCGAGTGGGCACAGCCCTTGCCCACGTCACCGTAGCCGCACACCACGGCAACCTTGCCGGCGACCATCAGGTCGGTGGCGCGCTTGATGCCGTCGGCCAGCGATTCGCGGCAGCCGTAGAGGTTGTCGAACTTCGACTTGGTGACCGAGTCGTTGACGTTGATCGCCGGCACCAGCAGCTTGCCGGCTTCGGCGAGCTGATAGAGACGATGCACGCCGGTGGTGGTTTCTTCGGAGACGCCCTTCCACTCGGCGGCGATCTTCTTGAACCAGCCCGGACGCTCGGCGGCGGTGCGCTTGACCAGGTCCTTGATGACCTGCTCTTCGTGGTTGCCGCTGGGCGTGTTGACCCAGTCGCTGCCGTCTTCCAGCTCCACGCCCTTGTGGATGAACAGCGTGGCGTCGCCACCGTCGTCCACGATCAGCTGCGGGCCGAGCTCACCCGGATGGGTCAGCATGTCGAGCGTGCACTCCCAATATTCTTCCAGCGTCTCGCCCTTCCAGGCGAACACCGGCAGGCCGCCGACGGCCAGTGCGGCGGCCACGTCGTCCTGCGTCGAGAAGATATTGCACGAGGCCCAGCGCACTGAGGCACCGAGCTCGCGCAGGGTCTCGGCGAGCACGGCGGTTTCCTTCGTGCAGTGCAGGGAGCCGGAAAGGCGCACGCCCTTCAGCGGCTTGTCCTTGGCGTAGCGGGCGCGGATCTGCATAAGGCCCGGCATTTCCTCTTCCGCCATGCGGATGCGGCGGCGGCCGAGGTCGGCCTGGGAGATGTCACGGACCTTGTAGTCCTGATGGGCGGAATCTTTGGTAACTGCGTTCATGGCGTAGCTCCGGGTGTTGCGACCAGAAGATCGCATCGTGGTCCGGGCGCCGTTACAGAAGAAATCCATCGAGCCTGGCCGAGGCTCGGGGACGGCACAGGTTTGTGCGGTCGCACCGGTCTTCGGTCGCAGCGCCCCTCGACGGGATTGCCGAGTATAGCTTCAGGCACCTGGCCTTGGGTCGGGGCGTGAGCCGCGTGGCCATGGATGAAGCGGGTCTGGCTCATGGTCGCCGAGACGGATAAGGTCGTAGTTTCCTGCGAATGAGGCTTTGTCCCGACATGGCATTCCCACTTCCGCGTCTTGCTCTCGTTGGTTTCCTGCTTGCCGCGCTGCCTTTGGCGACATGGGCGGATACGGCGCCCCCGGCCGCGTCCCTGCCGGCCAGCGGCAGCTACGTTTTGCCGCCCGCACCCTTGCAAGCCCTGGTCGATGCGCCCCGGCCGCCCCAGCTCACCATCAGCCCGCATCGCGACCTGCTCGCGCTGACGCAGACGCCATCGTTGCCAGGCATCGACGTGGTGGCGCAGCCCGAATTGAAGCTGGCCGGGTTGCGCATCCATCCGCGAGTGTTTTCGCAAAGCCGGTTCTCGTTCGGAACCGATCTGTGGCTGATCGATGTCGCTACCGCTAGGGAAATCCGCCTGCAGGGTCTGCCCCAGCCGCTGTCGATCGCCAGTTCGTCGTGGTCGCCGGACCAGCGCTATCTCGCATTCAACCAGGTCGATGCGAAGCAGGGGCGCAATGAGCTGTGGGTCGTGGATGTCGCCGCGCATGCCGCGCACCGCGTGACCACTCTGCCGTTGAACACGGTAGCAGGCCGAGGCTATCGCTGGATGCCCGACAGCACGCAGTTGCTGGTGCAGCTGCAACCCGAAGGGCAGGGCGCGGCGCCGGTGGCCAGCATGATTCCGGATGGACCGAACACGCAGCAGACGCAGGCCGGCAACGGCGTGAAATCGATCCGTACCTATCAGGACATGCTGCGCAACGAGGACGACGCGCGCCTGCTGGAGTACTACCTGCGCTCGCAGTCGGCGCTGGTGGATATGGACGGCAAGGTCACGCCACTGGGCGAGCCGGCACTCACGTTGTCGATCAGCGCGTCGCCGGATGGCCGTTATCTGCTGCGCGAACGCGTGGAGCGACCGTTCTCCTATCTGGTACCGGTGGAGGACTTTCCACGTCGCATCGAAGTGCTCGATCGTGCCGGCAAGCTGGTCAAGGAAATAGCTCATCTTCCCTTGGTGGAAGGCTTGCCCACGGGCAATGATGCCGTGCCCACGGGCGTGCGCGCCATCGACTGGCGCGCGGACACGCCGGCCACCTTGGTGTGGGCCGAAGCGCAGGATCGTGGCGATCCGGCACGAGTGGCCGAAGTGCGTGATCTGGTGCTCATGCAAGCGGCCCCGTTCGACCAGCCTGCCACCACGCTGGCCCGACTGGGCAGTCGTTATGCGGGGGCGTACTGGGGTAACGGCAAGCTCGCGCTGATCGACGAGTTCTGGTGGAAGACGCGCAAGGTGAGGGAGTGGCGTGTGGCGCCGGACGAACCTTCGCAGGTGCCCGCACTGGTGCGTGAGGGCTCGTCGGAAGATCGTTATCGCGATCCCGGCAAGCCGGCGATGATGATTGATGAGCGCGGTGAATCGCGGCTACTGATGGCGGCCGACGGTGAGAGCATCTACCGCCTCGGCGATGGCGCTTCACCCGAAGGCGATCGCCCCTTCGTGGACAAGGTGAGTCTGGGCAACGGCCAGAGCACGCGCCTGTTTCGCTCGCAGGCGCCGTACTACGAAGCGGCGCTGGTGATGCTCGATGGTGCAGGAAAGCGCGCGCTGATATCGCGTGAATCACCCAATGAGCCGACCAATTACTACGTGCGCGACCTGGCAACGAACGGGCATGCGCGGGCGCTCACGCACTTTTCGCATCCGCTGCCCCAGTTGCAGGGCGTGAAGAAGGAGCAGATCCGCTACAAGCGCAAGGACGGCGTGGAGCTCACCGCCACGCTTTACCTGCCGCCCCACTACGATCCGAAGAAAGATGGCCCGCGGCCGATGCTGATGTGGGCGTATCCGGCCGAGTTCAAATCGGCGGACGCGGCCAGCCAGGTCACCGATTCGCCCTATCGCTTCAACCGCATCGGCTACTGGGGTCCGCAGGCATTTCTTGCGATGGGTTATACGGTGCTGGACAACTTTGCGGTGCCGATCGTGGGCGAGGGCAGCAAGGAGCCGAACGACACCTATATTCCGCAGCTGGTAGCCAGTGCCGAGGCGGCGGTGGACGAAGTGGTGCGCCGGGGTGTTGCCGATCGCGAGCACATTGCCGTGGGCGGCCATTCCTACGGTGCATTCATGACGGCCAACCTGCTGGCGCATACGCGCCTGTTCAAGGCGGGCATTGCGCGCAGCGGAGCCTACAACCGCACGCTCACGCCGTTCGGCTTCCAGTCGGAGGAGCGCAACTACTGGCAGGCGCAAGACGTCTACCTCGCCATGTCGCCGTTCAATTACGCCGGCAATATCAAGGATGCGTTGCTGATGATCCACGGCGAACAGGACAACAACTCGGGCACCTTCCCGATCCAGAGCGAGCGCCTTTATGCGGCGATTAAGGGGCTCGGTGGCACGGCGCGACTGGTGATGCTGCCGAACGAGGCGCATGCCTATCGTGCGCGCGAATCCATCATGCAGATGCTGGCCGAGAGCAATGCATGGCTGGAGCGCTACGTGAAGCAGGCGCAACCCGTGGAACGAGCCGCTACGGCAACGCACTGAGCGAATTGGTTGCAGATGAAAGCGGGGGCGCCTAGCGCACCCGCATGCGTCGATGCCGGCGAAAGCTTTTGTGGCAGTGCACAAATCACGTTCGCTCGGGTAGTCTTGGACGTCCAGACATCCACACCGTGGCATCGATGAACCAGCACCGCAGTCCTGAGTTCGCTCCGCACGATGCGCCCTTGCGCGAAGACGTCCGTCGCCTCGGTGCGCTCGTTGGCAACATGCTGGCCGAACAGATTTCCCCCGCGTTCCTCGACGAGGTCGAGCGCATCCGCATGGCGGCGATCGAACGTCGCCAGGAAAATCTTCCGCTGGACGTGCTCGCAGGACTGCTGACCGGCGTGGAAACGGATCATGCGGAGGCGCTGGCGCGCGCATTCGCCGCGTACTTCCAGGTGGTGAACATCGCCGAGCGCATCCATCGCATCCGCCGTCGTCGCGACTACCAGCGCGAGGGCGGGGCCCCGCAACCCGAATCGCTGCTCGATGCGCTGACGCGCCTGAAGGCGCAGGGCGTGGAGGCTGGCGAGCTGATCGAATGGCTGGAGCGGCTGCAGGTGGAACCGGTGTTCACCGCGCATCCCACGGAAGCAGTGCGTCGCTCGCTGCTGGAGAAGGAGCAATCCATCGTGCGGGCGCTGGTCGACAACTTCGATCCTACGCGCACGCCGCAGGAGCGCAAGGAAGACGACGATCGCATCTTCATGGCATTGAGCGCTGGCTGGCAGACGGCCGAGGCGTCGCCGATCAGTCCCACCGTGCAGGACGAACATCACCACGTCGGCTTCTATCTCGCCAATCCGATCTACCGCATCGCACCGGCGCTGTACGAGTCGCTGGCGGATGCCTTGCAAAGCGTCTACGGCGTGGCCGTGCCGTTGCCCCGGTTGCTGAGCTTCGCCACGTGGGTCGGCGGCGACATGGACGGCAACCCGAACGTGGGCGCGGCCACGATTGCCAACAGCCTTTCCACCCAGCGCGCGCATGTGCTCGAGCATTACGTCGAGGACATTGGCAGCCTGGCGCGATTGCTGAGCCAGACCGAAGACAGGACCGGCGTGGACAGCGAGCTGGCCAAGCGGCTGCTCGATTACCGCGAACGTTTTCCCGAAGCAGCGGCCAAGGTGCGACCGCGCCACGCGGACATGCCTTACCGGAGCCTGCTGACGATCATCCGGGCGCGCCTGGATGCGACGCACGACGACGACCATCCGGAAGGCTATACGTCCGTGGAGGAACTGCTGGACGACCTGCATCTGGTCGCCTCCAGCTTGGTCGACCATCGCGGCCTGCATGCGGGTGCCTATGCCGTGCAGCGCCTGATCTGGCGCGTGCGGACCTTCGGGTTCCACCTGGCGCGGCTCGACGTCCGGCAGGATTCGCGCGTGCACGATGATGCGTTGGCGCTGCTGCTGGAGGATGCCGAGTGGGCGACGCGCGAGGTGGAAGACAAGGCGGAACGCCTGCGTCCCTTCGCGGGAGGCGAGCGTGCGCTGCCGCCCAACGACGACGACACGGTCAAGTCGTTGCGCGATGTCTTCGCGACCTTGCGCGATTCGCGCGATCGTTACGGCGCCGAGGCATTGGGTCTTTACATCATCAGCATGGCCCGCTCGGCGGCGGACGTGCTCGCGGTGCTGGCGCTCGCGCGTTGTGGGGGCCTGGTCGAGCAGGGCGGCGTGCCGCTGGATATCGCGCCGTTGTTCGAAACTGTGGATGACCTTGCCAATGCGCCGGCCACGCTTCGTGCATTGCTTGACGATCCCGTGTACCGCGAGCACCTGGCTTCGCGCGGTGGCCGGCAATGGGTGATGCTGGGCTACTCCGACAGCGGGAAGGATGGCGGCACCCTGGCCTCGCGCTGGGGGTTGCAGCGCGCCCAGGTGGAATTGCTTGAAGTGGCGGCGGAGTCCGGTGTCCGGTTGTCGTTCTTCCATGGTCGCGGCGGATCGGCCAGTCGCGGCGGATCGCGCATCGCGCCGGCGCTGATGTCCTCACCGCGTGGCTCGGTGGCCGGCGTGCTGCGCATCACCGAGCAGGGCGAGGTGATCCACCGCAAATACGGCATCCGCGCGCTCGCCTTGCGCAACCTGGAGCAAACCGTGGGTGCCGTGCTGCGTGCGTCGCTGAGGCCTCGCGTGCAGGAGCAACGGGAAGACCTCTGGCGCGAACGCATGACTGCCCTGGCTGTGCGCAGCCGCAAGCACTACCGCGCATTCGTGGATCGCGAGGGTTTCGTTGACTACTTCCGCAGTGCCACGCCTATCGACGTGATCGAGCGCATGACGCTGGGATCACGTCCTTCGCGTCGCCGCAGCATGCGCGGTGTGCAGGATCTTCGCGCGATTCCCTGGGTGTTCGCGTGGACCCAGTGCCGCTCCATCCTGCCGGGTTGGTATGGTCTGGGTACGGCGCTTGAGGCGGGCGTGGCCGAGTTTGGCGAGGCCGGGATGATCGAGATGGCCAGCGACTGGCCCTTCTTCACCAATGCGCTGGACGACGTGGCGATGGTGTTGGCCAAGAGCGACCTCGATATCGCCGAGGCTTTCTCGCGACTCTCTGGCCCCTTGCACGAGCCGTTCTTCGGCCTCATTCGCGACGAGTTCGAACGCACGCGACATTGGCTGACGCGCCTGAAGCAGAGCGACAGCCTGCTGCAGCACGAGCCGCGGCTCGCGGTATCCATCGGGCTGCGCAATCCCTATGTCGATCCGATGAGCCTGTTGCAGGTGGATCTTCTCAAGCGCTGGCGCGATGGCGGCGAGAGCGACGATGCATTGCTGACGGCACTGGTCGCGTGCGTCAACGGCGTATCGCAGGGTTTGCAGAACACGGGTTGAGTGGGCCTGAGCCGAGGCACTCCTCTGTTGTAGGAGCGCACCCAGTGCGCGAAAACCTGACGGCGCGGCGCTCCCATTGCGCTGCGTTCGCGCACAGGGGTGCGCTCCCACAAAGGATGGGGCACGAACGCCCGTTTAGCCGTCCAATTCCGACCAGCGCACGTACGCTGCATCAAGATCACGCTGCAACGACGCCAGAGCTTCGTTTGCCTTCAATACCGCAGCGTTATCCTGGCGGAAGAAGTCCGGATCGTTCATGGCGTCGGTGCGCGCGGCAATGTCCGTTTCCAGTGCTTCGATGCGCGCCGGCAATTGCTCCAGTTCGCGTGCGTCCTTGTAGCTCAGCTTCTTCTTCGGCTCGGCAGGCACCGCAACGGCCGGGGGGGTGGCCTTCGTTTCAGCCGCCCTCGCGGTGGACGCCACTGCCGCGGCAGGCCGCTGGCGGAGCCAGTCGCTGTAGCCGCCCACGTATTCGCCCACCCGGCCATGGCCTTCGAGTACCAGCGTGCTCGACACCACGTTGTCGAGGAATTCTCGATCGTGCGACACCAGCAGCAGCGTGCCCTGGTATTCGGTGAGCAATTCTTCGAGTAGTTCCAGCGTCTCCACGTCGAGATCGTTGGTCGGTTCGTCCATCACCAGCAGGTTGGACGGTTGCGCGAACAGTTTGGCGAGCAGCAGGCGGTTGCGCTCGCCGCCGGAGAGGCGCGTGATCGGCGCGCGCGCGCGTTCGGGCGAAAACAGGAAATCCTGCAGGTAGCCGATGATGTGCTTGCGCGAGCCGTTGAGTTCGATGTACTCGCGGCCCTCCGCGACATTGTCCAGTGCGTTGAGCTCGTCGTTGAGCTGCACGCGATGCTGGTCGAAGTAGGCGATCTGGATGCCAGTGCCGAGCGTGGCGTGGCCGCGCTCGGGCTTGAGATCGCCCAGCATGATCTTCAGCAGCGTGCTCTTGCCTGCGCCATTGGGGCCGACGATGCCGACGCGATCGCCGCGCATGATCGCGGTGCTCAGGTTGTCGATCAGCACACGGCCGCCATAGCTTTGGTGCACGTGTTCGAGATCGATGACTTTCTTGCCCGAGGCCTGCGCGTTGGCCAGCGTCATCTTCACGTTGCCGGACAGCTCGCGACGCTGTGAGCGTTCCACGCGCAGCGCCTTCAGTGCACGCACGCGGCCTTCGTTGCGCGTGCGGCGTGCCTTGATGCCCTGGCGAATCCACACTTCTTCTTGCGCGAGCTTCTTGTCGAACAAGGCTTGCGCTTGCGCTTCGGCGTGCAAGCGTTCCTCGCGGCGGCGAAGATAATTGTCGTAGTCGCCCGGCCAGTCGGTGAGCTGGCCGCGATCGATTTCGACGATGCGCGTTGCCAATGCACGAAGAAAGCTACGGTCATGCGTGACGAACACGATGCTGCCGGCGAACTGGCGCAGGAAGCCTTCGAGCCAGCCAATCGCTTCGATGTCGAGGTGATTGGTCGGTTCGTCCAGCAACAGCACGTCGGGCTTGCGCACCAGTGCCTGCGCCAGCAGCACGCGACGTTTCATGCCGCCGGACAACGCGGCGAAATCGGTGTCCGAAGGCAATTCAAGGCGAGTCAGCACGTCATTGACGCGGCGATCGAGATCCCAGCCATGGCGGGCCTCGATCTGCGCCTGCACATCGCCGAGTGCATCCATGTCGCCTTCGGCAAGCAGATGGTGGTAGCGGGCAAGCAACTGGCCGAGATCACCAAGACCTTCGGCAACGACGTCGAACACGCTGCCAGAAGTGTCCTGTGGAACCTCCTGTGCCATGCGCGCCACAACGATGCCGTTCTGCACGCGCAGTTCGCCGTCGTCGGGTTTGAGTTCCCCTGCAATCAGCTTCATCAGGGTGGATTTGCCCTCGCCATTGCGGCCAACGATGCATACGCGTTCGTTGGCTCCGATGGTGAGGTCGACTTGTTGGAGCAGGAGCGGACCGCCGATGCTGAAGTCGACGCGCTGGAGTTGGATCAGGGACATCCGCTCATTCTAGCGAAGCGATGGCTCGCTGGCCGCCGCGAGCAGCGTTAACGGCGCTCAAGGGAATTCTCATGGCGCCGATAGGAAAAAAGCCTTTCGCCTTCGGTCTTTTGCGGGCAAACTCGACTGGCAACGTAGACAAAACATTCACTGTGAAATCTACGTAAAGGCGGCGCCAAAGCGCCGCCACTGTTTTATCGCCCATGGAAACATGGACTTATGTCGGTTAATTCAAGTATTGTCTATGCCCATGGCTGGCGTCGCGAGTGAAGGGTTTCGCAACGTCCTGTTAGCGGCGAGATGGAAGCGAGGTAACGGGGTGGCTATCAAGTCCGTAACGCCGGCCAGGGGGGTAACCTGGCGCGGTGGCCTGATCGCACTGTTGGTGTATGTCGCCGGCAGTGCCATGGGCACCGCACATGCGGGCTCCTCCGCCATCGTCGTGGACGATACCGATGGCCAGGTAATTACTGCCGTCAATCCCGATGAAGCGGCCCACCCGGCATCGCTGACCAAGATGATGACGCTGTACCTCACCTTCCAGGCGTTGAGGAGCGGTACCCTGCAGGTTGACCAGGAGTTGCCCGTGTCTTCCTGGGCCGCCTCCAAGGCGCCTACCAAGCTTGACCTGCGCAGCGGTCAGACCATCACGGTCGAAGATTGCGTGCTGGGCATGATCACCAAGTCGGCCAACGATGCCGCAACGGTTGTCGCCGAAGGCCTGGGCGGCACGGAAAGCCATTTCGTCGACATGATGAATGCGCAGGCCCAGCTGCTGGGCATGAGCAATACGCGCTTCGCCAATGCGTCGGGCCTGCCCGATCCCGACGACACCACCAGCGCCCGCGACATGGCGAAGCTGGCGATGGCGCTGTACCACGAGTTTCCGCAGTACTCGCACTACTTCGCCACCAAGGAATTCATGTTCCGCGGTCGCCTGGTGCGTGGTCACAACAACCTGATGGACAAGTACCCCGGCATGGACGGCCTCAAGACGGGCTACACCAATGCGGCGGGCTTCAACCTGGCATCGACCGCCACGAAGGACGGCCGCCGCCTGTTCAGCGTGGTGCTGGGCGGCCGCAGTGCGGCCACGCGCGATCGCCTGATGGCGCGCCTGCTGGACGACGGCTTCGATGACCACGAAACGCCGGCCGAGCTGGTGGCGCAGGTGGGCATGGTGCCGGCCGCAGCGAAGGGCAGTCGCAGCAAGTCCAGTGCGAAGGCAACCGCGCTGGCCGACGCCACCCCGTCCTCGCGCCGCCATCATCGCCGCGGCAAGGCCGATGCGGTCGCCGCACGTGGATCGGCCAGCTGCTCCAAGAAAAAGGCCGTGACCTGCCCGGCGCCCAAGGCGGCAACCGCGCAGAAGGTGGCCTCGGTGGGATCGTCGCCGGATAAGTGAGGCGGTGGGCGGTACATCGCAGATGCAGCAGACGGGTCGCGCAAGCGGCCCGTTTTCGTTGGACGGCAGAAAGGCATGCACTTTTTGCAGGAGCGCACCCTGTGCGCGAGGCCTTTCGCCTCGTTCCTTCCTATCCGTCACTCCTGCGAAGGCAGGAGTCCAGTGACTTTGGCCTTTGATCCAGCGCTACCGCGAGCAATCTGGCGGTTTCGCGACCACCAAGGACTGACGCTACCAGGCCCCGGCCCGCGCCGGCGCGACGAACAGTGAAGACCGAGACGAAAGGATGTCTCGCACAGGGTGCGCTCCCGCAAGGGACGGGCTAGTGAGGTCGGGCATAAAAAAACGGGCCGCTTTCGCGACCCGTTTTCGATGCGAGGCAAGCGTGTCGCTTACTTCAGCTTGGCATCGGCGCGCAGCGCCTCGGCCTTGTCGGTCTTTTCCCAAGAGAACGCGGTGTAGGTCTTGCCGTCCGGACCCTTCACTTCGTACGGGGTACGGCCGAAGTGGCCGTAGCTGGCGGTCTGCTGATACATCGGGTGCACCAGGTCGAGCATCTTGATGATGCCGTACGGGCGCAGGTCGAAGTGCTTGCGGATCAGCTTCTCGATCTTCTCGTCAGCGATCTTGCCGGTGCCGAAGGTGGTGACCGAGATGGAGGTCGGCTCGGCCACGCCGATGGCGTAGCTCACCTGCACTTCGCAGCGGTCGGCAATGCCGGCAGCCACGATGTTCTTGGCCACGTAGCGGGCGGCGTAGGCGGCCGAACGGTCGACCTTCGACGGATCCTTGCCCGAGAACGCGCCACCACCGTGACGTGCCCAGCCGCCGTAGGTGTCGACGATGATCTTGCGGCCGGTCAGGCCGCAGTCGCCCACCGGGCCGCCGATCACGAACTTGCCGGTCGGGTTGATGTGGAACTTGGTGCCCTTGTGCAGCAGCTTGGCCGGCAGCACGGGCTTGAGGATGTGCTCGCGCACGGCCTCGATAAGGTCCTTCTGCTTCACGCTCGGATCGTGCTGGGTCGACAGCACCACGGCGTCGATGGCCGTTGCCACGCCGTCTTCATAGCGCAGGGTGACCTGGCTCTTGGCGTCCGGGCGCAGCCACGGCAGCGGCGAGTTCTTCTTCTTGCGGACCTTGGCCTGCTGCTCCACCAGACGGTGCGAGTAGTAGATCGCAGCCGGCATGTAGTCCTTGGTTTCGTTGGTCGCGTAGCCGAACATCAGGCCCTGGTCGCCAGCGCCCTGTTCTTCCGGCTTCTTGCGGTCCACGCCCTGGTTGATGTCCGGCGACTGCTTGCCGATCAGGTTCAGCACGCCGCAGGTCTCGCCGTCGAAGCCGACTTCCGAGGAGTCGTAGCCGATGTCGACGATGACCTTGCGGGTCAGCGCTTCCAGGTCGATCCAGGCGCTGGTGGTGATTTCGCCGGCGACGATCGCCACGCCCGTCTTCACCATCGTTTCGCAGGCCACGCGCGCACGCGGATCCTGCGCGATGATCGCATCGAGGACGGCATCGGAGATCTGGTCGGCGACTTTGTCCGGGTGGCCTTCAGAAACCGACTCGGAGGTGAAGAGGAAGTTGCTCATCGCGGGTTATATCCTTCCTTACGGATAGAGAGATAAAAGGGGTGGCGCATGATACACGGCCCATCCCCTCTTTGCAGCCTCAGCATGGCCGCGGGACATGACGATTTCATGCCGATTCAGCCGTTTGGACGGCTTTGCGGCCCTTTGCGGACACCGGAATACGGGTCACTCCGGCCGCCCTGCGGTGGCCGGAGTCCGTCAGCATAACGCAGGCGGGTCGCAGGGACGGGGAGCGCCGGGGGAAGCGCCTCAGCGGCGGGTGAAGCCGTCGTCGCTCCAAGCTTCGCTGCCTACGCCATGGCGCACGAAGAACAGGCCGTCGGGGTCGTACCGGCGCTTGGCGGCGGCCAGGCGGCGGTAATTGCCGCCCCAGAACGAGGCTTGCCAGTCGCGTTCGAAGTAGTTGCTCTCGGACACGTAGGAGCCGGCGCCGGGGGCAGCCTTGAGCAGCGCATCCATGGAAGCGTCGATGCGGTGGGCTTCCGAACGGGCATTCGCCAGATCGGGTCCCGCGCCCGGCATGCCCGGAAAGGCGGGGTCGCCTTCGCCGCCGGTGATGGCTAGCGCGAAAGCCTCCAGTGCCTGCGGATTCATCGCGGTGTCGCGCGAGCGTGCCAGCGCATCGGCCGGTGCGCCGGCCAGGCCCTTGTTGAAGTGCAGCGAAAAGCCCCAGTGGCGGGTGGCGTTGAACAGCGCGTCGACCAGCTTGTCCTGCTGGCCCGGATCGAGCAGCGATTGTGGCAGCCAGCCCGAGCGATAGCCGTGGATGAACTGCGCCACCTGGCCCTGGTCGCCAGCCCACAGCACGCGATCGCGCGGTGCACCGTAGCGGCCGTCGGCCACGATGAGCTGGGGCGCATGCAGGCGGAAGAAGTCCGCGTCCCAGAAATGCCGGGCCGGCAGGGCGACGACGCGGGGTTCTTCCATGAAATGGCAGTCCTTGCGGTCGCGCACCCAATCGAGGAACGGCGCCCAGGTCTGCTCCGCCGTTTTCTGGTCCAGTCCCTGGAATACCATCGACAGGCGCAGGGAGTTGTCGCCACGGAACACGATCTGCTCCCCCCAGTGCGGGTTGAACAGCGCATCGCGGTAGAAGCGCATGGCCTGCGCGATGAGTGCCCGATAGGCGTCGTCGGAGTCGGCCCGGATCAAGCCGAACACGGCGCCGAACATCTCCGGCAGGTCGTGCGTGCGCAGCGTCAGCCGCGTGACGACGCCGAAACTGCCGCCACCGCCGCCCTTGATCGCCCAGAACAGCTCCGGGTCCTGGCGCGCATTGACCACGCGCAGCTTGCCGTCGGCGGTGACCACCTCCGCTTCCAGCAGGTTGCCGGAGGCCGAGCCGAAATTCTTGGAGAAGCTGCCGAAGCCACCGCTCTGCACCAGGCCGGCCACGCCGACCGTCATGCAGCCGCCGCCCTGCACGTAGCGGCCGGCTTTTGTGGTCACCGCGCCATAGGCATCCACCCACATCGCGCCCGCCTGCACGGTGACGGCGGGTAGCGGTGCCTGCAGTCCTTCGCAGCCCTGCGGCACGAAGTCGTCGTGCAGGGTCACGGCGTTCATGTGGCGGGTCCAGATCAGCAACGAATCGGGCGCGTCCGAGGTGCCCTGGTAGCTGTGGCCGCCGCCTTTCACCACGAGGCGCAGGTGGTGCTCGCGCGCGAAGTTCACGGCGGCGACCACATCAGAGGCCTGCTCGGCCGCCACCGCGTAGACGCTGGGGCGTGAGGTCCAGGCGTCCACCCAGCCGCTGGTCTGGGTCAGCGCCGGCTCGTCGCCGATGTAATAGGGATTCTTGATCTGCGCCATCGCCTCCTCGCGGGCCGCCTCATCCGCCGCGGGGTCGAATGGCGAGCGCAGGCGCTGGAGGCGACCGCCGACGGCCCGCCGCAGTTCGTCCCATTGCGCGTCGGTTGGCCAACCGGGCTGCCCTGGCCGGACGCGCGCGCGCCAGCTGCCGACCGAGGCCATGGCCTCGCGAGCCGCGGCAAGCGAAGGGGGCGCCGCCAGCGGGAGCAGGGGCAGAGCGAGGGTGGCCTTGAGCAGGTCGCGACGGCGCATGACGGACTCCGTATAGGTCGGGATAGGCCCACTTTCCGCCAGCGCCCGGGTCACACAAGCCTGAGGTGATGAGGCGGGGTGGCTCAGGGACGAACAGTTGGCCCACGGGGACGGATCGGGTGGCCCCGGTACCCGGAAACGGCTTGTGCGTCGCCTGCCAACGCGCGTTTGGCGATACCTGTCGCGGCATACATAATCCAGGGACCGACCGCTTTCCCCACGGAGGACCGACGATGACGTCTGTGATCTGGCGCGTACTGGCCGCGCTCCTGCTGCTCGGCTCGCTTTCATCCGCGGCCCTGGCCGACAGCGCGCCACCCCTGCACTGGACGCCGGACATCGAGGCCTTCGTCGCGGCCGACCACGCTCATCCGCCGGCGCCAGGTGGCGTGCTGTTCATCGGCAGCTCGTCGATCAACTACTGGAAGTCGCTGGCGCAGGATTTCCCGGGCATCCCGGTGATCAACCGCGGCTTCGGCGGTTCGGCCATTCCCGATTCCACTTACTACGCCGACCGCATCGTATGGCCGTACAAGCCGCGCCTGATCGTGATGTATGCCGGCGACAACGACATCAACGACGGCGCTTCGGCCGACCAGGTACTGGCCGCGTTCCAGGCCTTCGTTGCGCGCGCGCGCCAGGGCGTGCCCGGCGTGCCGGTGGTCTATGTATCGATCAAGCCCAGCATGGCCCGCCTGGCGCTGTGGCCTACCATGAAGCAGGCGAACGACAAGATCCGCGCCTGGGCCGCCACGCAGAAGGACGTGCGCTTCGTCGATATCGCGCCGTTGATGGTCGATGCCAGCGGCCGGCCGCGCCCGGAGCTGTTCCGCCCCGATGGCCTGCACATGGTGCCGGCGGGCTACGCGCTATGGATTGCCGCGCTCAAGCCGGTGCTGGCGCAGTATGGCTTCGTCACCACACCCGCTCAGTAAACCAGCGCGCGTGCCTGCACGAAGGCGAAGAAGAACACCGCGTCCGGATCGTTGCGCACGGCCTGCAGTTCCTGCCGCATGCCATCGACCGTCGCGGTGTCCACCTTGCCGGTGGCCACCAGCTGCTCGGCCGCCGACAGCAGCAGCTCCTGCCAGAACTCGATCATCTGCTTGCGCTTGCCGGGCTGGCGGTTGTCGAGGTGGAAGCTCTTCACTTCGGTCTGCACGTCGCGATAGCCGCCGGCCAGCAGCAGGTTGCCGAGCTTGGCGCCGATGAAGGGATCGCCGCCGCTGTCGTACTGATGGTCGTTGAAGGCCATCCAGTAGCGCAGCAGGTTGGGCGAATAGGGATCGAGGAAGAACGAGGCGTTGAGCACTTCGGTCACATACGCGACCGCGCCCGGGCTCAGCACGCGACGCAGCTCGCTCAAGACGCGCGCGGGGCTGGGCATGTGTTCCAGCACCCAGCACAAATAGGCCGCATCGAAGCTGCGATCGGGGAATGGCAGGTCGGTGGCGTCCGCCTGTTGCAGCGTGTAGCGCGAACTGCACCATGCGGTCTGCGCGAGGTTTTGCTCGGCGGCCGCCAGTTGCGCCTCGGAGCGGTCCACGCCCGTCACGTCCAGGTTGGGAAAACGGCGCAGCAGGATTTCCGTCTGTGCGCCGACACCGCAACCCACTTCCAGCAACCGCGTGGCCTCGCTGTAATCGATGTGGCTGAACAGCACGGTTTCGAACATGCGCGCCTGCCGGATCAGCCGCGACTGCTCATCGGCCGAGAAGCCGTGGATATAGGGAAACTCGCCGGTCACGATGCTGTTCACGATGGCACCCGCGTTGGCGCCGGAGGAAACGTCGAAGCTACGCCGCCCCGCGTGGATGCGAGGTCGTGGTCAGCGTGCCGCGGGGTGAGCGTGAATGAAAGCGAGCACATCGGGCAGCGTGGGTGCGTCGCTGCGCAGCGGACGGGAAAGCGCGAACAGCAATGCCTCGTGCCCGACGCCCGGGTAAAGCTTCAGGGTCACGTCCTCGTGCTGCGCATCCATGGCCCGCGCCAGGGACAAGGCGTTCGACGGCGCGACTTCATCGTCATCCACGCCCTGCAGCAAAAGCATGGGCGGCTCGCCGCCCTGCACATGCGACACCGGTTGCCCGCGGCGCTGTGCGTCTGGCGTGCGGCCGAACGCGGCGATCATGTCCTTGTCCTTCGTGTCCACCGGAACGAAGTCGTAGCAGCCGGCCAGGCCGATGAAGCCGGCGAGATCGCGCGGACGCATGCCGTGCGCGGCCAGCCATGCGGGATCGGTGGCAAGCAACGCCGCGATCTGGCCGCCGGCCGAATGGCCCATCACAAACACATCGTCCGCCGCACCGCCAAACTCGTCGGCGTGTGCATGCGTCCAGGCGACCGCTTCGGCGGCATCGCCCATGAAGCCGTCCAGCGCCACCTGCGGCACCTTGCGGTAATCGGGAATCACCGCCACCACGCCTTCCGCGGCCAACGCCGATCCCACGAAGCGATACCACGCGCGTTCGCCGCGTGCCCAGTCGCCGCCGTAGAAGAACACGACCACGGGCGCGTGATTCGCTTGTGCTGGCGCATACACGTCGAGCGCGAGCGCATGTTCGGCATCGAACACCACGTTGTGGCGCTCGTCGATGCCATGGCGTTGATCAGTGGTATTGAGGCCGGCGAACAAGGCGCCCTCGCAACCGGATACCGCAACGCACGCAAAGACCACCAGCGGCAATCGCCAGGCGCGCATTGATGCAGCGTGGGTGGATCGCGTGGAAGGCATGGGCGTCGTGCGGAGGAGCCGACGCCCATGATGCCTTGCGCATCGCCGCAAGGGGTTGCGATGCGCATCAGCCCACGCGCCCCATTCAAGGCGATTGCACTGACACAAACGCGCGCCCCGGGGACATATCGAGCCCAAGGGCTGCCTGCCAACCTGACAGGTCGGTGAAGCGCGGCTCTTGTCGTCGCGCCATCACGCATGCCATCGGGCCACATCCGGGTCCTGTTCCGGCGGCATGGGCGAACGGACCCGGATTCGATCAACGCACGGAGCAGGAATGAACAAGAGCAGGAAGCAGGGTCTGGCGGTGGTGGCGCTGTGTGGCCTGACGGTCGCATTGACGGGGTGCAACGCCGCAGACATCAAGCAGTCAACCCAGAGTGCGCAGACGCAGCGCGCGCAGAAGGAGGCAGAAATCCCGCATTGCACGAAGAAGCTGGGCACGGTCACGGTCAACGAACCGGAGGCCTCCAACAACTGGTGGACCGGCCAGCAACTGCCGGCGCCGAGCAAGCTGATCAAGGTGTTCGTCAGCAAATCCGGCTGCTTCACCCTGGTCGATCGCGGCGCGGGCATGGACATCGCCATGCGCGAGCGCGAACTGGCCTCGGGCGGCGAGCTGCGCAACCAATCCAACCTCGGCAAGGGGCAGCTCAAGGCGGCCGACTACGTGATGGTGCCCGACCTCATCTCCAGCAATCGCAATGCCAGCGGCGGCGCGGTGGGCGCCGTGCTGGGCGGCCTCATCGGCGGCAAGGCCGGTGCGCTGGCCAGCAACATCAACTTCTCCACCAAGACCGCCGACGTGACGCTGACGCTCACTGACGTGCGTTCTTCCGAGCAGGTCGCCCTGGTTGAAGGCAACGCCAAGAAGACCGACATCGGCTTTGGCGCTGCCGGCGCGCTGTTCGGCGGCAGCGGCCTGGGTGCGGCAGGTGTCGGCGGCTACGCCAACACCGAAGTGGGCCAGGTCATCACGCTGGCCTATCTGCAGGCCTACACGGACATGGTCACGCAGTTGGGTGGCCTCTCCGCCGATGCCGCGCAAAGCAACGCACGGCAGTCGGTTACCGTCATCGAGCCTGGAAAACTCCTCGCCAAGGCCGGCGGCGGTGCGGCCGTGCGCAACGTCAGCGTGGGCATGACGCTGTATCCCACGGGCAACAAGCAGGGCACGATGTGGGAAGTGGAAGACGAAATGGGCAACAAGGGCTGGATCAGTTCCACCCAGTTGCAGATGGCCAAGTAAGCCGTCCAGTCATCGGGCCGCGAAAGCGGCTCGATGCTTTTCAGGCGGCGAGGCGGATGCCTTCCTGCAGCGCGTCGAAATAATCGCGGGTGAGCCGAAGCTGGTCGGCGGCATTCTCGGCGCGGTTTACCACGTCGCGGAACGCGGCATTCTCCGGGCGATCCTTCGCATACCAGCCCAGGTGCTTGCGCGCGATGCGCACGCCCTGCAGCTCACCGTAGAACGCATAGAGCTGTTCCAGATGGTGCACCAGGATGTCTCGCACGTCGGCGGGCGTCGGCTCGGGCAGCGTTTCGCCGGTGGCGAGGTAATGCGCGATCTCGCGGAAGATCCAGGGACGACCCTGCGCACCACGACCCACCATCACCGCATCGGCGCCGGTGACATCGAGCACGTGCTTCGCCTGTCGTGGCGTGAGCACGTCGCCATTGGCGAGCACGGGAATGCGGATGGCTGCCTTCACGGCGGCGATCGTTTCGTATTCGGCCTCGCCCTCGTACTTGTCGGCGCGCGTGCGGCCATGCACGGCGAGTGCGGCGATGCCGGCGTCCTCGGCGATCCTGGCGATGGTGAGCGCGTTCTTGTTCTGGCGATCCCAGCCGGTGCGGATCTTCAGCGTGACCGGCACGTCCACGGCATCGACCACGGCCTTCACGATGCGCGCGACCAGCGGCTCGTCCTGCAACAGGGCGGAGCCGGACCACACGTTGCACACCTTCTTGGCCGGGCAACCCATGTTGATGTCGACGATCTGCGCGCCATTGTCGGCGTTGTAGCGCGCCGCCTCGGCGAGCATCGTCGGGTCGTACCCCGCGATCTGCACGCTGACCGGCTCGGGT
>NZ_DASRZX010000083.1:0-31367 GCF_035685885.1 Dyella sp. | reverse complement strand
GATCAGCAGGTCTTCGCGGCGGGTACCGGAGCGGTTGATGTCGATGGCCGGGTAGACGCGCTTCTCGGAGATGCGGCGGCTCAGGTGCACTTCCATGTTGCCTGTGCCCTTGAACTCTTCGTAGATCACCTCGTCCATCTTGCTGCCGGTATCGGTCAGCGCGGTGGCGATGATGGTCAGACTGCCGCCTTCCTCGACGTTGCGCGCGGCGCCGAAGAAGCGCTTCGGGCGCTGCAGCGCGTTGGCGTCGACACCACCGGTGAGCACCTTGCCGGAGCTGGGCACCACGGTGTTGTAGGCACGGGCGAGGCGGGTGATGGAGTCGAGCAGGATCACCACGTCCTTCTTGTGCTCGACCAGGCGCTTGGCCCGCTCGATCACCATCTCGGCGACCTGCACGTGGCGCACGGCCGGCTCGTCGAAGGTCGAGGAGATCACTTCCGCACGCACGGTGCGGGCAATTTCCGTCACTTCTTCCGGGCGCTCATCGATCAACAGCATGATCAGGTGTGCGTCGGGGTGGTTGTACGTGATGGCCTGCGCGATGTTCTGCAGCATCATCGTCTTGCCGGACTTCGGCTGGGAGACGATCAGGCCACGCTGGCCGCGACCGATCGGTGCCACCAGGTCCAGGATGCGGCCGGTGATGTCCTCACTGGAACCGTTGCCGCGCTCTAGCTTGAATGCCTTGCGCGGGAACAGTGGGGTGAGGTTCTCGAACAGCATCTTGTTCTTCGACGCTTCCGGCGGATCGCCGTTGATGTCGTCGACCTTGAGCATCGCGAAGTAACGCTCGCCTTCCTTCGGATGACGCACGCGACCGGTGATGTAGTCGCCGGTGCGCAGGTTGAAGCGGCGGATCTGGCTGGGCGACACGTAGATGTCGTCCGGGCCGGCCAGGTAGGACTCGTCGGCCGAACGCAGGAAGCCGAAGCCGTCCTGCAGGATTTCCAGCACGCCCTCGGCCCAGATGCCACCGCCGGAGCGGGCATGCGCCTTGAGGATGTTGAACACCACGTCCTGCTTGCGGGCACGGGCCACGCCTTCCTGCACGCCCAGCGATTCGGCGAATTCCAGCAGCTGGATCGCGTTCTTGCGCTTGAGTTCGGTGAGGTTGATCAGGCGGTCGTTGCTGCCGGCGTCGGCGTAATCATCGTCCACCGGCAGGCCGTTGCTGCTGCGCTGCTGTTGTGGATTGCCGCCACCGCCGCCCTGGCCACGCTGCTGATTGCGTTCATGGCGTCGGCGACGACCGCGGCCATCGCGGTCGTTGCGGTTGTTGTATTGCTGGCCATTGCCGCCCTGCGACTGGCCGCCTTCGCGTGCTTCCTGCGACTGCCCGCGCTGGCCACCTTCTGCCTGCGGAGCGGAATCAGCGGCGGATGCTGGAGCGGGTGCCTGAGCAGGAGCTTCGGCGGGCGGTGCGGAACGCTCGACGCGCTCCACCGGAGGCAGCGGCGGCATATCCAGCTGGGCCTGCTTTTCGGCCTTGGCACCAGCGGAAGCGGACTTGCGTGGTGCGCGTGTACGGGGCTCGGCCACAGGCTTGGCGTCGGCGCTCTTGGCGTCGTTGGTTTCTTTGCTTTCGATATCAGACACGGGCAAACCTCTGCGGGGCGCCGTTGATGAACAGGAGGGATGGGTTGCGTTGCGCGGACGGCGCGGGGGACAGGACAGTCCCGACGGACGCTTGGAATCTAGCACTCGGATCGCGGCGGCGTAAAGCGCCGCGATCCGGAAAGTTCAGAAAACTTAGAGGGTCTTGTCGATCAACTGGGACAGCTGACCCTTGCTTACGGCGCCGATCTGGGTCGCTTCGACCTTGCCGTTCTTGAACACCATCAGGGTTGGGATGCCGCGTACGCCATAGTTGCGGGGCGTCTTCGGATTGTGGTCGATGTTGATCTTGGCGATGCGCAATTTGCCGTCGTACTGCTGCGCCAGTTCGTCCAGGATCGGGGCGATGGCCTTGCACGGACCGCACCATTCCGCCCAGAAGTCGAGCAACACCGGGGTATCGGAATTGAGCACTTCCTGCTCGAAGGCGTCATCGCTTACATGGGTAATCAGGTCGCTCACCGTGGTCTCCGAAGGTAGGCGGTAAAAGGGTTTCACGACCGCGCGCCCAGCATCGGCTACACTGGGCTGCCCATGAAGCGCGGGGTCGTGCCGAAAAAGGAAGTCTGGTGCCATTGCGGCAGGCCTCCATTCCATCCGAAGTCGGGGCGCGATTCAAGCGATTCAAGGGCGGCCACGGACGGCTCCGTTGACATAGGTGAAAGGGTTTTCCTTGTTGGACAAGCCCTTACGTGGGCGCAGTCCTTTGACCTATGCCAGCGGAGCTGCCGGATGCCGCCGCTCCCTCCGGCGCCTGCCAAGGCAAGTGTCGCCGGCACGCGCAATCTGACGATTGGGCCTGCCGCCGTGCCCTCTGGCTGCGCCGATCATCCACCCGTTCCTTGCAGCGTCTCATCGCCAAGGAGCCGGGCGGCCGCCGCTGGCGCTGCCCGCACCTAAAGTCACCCATACGCAATGTCTCAAACCGTACTCACCGATACTTTTTTCACCAATTTCGATCTTCATCCGCTGCTGCAGCAGGGCCTCGACGAGGCCGGCTTCACGCGTTGCACGCCGATCCAGGCGCTGACCCTTCCGGTCGCGCTCACCGGTCGTGACGTCGCGGGCCAGGCGCAGACCGGCACCGGCAAGACCTGCGCCTTCCTGGTGGCGATGATGAATCGCCTGCTCACCACGCCTGCCGTGGCCGAGCGCAAGGACAGCGACCCGCGCGCCCTGGTGATCGCGCCGACCCGCGAGCTGGCCATCCAGATCGAAAAGGACGCCAAGGCGATAGGCCGCTACACCGGCCTGCGCACCGCGCTGATCTACGGCGGCGTCGACTACGACAAGCAGCGCCAGCAGCTCAAGGACGGCTGCGACATCATCATCGCCACGCCGGGTCGCCTGCTCGACTACTACAAGCAGCACGTGTTCGGCTTCGACGGCGTCGAGGTGATGGTGATCGACGAGGCGGACCGCATGTTCGACCTCGGCTTCATCAAGGACGTGCGCTTCATCTTCCGCCGTCTGCCGGCGCGTGAGCAGCGCCAGGTGCTGCTGTTCTCCGCCACGCTGAGCCATCGCGTGCTGGAGCTGGCCTACGAGCACATGCACAACGCCGAGAAGCTCGAGGTGGAGACGGAAAACGTCACCGCCGACCGCGTGCGCCAGATCGTCTACTTCCCCGCCAAGGAAGAGAAGATGCCGCTGCTGCTCAACCTGCTCGACCGCACCAAGGCCGAGCGCAGCATCATCTTCGTCAATACCAAGGCTGCTGCCGAACGCATCACCGACCGTCTCAAGCGCCAGGGTTATCGCGTGGGCGCATTGTCCGGTGACGTGCCTCAGCTCAAGCGCCAGAAACTGCTGCAGCGCTTCCAGGAAGGCCAGCTCGACATCCTGGTGTGCACCGACGTGGCCGCTCGCGGCCTGCACATCCCGGCGGTCAGCCACGTATTCAACTACGACCTGCCGCAGGACGCCGAAGATTACGTGCACCGCATCGGCCGTACCGCGCGCCTGGGCGCCGAGGGTGATGCGATCAGCTTCGCCTGCGATCTCTACGCGATGAGCCTGCCGGACATCGAGACCTACATCGGCCAGCGCATCCCGGTGGCCACCATCGAGCCGGACATGCTGGTGATGCCGAAGGCGCACGAGCAGGATGCGCAGTTCGTGGCCGATTCGGCTGCCGACAGCGCGGCCTTCGGCGACAAGGTCGAGCAGCGCGAAAAGGACGGCGTTCCGCGCAAGCCGCGTGAACGCAGTCGTGGTGGTCGCGATGGCGATCGCCCGCGCAGCGATAAGCCGCGCGAACCGCGCAAGCCGCGCGTGGAAGCTCCGGCCGAAGCGAAGCCCGAGAAGCCCGTGGCGCCGGAGGCCAATCCGGCCGAAGACGCGGCGGGTGATGGCGCGGCCCGCAAGCGTCGTCGTCGTCGTGGCGGTCGCAATCGCCGTCGCGAGGGCGAGGTGGTCACGACGGAAGCATCGCCGGCGGCACCACCGGCCGACGGTCGTGCGCCGCGTGGCGAACGACGTCCCTCGCGCGAACGCAGCGGTGGTGATGTCGGTCATGCACGTCCGTCGCGCCACGTGGCGATCACGGCTGGCGTGCAGGCTGAAAGCGCGCCCAAGAAGACCGGTTTCTTCCGCAGGTTGAGCCGGTTCTTCACGGGTCACTGAGCGTTTCTTCTTTGCCAGTCATCCCGGCGTACCCCAAAGGGGCAACGGCCGGGATCCAGCGCCTCTCAGGCGCTTCGGACAATGTCACTGGATGACTCGCCTGCGCTCGCCCCTCCGGGGGCGTCTTGCGTGCCAGGTGCTTGTCCGGCTCGCCCCGTCGTCAGCTGTTGAAAAGCGCCTCGCAGGAATGACGAGCTTTACAGGCGAGAGCTTGCTGTCGCGTCCTGAATCCGCGGCAGCCGGCAACACATAAAGCGCCTGACCTTCTGGCGTGCTTCCCTTATCCTTGCGACAAAGCCTGGGCAGACTCTCAGGATCGGGGACACGCGGTGATCCGCTTTGACCAAGTCAGCAAGCGCTATGAGGGTGGCCACGAGGCCTTGTCGCAGCTTTCCTTTGAGGTGGCGGCAGGCGAGATGGCCTTTGTCACCGGCCATTCCGGTGCCGGCAAAAGCACGCTGCTCAAGCTGCTGGGGCTGATCGAGCGTCCGTCGCACGGTGTCATCACGCTGGACGGACAAAACCTGTCCAAGGTCGCGCGCACCGGCATTCCCAAGTTGCGCCGACGGCTGGGCATGGTGTTCCAGGATCATCGCCTGCTGATGGACCGTACCGTCTTCGCCAACGTCGAGCTGCCGCTGATGATCGGCGGCATGGCGCCGAGCGAGCGCAGCAAGCGCGTGCGCGCCGCGCTGGAGAAGGTCGGCCTGTTGGCCTACGAGCGGCAGCTTCCGGCCACGCTTTCTGCCGGCGAGCAGCAACGCGTGGGTATCGCCCGCGCCATCGTGGCCAAGCCGATGCTGCTGATCGCCGACGAGCCGACGGGCAACCTCGATCCCACACTCGCCGTCGAAATCATGGGGCTGTTCGCCGAGTTCCAGCAGGTGGGTACGACGGTGCTGATCGCCAGCCATGACCTGCCGTTGATCAAGAAGATGAAGAAGCGCGTGGTCGTGCTGGATCACGGGCGCCTCGTCGCCGACGTAGCGGCCCAGGAGGTGCTATGAGCACGCAGCCGGAATTCCCGATGGAGAGCCCGTTGCTTTCCGACCAGAGCCGGGGCGTGCGCACCAAGCCGCGTCCGGTCGCCAGCTGGCGCGAGCATCACGGTTGGAGCGCCGCAGCCAGCCTGCGCCGCCTGATGTCGCGCCCGGTGGGCACCTTGCTCACTGTCGCGGTGATGGCCATTGCGCTCGCGCTGCCGCTTGCCTTCTACCTGCTGCTGGGCAACCTGCAGAAGATGGGCGATGCGCTCGGCCAGAATCAGACCATCAGCCTGTTCCTGCAGCCGGGGCAGAGCGTCGCCTCGGCCGACCTGATGGCGAAGAAGTTGCGCGACCATGCCGACGTGGCCGCGGTGACCATCAAGACGCCACAGCAGGGCATGGACGAGTTGGCCAAGATGCAAGGCTTCTCCGGCGCACTGCACACGCTCGATGCCAATCCGCTGCCCTACGTGCTGGAGGTGCAGCCGGCGGCTGGCGCCAGCGCCGACAGCGTCGACAAGCTCGTGGCCGACATGCGTGGCCTGCAGGGCGTGGACCAGGTTCAGGACGGCGGTACCTGGCGCCAGCGCCTGGAGGCCCTGCTCGGCGTGGGGCAGCGTGCGGTGATCATTCTTGCGGCACTGCTTGCGGTGGCCGTGCTGTTGGTGGTGGGCAACACCGTCCGCGTGGATATCGCCAGCCGTAGCGAGGAGATCGGCGTGCTGATGCTGGTCGGCGCAAGCCGCGCGTTTGTGCGGCGGCCTTATCTCTATGCCGGCATCTGGTACGGCTTGTTCGCCGGCGTGCTGGCGGCGGGCTTCGCGGTGCTGGTCGAGCTGGCGCTGGCCGAACCGGTCGCGCGCCTGGGCCAGGTCTATGCCGGCAAATTGCAGGTCGACGTGCTGCCGTTGTGGCTGCTGGCCGCCGTGCCGGTCGCGGCCGCCCTGTTGGGCTGGCTGGGTGCCCGCCTGGTCAGTGCATGGCAGCTGCGCAAGGCCGCCTGAAGCGTGCGCGGGCTCACGGCCGCGGTGAGGTGGTAATGCAAGGGTCAGCCAGCCAGTGCATGATGCAGGAGGGGAGCGGTGCGGGGAGATTGCGCCGGAACATGCCGGTAAGCAGCCCCGGCCAAAAGGTGGGTGACAGGGGATGAGTGGAAGTTTCAGCAGTCGAGTGGTGGGAACGGCGCCAAGGGTGCTGGTGGTCGACGGCTCCAAGGTGGTGCGCCAGCTGATTGCCCGCGTCCTGAAGGCCGAATTGGCCGACGTGGAAGTGGTCGGCGCCGGTTCGGGCGCAGAGGCGCAGGAGCTGCTGGAAGGCGGCGCATTCGACTTCATCACGATTGCCTTGCGCCTGCCCGATATGGACGGGTTGGAACTGGCGCGCCACGTGCGCGAATCCGCAGCGCAGGCCTACGTGCCCATCGTGGTGGTATCCGGCGATGTCGACGACCGCCTGCATAAGCGCACGCTGGGTGAGCACGTCACCGACTATTTCGACAAGTCGCTCGGTTTCCAGGCGCTGGCGGAATTCATCCGTGGCTATGTGCGCCCGGCGGAGTCGGCCCAGGGCGACGTGCTGTACGTGGAGGATAGTCGCGTGGTCGCGCTGGCGACCCGTCGCATCCTCGAAAAGCACGGTCTGACCGTGCACCACGTGATCAGCGCCGAAGACGCGCTGGCCCTGCTGGAAGCAGCCCGCGAGCAGGGCAAGGTGGGCGCCGACATCGTGCTCACCGACGTCAGCCTCAAAGGCGAACTCACTGGCGGCGATCTGCTCGAGCGCATCCGTCGCGACTACGGCTACGGCAAGGGCCGCCTGCCCGTGCTGGTGATGACGGGCGACGAAAACCCGGTCAACCAGGCAGCATTGCTGCGCACGGGCGCCAATGACCTGGTCGAAAAACCGATCGAGGAAAAGCTGCTGATGACCAAGCTGCTGTTCCAGCTGCGCGTTTCGCAGCACCTGCGCGAACACGACGTGGCGGCATGACCGATGACCGCGTGAAGCTCGAGCCTTCCTGGAAGGCTCGGATCGGGGATTACTTGGGTCGGCCGGACATGCAGGCGCTGTCGGCGTTCCTGCGCGCAGAGAAGCAGGCGGGCAAGGTGATCTACCCGCCGGGCCCGGACATCTTCGCCGCGTTCGACCACACGCCGTTCGACGCGGTGCGCGTGGTAATCCTGGGCCAGGACCCGTACCACGGGCCGGGACAGGCGCATGGCCTGTGTTTCTCGGTGCGACCAGGCGTGCCATCGCCGCCGTCGCTGCAGAACATCTTCAAGGAGATCCGGCGCGACCTCGGTATCGCCGCGCCGGACCATGGCTGCCTCACGCCCTGGGCCGACCGGGGCGTGCTGTTGCTCAACGCGGTGCTGACCGTGGAACAGGCACAGGCGGCCTCGCATCAGGGCAAGGGCTGGGAGGGCTTCACTGATGCTGCCATCGACGCCCTCAATCTTGAAAGGGAGGGCCTGGTCTTCATGCTGTGGGGCTCCTACGCCCAGAAGAAGGGCCAGCTGATAGACAGCCGGCGCCATTGCGTTTTGCGGTCCGTGCACCCATCTCCCTTGTCAGCGCACCGGGGTTTCATCGGGTGTGGGCACTTCTCGGCGGGCAACCATTATCTGGAAAGCCGAGGCGTGGCCCCCATCGACTGGTCCCTGCCACCCCGCGCTGCGCTTGGCTGAACGGGCCTTTCACCCCTCCTGAACCGCTCAGCCCGCATAGTGGCTGCTCCCCTGGGATGCGCCACTGGACGTGTGTCCCAAATTCCTGTACTATGCAGTACATCAAAGGCCGCGGAACTTGCCGTGGCCTTTAGCACTCTCTCTATCCGAGTGCTAAGCTGATCCCTCATTCAGGAGGTCCAACATGTCTCAAGCTTTGGTGACCGCCAACCTGCCGGTGCCCAGTGTCGTCGGCAGTCTGGATGCGTATATCTCGGCGGTCCATCGGATTCCGGTGCTCAGTCAGGATGAGGAGCAGGCGCTGTCGCGCCGCTACAACGAACAGGACGACCTGGAGTCGGCCCGCAAGCTGGTGATGTCCCACCTGCGTTTCGTGGTGCACGTGGCTCGTGGCTACAGCGGCTATGGCCTGCAGCTTTCCGACCTGATCCAGGAAGGCAACATCGGCCTGATGAAGGCCGTGAAGCGTTTCGATCCCGACCAGGGCGTTCGCCTGGTCAGCTTTGCGGTGCATTGGATCCGTGCCGAAATGCACGAGTTCATCCTGCGCAACTGGCGCATCGTCAAGGTGGCCACCACCAAGGCGCAGCGCAAGCTGTTCTTCAACCTGCGCAAGAGCAAGAAGCGCCTGGGCTGGATGAACGCCGAAGAAGTGCGCACCGTGGCGAAGGATCTGGGCGTGCCCGAAGCGACCGTGCGCGAGATGGAATCGCGCCTGTCGGGTCGTGACATCGGCTTCGAGGCTCCGGCCGATGCGGACGAAGACGCCAAGCCGGCGCCGGAAGCCTTCCTGATCGACGAAGGCGCGGACCCGTACGACAACGTGGCCGACGCCGACCAGGCCGACAACCAGCTCGACACGTTGTCCAATGCGTTGCAGAAGCTGGACGAGCGCTCGCGCGACATCATCCAGCGTCGTTGGCTCAACGAAGACAAGGCGACGCTGCAGGATCTTGCCGACGAGTACGGCGTGTCGGCCGAGCGCATCCGCCAGGTCGAAGCCAACGCCATGAAGAAGATGCGCGGTCTCTTCGCCGCGTAATCGAATTGATCGGCGTAACATGCCAACGGCCCCGCACGGGGCCGTTTGGCTATGCGGAGACAGGGCTGGCTCCGTTCCTTCCGATAGGATCCTGTTGCTGTCAGCCGCCATGCCCCGAGTCCTGGTCATCGAAGACGACGAAACCACGGCGCGCGAGATCGTCGCCGAACTGAGCGTGCACGACATGCTGGCCGAATGGGTCGGTGACGGCCGCCAGGGACTGGAGCGCGCGACGCAGGGTGGCTACGACCTGATCACGCTGGACCGCATGTTACCCGGCATGGATGGCATCGATGTGGTGGCGCAATTGCGCCGCGCGAACGTGGACACGCCCGTGCTGATGATCAGCGCGCTGAGCGACGTCGACGAACGTGTGCGCGGCCTGCGTGCCGGTGGCGACGATTACCTCACCAAGCCGTTCGCGCCCGACGAGATGGCTGCGCGCGTGGAAGTGCTGCTGCGGCGGCGACAGCCGCAGACGGTGCAGCGCCTGCGCGTGGCGGACCTCGAACTCGATCTCGTCAGCCATGTGGCTTACCGCAACGGCCAGGCACTCACGCTGCTGCCCACCGAATATCGGTTGCTCGAATTCCTGATGCGCAATTGTGGCCAGGTACTGACCCGCACGATGATCTTCGAAACAGTGTGGGGTTTCCATTTCGATCCCGGCACCAATGTGATCGACGTGCACATCGCGCGCCTGCGTCGAAAGATCGATGCCGCCGGCCAACCGGCCCTCATCCATACCGTGCGTGGCACAGGTTATCGCCTGGCTACCGTGCAGGAAGCCGATCCGGTGACGCCATGAACGCACGCCCCAACGCCTGGCACTCGGCCACGTCGCGACTGATCCTCATCTACGGCGCGCTGTTCGCGCTGTGGGGTTTCGTACTGGTCGGCGTGATCCAGTGGGAAACCACGCGCTATCTCAACAATGTCATCGACCAGATGCTGGTGCAGCGCATGCACTACATCGCCTCGACCGAACCCGAGCGCATGGCGGCCACGGTGGATGCGACGAGCAAGATCGACCCGCATGGCGTGATGTCGGTGGGCCTGTTCGATCGCGAGCATCGCCCCGTGGCCGGCAACATCGACAACCTGCCGCGATCGCTGCCACGCGATGGCCAGGTGCACCAGCTCAAGCATGGTCTCCCGCGCCCCGATCGCGACGCCGAACGCGTGCGTGCGCGCGGCCTCGCCTCGGTGCTTCCGAACGGCGACATCCTGGTGATCGCCAAGGACACCAGCACCATCGATGGCATTGGCGCGATCATCAAGCGCGCACTGCTGTGGGGCGTATCGCTCACCATTATTCCGGGCCTGTTTGGCGGCTTTCTGCTGCGGCGCGGGCCGGAGAAGCGCATCCGTGCACTGCAGGAAGCCACCGATCCGATCCGCCAGGGCGACTTGTCCAAGCGCCTGCCGGTGAGCCGGCGCGGCGACGAGCTTGATCAGCTTGCGGCGATCGTCAACACCATGCTGGGCGAGATCGAGCGCCTGATGAACGAAGTGAAGGGCGTATGCGACAACATCGCGCACGACCTGCGCACGCCGCTCACGCGGTTGCGCGCGCGGCTGTATCGCACGCAGCAGCAGCTGGAAGGGCAGCCCGAAGAAGCGCTGGTGGAATCGTGCATGGTCGACATCGACGCGGTGCTGGTGCGCTTCCGCGCACTGCTGCGCGTGTCGGAGCTGGAGGATCGCAACCGCGCAGCGTGCTTCGAGGAAGTGGACGTGGGGCAGGTACTGCGCCAGGTGCATGAGTTCTATGCGCCGGTGGCGGAGGATCGCGGGCAGCCGTTCGATCTGGACGTCCAGACGCTGGCGCCCGTCCGCGCCGATGCGCATCTGTTGTTCGAAGCGCTGGCCAACCTGGTCGGCAACGCCATCAAGTTCACGCCGCATGGCGGACGCGTGAGCTTGCGCGCGAGCATGGACAAGCGCGGGCCCCGCGTGGATATCGTCGACAGCGGCCCGGGCATTCCCACCGATGAGCGCGATGCGGTGACGCGCCGCTTCTATCGGGGCGACAACAGCCGCACCACGGCAGGCTCCGGCCTCGGCCTGAGCATCGTCAGCGCCATCGTGCGATTGCATGGTTATGCGCTGGACATCGGCGAGTCTTCGCAGGGCGCGCGTCTCACGCTCTACTGCTATGCGCTGGCGCCGGGCGAGAAGCCGGACACCTGCCTTTCGCGCACCGTGCCGGAAGTCACGCCGGCCATCGTGTGACCGCCGCGCGCGCGGCAACATGAAATTATCTTCATGCGTCCGGATGAGCCGGGCGCGTCGGCTGCGTGCGAAAATTTGCCGCGACGCATCATTCGCGCATGGAAATCCCCCGCATGCTTGGCATCGTCCGGATCGCGCTCACGCGGCCCTACACCTTTATTGTCTTTGCACTGGTCATTCTGCTGTTCGGCGCCATGGCGGCGATACGCACGCCCACGGACATCTTCCCCGAGATCAACATCCCGGTGATCGCGGTGTCGTGGCAGTTCACCGGCATGACGCCAGACCAGATGGCCGGGCGCATGAACACGCCGTTCGAGCGCGCGCTGACCACCACGGTCAACGACATCGAGCACATCGAGGCCGAGTCGCTCAACGGCATGGGCATCACCAAGATCTACTTCCAGCCCGGCGCGAACATCGCGGTGGCGAACGCGCAGGTGACGGCGATTGCGCAGACGCTGCTCAAGCAGATGCCACCGGGCGCCACGCCGCCGCTGATCGTGAACTACAACGCTTCCAGCGTGCCGATCCTGCAGCTGGCGCTTTCGGGCAAAGGCCTGAGCGAGCAGCAGCTGGGTGACGTTGGCCTCAACCAGTTGCGTCCGCAGCTGGTGACGGTGCAGGGCGCGGCCATTCCGTATCCGTTCGGCGGCAAGACGCGACAGATCCAGCTCGACGTCGATCCGGGTGCCTTGCAGGCACGCGGCCTGTCGACGCAGGACGTGGCCAATGCGCTGGCGGCACAGCAGCAGATCAGCCCGATCGGCACGCAGAAGATCGGCAAGTACGAATACATCATGCTGCTCAACAACGCGGCCGAACGCGTCGCGGAGTTGGAAAACCTGCCGATCAAGAACGTCAACGGCGCAACGATCTATATCCGCGACGTGGCGCACGTGCGAGATGGCAATCCACCGCAGACCAATATCGTGCATGTGGATGGCGTGCGCTCGACGCTGCTGTCGGTGCTCAAGAATGGTTCCACCTCTACGCTCGCCATCGTCGCCGGCGTACGCGAAAAGCTTGCCGGCATGAAGGATGCGTTGCCCGACAACCTTACGGTGACGCCGATCGGCGACCAGTCGGTATTCGTGCGCGCCTCCATCGACGGCGTGATCCGCGAAGGCGTGATTGCCGCCGCGCTCACCAGCCTGATGATCCTGCTGTTCCTGGGCAGCTGGCGCTCCACGCTGATCATTGCCACGTCCATTCCGCTGGCCGTGCTTGGCTCGGTGTTAACGCTATCGGCCATCGGCCAGACGCTCAACATCATGACGCTGGGCGGCCTTGCGCTGGCCGTGGGCATCCTGGTGGACGAGGCCACGGTGACCATCGAGAACATCAACTGGCATCTGGAGCAGGGCAAGGACGTGATCACGGCGATCGTCGACGGCTCGGCGCAGATCATCGTGCCGGCGTTCGTGTCGCTGCTGTGCATCTGCATCGTGTTCGTGCCGATGTTCTTCCTGCCGGGCGTGGCGCGCTACCTGTTCGTGCCGATGGCCGAGGCGGTGATCTTCGCGATGATCTTCTCGTTCATCCTGTCGCGCACGCTGGTGCTGACGATGGCGAAGTTCCTGTTGCAGGAGCATCCGCCGACAGTGGACGAGCATGGCCAGCACCTGCCGCTGCCGCCGCCGAAGTCGGCGCTGGGCCGCTTCCAGCGCGCCTTCGTGGATCGCTTCGAGACCTTCCGCGCCGGCTACAGCGGCGTGCTGAAGCTCGCGCTGGATCATCGCAAGGTGTTCGTCGCGGGCTTCCTGGGCTTCGTGCTGCTGTCGTTCCTTCTGCTTCCGGGGCTGGGCAGCAACTTCTTCCCGGACGTGGACGGTGGCCAGATCCTGGTGCATGCCCGCGTGCCGGTGGGTTCGCGCGTGGAAGTGACCGCCAACGAATTCGCGGACATCCAGAAGGCCATTCGCCAGGTGATCCCGCCGCAGGACCTGGAGACGCTGGTCGACAACATTGGTCAGTACGCCAGCTCGATCAACACCATCTACAACAACACCGGGCAGATCGGCGAGCAGGATGGCGACATCCAGATCTCGCTCAAGGAAGGTCATCGTCCGAGCGCCGAATACGTGAAGGCCTTGCGCGAGAAGTTGCCGCGCCTGTTCCCGGGCACGGTGTTCTCGTTCCCGCCGGCGGACATCGTCAGCCAGATCCTCAACTTCGGTTCGCCCGCGCCGATCGATCTGCAGATACGCGGTTCGCACCTGGACAAGAACTTCGAATACGCCAACCTGCTGCTCAACCGCATCCGCAAGATTCCCGGGGTGGCCGATGCACGCATCCAGCAGTCGCAGGCCTCGCCCGCTTTTCGCATCGACGTGGATCGCACGCGTGCCGGCCTGCTGGGCCTGACCGAACAGGATGTCACCAGCAGCCTGGTGGCCGATCTTTCCGGCACCTCGCAGGTGTCGCCGACGTTCTGGCTCAATCCAGACAACAACGTCACCTATCCGATCTCCGCGCAGGTGCCGCAGTACACGCTGGACACGCTGGCGGCGCTGGCGAACCTGCCGATTACCGCCAAGACCGGCGGCAGTTCGCAGGTGCTGGGCGCGCTGGCCGATGTCTCGCGCACGCACAGCAACATGGTCGTGAGCCAGTACAACATCCAGCCGATGGTGGAGATCTATGCCGCCACGCAGGGACGCGACCTGGGTGCAGTGGCCGGTGACATCCAGAAGCTGCTCAAGGACACCGAGAAGGCCAAGCCCAAGGGCGCCAACATCGCGCTGCTGGGCCAGGTGCAGACCATGAACGATGCCTACTCGGGCCTGCTGTTCGGCCTGCTGGGCTCGGGCGTGCTGGTGTACTTGCTGATCGTGGTGAACTTCCAGTCGTGGACCGATCCGTTCGTGATCATCACAGCGTTGCCGGCCGCGCTGGCCGGCATCGTGTGGATGTTGTTCGTCACGCGCACCACGCTGTCGGTGCCTGCGCTTACCGGCGCCATCATGTGCATGGGCGTGGCCACCGCCAACTCCGTGCTGGTGGTGAGCTTCTGCCGCGAACGCCTGAACTTCCACGGCGATGCCGCTCTGGCGGCACGCGAGGCGGGCTTCGTGCGCTTTCGCCCGGTGCTGATGACCGCGCTCGCCATGATCATCGGCATGGTGCCGATGGCGCTTGGTCTTGGCGATGGTGGCGAACAGAACGCGCCGCTGGGCCGTGCCGTGATCGGCGGCCTGCTGTTCGCCACCACCGCCACCCTCATCTTCGTTCCCGTCGTTTTTTCCATCGTGCACGCGCGGTATGGCCGCGCCACCGATTCGGCTCCCGCTGCCGGAGAACCTGTCCATGTCTGAGCACATCACTTCGCTTCCCGAGTCGACGCCCTCGCCGCGTCGCCTGCGCCTGGCCGCGCTGATCGGTGCGGTCCTCTTCGGTTCGATCGTGGTGATCGGCGTGGCGGTGCGCATCTCCGATGCACGCAGCCTCAACCAGTGGACCGACGAGCAGGCGATTCCCACCGTCGTGGTCACCACGCCAGAGGCCGGCAACGGCAATTCGCCGCTGCAGCTGCCCGCGCAGATGGACGCCTATAGCAACGCGCCCATCTATGCGCGCACCAGTGGTTACCTGAAGTCCTGGAACAAGGACATCGGCGCGCCGGTGAAGGCGGGCGATGTACTCGGTGAAATAGACACGCCGGACCTGGACCAGCAGTTGCTGCAGGCGCAGGCCGATCTCGCCAGCGCGAAGGCGAATGCCGCGCTCGCGGGTACCACGGCCAAGCGGTGGCAGGTGCTGCACCAGACCGATCCCGATTCGGTCTCGCAGCAGTCGGTGGACCAGTACAACGGCGACTACGCCGCCAAGCAGGCGCAGGCCAATGCGGCTCAGGCCAACCTCGATCGCCTGAAGGCGCTGAAGTCGTACGCGCGCATCGTCGCGCCGTTCAACGGCCGCGTGACTGCGCGCAACACCGACGTCGGCGCACTGGTGACCGCCGACAGCGCAGGCGGCACGCCGTTGTTCGAGGTGTCCGATACCAGCAAGCTGCGCGTCTATGTGCGCGTGCCGCAGGTGTATGCGCCCAGCATCCATCGCGGCGACGAAGCCACGCTCACCGTGCCCGAGTATCCGGGCAAGACCTTCACCGCCAAGGTGGAGGCCGATGCGCGCGCGATCACGCCGACCTCGGGCACCACGCTGGTGCAGCTGCTGGTGGACAACCCCGACGGCAAGTTGCTGCCGAGCAGCTACGCGAGCATCAGCCTCAACCTTGCGTCCGCCGCGCTTGGCGTGCGCGTGCCGTCCGAAGCGTTGATCTTCGACGACAAGGGCCTGCGTGTGGCCACGCTGGATGCGAACGACCAGGTGAAGTTCAAGACGGTGACGATCCGTCGCGATTACGGCAAGACGGTAGAGCTGGGTTCGGGCCTGGAAGCGAGCGATCGCGTGATCAGCAATCCGCCGGACGGCCTGGTGGAAGGCGACCCCGTGCGCATCGCCAAGAATCCGCAGCCGGATGCCAAGGCGAAATCCCATGACAAGGCCTAAGCATCTCGTCATCACGCTGGCTGCCACGCTTGCGCTGGGCGCATGCTCGATGGCGCCCACGTACAAGGCGCCGGATGCGCCGGTGGCCGATCATTACCAGCCGCCCGGCCCGTGGACTACGGCGGCGCCCGCGGATCAGTTGCCGCGCGAAGGCTGGTGGAAGCTGTACGGCGATACGCGCCTGGATGGGCTCGAAGACCAGCTGCTTGCGCATAACGCGGATCTCGCCGCGGCGCTGGCCAGCTACCAGCAGTCGCGCGATGTGCTGGCGCAGGTGCGCGCCGACCTTTTTCCGCAGGTATCGCTGGGTGCTGGCGCCGTGCGCAATCGCCAGTCGGACAACTCGTCGCTGCGCGGCGCGACCTCGCCCACCTGGTATGACGCCTACTCGCTGACCGGGCAGGCGACGTACGAAGTGGACCTGTGGGGTCGCGTGCACGACAACGTGGCGGCGGGCCGCGCGTCGATGCAGGCTTCGGCGGCCGACCTGGCATCGGTGCGCCTGAGCCTGGAGGCGCAGCTGGCCGACAGTTACCTCGTGCTGGTCGGTGTCGACCGGCAGGTCGACCTTTTGCAGAAAAGCGTCGATGCCTATCAGCGTGCGCTGCAGCTGACCAAGACGCTGCAGGCCGGTGGTGCCGTGTCCGGACTGGACGTGGACCGCGCGCAGACGCAGCTTTCGGCCACGCGTTCGCAGCTGTCGCAGACGCGTGCGCAGCGCGAGTTGCTGCAGCATGCGATCGCCGTGCTGGTAGGCGAATCGGCCTCGACGTTTGCACTGGACCCGAAGATCGATCTTCCTGCGTTGCCGGTCATACCGGTTGGCGTGCCGTCCACGCTGCTGCAACGCCGTCCCGACATCGCGGCGGCCGAGCGTCACACCGCGGAAGCAAATGCCGACATCGGCGTCGCACGTTCGGCCTTCTTTCCGTCCTTGACCCTTAGCGCCGGTGGTGGCCTCGCCAGTGGCGCGTGGGGCAACCTGCTCACCGCACCGAGCCAGGTGTGGGCACTGGGGCCGAGCCTGCTGATGGATGTGTTCGACGGCGGTCGCCGTCGCGCCAAGGTGGCGCAGGCGCATGCGGCCCTCGACGAGGCGAGCGCGCGCTACCGCGGCACCGTGCTGGCCGCGTTCCAGCAGGTGGAGGACAACCAGTCGCTGCTCAACCACTACGGCAACGCGCTGGTGGACCAGAACGATGCCACCAGGGCGGCGGATCGCACGTTGCGGCTGTCGATGGCGTTGTACAAGCAGGGCGCCAACAGTTACCTCGATGTAGTGAACGCGCAGGTGGCGGCTCTGGATGCGCATCTCACGTTGCTCGGGTTGCAGACGAGCCAGTTGCGCGCGAGTGTGGGGTTGGTGCGCGCGCTGGGTGGTGGTTGGGATAGTGGGGATATTTCGCCGGAGGTGTTGGCGAGGGATGCGAAGGCGCAAGCGAAGAAGTAGTTTCTTCTACTTCTTTTGTGGCGCGCACCCTGTGCGCGATCGCCTTCGCCCCGGTCTCTCCTGCCGTCATTCCTGCGAGGTGCTTCTGAACAGCCGGAGGCTGGTCAAGCAGGACAAGCGCGAAGCGCGCAGAACGCCCGTAGGGCGGCCCCGAAGGGGCGAGCGTAGCGAGTCTCTTTTGGTTCTAATGTGGCGATACCGCCAGCGCGCCGCTTACGACCGAAGGAAGTCCCTGTGGGACGCAGCGGGCGTTTCGACGTCCTGCCGGCCGCCGAGTCACTTTTCTTTTGCTGCTCCAAAAGAAAAAGTAACCCAAAGAAAATGAGCTAAAAGGCTCGCAGCACTGCGATGGACACAAGCCTGTTGACCGAGGCATCGACAACGCGTGGCTTTACTACCTCAAGCGGCGCCGCTACCCCGCAACGCGTCGGAGCACTGAAGACTTAAAGCAGCGCCTCGCACTACTCCCTCTACACTTCGGGGAGAGGGTTGGGGAGAGGGGGCATATTCGCGGCAGCGCCACCTGTCACTTGTAGGAGCGCACCCAGTGCGCGAAAAGCCGACGGAGCTTTGAGAAGCCGACAGGTGGCGGTCGCGCACTGGGTGCGCTCCTACAAACGTAGGGTTCGCCACGAAAAACGCCCCGTTGATCGGGGCGTTCTGGTTTGCGAACTTAAAAGCCCTTACAGCTTCTTCGTCAGCAGCGCTTCGAGCTTGCGCTGGTCGGCGGCGAATTTGCGGATACCGTCGGCAAGCTTGTCGGTGGCCATGGCGTCTTCGTTGTGACCCCAGCGGAAGGCGGCTTCGGTCAGCGGCGCAACCTTCGCTTCGCGGGTGCCGTCGTCGCTCAGCACGCGCGGCAACGCACCTTCTTCATGCTGGAGCTTTTCCAGCAGGTCGGGGCTGATGGTGAGGCGGTCGCAACCGGCGAGGGCCTGGATCTGGCCGATGTTGCGGAAACTGGCGCCCATCACCACGGTGTCGAAGCCGTGCTTCTTGTACCAGGCGTAGATGCGGCGCACCGACTTCACGCCCGGGTCTTCGTCCGGTGCGTAGGTCTTGGTGTCGGTGTTGCTGACGTACCAGTCCATGATGCGGCCGACGAACGGCGAGATGAGGAACACGCCGGCTTCGGCGCAGGCCACGGCCTGTTCGAAGGAGAACAGCAGGGTGAGATTGCAGTTGATGCCGCGCTTCTCCAGCTTTTCCGCGGCGCGGATGCCTTCCCAGGTGGAGGCCATCTTGATGAGGATGCGGTCGCGCTTCACGCCCGCTTCTTCATACAGCGAGATCAGGCGTTCGGCCTTGGCGATGGTGGCATCGGTGTCGAACGAGAGGCGCGCATCCACTTCGGTGGAGACGCGGCCCGGCACCAGTTCAACGATCTTGCGGCCCACGGCGACGGCCAGGTGATCGCCTGCGTCGATGAGCTGCTGCTCGCGCGAGTTGCTCTCGGACTTGGCGCGCGACACGGATTCGTCGATCAGCGGTGCATAGGCCGGCGATTCCGTGGCCTTCAGCAGCAGCGAAGGGTTGGTCGTCGCGTCCACCGGGTGATAGCGGGCAATGGCCTCGATATCGCCGGTGTCGGCGACTACGGTGGTGTACTGGCGCAGTTGTTCGAGTTGGGAAGACACAGTGATATCCGGCGGGTAAAGCGTGGATTGTCCACCCTTAGCCCTCGCGCGGCAAAGTCGCGTCCGCCTCTCCGGTCTCATCGGTGCCCGTGACGATGCGGGCGTGGCGCTGGTAGGTCCAGTACGACCAGGCCCAGTCCAGCATCACCACCAGACGGTTGCGAAAGCCGATCAGGAAGGCGATGTGCGCCATCAGCCATACCCACCATGCCAGCAGGCCCGAAAGTTTCAGACGGCCAAACTGCGCCACCGCCGCCATGCGCCCGATGGTCGCCAGCGAACCGTCATCGCGATAACGGAAGGGTCGGATGCCGGCGTTGCCGCGCCAGCGCGCCTTCAGCACGTCGGCCACGTACCGTCCCATTTGCTTGGCCGCGGGCGCTACGCCTGGTACGGGACGTCCATCAACCTGCGCGATGCTGGCAAGGTCGCCGATCACGAATACGTCCGGATGGCCGGGCAGGCTGAGGTCGGGCTCGACCAGCACGCGCCCCGCGCGATCCACTGGCGCACCAAGGCTCCGGCCCAGCGGTGAGGCGGCAACGCCCGCTGCCCATAGCACGGTGTGCGCCGGATGCGGCGCGTCACCAAGCATCACGCCGTGCGCATCGATGGCGGTGACCGCCGTGCCCAGGCGAACTTCGACGCCGAGTTTTTCCAGCTGGCGGCGTGCCTTGTCCGACAGTTCCGGTGCAAAGGCCGGCAGCAGGCGTGGCCCGGCTTCCACCAGCAATACATTCGCCTGCCGTGGATCGGCGCGACGGAATTCGCGCGGCAGTGTGTGGCGTGCGATCTCCGCCAGCGTGCCCGCCAGTTCCACGCCGGTGGCGCCACCGCCGACGACCACGAAGTTGAGCCATGCCTGTCGACGCGCCGGATCGTCTTCGCGTTCCGCGCGCTCGAAGGCGAGCAGCACACGGCGGCGGATGGTGAAGGCGTCATCCAGTGTTTTCAGGCCTGGCGCATAGCGTTCCCACTCATCGTGTCCGAAGTAGGCATGTGTGGCGCCGGTGGCGACGACGAGCGCGTCATAGCCGAGCCAGCCGCCAGCCAGCCGTACTTGCCGTTGCGCCAGGTCGACGTCGAGCGCTTCATCCATCAGCACGGTGATGTTGGATTGGCGACGCAGGATCTGCCTCAGCGGTGCAGCGATGGATGGCGCGGAAAGTCCCGCCGTGGCGACCTGGTAGAGCAGCGGCTGGAACAGATGATGGTTGCGGCGATCGACCAGGGTGATGCGTGCGTGGGTGTCGGCGAGTCCGCGCGCCACGGCGAGGCCGCCGAAGCCGCCGCCAAGAATGACGACATGGGGATGATCGGGGGAGGGGGCGTTGCCGTCCATGTGATGCCTCTCGGGAAAAGAAGTCATGGGAGCGCCCGCCGTGGCCCGTGCTCAGTAGAGGTCGACGGGATCCACGTCGAGCGACCAGCGCACCCGGCGCGCCGATGGCAGCGTCGAGAGTGTGCGATGCCAGGGTCGCAAAGCGTTGTGCAGGGTGGCGCGACTGTCCCCCTCGATCAGCAACTGGCCGCGATGCCGGCCCGCACGCAACGGCATGGGCGCGGGCATCGGGCCGGCCAGCTGCAGTGGCGCGCCGGCCAGCGCGGACGCGGCTTCGGCGAGAAAGGCGTCGACGTGCTCGCGCTGGTGCGCGTCGGCGCGCAGCAGCACCTGATGACCGTAGGGCGGCAACTGCACGCTGCGGCGCTCCTCCAGCAGCGTGATGGCCGCAGCGGCATAGCCTTGCGCCAGCAGCTGGCGCAGCAGGGGATGCTCGGGATGGTGCGTCTGCAGCAGCACGCGACCCGGTTTGGCGGCGCGGCCCGCGCGGCCGGCCACCTGTACGACGAGCTGGGAAAGGCGTTCGCTCGCGCGGAAATCCACGCTGTGCAGTCCTTCGTCCACGCCCACGATGGCCACCAGGGTGAGGTTGGGCAGGTCGTGGCCCTTGGCGAGCATCTGCGTGCCGACCAGGATCGCCGGTGCGTCCTGACGCAGGCCATCGAGCAGTTCCTCGAAGGCGTCGCGTCGGCGCGTGGTCTCGCGGTCGATGCGCAGCACCGGCACGTCGGGAAAATGCGCGGTGAGCGCTTCTTCCAGCCGCTCGGTGCCCTGGCCCTGCGGCTTGAGTTCCGGCGTGCCACAGGCGGGGCAGGCGGCGGGCGGACGCGCGTTGTAATCGCAATGGTGGCAGATGAGCATCCGGCGACCGGCGTGCAGGGTCATCGGGTGTTCGCAGCGCGGGCATTCCGCATGCCAGCCACAGCTGTAGCACAGCAGTACCGGCGCATAGCCGCGGCGGTTGCGGAACACCAGCACCTGCTCGCCGCGCTTCACGGTCTCGCCCACGGCGGCCAGCAGCGAAGGCGACAAGCCATGCTCCAGGCGCTGCGCGCGCATGTCCACGATCTGCACCTGCGGCGCGCGGATCGCACCGGGTCGCGCGCGCAGATGGAGCGCGCGGTAGCGACCAGCCTGCACGTTCGCCAGCGATTCCAGTGACGGCGTGGCCGAACCCAGCACCACCGGCACGTTGAGCGCGCGGGCTCGCAGCAAGGCGAGGTCACGTGCGTGGTAGCGGAAACCTTCCTGCTGCTTGTAGGCGCCATCGTGTTCCTCGTCCACCACGATCAGCCCCGCATTGGGCAGCGGCGTGAACACCGCCGAGCGCGTACCCAAGATCACCTGGGCTTCGCCGCTGCGGGCGCGCAGCCAGGCCCGCGCGCGGTCGCCTTCGGCAAGATTCGAGTGCAGCACCTGCACCGGCACGCCGAGGCGATCGCGCAGGCGGCGTACGGTCTGCGGAGCCAGGCCGATTTCGGGCACCAGCAGCAGCGCCTGCTTGCCTTGGGCGATCACCTGCTGGATCAGCGCCAGATACACCTCGGTCTTGCCGCTGCCGGTGACGCCGTCGAGCAGGAACGGTTGATAGTGGCCCAGCGCCGCGCCGATCTCTTGCACGGCGTGCTGCTGTTCGGGAGTGAGGTCGTGCGGGGCACTGGCCGGCATCGTTGCGGCGGCCAGCGCGATGCGTTCGATCAATCCCGCCTCATCGAGGCGCCGGCCTGCATCGCGCCAGCCAGGAAGCATTTCGTGCAGCAGTTCGGCCGTTTGCGGACCCTTCGCCAGCGCCTCCAGCAGGGCGCGACTGCGGCCGCGCCGGCTGCCGGCATCCAGCGCGCTGCGGCCGGCGGCGGTCAGCGACCAGGCTTCCTCGCGGGTGTCGGGCAGCGGGCGGTCTTCGCGCAGCGCCAGCGGCAGTGCGTTGGCGTAGGCCTCGCCCGGCGCGCCGAGCCAGTAGTCGGCGGCCCAGGCCAGTGTAGACATCAGTTCGGCGTCGAGCAGCGGCGCGTCATCCAGCACGCGCAATACCCGCTTGAGCCGGGCGCTGCCCACCGCCGCTTCGACGTCGGTGGCCACCACCACGCCCACCGCCTTGCCCTTGCCGAACGGCACCAGCACGCGGCTGCCCACGTCGGCCCGGCCCGCGTTGGCGGGCAGGTAATCGAACAGGGTCGGCAGGGGAACCGGGAGGGCGACGCGGAGAACAGCGGGCATGAACACCTCGTAGGCAGTCAGTGTAACCGGCCTGCCATCCACGGACGGAAGAAGGCGTCGGCTACCGAATGGCGCCCCGGCGCCCGCTTGCGGAGGCTTGCTGCCCCGTCATCTAGAAAGCCGACCTAAGTGACTATTGGCAGGGCGCTTTTGTGCTTATCCACAGAGTCTGTGGATAAGTCTGTGGATCGTGCGTTGAGGGAGGGCCTCCAGGCGCATGAAAACGGCTTTCCGGACGTCTTGCGCAAGTTTTAACCATGCTGAAATATGCTTTAAAATCAAAGCATTAAATTTCTTGGTGGGTTGATGTTCATGGAACTGCCACAGGCACGGGACTTGCCTTGACAGCCCTGTGACGCTGTGCAAAACCCCTCTCGACAGGGTTGCCTGGACGCCGCGAGACGGCGCCGCTGCGCCGTTTTCGTGTGATGGTTGTCACAAAATACCGTGCAGGGAAACGTCAACGCGCCAAGCCCAGCAGGGCGGCAAAGCCCAGGGCAAAACCGATCAGCCACGTGTAGCACCAGCCCACGAACAGGTACTTCATCGTGGTCAGGAACCAGCCCTGCCGGTAGACCCGCTTCTGCATGATCAGCAGGTACACCGGCATCCAGATGCCCAGGACCCAGATCAGTACGGTCAGCGGCGGGCCCATCCAGGCGCCATGCGGCACCAGCCACGCGCGCAGCATGCCCAGCAGCACGCCCAGCAGCAGTGCCAGGAACAGGAACGCATGGCTGTGCAGCGCCACGATGAGATGTTCCATGTAAAGACGCCGCCGGAAGACGTACATCACCTTCAGCAGCAGGGCGAACAGCGGCATCACCACGAACATGGTCTGTGGCAGCACGCTGAACACGCCGGCCAGGATGCGATCCTGCGCTGCGGCGCCTTCCTCGCCGCCGACCATGGCGCCCTTGAGGTTGGTGCCCATGTGTTCGATCGAGCGGTTGATGCTGCGGTTCATGCCATCAGGCAGCCAGGTCACATCGACCTGTTTGGAGTGGAAGTTCCAGCCGTCTTCGGTCTGTGCTGGCAGCGGTATGGCGCCCAGCTGCGAGAGGCGGTGGTTGGCGTGGTCCCGTTCCGCGCTCACGTCCCGGTGCATGGCCTTCTTGCCGTGGCCGGCGTCTTCGTTGGATTTCTCGATGTCCTTGCGCACCTGCTCGTAGTGCGTGCGCACGGCGTCGGGCGTGAGGTCCTTGGCGAATTCGCCGGTGCCTTCGCTGGCCTTGAGGTTGGTGTCAGTGAAGCCGACGTTGTCGATCGCGATGTGGCAGACGAAGAACGCCAGCAGGCACAACACGAACATCAGGCGGAACGGCGCCACGTAGCGCTGGCGCCGACCGGAGAAATATTCGAGCGTCAGGAAACCCGGGCGGTAGAGCAGCGGCGGCACGGTGTGCACCACGCGGCCGTCGATGTGCAGCACCATGTCGAGCGTGTCCTCGACCATGTGGTGCATCGGGCGCAGCACGGAATGAATGGATTGCCCGCACTCGTGGCAGAACTCTCCCTGCATGGGCGCGCTGCAGTTCGCGCAATGCACGCCCTCGAACGACACCAGTTCCTTCTTCATCTGCCTCCCCCGAGTCGGTCAACGCGCGATCTTGGCACAAGCGGGTGATGCAATCAGCCTCGGTGGGAATTCCCGGTTGGCTTGCGACAGGGGCTGTCGCGCCAGTGCGCTAGAATGTCCGGCCCAGGAGTCCTTCCCATGCTTGCTTTCCGCCCCGATCGCGCCAGGGTGGCGCGCGAGGTCGGTGCCACGGTGCGCCTCGCCCTTCCCCTGATTGCCGCGCAGCTGGCCGCTGTCGGTCCCAACTTCGTCGATGCCGTGCTCGCGGGGCATCTCAACGCACACGTGCAGGCCGCCGTCACCACGGCGGTGAGCATCTGGGCGCTCGCCCTGGTGGCGGGGCTGGGCATGATGATGGCGGTGCCGCCGTCGGTAGCGCAGCTCGACGGCGCGGGTCGTCGCCACGAGGTGGGCGCGGTGTTCGTGCAGGCGCTGTGGCTGGCGTGGTTCATGGGCGTGGTGATGTGGTTCCTGGTGCGCAATGCCACGCCCATGCTCGACTGGATCGGGGTAGTGCCCACGCTGCGCACCGACGTGATGCATTTCCTGCATGCCATCAGCTGGGCCGCGCCGGCGCTTACCAGCTACTTCGCGTTGCGGGGCCTTTCCGAAGGCCTGTCGATGACGCGCCCCTCGATGTATTTCAGCATCGGGGGCCTGCTGCTGCTGGCGCCCCTGGGCTACGTGCTGATGTATGGCAAGTTCGGCCTGCCCGCCTTGGGTTCGCTGGGCAGCGGCATCGCCACGGCCACGGTGCTGTGGCTGGAGATGCTCGGCTTCGCGTGGTTCGTGGCGAAGCATCCGGCGTATCGCGACCTTGGCCTGCGCGAAGGCCTGGCCTGGCCCAGACCCAAGATCCTGCTCGACCTGCTCAAGATCGGGGGGCCGATGTCCGTCACGCTGCTGGCCGAAGGCGGCCTGTTCGTGGCGGTGGCGCTGGTGATCGCGACGCTGGGCGAGACGGTGGTGGCCAGCCACCAGGTGGCGCTCAACGTGGCGACCATCGCCTTCATGGTGCCGCTGGGACTGTCGATGGCGATCACCGTGCGCGTGGGCAATGCGGTCGGGCGCGGTGACGCCACGGGCGTGCGCTATGCGGGCCTGTGCGGTATCGGGCTGGCGCTGTGCGTGCAGGTGGTGTCCTCCTCGGTGATGCTGAGTCTGCCGCATGTGCTGGCGCGGCTTTACACGCATGACGAGGCGGTGATCGCGCTGGCTGCGCAACTGATGCTGCTGGCGGGACTGTTCCAGTTTTCCGACGGCATCCAGGTGACCTCAAACGGGGCGCTGCGTGGCCTCAAGGACACCCGTGTGCCGATGGTGATCACCCTGTTCGCCTACTGGGTGGTAGGCATGCCGGTCGGCTGGTGGCTGGCGTTCCGGCACGGCTTGGGTGCGCGCGGCATGTGGATGGGCCTGATTGCCGGGCTCACCATGGCGGCCATCCTGCTGTTCATCCGCTTCTGCCGCAGCGCTGCGCGCGAGCGCTGGCGGCAGCCGGCCTGAGATCGCACGCAGGGCCTTGCGAACAGGCCGGCCTGCTGCGCCTTCGCTACTACATGACCTTCGCTGCGCGAACGGCTACGCTGTCGCGGACACTCTGAGGAACCTTCGCATGTCGGAGCGCCGTCCCAACGGTTTCTGGGCTTTTCTCTGCGTCCTTGGGCGCGGCATCAACGTGGTCAGGCTGGTTATCCTCAACCTGATCTTTTTCTTTTTCCTGTTCATCGTCTGCATGGTGCTGATGGCCGGATACCTCGGCACCCATGGCCAGCACGTCGTGCAGAGCGACAGCGTGCTGGTGATCAAGCCGCGGGGCGAACTGGTCGAGCAGTACAGTATCGAGCCGATGGAACGCGCGCTGGCGCAGCTGTCCGGCAACGAGCCCAAGCAGGTGCAGCTGCGCGACCTGGTTGGCGCCATCGATGCCGCCGCGAAGGACTCGCGCATCACGCGCATCCTGCTGATGCCGTCCGAACTGCATGGCGGCGGCTTTGCCGCGCTGCGCGAAGTGGGCGCGGCGCTGGATCGCTTCCGCGCGGCCGGCAAGCCGGTGATCGTGTGGGCGCCGAGCCTGGACCAGGGCCAGTACTACCTCGCCGCACATGCCGACCGCATCCTGGTGGATCCGCAGGGCGGCGTGATGATCACGGGCCTCGCCAACTACCGCCTGTTCTACAAGGACCTGCTCGACAAGATCGGCGTGGACGTCCATCTGTTCCGCGTCGGCCAGTTCAAGAGCGCCGCCGAGCCGTACATCCTCGACCACGCCTCATCCGAATCGAAGGAGGCGGACAGTTTCTGGATGGGCGGCCTGTGGGACAGCTACATCAACGAAGTGGCCAAGCTGCGCAAGATCGAACCCACTGCGTTGCGCGCCGACATCGACGGCCTGCCCGAGCAGATCGCCAACACGCGCGGCGACCTTGGCCGCCTATCGCTGGACCAGCATCTCGTCGATGGCCTGGCCACGCCGGCCGAACTCGAGGCGATGATGCGCCGCGAGGGCGTGCCTGCCGGCAAGAAGGGCGAAGGCTTCCGCCAGGTGTCCCTGCAGCGCTACAGCGCGGCAGTGCCCGACAGTGATGGCGGCCTCGACCCCGGCGTGTCGGTGGTGGTCGCCGAAGGCGAGATTTCGGGTGGCAAGCAGCCGCAGGGCACCGTGGGCGGTGACTCCACCGCGGCGCTGATCCGCGCGGCCCGCGAAGACAAGCGCACCAAGGCACTCGTGCTGCGCATCAACTCGCCCGGTGGCGAGGTGTATGCCGCCGAACAGATCCGCCGCGAAGTGGAACTCACGCGCGAGGCCGGCATTCCGGTCGTGGTGTCGATGGGCAACGTCGCGGCCAGCGGCGGTTACTGGATCGCGATGAATGCCGATCGCATCTATGCCGAACCCAACACCATCACCGGTTCCATCGGCATCTTCGGCATGGTGCTGACCGTGCCTGGCACGCTCGACAAGCTCGGCGTGAAGAACGACGGCGTGGGCACCGGTCCGCTCGCCGGCGCCTTCGACATCACGCGCCCGCTGGATCCGAAGGTCGGCACCGTGATCCAGGCGACCATCGAGAAGGGTTACCGCGATTTCGTCGGTCAGGTGGCCAAGGCGCGCGGCAAGCCGTATGACGCCATCGACACGATTGCGCAGGGTCGCGTGTGGACCGGCCAGCAGGCGCTGGATCGCGGACTGGTCGATCAGCTCGGCGGCCTGGGCGAGGCCGTGGCCGATGCGGCGAAGCGCGCCAAGCTCGAGAAGGGCTACCCGATCCGCTATGTCGAGGAACCGCTCGGCACGTTTGAGCAGTACCTGGTGAACCTCAACGAGAGCGCGATGGTGCAGGTGGCGCGTTCGTACGGCATAAGCGTGCCGTCGTGGATGAGCCGCATCAACGCGATGGCACCGGAGCTGAAGCTGCTGCGCACGGCCGAGGCTGGACGTCCAAACGTCTACGCGTACTGCTTCTGTGCGCCACGCTGATCAGCGAGCCTCGTGACACAAGAAGGCCCCGGTGCAAGCCGGGGCCTTTCTTTTTGGCGGGACGGACATCAGGCCAGGGCAGCGCTGTAGTACTCGCCATGGCGTTGCACATGCACGGGCATGTCGAAGGCGCGACTCAATGAGGAATCCGTGAGCACCTCGGCCTTGTCGCCCTGCTGCAGCATGCGTCCGTCACGCAACAGCACCACGCGTCCGATCTCCGGCAGGATCTCCTCGATGTGGTGAGTCACCAGCAACAGCGTGGTGCCGCTGCGGGCCAGCCCGCGCAGGCTTTCGAGGAAACGGCGGCGGCTCGCCATGTCGAGGCCGGCGCAAGGTTCGTCCAGCAGCAGCGCGCGCGGGCGATGCACCAGGGCGCGTGCAATCAGCACACGGCGCGCCTCGCCGGTGGAAAGACTGACCATGCGGCGGCCTATCAGATGAGCGGCGCCGGCGTGCGCAAGTGCCTCGTCCGCGCGTTCGCGCATGGATGAGGTAATGCGATGGTCCAGCCCCAGGCGACGCGCGGCGAAGAAGTTCGACAGCACCGCCTCGGAAACGTCGAGCGTGGCATCGCTGGTGCAGTCGTCCTGCAGCGAGGGCGACACGATGCCGAGCAGTCCGCGAAGTTCGGACACATGCCAACGATCGCGTCCGAATACCTGCACCGAGGCGTGGCCGTCGTCGCGCGCCAAAGGGTACAGCTCACGCGTGATCAGCCGGACCAGGGTCGACTTGCCGGCGCCATTGGCGCCAAGGATGGCCGTGTGCTCGCCGGCTTCGATGCGCAGGCTGAAGTGGTCGAGGATCAGCCGATCGCCGCGCATCACGCTGGCGTCGTCCAACTGCAGCAGCGGCGCAGCCGCCAGTTCGTCAGGGTGGGGGGCGTTCATGCAATCCACCATGCCCGCTGAAACACGGCTTGCCAAGTACCTCGATCGACACCCGTAGGAGCGCACCCAGTGCGCGACCGCGACGTGTGGCGTGCCTCAGTGTCCGGCCTCTGCGTTCACCGTCGAGATTCACCGCGGGCTCGTCGCGCACAGGAAGCGCTCCCACAGGATCAGGCGGCGACGTGTGCTGGTTGCGCTCCGATGATCAATTCGAAGTTGTTAGTGCGCATCGCTTCACGGCAGGTCCATCGCGCACAGGGTGCGCTCCTACAGGGAGGTGCGCCGGGCTACTGCGAGGCCGCGTCGATCTGCTGGCGCTGCTGGTCGGCCTGCTTGTCGACCGCCTTCTGCACGTCGCGGGCGCGTTGCTCGTCCTTCTTCAGGTCGTCCCATGGCGTGGCGACGCGCGCGGTGCTTGCGGCGGCAGGCTGTGACATGGGCGCCGGCGGCTTGCCGGAGCAGGCGGCGAGGAGGCAGGCGCAGAGCATCAGAGCAGGGCGTTTCATGGCGGGTCCTCGCAGCGCGTGGCGGGCAGTGTCGTGCAGTGGCGAGGCGGCCGGCAAGCTTGGCGCGGGTGGGATGGTGGTTTTAAGCTCGGTGCATGAACGCACGCATCGATGCCTGGCAGCTGCAGGGACACACCGCCTTGATCACCGGCGCCAGCAAGGGCATCGGCTATGCCGCCGCCCGCGAACTGGCGGGACTCGGCGCCAACCTGCTGCTGGTCTCCCGCGACGGCGACTACCTGGAACAGGTGCGCGTGGAGCTGCTGGACGATTTTCCGGGCATCGAGGTGCTGGCTTTCGGCGCGGATCTCAGCGAGCAGGAAGAGCGACTGGCCGTGTTCGACTGGATCGCCGACCTGGGCGCGCCGCTGTCGCTGCTGGTCAACAACGCCGGTGGCAACCAGCCGGCGCCCACGCTGGCTTATCGCGAAGAGGACTATCGCGCGATCTTCGAGCAGAACCTGTTCTCGGCCTTCGAGATGTGCCGGTTGGCGCACCCGCAGCTGGTGCAACACGCGAATGCGGCGATCGTCAACGTGGGCTCGGTATCCGGCATCACGGCCGTGCGCACCGGCTCGCCCTACGGCATGGCCAAGGCCGCGCTGCATCAGCTCACGCGCAACCTCGCCGTGGAATGGGGCGCCGATGGCATCCGCGTCAACGCAGTGGCGCCGTGGTACATCCGCACACAGCGCTCGGAACCGGCGCTGGCCAACGACGAGTACCTGGACGAAGTGCTGGACCGCACGCCGCTGCGCCGCATCGGTGAGCCGGAGGAAGTCGCCGCCGCCATCGCCTTCCTGTGCCTGCCCGCCGCGAGCTACGTCACCGGGCAGGTGCTTGGCGTGGACGGCGGCTTTCTCAACTACGGCTTCTGAGTCCGCACTTTTCCACAGCCCATGTGGACTGCCCATGGGCAAGCCTGTGGATAGGTGCTGCAAGTGCGCGCCAGCGCAGCGTTTTCATCATCGTGATCAAAATCGCGACAGGCGCGACGCGGTTTTCCACAGCCGTTGGGGAAAGGCTGGTAGCAAGCCTGTGGACAAGTGCTCGGCGCGCTTGCGCAGCAACCACTTGCATGGCTTTGCGCAAAACATGAGCAGCGTCGCTCAGCAGTTGCGCAGCTGTGCGCGCAGGATGGCTTCGCGTTTTTCCAGGGGCGGCTGGTCGCTCTTGAACGCGCGGCGCAATTTGGTTTCGATCTCGTCGTAGGCATCGCGCAATGCGTGGCAGGTCTCGCCCGGCGTCAGCTCACGGCATGTGTCCTGCACCCATACGTAGCGCCGCGCGATCAAACCGGGCGTGACATTGCCACGGTTGAGTTCGGGCGCGGAGGCACCGCCGCCACCGCCTGGTCCATACACTTGCGACAGCGGCAGCTGCGCGGCCCCGAGGATGCCGTAAGGCACCTGGTAGGGTTGCGGATCGCCGTTCTCGCTGAGGTAGGTCTTGCCGTCGGTGGCGCGCATGCAGGCATACATCACCGGCAGCGGCGTCACCGGTTCGGGCGCCGGAGTCGGCGGTGCCGTGTCGATGTCCTTCTGCGGGAGTGGCGATGGCGCAGGCGCAGGCGCAGGCATGGCCGGTTGGGAATCGTCGAGTTGCAGGGTTTGCTGTCGCTGCCCGGGCGCGCAGGGTTTGTCCTGGAAGGAGGTGCGGCCGTCCGCGCCGGTGCACTGATAGGCCGTGCCCGCGAGCGCCGGGCCTGCGAGGCCGGCCAGCAGAAGCAGCGTACCCAGGCGGATCATGCGCAGACCTCCGTCGAACGGTGGTGCTCAGAAGTCCGTGGCGTGTTCTTCCGCGGCAAAGCCCAACGTCACGGCGCCTTCGCCGACGTTGACCATGCCGGTGATGCTCATCGGCGCTTCCATCAGCTCCACGTCGCACTCGTCACATGCGGTGCGCAGCGCGGCGTAGCCCGGCAGCTTGCCCAGTTCGGCCAGGTCGCCGCCGTAGCTTACGCAGACCACTGGAACCAGCAGGCCGGCGTGCACGCGCTTGGCGGCATAGTTGAACAGCGTTTCCGCGCCCTGCTCGAAGCCGCGCACCTTGCCGACCGGTCCCGTCTCGCCGCGATAGCCTCGCAGCAGCGGCTTGATGTCCAGCGCCGAACCCAGCACGGCGCTCATCAGGCCCACGCTGCGATCGCCCTTCTTCTTGGCGCGGGCACGCAGGTAATAGAGGTCGCGCGGCAGCATGTAGCCGTAGGCATTGTTGGCAACAAGGGTGAGACGCTCGCGGATCGCCGCCGGGGCTTCGCCGGCTTCGATCAGCCGGGCGGCCTCCACGACAACCGGGCCTGAGCCGGCGAACAGCGTGCGCGTATCGATGACGCGCATCAGGAACGGGCCCGTGATGCCATGCCGCTCGCGTACGTCGCGGTAGTTCTTCAGCACCGCGAAGCTGGCCTTGATCACGTGGTCGTTGATGGCCGAGCGCGTGGCCGTGATGGTGAGGCAGAACACGCAGTCCTGTTCCAGCACCAGCTTGTCGAGGACCAGCTTCTGTACTTCCTCGATCGAGCAGGGTTCGGTTTCCGCCGAATGGCTGCGACT
>NZ_DASRZX010000082.1:0-40074 GCF_035685885.1 Dyella sp. | reverse complement strand
AGCGTTTCGGCGGCATGGCTGCGGCTGCCGAGGTTGCGATCCAGGAAACGATGGAGTTCAACCTGGTTGCGGTTGTCCATGAAGACTTCGTTGTCGACATGGATGGTGATGGGCATCACTGCGATGTTGTGCTTCTGCAGGAACGCCTGCGGCAGGTCGCAAGCCGCGTCGATCGCCAGTCCCATCCGCATCGTGTCACCCCCCAGTCGTTGACGCGGCCAACATAGCACGCGCCTCCATGGCTGCCGACCCTGACCGTTGGCGCATGCCCTAGGACTTTTTCTAGCGCAGCTGGCGATAAACGCCGGGCTCGAACGCGTCGACCTGTACCACGGCATCGCGCGCGTCGTTTGCCTCGTTCAGCGTGGCGTATTCCTCGCGGGTGATCACGCCGGCGGCCAGTGCACGTTCGTCCAGTTCGTCCTTGGGGGCACGATCCAGGCGACCGGCGCGCACGGCGTCACGCAATTTGGTTTCCACCGGCAGTGCACGTACGGCCTTGTCCAGCGCCGCCTCCAGTTCGCCGAGGCCAGGCTCGTGCGCGCCGGGCACGTGGATGTCTTCGGTGAGATGGATGCGCGCCTCGCGGTCTTCCAGGATGGCGCGCGCCGCACGCTGCCCGAGCAGGTCCGAAGGCGGACGGAAGCGGGCGCCCAGCGGGAAGATCAGCAGCCGTGCGAACCCGGCGACAAAGCCGGACGGCAGGTTGTCCAGCACGCCGCGCAGGGCTTCCTGCGTGCGGTACAACGCCAGCGCGACGCCCCAGCGCGCGAGATCATAGTTGGAGGCGAGCTTGGGCTCGTCGTGATAGCGCTTCAGCGTGGCCGCCGCCAGGTATTGCCAGGCCAGTGCATCGGCAAGGCGCCCTGAGATTTTTTCGCGTCGCTTGAGCGTGCCGCCCAGCGTGACCATGCACATGTCCGAGATGAAGGCGAACGCGGAAGAAAATCGCGTGAGGTGCTGGTACTGGCGGCGCAGTTCGCCACCGGGTGCACAAGCGAAGCGCGCGCCGCTGAGCCCCAGCAGCAGCGAGCGCACGCCGCGGGTGAATACGAAGCTGATGTAGCCGAAGGTGCAGCGGTCGAAGGCCATCAGGTCCTTGCCGGCGATGGCGTCGATCAGCTTCTGCACCCACGGGTGGCAACGGATCGCGCCCTGGCCGTAGATTATCATCGAGCGCGTGAGGATGTTGGCGCCCTCCACCGTGATGCCGATGGGCACCGACATCCACATGCGCGAGAGCGCGTTGCGCGGACCGCGCTGGATCGCCGCGCCGGCGCGGATGTCCATCGCATCGCTCACCACTTCGCGCATGGCGTCGGTGAGATAGGCCTTGGCGACGGAGCCGAGCACGGCGGGCTTTTCCCCCGCATCGAGCGCACCGCAGGTTAGCGTGCGCGTTGCCGTCATCAGGTAGGTAAGGCCGGCGATGCGCGCCAACGGTTCCTCGATGCCTTCGAAGCGGCCGATGGGCGTGTCGAACTGCTCGCGCACCGTGGCATAGGCGCCGCAGATGCGCGTGGCCATCTGCGCTGCGCCCACGGCCAGGGCGGGCAAGGAGATGGAGCGACCGGCCGCGAGGCTTTCCATCAGCATGCGCCAGCCATGGCCCACCTGTTCGACGCCGCCGATGATGGCGTCCATCGGGACAAACACGTCATGGCCTTCGATCGGCCCGTTGGCGAAGGGCACGCCCATCGGATCGTGGTGTTTGCCGATGACCACGCCAGGCAGGTCGCGCGGAATCAATGCGCAGGTGATGCCGCGATCGGCCGGACCACCCAGCAGGCCGTTGGGATCTTTCAAACGGAAGGCCAAACCGATCAGCGTCGCCACCGGCGCCAGGGTGATATAGCGCTTGTTCCAGTTGAGCCGCAGGCCGATCACCTGCTCGCCCTGCCACTGTCCCCATTCGACGATGCCTTCGGACTGCGTGGCCGCCGCGTCGGAACCGGCCTCGGGTCCGGTGAGGGCGAAACACGGCACGTCGCGGCCATCCGCAAGGCGAGGCAGATAGCGCTGCTTCTGTTCTTCGGTGCCGTAATGCACGAGGAGCTCACCCGGTCCCAGCGAATTGGGCACCATCACGGTGACGGCCGCCGCCACCGAACGCGTGGCGATGCGCGTGACCACGCGCGAGTGGCCGATCTCCGACATGCCCAGGCCACCGTATTGCTCGGGCAACACCATGCCGAAGAAGCGTTCGCGCTTAATGAAGTCCCACACCTCGGGCGAGAGGTCGCGGTCCTGTTCGACCTGCCAGTCGTCGAGCATCTCGCACAGCTTCGTCACCGGGCCATCCATGAAGGCCTGTTCCTTTGGCGACAGCGGCTTGCATGCAAAGCCCTGCAACATCGCCCAGTCGGGTTGGCCGGAGAAGATCTGCGCGTCCCACCACACCGTGCCGGCCTCAAGCGCGATGCGTTCGGTATCGCCCAGTCTCGGCATGACCTTGGCGAGCCTGGGCAGCAAGGCGCGCGCGAACAAGATACGGCGCAAGGGCGGAAGGCCAGTCACCAGTGCCAGTACCGCGGTGCCGATCAGCAGCACATCAAAGAGGCCGGGTGCCGCGATGCCGTGCAGCCACCAGACCGCGAAAAGCAAAGCTGCGGGGGCCACCCACGCCCACCAGCCCCGGCCTACGAAGGCGAGCCCGAGCATCAGGACGAGGGCAATCAACCAACCCAGTAACACCATGGCATGTCTCCCTGTGACGGAGACATCGTGGACAGGCGAGCTTCAAGAAAATGCAAAGACCGCGCGATGCGGACGCCTGCCAGCGTGCTCCAGCGGGTAAGATGCGCGCACGGATCTGGCATCTTGCCGGCGTGGCGTCGCCGGTAACGCGTAGCGGGACAACAAACGCTGCGCTGACCCAAGGGGTCTTATGAAGGACAAACAGGAGATCGTCTCCAACTGGCTGCCGCGCTATACCGGCACGCCGCTGGAGCAGTTTGGCGAGCACATCCTGCTCACCAATTTCGGCCATTACGTTGACCTGTTCGCGCAATGGCACGGCGTGGAAGTGCAGGGTCGCGACAAGCCCATGCCCAACGCCACTGCCGATGGCATCACCCTGATCAACTTCGGCATGGGCAGCCCCAATGCCGCCACCGTGATGGATCTGCTCAGCGCCATCGCCCCGAAGGCCGCGCTGTTCCTGGGCAAGTGCGGCGGCGTAAAGAAGAAGAACGCCATCGGCGACCTGGTGCTGCCCATTGCCGCCATCCGCGGCGAAGGCACCTCCAACGACTATCTGTTGCCGGAGGTGCCCGCATTGCCGGCCTTCCAGTTGCAGCGTGGCGTGTCCACCACGATCCGCGACCTCGGTTACGACTACTGGACCGGCACGGTGTACACCACCAACCGCCGGGTCTGGGAACACGACGAGGCCTTCAAGGATTACCTGCGCCGGACCCGCTGCATGGCGGTGGACATGGAGACGGCCACCATCTTCGCGGCCGGCTTCGCCAACAAGATTCCGTGTGGCGCCCTGCTCTTGGTCTCGGATCAGCCGATGATTCCCGAGGGCGTTAAGACAGAGTTAAGTGATCGAAGCGTGACGAGTCAATTCGTCGAGCGCCATATACGCATTGGTATTGAGGCGCTGAAGCTGGTCCGGCGCCGCGGCCGCAGTGTTAAACACCTGCGCTTCGAAGACGAAAGCGGCGGCGAGTAAAAAACCCGTTGAATCATCAGCCTGGCCGGTGTCTTAACATCTGGCCGGGCTGCCTTCACTTTGGTTTCACCGCCTTCACACGAAGGTCGGTGCAGCGCAGCAATGGTGAATGCGGCAGGGGGCTGCTGTCACATTGGCACCAGATGATCTTCACATAATCGGTAGGTATCGAAAGTTACTGCGTTTACTGCCGTGGCAGCTTTATTTCTTGCTGTATAGATTTAATTGACTCTCTGTAAGTAAAGCGTGATAAATGCGCAGCGCTGTAGACCAAGGTCTAACCCCTTTTTTACGGGCGACTCGGGCGCGGGTTTGAGGCGGGGAAAATCTCAAATCCGGTCATAAATAAATAACGGGAGGGTGTTCTCATGAAGTTCGGGGAAAACAAACTCTGCACGTCGGTGCGCCTGGCGCTTTCGCTGGGCATGCTGGCGGCAAGCGCTTACGGCACTGCAGCTTTCGCGCAGGATGCGCAAACCACCACGCCACCACCACCGCCGCCGGATCAGGCCAAGAGCAAGACGCTGGAAACGGTGACGGTTACCGGCTCGCTGATTCGCCGTGTAGACGTCGAGACGGCCAGTCCGGTCATCACCATCGATCGCTCGACGATCGAAGCCACCGGCAAGCAGACGCTCGGTGACCTGGTGCAGCAGCTGCCGGCCATGACCGGCGGCAACGTCAACCCACAGACCAACAACGGCGGCGGCTCGGGCCAGTCGAGCATCAACCTGCGCGGCCTGGGTTCCAACCGTACGCTGATCCTGGTCGATGGCCATCGCGTCCTGAGCACGGACCCGAATGCCATTCCGGCCAGCATGATCGAGCGCATCGAAGTGCTGACCGACGGTGCCTCGGCAACCTACGGTTCCGATGCCATCGGCGGCGTCGTCAACTTCATCCTGCGCAAGAACTACGAAGGCGCCACCTTCACCGCCAATGTCGGCGAGTCCGATCGCAATGACGGTGACCAGAGCGGCTACACCTTCACCTTCGGCCACACCTCCGACAAGGGCAGCATCGTCGGCGGCGTCGAGTACAACAAGCAGGAAGGCGTGCTCGCCGGTTCCCGCGACTTCTCCAAGAACTCGCTGACCCGCTACGGTACCAACGGCCTGGGTCCGTCCGCGCCTCAGCCGCCCACCACCTATATCGGTGGTTCCACCTCGTCCGAGTACGGCCATATCCAGTTGCCGGCCGCGCTCAAGGGTACCTTCGGCTGCTCGTTCGTCGCGCTGACGCCAGGCGGAAACAGCCAGGTGGTCGACCCGACCAACTATCACTGCTACCAGAACAACGGCGCGAACAGCGACAAGTACAACTACGCGACCGTCAACCTGGTGATGACGCCGCAGGAACGCACCAATGCGTTCATCATGGGCACCTACAACCTGGCCGAAAACGTCCAGGTCTACATGGACGCCTACTACAACAAGACCTCGTCGCAGTTCCAGCTGGCTCCGGCTATCTATGCGACGCCGCCGTATGCCCAGAGCACGCTGAACATCTCGGCTGACAACTACTGGAACCAGTTCGGCACTGATTTCCGTTCGGGCGCCAACACCTACAACGCCCGCCTGACCGAGATCGGCAATCGCCAGGCCAAGTTCGGTACGGATAACGGCCAGATCGCCACCGGCTTCAAGGGCAACTTCACGGTCTGGGATAAGGACTGGAACTGGGACGTCGGCTTCGACTACGGCCACCAGAGCGTCAAGACCACCACGCTGGGTCTGCCTAACACCAACAACCTGTACACCGGTCCGTCGTCGATGATCAACGGCCAGGTGATGTGCGTGGCTCCGGGCGGAGCGGCACCGGCGGATGGCACCAATGGCTGTAATGGCCTCGATCCCAACTTCAACCCGTTCGACCTGCACTCGGCAGGCTCGGTGGCGGCGTTGCAGAAGGCGGCGGTGCCGGCCCTCAGCGATACCTACTCGATCGAGCGGATCTACCACGCCGGTATCAACGGTGCGGTGTTCGACCTGCCGGCCGGTGCTGTCCAGCTGGCCGTGGGCGCCGACTATCGCAAGGAATACCAGCGTGCGATTGTCGATCCCCTGCTCAACATCGATCCGGCGACCGGCGGTTGCGTGCTGGGCAGCCAGTGTACGGCCAGCCTGCTCGGTGGCTACAACGTCAAGGAACTCTTCGCCGAGGCGTTCTTCCCGATCCTGACCGGCCTGCCGGGCGCCCAGTCGCTGAACCTGACCGTCGGTGACCGTTACTCGAAGTTCAGCACCTTCGGCAGCACCAACAACTTCAAGTTCGGCCTGGAATGGAAGCCGTTCGACGACCTGTTGCTGCGTGGCACGATGGCCGAGGTCTTCCGCGCCCCGAACATCACGGAAGTCTACGGTGCACCGTCGGCTGACGCGCCGCGTATCTCCAGCGATCCTTGCGACGGCTACACGGGCGCTCCGGCCAACCCGGCGTGCGTGAACGTGCCGACGGACGGCAGCTTCCGCAATACGGTCGTTCAGCAGAACCTGCAGCTCAGCACGATCACCGGTGGCTCGCAGTACTCGGGCTTCCCGATCAAGCCGGAACAGGGCAAGTCGTTCGACCTGGGCGCGGTGTACAGCCCGTCGTGGGCGCCGGGTCTGTCGGGCACGGTTGACGTGTGGCATGTGTACCTCAACAACATCATCACGGTGGTGGGTGCACAGAGCGTGCTCAACCTGTGTAGCGCTGGCCAGCTGGTGTATTGCCAGTTCATCCATCGCTTCGACAGTGGCCCGAACCAGGGCCAGCTGACCTCGCAGTTCACCGAGCCGACCGGCAACCTGGGCAGCACGGACACGGGTGGCGTGGATTTCTCGCTCAACTACAAGCTGCCGAAGTTCGATTTCGGCCAGTTCACGGTGGGCATCAACGGCACCTACCTGAAGTACTACGACCAGAACACGGCGCCGGGTACGCCGGCCAACACCACCTACCACAACGCGGGGCACCTGCTGCCTTACGGTTCGGCCCAGGCAGCTGCCTGTCCGGATAACTCGGGTGTCTGCCTGTTCCCGCGCTGGCGCGCCAACGCCTTCGTGGATTGGCAGATGGGTGGCTGGGACTTGTCCTGGCGCCTGCGCTACATCGGCCGCTTCCAGATGGGTTCGAAGAGCCCGTCGCAGGATGTGTTCCCGGACGGCACCTGCTATTACGGCTCGTACTGCACGATCCATGGTGCGGAGTACAAGTACGGTGCGACGACGTACAACGACGTGTCGATCGGCTACAACATCGAACCGCTCAACACGCATCTGGACTTCGGCGTGAACAACGTGTTCGACAAGCAGCCGCCCATGCTGTATGCCAACAACACGCTCAACGCCAACACCGACCCGAGCGACTTCGACCTGATGGGCCGCTACTTCTGGGCTCGCGTGACGGTCAAGTTCTAAAGCGTCTGTCCAGGCGTTAACCTTGCAGGGCCGCGTGAATGTCTCACGCGGCCCTCTTTTTTTGGCCATGACTCCCGATACGACTTCCCGGATTGCCTCAGCGATTGCCCAAGGCCAGCTGTCCGAAGCCGAGCGGCTTTGCCGCGCCTGCCTGGACGTCCATCCACGGGACGAGGATGCCTTGCTGATGCTGGCCATCGCGCTGCAGTACCAGCGACGGCAAGCGGAGGCATTGCCCATCTACGAGGAGCTGACGCGCCTTGCTCCCGGCAGCGGCGTGCACTGGTGCAATCTCGGCGTCGCGCTGAGTGCATCGGGCCGTGCGACGGATGCCGAAGATGCCTACAAGAAGGCCGTGGCCCTGGACCCGCAAAACGCGATCCCGTGCCTGCAGTACGGCTTGTTGCTGATCCAGCAGAAACGCTATTTCGAAGCGCGCGAGGCCCTGCTGGATGCCTTTGAACGCGCCAGGGAGCTGCCAGCCGTCCGCATCTTTGCGGCCAAGGCGTGCTGCCTCTGCCAGGACTTCCAGGGCGCGGACGATCTCCTCGGCCCGTGGCGCAGCTGGTTGCCGCTCAATGACGATCCGCTGCAGCTCGAACTGGCCAAGTTGCATAACCAGATGAGCGACACGCCAGCCGCGGCCGTGCTGCTGGAAGACCTGCTCGCACGCAATCCGGGACACGTCGAGGCGCGGTTGCTGCTCGCCAATATCTACGAGCGGCTCAATCGCCTGCCCGAAGCCGAAGCGATGGTGCAGCCCTTCCTGGGCATCGATGGCGCCGCGGGTGACGAGGTGCGCAGGGAAGTAGACCACGTGCTGGCCGCCCTGGCCTCGCGACGGAAAGATCTGCCCACATCACGGCAGCTGCTTGAAAAGGCGGGTCCGCGTCATCCGGCGGACTTCACGCATTACTTCAACCTCGCGCAGGTGTACGACAAGCAGGGCGATGTCGATGACGCCATGCGGGCCTTGCGCACGGCACATCGACTGCAGACGGAGGAGACGCGCATCGCCTCCCCCGAGCATTTCGAGGCCGGCGCCGATCCGCTGCCCGCCGTCATCCACAAGGTGAGCGCGGCGCAGTACGCGCGCTGGCCCGCGCTGGTGGCACCCGAAGCAAAGGACTCGCCGGTATTCATCGTGGGCTTTCCCCGATCGGGCACGACGCTGCTGGAGCAGATGCTCGATGCGCATCCGGGCCTGCAGTCGATGGATGAGAATCCTTTCTTCAACCGGCTGGCGGATAAGCTCCGTCGCCATGACACGCGCCTGCTGGATGATCTGGGGATGCTGCAGCAGCGCGACGTCGATGAGTTGCGCAAGCAGTACGTGTTGATGGTGTCCGAGCGCATCCCGCGGCGCTGGGATGCCCAGCTGGTGGACAAGAATCCGCTCAACATGATGTGGCTGCCGCTGATCTACCGGTTGTTCCCAGACGCGAAGTTCATCCTCGCCGTGCGCCACCCGTGCGACGTGATCCTGAGTTGCTACATGCAGAATTTCCGGGCCAGCATTCTTGCCGCCGCCTGCGAGAGCATCGAGCGGCTGGCGCGGGCCTATGCGCAGGCCATGGAGATCTGGCTGGCGGACGTGCAGACGTTTGCGCCCAACGTGCTGGTGTCGCGCTACGAGGACCTGGTCGATGATTTCCCGCGCCATGCGGCGGGCATCGCGCAATTCCTGCAACTGCAGGATGCCGCGCCCATGCACGCGTTCGACGAGCACGCGCGCAGCAAGGGCTACATCGGCACGCCGAGCTATTCGCAGGTGATCGAGCCGGTGAACCGCAAAGGGCTCAATCGCTGGCTGAAATACCGGGCCCAGTTCGAGCCGGTGCTGCCGATACTCGAACCGATGCTGCGTCATTGGGGCTACCCCGTCGATGCGGTAGTCGGCGTCAGCGGTTAAGCTCGGGCGAGAGCGCTTGGGGTCATCTGATGCAGCAGACGAACGAGAAGTTGTGGGAGCGTGCGCAGCGCTATCTGGCGGAACGCCAGTTCGCGCCCGCGAGGGTCACGCTGGAGTCGCTGGCGCAGCGCGATCCCGCGCATGTGCCTACGCGGCTCATCCTGTCGGACCTGGCCTTTGGCGAACAGCGCGTGCGCGACGCCGCGGCGCAGGCCTTGGCGGCCACGCGGCAGCTGCCGATGGATCCCCGGCTGGTCTGTCACGTGGCAGCAGCCTTGCAGCGCACGGGCGAATCGGCGGCCGCGCAATCGTGCCTGGATCATCCGGCCCTGCAGCACACGCAGGACGGACCGGCCCTCATGCACGCGGCCGTGTTGCGCAAGATGCTCGGTCAGCACCCTGAGTCGCTGGCGCTGTTCGAGCGCGCGCGCGCGGCAGGTGTCAATCATCCGGACTTCTATTTTCAGTATGCGCAGGAGCTGAATTTCAACGGCCACCTCGACGCTTCCGAGGCGGCGCTGGACGCCTGCCTGCGGATCAATCCGGCGTTCGGGCGCGCGTCGCTGGCGCTTAGCCGCACGCGCAAACAGACGGCCCAACGCAATCACCTCGATGCGCTGGGGCAGCGGTTGCAGGCGGTGCCGCGAGGAAGCGAGGACCACGCTGCGATCGAGTTCGCGCGCTACAAGGAGCTGGAAGACCTTGGCCGCTACGACGAGGCGTGGCAGGCGCTGGCGCAGGGCAACGCCATCCTTTATGGCCGCCAGTCCTACAGCGACGAGCAGGCGGACCAGTTGTTCGATCGCCTGATCCAGCGCTGCACGCCCGAGCTGCTGCAGCCCGAGAAGGTGGTCAACGAAGGTCCGCAACCGATCTTCATCATCGGCATGCCCCGCTCGGGCACGACATTGCTGGACCGCGTGCTGGGCAATCATTCCCAGGTGGTATCGGCGGGCGAGCTGGACGACTTCGGCTTCCAGCTGCGCTGGGCCAGCGATCATCGCGTCACGCTGGACGACCACGTACTGCAGCGGCTGCCTCGCATCGACTATGCGGAGCTGGGGCGTCGCTATCTGATGCAGACGCAGTGGCGGGCGCCCAAGTCGCGGTATTTCACCGACAAGCTGCCGCGCAACTGGATGGTGGCAGGGCTGATGCGACGCGCGCTGCCGCAGGCGCGCATCCTCAATCTGGTGCGCGACCCCATGGATGTGTGCTTCTCCAACTTCAGGGCGATGCTGGGCGAGGCCTTCCCCTGGAGCTACGACCAGCGGGCGCTTGCTGCGCACTACAAGCAATATCGCCGGGTCATGGATCACTGGCATGCAGCCATGCCGGGGCAGATCCTCGACGTGCCCTACGGCGAGCTGGTGCGCGACCCGGAAACCATGACGCGCAAGATCCTCGCGTTCTGCGATCTGGCATGGGAAGACGGTTGCGTGGATGTCACGCGCAACAAGTCAGCCGTCGCGACGCCCAGCATGGAACAGGTGCGCGAGGGTATCCACGCGCGTTTCTTCCAGGAGTGGCGTCACTACGAAACGCAGCTGGCGCCGCTGCGCCAGGCACTCGGCACGATGGCGGACTAACGCTCGGGCAGCTGAGACAGTTCCGGCAACACGTCGAGGTAGCGCCGCCAACGTCCGATCGAGCGCGTATACACCGGCTGCCGCGCCTGCCATGCACTGGCGGTGCTGATGGCGTGACTCGTGGAAACCTCCGTCCACGACGCTTCGGGCAAGCCCAGCCACACAGACACCGCCTGCCTTACACGGGCCGGCTCGGCGGCCAGTTGCTCGTAGTCCACGGTATGGATGGATGCGGGATGACGCCTGCACCAATGGTCCATCAACCGCCGGCAGCCGTGGATCACGGCGGCGATGTCGCCCATGTCGTAGGCGTAGTCATGCGCGTGGTCGTGGAAGGATTGCGTCCACAGCGACAAGGCGGTGTCCCGCGGATTTCGCTGGCAGTACAGGATGCGCGCGTGCGGCCACAGCGCGAGGATCACGTCCACGTGCATCAGGTTGAGTGGCTGCTTGTCGATGAACCAGTCTGCGCCTTCGACGTCGTCCTGGCGCAGCTGTGCCTCGTAGAGGCTCGCCTGCTGCTGCACGAAGCTAGCATCGGGTTTGGCATCGAGCAGGCGCTGCGCAATCACCTGGAGCCAGCCCAGCTCGCCGCGATGCCGGACGGAGGGATGGCGCGCAAGTTGTTCGGCAAGCAGGGTGGTGCCGGAACGCGGAACCCCGACGATGAATACCGGTGTCCCGCGGCAGGTAGCCGAAGGTGCGAAGGGGCAAGGCGCACTGGCCAGCCTTGCCTCGACCCATCGCTTCCATGCCTTGCGCGACCACTGGCTCGTTGCCAGTCCCATCGCGTTCGCGCGGCGGAAGCAGTCCACCGCACGCGGCAGGTCGCCGAGGTCGTCATACGCCTTGCCCAGCGCGAACAGTGTCGTCATGCGCGTGCGGTCGCTCAGGTCGGCGCGCGCGAGGGCATCGCGGAAGAAGGCGAAATCGGGATGGCTTTCGTCGTGGTAGCGCTGCAGTCCCGACAGGCCGATGGGAATGTTCCACTCGACGGCTTGCGGCTGATGGCTGAGCGCGAACGCGTAATGCTCGCGGACGCGCGCAAAGTCTCCTAGCTGGATCGCCAGCATGCCTGCATAGGCGTGCAATCGGGGGTCCTGGTTTCCGGCCGCAAGTGCAGACTCGCAAATCCAGGCGGCATCGCCGGGACGGCTGTAGTCGTCGAGGATTTCAACGGCCTGGATGATGGCGTCCGTATCGTGAGGGCCGTGCTGCGCCCATCGGCGCATGACGGCGCCCACGGCCTGCAGGCGCCCTTGTTCGCGCAGCAGGCGGGCCAACAGGAACGCAGCGGCGTCGTCCGCAGGATGGTCCGCCAGCCACTCCTCAAGCAGCGTTTCGGCCGTCCCTGTTTCTTGTCGTTGCCAACACGCGCCGGCCAGTCCAAGGCGTACTTCCCGCGACGCCGGAAAGCGTGCGCCCGCTGCCGCAAACAATGCGTGCGCGATGTCGACCTGTCCTTGCAGCATCCGCGCCCGCGCGCTGGCGAGCCACTCTTCTTCCGTCGCGTGCACGAGCGCATCGAGTAGGGGCTGATGCGCCGGCGTCACCCGACCGGGCGACATGGTCATGACGCAAACAGCGGCAGGTCCAGTGCCTGGCGCAAGGGATCCAGCAGGGCGCCGTAGCGCGCGGCATGCGCCGTGTCCTGGCGCAAGGGCTGGCGCACCTGCGTGGCGCTGGGCGAACGCACCGCGCGCTGGTTCTGGTGGAACGACAGGCAGGCTTCTTCGAACGGCAGACCGCAGAACGCGAGCAGCGAGCGGATGCTGGTTTCCGGCGAGTCCAGCAGGGCCTCGTAGCTGTGCTCCTGCACGTTCGAGGGGAACGCTTCGGACGCATGCGCGGCGCTGGCATCAAAGTCGCGCCAGAAGGTGGCGAGGTCGGTGAAGGTGTTGCTGTAACCGTTGTTGCTGTCCAGGCGCTGGCGGTAACAGGAGAAGCAGGTTTCCAGCGGATCGCGCCGGCACACCACGATACGCGCGCCGGGCAGCATGGCGCGTATGGCGCCGATGTAGAGCCAGTTGTTGGGCAGTTTGTCGGTGAAGCAGGGCCGCTCGCGGCGCCAGTGCGCCGTCCGTTCGAGATAACGGCGACCCAGGCGCTCCCAGTCGGCCGCCTGCATCTCCGGCGCCCACGCCAGGATCGGCTTGCCTCGTCGACGCGATTCCTCGACCAGCACATGGGGCAGGTCGGGCAATTCGCCGGCGCCTTCGACGCTGGAATGTGATGCGAGGATCTGCTCGACCAGCGTCGAGCCGGAGCGGGGCAGGCTCACGATGAAGATCGCCTCGCGGCCAAGCTCTTCCGGCGCCGACGTGCTCGATGCATCGAACGCGGCACGCAGGTTGGCAACGCTGGCCGAGAAGGTCTTCGCGTCCCAGCGCTGGCGGCGCAACGCGATGGCATGCGCCTGCTCGAGCGCCTTCAGCGAATCTTCGTAGCGGCCTGCTTCGTCCAGCGCCTTGGCGAGCGCGAAACCGATGGCGTTGCGGTCATCGTCGCTGGCGTGCGGCGACGACAGCGCGCGCTGCATCTGCGCGATGTCATCGCTTGAAAAGCGTTGCGTGCGCAGGTCCGCAAGCCCCCACCACGCCATGCCGGCGGTGGGCTGCAGGGTGATCAGCTTGCGATATTCGGCGGCGGCTTCTTCGGTGTGGCCGCGCGTGCGCAGGATGTCGGCGAGCATCGCGCGTGCCGGCGCATGGTCGGGCGCCAGCGATACCGTGCGCTGCAGCGCCGCGGTGGCCTCCTCGTTGCGCACGCATTTGGTCAGCATGACGCCCAGGTTGTACCAGGCCATCGCCAAGCTTGGTTGCAGCTCGCAGGTCTTGCGCAGCGCATCGATCGCCGCTTCGTACTGGCCCGCGGTGCCAAGCAGCGAGCCCAGCGTGTTGTGATAGAACGCGTCCTGCGGCCGGTATGCCAATGCGCGCTGCATGGTGTGGATGGCATCGGCGTGCTGGCCACGCAGGCTGAGCACGCCGGCACGCATGCGCAGCACTTCGGGATGATCGGGGTAGGCGGCGAGCACTTTCGCCAGTTGCTGGTCGGCCTCGTCCACGCGGCCGGCGTCCAGTGCCTGGCCGGCCATCATCACCTGCTGGGTCGCGGACGGCCCCAGTCCCTGCAAACGCGCATTCATCGATGACACGGCTCCGGGTGTGGTTTTCCCCGCGGTTCCGGCGAAACTGCACAGGCACATGCGGGGTGTGCAAACGCGTCTATTATGCCCATACAAGCCGTGGTGACACTCGCGGCATTCCGGGGGATGGCGCGGGCGCCATGGGGTGTAGGTCGCAATGAACAGTGGAATGCACGAGGGCGTTGTCGCCCTGCGCGAGATGGCGCTGAATGGCCTGCGCCAGGGTGACGCCATGCTGGCCGAGCAGTATTTCGCGCGCCTGCTGGAACAGCTGCCTGACGATGCTCAAGCGCTGCAGTTCGTGGCGGGCCGCCATTTGATGCGCGGTGACTCGGCGCGCGCGGTGACGATGCTGCAGGCGGCGGCACTTGCACAGCCCCTGAACGGCGACGTGCTGCACCAGCTGGGCGCTGCACAACTGAGCGCAGGGGATCTTCAGGGCGCCGTGGCGAGCCTGAGGCGGGGCCTGGACGTCGCGCCACACATGTTCGTGGCGCGCCTGCGCCTGGGCATCGCGCTGGAACAGTTGGGCGAATCGCATGATGCGGTGCTGGCGTACTTCGGCGCGGTGAACACTGCACAGGCACAGGGGCGCTGGCTGAGCGACGACACCACGGCGCCGGGGATCCAAGGTGCGGTGAAGCACGCCATGCGCTTCATCGACGCGGGTCGCCGCAGCACGTTCGACGCGGTGCTGCAGCCACTGCGCGAGCGCTACGGGCGCTCGGAGCTCACTCGGGTGGAGCAATGCCTGGCCATCTACCTGGGCGAGCAGCCAGCCAACCTGCCCGATCCTCGGCAAAAGCCCAAGTTCCTGTATTTCCCGGGTGTGCCCAGCCAGCCCTACTACCCGGCCTCGCGGTTTCCCTGGCAGGCGGACCTGGAAGGCGCCACCGAGGCGATCCGCAACGAACTGCTGGCCGTACTGGCGGAAAACCAGCCGCTGGAGCCCTTCCTTGGCGAGCAATCGCAGGAAGACCTCAAAGGGCACCTGCGTTCCTCGGGCGCGCAGCCGGCGGCGTGGGACGCGTACTTCTTCTATCGTCATGGCGAACATTTCGCCGAGCACTGCGCGCGCTGCCCGCGAACGTCCGATCTGCTCAATGCTTTGCCGCTGGTGCGCATTCGCGACCATGCGCCGGAAACACTGTTTTCCGTGCTGCGCCCCGGCACGCATATCCTTCCGCATCGCGGCGTGACCAATACGCGATTGGTTACCCATCTGCCGCTGATCGTGCCTTCAGACTGCGCCATCAACGTAGGTGGCGAGATCCACGAGTGGAAAGAAGGTCAGTGCGTGAGCTTCGATGACACCTTCGAACACGAAGCGTGGAATCGCAGCGAGCGTACCCGCGTGGTGATGATCCTCGACAGCTGGAACCCGGATCTCACCGAGGTGGAACGGCTGGCGGTGACCGATCTGGTCGAAGCCATCGGCGACTTCAACCGCGCCAGCGAAGTGCCGGTGCCCGGCGGCTGAGTCCCGGGGAGGGCTCAGCCGGCCTTGGCCGTCTGGGCCTCGTAGGCCTCGTCCGTGGCATGGGTGGAGCGCGTGCGGTCGGCGAAGCATTGCGAGCGCAATTCGTCGTACGAAGCCAGGTGGCTCTGCAGCCAGCGCTGCAGCTTGGGTCCGAACAGGCTGTCGACCTTGGCGTCCGACTGGCGCAGCTGGCCTTCGATGGCGGACAGCTTCCAGGGCTCGTGTTCCAGGTTGGCGATGGGCTGCTGGCAGGCGTTGTCCAGCGGAGCGTCCGGGGGCAGGTCGAGGAACGCGCACAGCCGCTCCCATTCGGCCTCGGGCTGGCGGATCAGGTCTTCGAGGAAGATGAAATGATGATGGTCGCGCCCTACGTGCTGGCCGTGGATCTGCACGGCGCGATTCCATCGGCGCGCCCAGTGCACGGTGCCACCGCCGAACGCGTCGTCGTTCTCGAAGCGCAGGTACACATCCGCCAGTGACGCCAGCACGTCGGTGCCCCGGCGCACCACATGGATGAAGCGGGCATCGGGCGCCAGCGCCTCGATCTCGTGGATGTAGAGCAGGTGATTGGGGGTCTTCTCCAGCCACATGCTGCGCCCTGCCGCCGCCGCGGAGCGGTCCAGCAGGGCCAGGAAGCGACGGGACAGCGACCCCATGAACAAGGGGCCCCGGCTGCGCGGTGGCTGGCCGGTCAGGCGATCGTGCAGGGCGGCGAAGGTGTCGCGCATGTGGCGGCGGGTCAGTCCCAGCCGCTGGCGCCAGTGTCGCCGCTGCGGGCGGGCCTGGCTGTCGCCCCAGCGCCAGGCGAGGTCGCCGTGGGCGAGTTCGAAGAACGCCGTTTCCGGGAGCGTATACACCGCCGGGTGCCGCGCCAGCAGCGCCTGCACGATGGTGGTGCCGGAGCGTGGGCATCCCACAACAAAGGTTCGCCGCATGCGTTGTCTCCCGAAACAAAGGCCGCGGACTTCACGGCCATAGGACGTGAACAACGCGTGATCTTGCGCGGCGTTGACCCAAAAGTACAGCTTCACGTAAGCAATAGTCACAGGGCTCCCACCTCGTGCTCCGAGCCTCGCAAAGGGACGACCTGTCATGCTTGTGCCATCGAACCCTGCGCGGGACCGCCATGCACGCACTTACTTTCGATCATTTCGGTCCCGCCAGCGTGCTGCGCTGGTCCGAGCACCCCGATCCGGTGCCGGGTCCCGGCCAGGCGCTGGTCCGCATGAAAAGCGTGGGCCTCAACTTTGCCGACGTGTACCGCCGCAACGGCAACTACCACCTCAGCGGCAGTGCGCCCTGGGTGCTTGGCTACGAAGGCGCCGGCGTGGTCGAAGTCGCGGCGGAAGGGGACACGCTGTGCCCAGCCGGCACCCGGGTGGGCTTCGCCGACATGGCCCATGCCAACGCCGAGCTGGTGGCGGTCGATCGCGAGCGGCTGATACCGCTGCCGGACGACATCGATTTCGACACGGCGGCCTCGTTGCTCCTGCAGGGCCTCACGGCCCAGTACCTGGTCACCGACAGCTTCAAGGCCGGGCCCGGTGATGTCGCCGTGGTGCACGCCGCGGCGGGCGGCGTCGGCATGCTGCTGGTGCAGATGCTCAAGGCGCTGGGCGCCGTGGTGCTCGGCGTTGCCTCCAGCGAAGGCAAGCGCGATGCCGTCATCGCCATGGGTGCCGACGTCGCCACGGGTTATGAGGAATGGACGTCGGCGGTGCGTTCGCTTACGGGCGGGCATGGCGCCAGCGTCGTGTATGACTCGGTGGGACGCACGCTGGACGACAGCCTCGCGGCGGCGCGGATCGGCGGCACCGTGGTGTTCTACGGCATGGCCGCGGGCGATCCCGCACCGGTGGACCCGCGCCTGTTGATGGACCGCTCGCTGACGTTGACCGGCGGTGACCTGTGGAACGTGCTGACCGGCGCCAAGGTGCGCCGCGAGCGCGCCGCAGCGCTGTTCGAGCAGGTTCGCCGCGGCGTGGTGAAGCCGCGCATCGCCGCGCGCTTCCCCTTGAGCGAAGGCGCCGAAGCGCACGCCTACCTCGAAAGCCGCGCCGCCATCGGCAAGGTCTTGCTCACCCTCTAGCCGTGGCGCGCAGATGGCGGCTAGATCACGTCATCCGGGTCGTCCACCGGAAGCACGTGGTGGAACACGCTGTAGTCGATGTGGCTGACGCCGAGCTCATCGTCGTGCACCAGGTCGACATAGCGGTGGTTCCAGCGCCACTCCCGATGACTCCATTGGCGCCGCGCCAGCATGGATTGCGCCGTCGTCTCGTCGATGCCTTCGATGGAGAGCATCAGCGTTGCCTCGGTGGCGGCCAACTGCTCCGTCGACAGGCCGTGCAGTGGACTGCTCTCGTCGATCACATGCATCAGGCTCCAGCTCAGCGAAAACACCGGGTGCCGGTCGCGCAACAGGCGAAGATCATGGATGCGCCGCAGGCGAAAACCTTCCGGCGATGATTCGCGCAACAGCAGGTGCAGTTTCGCCGACGCCTCGGCGATGACGTTCTGGCGCGCATTGGCCGCGCGCACCATCAGCGTGGGTTGTCCGTGGATGCGGCGGATCACCGGGTGGTCCGCGAAAATCATCTTGGCCCGTGGCCGCGAGAAACGCGCGAACACCAGGCCCGTCACCAGCGCGATGCTCAGCATGCCGACGAAGATTTCCATCGTGGCAATGACGTGCGCATACACCGTCTGCGGATGCATGTCGCCGTAGCCCACCGTCGCCAGTGTCTCGACGCTGAAGAAAAACGCGCCGCCGAACCCGGTCGGAAACTGGTTGGCGATGGCGTGGTCGCCCAGCTGGTAGAGCGTGGCGAACAAGGTGTTCACCAGCAGGAAAACCGCCGCGGCCAACCCGAAGAAGACGGGCCAGCGGATGGTGAGCGCGACGTGATAGATGTCGTCCCAGAACTTGCGGATCAGGCCGTGGCTGACGAAGGGACGGCCGCCGATGCTGATGGTTCGCGGGCGTCTGAACAGCGGTTGCAGCCAGTGGGGCATCGTGCGCTTCCGGAGCGGGGACCGGCCGATGTTATCGCGCCGGAGGCGCCGCTTAGCCAGATGCCTCGGTGTCGTCGAAGCCGGTGTAGTCGTCCGGGAAGATCGGGGTGCCGTCGTCTTCCAGGCCGGTGATGGCTGCCAGCGCCTTGGCCGCCGCCTCTTCAGCCTGGCCGCGCTCGCGGAAGCTGCGGTTCTCGCAGACAGCGTAGTACGCCGGAAAACCGTGGCGTCCGCGCGGTTCCACCACGATGCAGGCCGCGAATCGAGAGCCTTCGGCGACCACGGTGGAGTGGGCGGCGTAGTCATTGAAAAGGCGCTCGGTCATGGGCGTATCCACGGGCTGGGTCGCCCATCTTAACTGGTGGCCTGTGCAACCATGCACGCCATGCATGATCCGGTTCCCCGCCTCGTCCTCGATACCAATGTTGCGCTCGACCTGTTCGTGTTCCGCGATCCTGGCGTCGATCGCCTGCTGCGTGCCCTGCAGGCCGGCACGGTACGGGCCGTCGTCGACGAGGCCTGCCGTGAGGAGTGGCTGGCGGTGCTGGCGTATCCCGCGCTTGCGCTCACCGGGGCTTCGCGCGGGGACGCGCAAGCGGCGTTCGATCGCTGGACGCAGCGGTTGTCCGTGCACGAGTTGCGCCCGCGCGACGAGGTGAAACTGCCGCGCTGCGCCGACCCCGACGACCAGAAATTCCTGGAGCTGGCGCTGGCCGCTGATGCGCGGTGGCTGCTCAGCAAGGACAAGATGGTGTTGCGCCTAGCGCGTCGCACGGCGCGCGAGGGATGGTTCCAGATCCTTACACCGGCCGCATGGCAACCACCTGCCGTGTGAGCGAATGATTCACGCTGGATTGATCGCGCATTGGTGATGCTCGATGCGCCAACCGTCATGGAGTACAGCGATGAAGATGAGGCTATGCGCGGCAGGCGCGATCGCCATGGGAACCGTACTGCTTGCCGGTTGCGGCGTGTCCGGCAATCACGACACGGTCATCCGCGATGCGGTGGCCAACCGCGTGTTCCTGTACCAGGCACCGGGCGGCAACGACGCCATGCTCCAGGTTGAGCGCGCCAATGGCTACTTCGGTGGCGGCTGCTCCAGCCAGGTCATGATCGACGACAAGTTCGCCGCGCAGCTGGAAACGGGGGAGAAGGTGGCGTTTTATCTTCCCAGCGGTTCGCACGTGGTGTCGTTGAGCAATTCCGGCGCCTGCCATGCGACGGGCAGCGACGCGCGAGTGGAAACCACGCTCTCGGCGGGCGAAAACGCGCTGGTCGAAGTCAACAAGTGGGGTTCGTCGCTGTCGCTGGCCAAGCGCTAGCAGGTGCCTGCGCGATGCGCGACATGCTTGATCCCATCTTCATCCATTGCCCGTATTGCGGGGAGTCCATCGAGATCCTCGTGGACTCCTCCGTGCGCACCCAGCAATACGTCGAGGACTGCCAGGTGTGCTGCCGACCCATCGACATCGCGGTGGACGTGGACGAAGAAGGTGCGCTGCACGTGAGCGCGTCGTCCGAGAACGACGGTTGAATGCTCAGCCCAGCTCGGCGGAATCGAGCACGTCCACGCCCATCTGTTCGTAGCGGATGCGCGTGGTGAGGTCGGTGTCAGGCGTGACGGGCCGCGTGAGGTCCCACAGGACGCGCGTGCGGTAACCCAGGCTCACGGCATCCTGCGCAGTCCAGAGCACGCACACATCGCGCGCCAGGCCGCACACGTAGATTTCGTCCACCTCCCGGTTGCGTAACCAGCCATCGAGTTCGGTGGCCGGGCGCGTGCCGTCGGGACCATGGTTTTCGCGAAAGCCGCTGTAGGAATCCACGCGCGGATCGTCGCCCTTGCGGATGACCTTGCTGATACCCGACCAGTCGATGCCGGGATGCAGCGCGGCGCCGGGCGTTTCCTGCACGCAGTGTTCGGGCCACAGGGTCTGCGCGTGGCCATACAGCGGAATGCGTTCGAACGGCTCGCGGCCTGGATGCGAACTGACGAAGGAGACATGGTCGACGGGATGCCAGTCCTGCGTGGCCACCACGTGGCGGAAAGCGCCGCTTTCCAGCAATCGGCTGATGCCTGGGACGATGGCGTCGCCCTCGTGGCAGGCCAGCCTGCCGCCGGGCATGAAGTCCGGCTGCACGTCGACCAGGATCAGGGCGGCGTTGGGGTTGATGGGGGAGCTCATGGGCGCGCGTGGCTCGTAAATGTCTGCGAGCTTGGAAGTCTAGTAGGCCCTCGTATCAGCGCGATGTGACGGGCTCGACGGGTGTTCTGTACGCGATGTGCGGGGTTCATGGTAAGAGATTTCTTACGTAATGCCGGGGAACGCCGGCTTGCGGGCATAATGTGGGAAACAACAACAACGGCGGGACAGGGGCATGCCCTACGACCAATCCTGGATGGAATTCGGCCTGCTGGGCGCGCTGGAGGCCGGGGCCATTGCCGCGGCGGCCGGCTTGGTGGCGTGCCTGATCATATGCAGGGTAGGTCGGAGCCAGGGCTGGCACGCCGGCATGGAGCTGGGCTGGTCCTACGTGATCGCCATGGCTCTGGCCGGCGGCCAGGACCTGTGGAACCTTTTCTATTTCAACTACGGGCGCCTGCAGTCGCTGCAGTTGCTGCGCCTGCGCCTGGCCGAAGTGCATGACGCCGACAACCTCGGCCAGCGCGTGTTGTTCGAGTTCATTGGCGCAGGGGTCGGCGTATACCTGGGCTGGCTTGCCGTCGGACGCCGCCGGCACGCGTGAGCATCCTGCGGGCTCGCCGCCGCGTTCCGCCCTTTCTTTCCCACGCCGTACCTCATGGACATCCCCGCGCAAACCCCGCCACGCAGCACGTCGTTGACGCTGCGCATCGTCCAGATCGTGTGCTTTACGTTCCTGGCCTATCTGGTGATCGGCATGCAGTTGGCGGTGTTGCCGCCGTTCGTGCATGACGAGCTGCACTTCGGTGCCGTGTTGGCAGGCCTGGTGATCAGCACGCAATACGTGGCGACTTTGCTGAGCCGCGGGTTCGCGGGGCGTACGTCTGATACTTCGGGTCCCAAGCGCGCGGCCATCGTCGGCATCCTCGCGTGCGCGGTCAGCGGCGTGCTGATGATGATGGCCGCGATGCTGCGCGAATGGCCGATGGCATCGCTGGCGACGATGCTGCTGGCGCGCTTGGCGCTGGGCATGGGTGAAAGCTGCGTGGCCACCGGTTGCATCATGTGGGGGATCGGGCGCGTGGGCAGCGAGCACACGGCGAAGGTCATTTCCTGGAACGGCATTGCCACCTACGGCGCGTTGGCCGTGGGTGCGCCGGCAGGCGTGCTGCTGGTGTCGGCGGCCGGGTTCATCGCCATTGGCGTGGCGGCTCTCGTGCTGATGCTGCTGGCGCTGCTGCTGGCATGGCGGCGACCGGCGGCGCGCGTGGAGGCCGGGGAAAGGCTGCCGATGCATCGCGTGTTCGGCCGGGTGGCACCGTACGGCATGGGCCTGGCGCTGGGTTCGGTGGGGTTTGGCGTGATCGCCACCTTCATCACGCTCTACTACGCCAGCCAGGGTTGGACGGGTGCCGCGCCCACGCTCAGCCTGTTCGGCGTGTGCTTCGTCGGCGTACGCCTGGTGCTGGGCTGGACCATTGCGCATTTCGGCGGCTATCGCGTCGCCCTGGGCTCGCTGCTGGTCGAGGCCGTCGGGCTGGTCGTGCTGGCGATGGCAAACCACGTGGGCATCGCGATGTTGGGTGCGGCGCTCAGTGGCATCGGTTTTTCGCTGATCTTTCCCGCACTCGGCGTCGTCGCCGTGGAACGCGTGAGCATCAGCAACCGTGGCGCGGCGCTGGCGGCGTATTCGGTCTTCATCGACGTGGCGCTCGGCGTCACCGGTCCGCTGGGCGGATGGATCGCATCCGGCGGACGCTACGGGCCTATGTTCATCGTGGCGTCGTCGCTGTCGCTGGTGGCGGCCATGCTGACGGCCGTGCTTTACGTGGGCTACGGCAGCAACACGCAAGCGTGACTGCGCGATGCGCGCTTTCCTGTAGGAGCGCAGCCTGTGCGCGATCGCGGCGTGTCCGTTCCGACGCCATGCAGGCTGTTCGCGCACTGGGTGCGCTCCTGCAAGAGAACGCGGGAGTTACAGCACCGGGTCGAACAATCGCGCCACGTGCATCGCCAGGCGCCGCATGTACGGAGCCTTGAGGTATTCCGCCTCGGTCACTTCATGGGCATGCGAGAAATCCTCGCAGAGCATCGCTTCCACCTCGGCGGCGAAGGCGCGCTCCACGTTCAACGCGCCGATCTCGAAGTTGAGACGGAATGAACGGTTGTCCAGGTTCATGCTGCCGACCAAGGCGGTGTCGTCGTCGATCAGCACCACCTTCTGATGCAGGAAGCCCGGCTGGTAGCGGAATACGCGGATGCCTGCCTGCACTGCGTCGTGCGCGTAGAGCCCGGTGGCAAGAAACACCGCATGATGATCAGGACGAGCGGGAATCATCACGCGCACGTCGACGCCCCGGAACACTGCCAGGCGCAGGGCCGACATCACCGCCTGGTCGGGTACGAAGTAGGGCGTGGTGATCCACAGTCGGCGTCGCGCCGAGTGGATCAGCGACACGAAAAACAGTGAGCAGGTTTCCTGCCGATCGGCGGGGCCGGTGGTGGCGATCAAGGTGTGTGCGTGGCCATTGCCGGCGCGCGGGCGCATGAGCGGCGGCAACTCACCGGTGACCCAGTGCCAATCTTCCGCGAAGCTGCGCTGCAGGTCCGCCACGGCCGGGCCCTCGATTTCCAGGTGCGTGTCGCGCCATGGCGCCAGCGGTGGCTTGAGACCGAGGTATTCGTCGCCCACGTTGAGGCCGCCGACGAAGCCCAGCGCGCCGTCCACCACGACGATCTTGCGGTGGTTGCGGAAGTTCAGCTGGAAACGGTTGCTGCGCCGCTGCGTGGCAAACGGATGAATGTGCACGCCGGCATCGCGCAGCGTTTCCACGTAGTGGCGGGGCAGGGCGTGGCTGCCGATGCCGTCGTACAGCACGCACACGTCCACGCCCGCACGGACGCGTTCCAGCAGCGTCTGCTGCATGCGCTGGCCGAGCCGGTCGTCGTGGATGATGAAGAACTGCATCAGCACGCAATGCCTGGCCTGGCCGATCGCACGGAGGATGGCTTCGAAGGTCGCATCCCCATTCACCAGCAGGCGCAAGCGCTGCCCGGGATGGAAGCGAGCGCGCAGCATGTCCGCGATTTCCGCGTAGCGCTCGCAGGCCCGCGGCGCCGAGTTGCCGGATTCGAGCGTGACATCGACGATCGCGTGCATCTGTTCGCGACGCAGGCGATGCAGGTCGATATAGCCGTGAAAACGGCTGCGCCCGAGGTAGAGGTACGGCACCAGCGTGATGTAGGGCAGCAACACGAGTCCCAGCGCCCAGGCGAATGCACCCTGCGGCGTGCGCGTATTCATCACGGCGTGCATGGCCACGACAACACCGGCGGCGTGCAGCACCAGCACGAAGATGCCGATCACGCTGCTCAGCATGGGCGGCGTCCCCTGGATGAGGCGGCGAGCGTGCAGATGGTGTTCGGCATGCGGCCCTCGTCGGCGATCGGTCAGATCATGGCGTTGCGCACGGTGTCCAGCACGTCGCGCTCACGGCGTTGCAGTTCCTGTTGCAGATGATCCACGAATAGCCGGATGCGTGCAGGCAGGTAGCTGCGGCTGGGGTAGATCGCATAGATATGTGCATCGGGCAGGATCACGTCGCCGGACAACGGCACCAGCCGGCCGGCGCGCACGTCCTCGGCGATGTCCCAGGCGGACTTGAAGGCCAGTCCGTGGCCGGCCACGGCCAGTGCGCGCATCAGGTCGCCGTTGTCACAGGTGATCGAGGCATCCACGCGGATAGGGCGGGAGCCTTCCGGCGTCTGCACGACCCACGGCAGGATGCCGTGGCCGGGGCGGTGCAGCATCAGGCAATCGTGCTGCGCCAGGTCTTCGATACGGCTGGGGCGGCCACGGCGGGCGAGATAGTCCGGCGAGGCGCACAGCACGCGGAAGTTGTTGGTGAGCAGGCGCGAGATCAGCCGCGAATCGACCATGGTGCCGCCGCGCACCGCCACATCCACGCCGTGCTCGAACAGGTCGAGCATGGCGTCGGAGTTGGTCAGGCGCAGGCGCAGGGCCGGGTGCCGGGCAGCGAAATCTGCCGCGATCGGACCCACGTACTGGCGTCCCATGTCCACTGCTGCGGAAACGTGCAGTTGGCCGCGCACCTCCAGCTGGCGCAGGCCGACGGCCGAGCAGGCGTCGTCCACGTCCGCGATGATGGCCTGGGCCCGCTCGAAGTAGATGCTGCCCTCTTCAGTGAGGGACAGCCGGCGCGAGCTGCGCTGGAGCAGGCGGACGCCCAGGGCCTGTTCCAGGCGGTTGAGGCGCTTGCTGGCGGCGGCCGGCGACCAGCCGAGCGCCCGCCCGGCGGCCGACAGGCTGCCTTCGGTGACGGCGCGGACGAACAGCCGCATGTCCTCGAAATCGACCATCTTCAACTTTCCGGAAAAGATGCCTCTCTAGTTTGCGCAATTCTCGCCAAGTCGGACAAGCTGCACAGTAGCGGGCAGTCTCCCCCCGGATCTCCCCATGAACCTCTCCACCCCCTCCGAAGGCGCCGATCCGGCGGCCGCGGGCTCATCTCGGTTAGCCCTGCTGGCGCTGTCCGTGGCGGCGTTTGCCATCGGCACCACTGAATTCGTGATCATGGGCCTGCTGCCCGAAGTGGCCAGCGACCTGCACGTCAGCATCCCCTCCGCTGGCCTGCTGGTATCGGGCTATGCGCTCGGCGTGGCGGCGGGCGCACCGCTGCTGGCGGCCCTCACGGCGCGCATGGAGCGTCGCAATGCGCTGCTCCTGCTGCTGGGCCTGTTCATCCTGGGCAATGCGCTGTGCGCGATCGCACCGAACTACGGCGTGCTGATGGTGGCGCGCGTGGTGGCGGCGTTCTGCCATGGCTCGTTCTTCGGCATCGGCGCGGTGGTGGCTTCGCACATCGTGCCGCGCGGCCAGGCCGCGCGTGCCATCGCGCTGATGTTCACCGGCCTTACCCTGGCCAATGTGCTGGGAGTGCCGTTCGGTACCTTCCTGGGCCAATGGGCCGGCTGGCGCTCGACGTTCGGCGCGGTGACGTTGCTCGGCGTCGTCGCCGCCTTCGCCGTGTGGCGGCTGGTGCCAGCCTTGCCGGGCATGCCATCGCCGGACATGCGCCGCGAGATCGTCGTGCTGCGCCAGCCGCAGGTGCTGCTGGCGCTGGCGATGACGGTGCTGGGCTTCGGTGGCGTGTTTACCGTGTTCACCTACATCGCGCCGATCCTGCAGCAGGAGTCGCATGTCAGCGTGGGCGCCACCGGTTGGGTGCTGATCCTGTTCGGCGTGGGCACCACCATCGGCAACATGTTGGGCGGTCGCCTCGCCGACTGGCGACTGATGCCGTCGCTGGCCGGCGTGCTGGTGGTGCTGTCGCTGGTGATGCTGGCCTTTGCATGGACCATGCACAGCACGACCGCGGCGATTGCCACCGTGTTCGTGTGGGGCGTGTTCGCGTTCGCCACGGTCCCGCCGCTGCAGATGCGCGTGGTGCAGCAGGCGGGCGACGGTCCACATCTTGCCTCGACGCTCAACATCGCCGCTTTCAATCTCGGCAATGCCATCGGCGCCTTCATCGGCGGCTCGATGATCGACCTGGGCCTGGGCCTGGGCTTGCCGTCCGTGAGCATTGCCGGCGCCGTTGTCACGCTGCTTGGCCTGCTGGTCACGCTGCTCAGCATGGCGCTGGAGCGCCGTCGCACGATGGTCACCTCTTGCGCCGTCGGCGCCTGATTGTTCCCATCAAGGAAAACCCGACATGACACCGCAGGCAAAGGTCGCGCTGGTGGTTGGCGCGCAGGGTGTGATCGGCCGCAACCTGGTCGATCACCTGTCCACGCTGGATGATTGGCAGGTGATCGGCCTGTCGCGCCGCGGCGGTGCATCGAGTGAGCGCGTGAAGCACATCGCCGTGGATCTTCTCGATGCGGACGACGCGCGGCGCAAACTCGCCCCGCTCACGCAGGTCACGCACGTGTTCTACGCGGCCTATCAGGATCGCCCGAGCTGGGCCGACCTGGTGCCGCCAAACCTCGCCATGCTGGTGAATGTCGTCGAGGCCATCGAGCCGGTGGCGACGAGGCTGGCGCATGTCAGCCTGATGCAGGGCTACAAGGTGTACGGCGGCCACCTCGGTCCGTTCAAGACGCCGGCGCGTGAAACCGATGCGGGCTTCATGCCGCCGGAGTTCATGCATGACCAGCAGCGCTTCCTGGAACAACGGCAGCAGGGCAAGGCATGGAGCTGGTCGGCCATCCGGCCGGCGGTGATCGGCGGATTCGCACTGGGCAATCCGATGAACCTGGTGCTGGCGATAGCCGTCTATGCGTCCATCAGCAAGGAACTCGGCCTGCCGCTGCGGTTTCCTGGCAAGCCGGGCGCCTACCATCCGCTGGTGCAGTTCACCGATGCCGGCCTGCTCGCGCGGGCGACCGTCTGGGCCGCCACCGAGCCGCAGTGCGCGAACCAGGCTTTCAACATCACCAATGGCGACCTGATCCGCTGGGAGGAGGCGTGGCCGGCGATCGCGCGCTATTTCGACATGGAGGTGGGGCCGCCGCTGCCGCTGTCGCTGGACACGGTGATGGCCGACAAGGAGCCGCTCTGGCGCGCCATGGGCCAACGACACGGCCTGGCCGATCACCCCTATACCGAGGTGTCATCCTGGCGCTTCAGCGATTTCGTGTTCTCCTGGGACTACGACATGTTCGGCGACGGCTCCAAGGCGCGCCGTTCCGGCTTCCACGAGTACATCGAGACGCAGGCGATGTTCACGCGACTTTTCGATGACTTTCGTCGGCGCAGAATCATTCCCTGACGTTTCCCCGCTGGAGATCCCATGAAAGCCGTTGCCTATCGCCACAGCCTGCCCATCACGGACCCCCACAGCCTGCTGGACGTGGCATTGCCCGAGCCAGTGGCGCAGGGCCGCGACCTGCTGGTGAAAGTGGAGGCCATCTCGGTCAATCCGGTGGATACCAAGATCCGCCAGCGCACCGATCCGCAAGGTGCGGACAAAGTGCTGGGCTGGGATGCTGCGGGCACGGTGGTGTCCGTGGGCGCCGAGGTGACGCTGTTCAAGCCGGGTGACGATGTGTACTACGCCGGCGCGATCGATCGTTCCGGCAGCAACGCCGAGCTGCAACTGGTGGACGAGCGCATCGTGGGGCGCAAGCCATCCACGCTCGATTTCGCCCATGCCGCGGCGATGCCGCTCACCACGATTACCGCGTGGGAATTATTGTTTGATCGTCTCGGCGTGCCGCGCGGCAGCTCGGGGCAGAGTGGCGTGGCATTGATCGTCGGTGGCGCAGGCGGCGTGGGTTCGATGGCCATCCAGCTGGCACGCCGGCTGACCAACTACACCGTGGTTGCCACCGCGTCGCGCGAGGACAGCCGTGCGTGGGCCAGCGGGATGGGTGCGCATCACGTCGTCGATCACCGCACAGATCTCGCCACCGCCGTGCGCACGGTGGCGCCGCAGGGCGTGGACGTCGTACTCAGCCTTACCCATACCGAGCAGCACTTTCCTGCGCTGGTGGATCTGCTCAAGCCGCAAGGCAGGTTGGGCCTTATCGACGATCCGGCCTCGCCGCTGGACATCCGTCTGATGAAATCCAAGAGCCTGTCGTTGCACTGGGAGTTCATGTACACGCGCTCGCTGCACCACACCGCGGACATGCAGGCGCAACACCGTATCCTCAACGAGGTTGCCGATCTGGTCGATGCCGGCGTGCTGCGCACGACGTTGCGCGAGAACCTCGGTGCCATCCGTGCCGACAACCTGCGCCGCGCGCATGCGCAACTGGAAAGCGCCAGCACGATCGGCAAGCTGGTGCTCAGCGGGTTCTGATCGACCGATCGTTGAAACGACGAAGGCGGCGGGCAGGGGCAACGCCCCGCATCCGCCGCCTTCGACTCACAGATTTCAGCGCTACGGCTGCAGCAGTCGATCAGCGAGATTGCGCGCCTGCTGGCGGATCTCCGGCATCGCCGTGGATTCCCACAGCGTGCCGCGCAGCAGCGTGCCGATGGCATAGAAGTGCGGCCACGCGTGGCCGTTGCGCTCCAGGCGACCTTCGGGCGTAGCCACGCAACCCAGGCCCAGCGGATCGGGCGTCACGTGGCCATTGGTCACCAGCTGCCGCGCCAGCGGGTGCTGGGTGCGGCGCACATCGGTATTGAGTCCCACGGTCTGGATGACCAGGTCGGCATCCATCGTCTCCACGCCTTTGCCGTGCGGCCGGCGGATGTCCAGGCGCAACGTGTCGCCCGCGACTTCCACCGATTGCAGGCGCCCGCGCCGACGGTGCAGGCGGCCGGCATCTTCCAGCTGCTGCATGGAGGCCATCACCTGCGGCGGCATGCGATGGCGCACGCGCTCCCAGGCCCAGCGCGCGTGGCGCAGGAAACGCGCACGCTCTGCTTCGGGCAGCAGCGCCCACAACGAAGGCGTGTGCGGACGCAGGCTGTCGATCACGGTGCGCCAGTCGCTGCTCTGCTCGATTGCTTCGCGCAGCAGGCGGATCCAGGTGCGGATGTCCGGTGCTTCGCGCATCGATTCGATCAGTTCGCTGCTGTCGTCGGCAGGCGCGGAGGCATTTTCCAGGTGCGCCTCGGGCAACAGCCCGTGGCGCGAAATCGCCTCGAACGTGGCATGGGGCCACAGCACCGACAATTCCAGCAGCACGTCCACGGCCGTCAGGCCGAGCCCGATCAGCACGACCTTGCGCGGCTGCGCATCCGGCCGGGCATTGGCCAGGAAACCCCACGGCTCGGTGACGTAGCGTCCGCTTTCAAGCGCCGCATCGCTCACGCCGCCCAGCGGTTGCGGCGGCAGCGAGCCGATCGCCAGTACGGCGGCATCGACGCGGGTGCTCTCTTCGCCATGGATCACGTTGATGCCATCGCCTTCCGGCACCACGGCATCGACGCCAAAAGGCAGCACGCGCACATCGTGCCCTTCCTCACGCGCGCGCTTGAGCGCATGCGTGACTTCTGATTCGAGATAGTCGCCGTACAACCGGCGCGGCAGGAAATCGGTGCCGGCGATGCTGCCGTCGCCGCGCTGCGCGAAATTCAGGAAGCCACTCGGCCTGGCGACGAACATGCTCATGGATGCGGCGCGCACGTTCAACAGGTGGCGGTCGGAGCGCGTGCCGTAGGCAACGCCGCGCGCCGGCGTGCCACCGCCGGTGTACCAGTCCAGATGCAGCGGGTGCGGCGGCTGGCGTTCCAGCAACTCGCTCAGCAGTGCTGCCGCTGCAGCACCGCCGCCGATGATGGCGACCCGTCGATACATGCCACTCCCTTGAAAAGCGTGATGGTCTATTGTGGCCTGGCTCAGGCGCACAGCTGCCCGGTGATGGCGCTGCGCTGCGGCCTGGCAAGCCACTGGCCGGATTCACCGGCTTCTTCGTACGCGAAGTACTGTGCCAGATCGCCACCATAGACGTGAAGCGTCAGCGCGGTTTCCTGGCGCGAAAGGTTGCGGCAGCGGTGGGCATAGCGATCGTCGGCGTCGAACCAGGTAGTGTCGCCAGGGCCCAGCCAGTCGCGCCCGACCTGGCGCAGGATCTTTCCCTCGGGATCGCGATCCCACGATTCCACTTCCAACGCGCCATGCAACGCCAGCTCCAGACCCCACAGCCCCGCATGATCGTGCACGGGTGTGGCGTGATTGGCAGGCCATGCCATCACCAGCACGCTGATGCCCGGGTTGCCGCGACGGGCGATCAGCCAGCGTTCGAACCCCTTGTCGCGTCGGCGCAGGCTGGCCAGGCCATCGTTCAATGATTGCCTGTTCTGGAATACCGCGCGACTCAATTCCCTTGCCATCGATGCAAGGTCCGGGTGCTCGCCTACACCGTAGTCAAACGCAATATCACGCAGCGCCTTGAGGTGTTGCATGTGTTTGGCCATGCGAGGTTGCTCGGTGGAAACCGGGCCGCAGTGGAGCATGCGCATCGTTAAAGTCCCGTAACCCCATGGCATGGTCATGGTGCTGCCGAAGCCATGACTTTCGCGACATGTGCGCCACCCGGCAAAAGCGCAGGATCAGCTCGACACCGGACTTGAAAAGCGCATGAGCCGCCTGCAGCTGGGTGATGCGTTACGACTACCGGATGGGTCACCACGGAGGAGGATCGTCATGATCGCTATGAGCGTGCTCCTGATGTTGTTCGTCGGACTCTGGCTTGCGGTCGCCCTCGTCGGCGCCGTGTTCAAGTTGACCTTCGTCTTGATCGGCGGCCTGTTCCATCTGATCGGCGCCGTTCTCGGACTGGTCTTTGGCGGACTGGCGCTGATGATCATCGCGCCGGTGATCGCGCTCGCCCTGCTTCCGCTCTTCTTCCCGCTCCTGCTGCTCGTGGCCATCGTGTGGGCCATTGCGCGCGCGTCGCGCCGACCGGCGGAACCCGCGCCCGCAACGGTGCGTTGATCCATCGCTTGCCGTGGAAGGGCCCGGTCTGACGCTGGATGCAGGCCGGGCCTTCCCCCTTTAAGTCGCGCGATGTTCCCGATGACGGTTAGCGCGTCTTCTTCCCGCTACAACTGGTTCACGCTGAAGGTCACCGGCACGCGCGCCCAGGCGCGTACGGCGTGGCCGCTCACGGTCGCCGGCTGGAACTTCCACCCGCGCATCACCTGCTCGCGCGCGCTGCGGTCCAGCACGGCGTAGCCGCTGCTTTTTTCGATCGTCACGTCCTGTGGCACGCCGTTTTCGTCGACCAGCACCTTCAGGATGACCGTGCCCTCCATGCGCGAGCGCAGCGCCGGCGCCGGGTATTTCAGCGGCACCGCGCGGTAGGCCAGGGTCGCCTCGATCGGCGCCGTGCCGACATCGGGTTGCGTGGCAGGCGGTGCAATGGTTGGTGGCGTGGGTATCGCGGCGACCGTGCCCTCGTCGGAAGTATTGACGATCGGCGGCGATACCGGCTGCGGCTTCACCTGCGTGCGCGGCACCGGCACGGTCTTGGGTAACGGCGTGAGTTCGATATCCGGCGGTGGTTCCACCTTCGGCGGCGGCGGAATGAAGCGGACCTGTGTCTCGATCAGGCGCTGTGCCTGCTCGATCAGCCTGGGCGCCATCGGCCGCATCACGGCGACCAGGGCGATGAGGTTGATGGCGATGGCGGCGCTCATGGCAGCGATGCGCACGCTGTCCGGATGGACGTGACGGGGTACGGCCAGGCTTGCGGACGACATAAGGCGACCTCCTGACGTTTCGACGTTGGGTTGTATGCCGCCGGGCACGCCGCGTGGGGACGCAGTGGGGATCGTGCCGGTGCGAAACCAGCCTATGCCCGTCGAAAAGGCTTGCGCAAGTAGCCGTATGGAAGGCTATTCTGTGCGGCGCGACGTCAAGGCCCGCAAAACCGGTTTTTCAGTGCGCGACCAGCATGGGCACGTCGCCATGCATGAACAGGTGGCGCGTGGTGCCGCCCAGCACCATCTGCGCAAGCCGCGAACGGCTCCAGGCTCCCATCACGATCAAGTCCGCGCCCTGCGCATGGGCCGCCGCCAGCACGGCCGGGCCGGCGGCATGGCTGGGGCCGCTATTGAGGGGCTCGACATGAGCCTGGATGCCGTGGCGATCCAGCCAGTCGGCCAACCCGGGCGGGGGCAACACCGGCAACATGTCCTCGTTCATTTCGCTGCCGTCCAGCACCCGGACCTCGTCGGCGCGCTGCAGGAGGGGAACGGCAGCGGCGAGTGCCAATGCCGATTCGCGGCTGCCATTCCAGGCCACCGTGATGCGCGCACCGATGCTGCCCACCGCGGCCACGTCCGGCACCACCAGCACGGGGCGTCCACAGGCAAAGACGCAGCGTGACACCGAGCCGAATCCTACCGGCGCATCGCTGCGCTGCTGGCTCCGTTCCATGACCAGCAGGTCGTAGCCGGAAGTCGCCTGGCTCACCGCCTGTACCGTGTCGCCCTGGGTGACACGCCAGCTGCCGGTCAATCCCTGTGTGGCGAGCGTTTGCAACCATGCGCCTTCATGCGTTTGTGCTTCGCTGACGCGGCGCTGGGTTTCTTCCAACTGCACAGGCACCGCTTCGGGAAGGCTGAAGGCGGTGGCGGGAAGGTCGGCCACGTAGAGCGCATCGAGCCGTGCGCCGAGTCGTTTCGCCAGGGCGAGGGCCGCGCGGGGTGCAGCGGCACCCAGGTCCAGGTGATCCAGATGCAACAGCAGGTCGATGGCTGACATCGCGAGGTCCTCCGGTTCCTGGTCGGCATCCAGCTTAGAGCGTGCCGCCGATGGAGGTGTAGCCCCTCTTGTCGCAACCAGGTATGGCCGCTCGCTCCCCTGCGCAAACGGCGCAAAAAAAGGGTTCTTCGCCGATTTCCGTGGAGGCTTTTCGGGGCTAGCCGTACCCTACGAGGCTGATTTCATGGGCATTGGGGCGAAGGATGCTGGATCGGAAGACGATCGAGGCGCTGGGCGGCTGGGAGGGCTATCGTTTGGAGCGCGTCGTGTGGCCCGAAGGCAGCAGTCGCACGGTGTCGCTTTACCTCAAGCCCAAGGCCCGAGTGATGCACTGCGCGCATTGCGGTGCGCGTTGCAAGCAGATCCATGAGACGACCGTTCGCCGGGTCCGTGACCTGCCCTTTTTCGAGTTTCGGGTGGTGTTACATGTGCCCCGGCGGCGGGTTTGGTGTGAGCGCTGCGGCGGCCCGCGGCTGGAGAAGTTGAGCTGGCTAGGGCGCTATCAGCGGGTGACTGACCGGCTGGCCGAGGCGGTCAGTCAGTTGCTTCTATCCAGCAACATCCAGGCCGTGGCCCGTTTCTTCCAGTTGGGTTGGCATACCGTCAAGGCGATCGATAAAGCCTTGCTACGGAGCACCGTGCATGCGCCTGACTGGAGCCAGATTCATTATCTGGCCATGGACGAGTTCGCTCTGCACAAGGGGCACCGTTATGCCACGGTCGTGGTCGACCCGATCCGGCGCCAAGTCCTGTGGCTCGGGCTGGGTCGATCACGTGACACGGCGAAGGCCTTCTTCGAACAGCTGCCTGCGGGCATAGCCCAGCAGATCCGCGCGGTGGCCATCGATATGACCACGGCTTACGAGCTGGAGATTCGTGCCCATTGTCCGCAAGCGGAGGTCGTCTTCGACCTGTTCCACGTCGTGGCCAAATATGGCCGCGACGTCATTGACCGGGTGCGCGTGGACCAAGCCAATCATCTCCGACAGGATCGGCCCGCCCGGCGTGTCATCAAGTCCAGTCGCTGGCTGTTGTTGCGCAACCGGGACAACCTTGAGCCTCGACAGGCGGTGCAACTCAAGGAACTGCTGCAGGCTAACCAGCCGCTACTGAGTGTGTATCTCATGCGCGATGAACTTAAGCGGCTGTGGTTCTACCGTCGCCCTGCCTGGGCCAGGCAGGCCTGGAAAAACTGGTGCGAACAGGCCCTGCGCAGCGGCATTGGCCCACTGACCCTCTTCGCCCAGCGCCTACAAGCCTACCAACACGGGATCTTGTCCCGCTGCAGGCATCCGCTCAATACAAGCATCGTTGAAGGCATCAACAACACCATCAAGGTCATCAAGCGCCGCGCCTACGGCTACCGCGATCAGGAGTACTTCTTCCTTAAGATCCGCGCTGCCTTCCCCGGTAATTCGCGATGAACCAAAAAAAGAGCCCCGCACAGGGTGGCGGGGCAGCAAGGCCGGACGTCGGGGGAGAGAGAGGGGACGCCCGGTTGTGCCATTCTCCACACAACAGGCTTGCGGCGTTGTACAACCGGAGTGAAGGAGCCATTCACGCGGTAGGTGACGCATACTTGCCAGAATCGAGCAGCCCGCGCGGTCGGGGTGGCGACCGGAACGACTTGAGGAGTTGCAGCATGGCAACCTGGAAGCGCTTGGCCGTGCCGGCGCTGGCATGTGTGATCGGACTGGGTGCGACGGCCCCGGCGCGCGCCGGCGAGCTGGAGTGCAAGATGACTTTCAACCTCTCCGGCTGGTCGGTCTTCTACCAGACCGCCGAAGGCAGCGGCACCGTCCATTGCGCCAATGGACAGACCATGGGCGTGCACATCCGCGTCAAGGGCGGCGGCCTGACGTTCGGCAAGAGCCAGATCAGCAATGGCGTGGGCAAGTTCTCGGGCATCAGCAGCATCAGCGAGATCAAGGGCCACTATGCCGATGCGGGCGTGCATGCCGGTGCGTCCAAGTCGGCGGGGGCGCGCGTGATGACCAAGGGCAATGTCTCGCTGGCGCTCAGCGGCACGGGCAAGGGTTGGGACCTGGGCGTAGCCTTTGGCGCCTTCATCATCGAATGAGGTGAACCATGACGCGGTGTGGCGTTTCATACATGCCGCTTACCTTGCAATCGGGCTGCGGCCGGCTAAGGTAGTCGGCTACGTACGCCCCCGTACGTAGCCCCAAAGGAAATCCGCATGTCCGTCAATTCTGGCTCGGTGCTACCCCGTTATGCGTTTGGCGACGAGCTCGCCAGCAGCGTCATCCACGGCATCGGCATCCTGCTGAGCATTGCCGGCCTGGCTACCCTGGTCGCCTACGCCTCGCTCTACGCCGACGCCCGGGCCATCGTGGCCAGTGCCGTGTTCGGCACCTCGCTGATCCTCTGCTACACCGCCTCCACGCTGTACCACTCCATTCCCGGAGTGCCGGCCAAGCGCGTGCTGCGCACGCTGGATCACATCGCGATCTTCCTGCTGATCGCCGGCACCTACACGCCCTTTACCCTGCTCGCGCTGCCCGGCGTATGGGGCTGGAGCCTGTTCGGTACGGTGTGGGCGCTGGCCCTGATGGGCAGTGCCCTGGAACTGGGATTGTTGAAGAGGTACCGCAAGCTGGCCGTGTTGATGTACGTGGGCATGGGCTGGGTGGGCGTGGTGGCGTTCAAGCCGCTGCTGGCGCACCTGCAGACCGGCGGGATGGTGCTGCTGCTGGCCGGTGGCGCGGCGTACACGCTGGGCGTGCCGTTCTACCTGTGGCGCAAGCTGCCGTACCATCATTCGGTGTGGCACTTCTTCGTGCTTGCCGGCAGCGTGTGTCACTTCCTTGCCGTGCTGCTTTACGTGCTGCCCGACGGGCCGGCGTGAACCCCGCTATTGAGGCGCTGCGCGCGGCTCTGGAAGATGCGGCCACGCATCTGGGCAGGCCGCACGACCTGCGCTTCAAGCCGATGTTCGGTGGCCTCATGGCGTACTTCGCCGAGAAACCCTGCGCGTGGATTTCCGCGGACGGCCTCGCGTTGAAGGTGGCCGCCGCCGACCAGGACGAACTGCTGGCCATCGAAGGCGCGCGCCGCTTCCGCCACACGCCGTCCGCCGCGCCAAGCCGCGGCTACATCATCGTGCCGTCCTCACTGTGTCGGGACACGCCGCGCTTTGCCGCGTGGCTCGCGCGCAGCGCACTGGCCGCACCGATGGCCCAACGAAAAGGGCCGCGCCCGAAGACGCGGCCCTCGCGCTGACCGTCACCGGTCCGGCGCTTATTTCTTCTTCTGCGACGGAATGAACTGCGTGCGCACGGCTTCGGCCAACTGCTCGGGCGGCAACAGGCCCTGGCCAATCACGAAGTCATTGAACGCCTGGCGATTGAAGTCTTTGCCCAGCGCGAGCTCGGTATTGAGGCGTGTCTGCTGCAGGCGCATGTAGCCGTAGAAGTACGCAGTGGCTTGGCCCGGACTGTTGAAGGTGTAGCGGTCCAGTTCCTGCTGCGTCATCGCTTCGGACAGGCCCACGTCGTAGCGCAGCACGTCGTGCGCACGCTCCTTGCTGATCATCCCGAGGTTGAGCATCGGGTCGAGGTAGGCACGCGCCGCGCGCTGCAGGCGTGCCTGCAGTGCCACGAACTGGCCTGACGGCGGCTCGTACGGCAGCATTTCCGATTCGGCATACAGCGCCCAGCCTTCCACGTTGACGCTGTTGAACGCGAACAGGCTGCGTGCCAGCGACACGCCACGCTCGACCATTGCCGCGAACTGCAGTTCGTGGCCCGGGCGACCTTCGTGCGCGGTCAGCGTCCAGGCGGCGGCCTTATAGGTGAAGTCGTCATAGGAATCGGACTTGCCGCCGCTGGGGTTGCCCATGGTCAGCACGAACGTGCCCTGTTCGCCGTGGTTGTTGATGAAGGGCGGCGGATCCATGTGCGGTGCCGGCACCGCGGCGGTTTCCGCTTCCGACGCCAGCCGCATCTGCATCTTGCGTTGCGGCAGCGTGATGATGTGCTCGCGGCGGATGGTGTCCTCGATCTTGCCGATGATCTCGTGATACCACGGCACCACGTCGTCCTTGCCGAGCTGCTGCTTCTTCAGCTCCTTCAGCACGTCGCGATAGTCGTTGGACTTGAAGCCTTCTTCCTTGGCCACGACCGGCGCCATCATCTGCATCATCGAGCGCAGTTCGACGAATTCCAGCTGCGCCTGCTTGATGAGATCCTGCGGCGCGATGTCGATGCCCACCTGCTTGAGGTTGTACGCATACAGCGGCTCGGGCAGGCGGAAATCCTCGCGCTGGCGCGGCACGATGGTGGCGCGTACCCACGTGTCGTAATCCTTCAGCTGGGCGTCCATCGCGTCGAGCGCGGCCTTGCCTTCGGCGTTGTCCAGCTTGTACTTGGCGAACAACTGGCGAATGCCCTGCGCATAGCGCTGCGTGTTGGCAAGCTTCTGCTCGACCTCGTTCTTGTACGGGCCGATAAGATCCTTCTCGCCGATGCGCTCCTGCGTCTGCGCCTTGGCCAGATCGATGATCGGCGTGCAGCCCGGGGCCTTGCCCACGTAGCACTCCAGGCGCTTGAGCGCGGAGGGGTGACGCTTGGCATCGACGTCGTCCTTGAGCAGCGCAAACTCGCCCTGGAAGATGGTCTGTCCCACGTCCTGATAGGGCAGCATGTACTTGTGGTTGAGATCGATGCCCTCGACCTGCTCGTCGACGGCCTTGATCATGATCTGCAGGTCCTGGCGGACGTTCGGGTCCTTTTCGGTCGCCAGCATCTTCTCCAGCTTGCCCTTGGCGTCGACCAGCGCGGCGCGCGTGCGAGCATCGACATCGGGCTTGAGGTCCACCACCTTGTCGTCATAACCGGGCACGCCGATCTGCGATGCGAACTCGGGATTGAACCGGGCCAGCACATCCAGCAGCACCTTGGCGTCGGCGTTGCTGCGCTCGACCCAGCTGGCGGTCTTGGTTTCGGCGTGGATCGACCCGGCGAACAGGAGCGACACCGCTGCTGCAAGGGCAAGGCGCTTGGACATGTGGGTTTCCCGCGGATGAGGTGGCACGAGCCTAAAGCGACACCCGCGGCGCGCGCCATGTGCCGAAGGTAGCGGGGCGTACGGGGTGCCTCAGCCGATCAGCCAGGCGAATCCGAACAGGCCGATCATCACGAACGACAGCACCAGCTTTACCAGCGTGCCCAGCAGCAGCCCCACCCAGGTGGCCGCGCCCACGTGGGCCGAGCGCAGCACGCTCGTGCCCGACAGCAGTTCTCCCACCAGCGCGCCGACGAACGGACCCAGCAGCAGGCCCGCGATGCCGAAGAACATGCCAACCAGCGTGCCCAGCGCGGCCCCGGTCAGCGCCCGCTTGCTGGCGCCCACGCGCTGGGCGCCCAGCGTGCCGGACACGAAATCCACCACGATGCCCAGCACGCCGAACACGCCGATGAAGACCAGCCACCACAGCCCCAGGTGCTGGTACTGATCCACGGCCGCCGCAAGCCAGATGCCGCCGAAGATCATCGGAATGCCGGGCAGCGCCGGCAGGATGTTTCCCACCAGCCCACCCACGATCAACAGGGCGGCAAGCACGTAGAGCGCAACTTCCAGCATGGGGTCCTCCGGATGGGCAGCCGCATGGTCGTGGAGCGCGCGTGATGGCGCCATCGTTCCTGCCGCCATGCGGCGGGATCGGCCACAATAGTCGAGCCTCGGCGCTGAACGCCGGACTGCGGATGTTTTGTGGATACCTCGAGCACGATCCTGCTGAAGGCCGATGAACTCGGCCGCATCGAAATGACGGAACGCGATGGCGTGCGTGTAATCCGGCGCGACATCGTCGCGGCGCGCTGGTGGGCACGCGCATTTGCGCGCCGCGCAGCCGCTCGCGAAGCGCGTGCACTGGCGCGACTCGATGGCATCGAAGGCGTGCCGGCGCTTGTCGGCTGGAACGGCAGAGAGTTGTTGCGCAGCTACATTGCCGGTGCGCCGATGCAACAGGCGCAGCCATGTGATCGCGCTTACTACCGTGACGCATTGCGCCTGCTGGCGTTGCTGCATCGGCGCGGCATCGTGCACAACGATCTGGCGAAGGAGCCGAACTGGCTGGTTCGTGAGGACGGCCGCCCCGCGCTGGTGGACTTCCAGATTGCCTGGACGCGTGGCAGGCGCGGCGCGCTGTTCCGCCTGTTGGCCCGGGAGGACGTGCGCCACCTGCTCAAGCACAAACGCACCTATTGCCCCGAGGCGCTCACCGCACGGCAACGCGCCATCCTCGATACACCGGCGCCGCACGCGCGCCTATGGCGCGCCACCGGCAAGCGCCTCTACAAACTCATCGCCCGCCGCATCTTCGGCTACTGGGACAACGAAGGCCAAGGCCGCATCCGCGACTGACGCATGCCCGCTCTCGGTAGGAGCGCACCCAGTGCGCGACCGCAGACTGTCGGCGTCACCGCTTCGCGACGTCCCCTTGGGGATAGGCTTTTCGCGCGCAGGGTGCGCTCCTACAAAATGCAGAACGCATCTCGGGCGCCGCGCGCGACGCTCGACGGGCCGGCACATCATGTGGACACTGTGCATCCGGGCCGCCGATACCGGTGGCCATGCCAGGGATCCAACCATGCGAATCCTGATCGTGGGTGCCAGCGGCACCGTGGGCCGCGCCGTCGCCGACGCGCTTTCGTCCGGTCATGAGCTGGTCCGTGCCGGCCGCAACAGCGGTGACCTGCAGGTCGATCTGACCGACATGGCCAGCGTCGAGCGGATGTACGAAGCCGCCGGTCCGCTGGATGCTGTCGTCACCACTGCCGGCCATGTGCACTTCGGTCCGCTGGCCGACATGACGCCGGCGCAGTTCAACCTGGGTTTGCAGGACAAGCTGATGGGGCAGGTCCATGTGGTGCTTGCCGGCCAGCGCCACCTGCGCGACGGCGGCTCGTTCACCCTCACCAGCGGCATCCTGGCGGAAGAGCCGATCCGTCTGGGCGTGAGCGCCACCACAGTGAACGCAGCGATCGAAGGTTTCGTGCGCGCCGCCGCCACCGAGTTGCCGCGCGGTCTGCGCATCAATGTGGTGAGCGCGACGGTGCTGACCGAGGCGTTGGACGCCTACGGCCCTTATTTCCCTGGCTTCGATGCGGTACCGGGCGCGCGGGTGGCCCAGGCCTATCGACGCAGCGTGGAAGGCGTGGGCACCGGGCGCGTCTACAAGCTCTGGCAATGAGACTTCTTCTGCAGGAGCGCACCCAGTGCCCGACCGCAGCGTTCCGTTGCAAACGCACGGTTGATGTCTGCGCAGACATACGCCGCCGCGCCGTCTCCGTTCCGCCTGATGGCGCACTGGGTGCGCTTCTGCAGGGCGGCGCGCGCGTTGTTTACTTTTCGACGAACGCGCGCTCGATGACGTAGTCGCCCGGCTCGCGCGTGCGCGGCGACACCTGGAAACCTCGGCCATCAAGCAGGGCGCAGGTGTCGGCCAGCATCGAGGGGCTGCCACAGAGCATCACGCGATCGGTTGCCGGG
>NZ_DASRZX010000081.1:0-21532 GCF_035685885.1 Dyella sp. | reverse complement strand
GACGACATCCTGCGAATTCGCTGTGACCGTAGTAATTCGCGGAAGATTGATATCCCAGCTGCCAAAAGCGTTATCAAGAATATTGATGTGCTCTTGCTGGCTAGGTAGCTCGAAACGCCGGCTGAGCGTCAGCGTCGGCCCTGTGCCGGAAGCACTGACGTCAGTCTGTTCAAACGTCAACCCGCCGCTGTATAGGCTGATGCTTTCGCCGAACGGATTCTCGCCAAGTGGCTGAATATCCTCACTGACGCGGGTGTTCTTCTTGTATTCCTCTTCAGGGGTGACAGGCTTTGCCGATTGCGCGACCGCGATCCCTGCGACCAACCATCCAAGCGTCGCCCACACGACAACGCGCAAGCGCGTTCCTTGCGACTTCCGAAGCATCCTGTTTTCCCCTGCAAAACTTGCGAGTCCGACGACTTTGCGTGTCCCGAGCGCGCGAACTTCCCAGTCAGCGCGACTTGGCTCTTGAGACTATTTTGAGCCGCAAGAACACATGGCTGTCAAGAACCTTACGCAAAAATTTGCGCAATGAACGGGACTCGCTTTTGCATGCCCGCATGAATGCGCAGATGGAACGTCTTGATGCACCTCGCCCACACGCTAACTTGTTGCTGCTGATAATAGATGCAGGCCCTCGGATTGGATGGCTATCCAAATCTGCGACGAGCCGCACAGGCAGCCATCCGGACGACTTGCCGTCTGCCGGCCACGCGTGGCTAGATGATCCTCGGCAAAGGGGGCTTGCATGCTATTGCGCAGCATCGCGTCGCGGCTGTCTCTCTGGGTTCTGGCGGGCTCGCTGGCTGTACTTGCGGTGGCTGGCGGGCTGCTGTTCTATCGCATCAGCGACCAGATCCTGCAGCATTCGCACGGCGAAGCGTCCGCCCTGGCAAACGAGGCCGGCAACCGCATCGAGCTACGGCTGGCCCGCGTCGCAGACACGACCCGCACGCTGGCCACGGTGATCGGGCGACGGCACGACGACGCCGAGCCGATGCTCCGCGATGCGCTGGCACAGAACGCCGATCTTTCAGGGCTGGCCGCCGCCTTCTCGCCGCAGCCGGGCAACCCGCCGGTGTCGCCCTTCGTCAGCCGGCTGGACGACGGTTCGCTGGACCAGCGCGACCTGCGCAAGGATCCCAGCCCGTACTGGGACAAGAACTGGTTCCTCGCTGGCCTGAGCTGTTCGCAGGGCTGCTGGCAAAGGCACTTTCGCTCGCAGTCGCGCCATCGCGAACTGATCAACTACTCGGTGGCGATCATGACGGACGGCCATCCGGTCGGGCTGATCAATGCCGACGTTACGCTGGACTGGTTGAACCGCACGCTGCAGGAGCTGGACAAGCCCGAAGGCGCCTATGCCTTCGTGCTCGACAGCGGCGGCGCGTACCTGGCGCACGACAATCCGGCCATGGTTGGCCAGCGGGGCAAGGACAACCTGCTGGAAGCACTGGCCCAGCACCAGGCCTCGCGCGTGCGCCTGGCCGTGGCGCAGAACCCGCAGGCCAAGGGGAAGCCGGTCTGGATCTATTTCGTACCGATCGAGGGAACGCACTGGCGCTTTGGCCTCGCCATGCCCGAGACCATCATCTACGCCGGCGTCCGCCAGGCATTCGTCCAGGTGCTCGTGCCGGGGCTGTTCGCCTTGCTGCTGGTGGCCGCCATCACGCTGATCATCATCCGGCGCACGTTGTCGCCGCTGGGCACGCTTGCCGCCCGCGCCGAGCAGGTGGCGCGTGGCGCACTCGCCTTCGAGCTGCCGCCGGCGCGCTTTCCCGACGAAGTGGGTCGCCTGACGCATGCCTTCGATCGCATGCGCACCGAACTGGCGTCGCACATCGACGAACTCACCCGCAATGCGCGCGAGCAACAGCGGCTTACCAGCGAACTGGACATCGCCCACCAGATACAGACGGCGCTGCTTCCCGGCGAGCACTATCTCGATGCGCACTGCGAGAATTTCGAACTGCACGCCTTGTTGCGCCCGGCCCGCGCCGTTGGCGGCGATCTGTACAGCTATTTCATGCTCAACCAGCGACGCTTCTGCGTGATGGTGGGCGACGTTTCCGACAAGGGCATTCCCGCGGCGTTGTTCATGGCGCGCACCATCACGCTGGCCAAGGCACTGGCACCCAGGGCGCGCACGCCCCAGCACCTGTTGTCGATGCTCAATGTCGAGCTCTGCCGCAACAACGACAGCTGCATGTTCGTAAGCCTGCTCTGCGGCATGCTCGACACGCTTACGGGAGAACTGGTGATGTCCAGCGCAGGCCATGAACCACCCGTGCTCTGCGATGCGGATGGCGCGCGCTTGATCGAGCTGGAAACCGGGGCCGCGCTCGGGCTGGACGAAGAGGCCCGTTATCCAGCGCGCACGTTGCGCCTGCAACCCGGCGGAACCCTCCTGTTCTATACGGACGGCATCACCGAAGCGATGGATACCGATCAGCAGATGTTCGGCGCCGAACGTATGCTGGCGTGCCTGGCCCAGTCGCCGTCACGCTCCGCGGCCGACCTCGCAAGTGGCCTTCTGGCGGAGGTGGACCACTTCGCCGACGGCGCAGGACAGGCCGACGACATCACCGTCCTCGCGCTGAGCTGGCATCATGCGCTCGACGACAGGAACTCGCCCATGCTGGACCTGAGCATCAATGCATCGATGAGCAACGTCTTCGAGACGCTGGATCGCTGCGACGCATCCCTGCAGGCGCAGGATGTGGCGCCCGACGTGCGCGACGACATACGCCTCGTGCTCGAAGAATTGATGGTCAACATGGTGGAGCACGGCCGCACCGGCAACGTGGGCGACACGATCGACCTGCACATGCGCTTGGGCGACGACGCCGTCCTCGTGGAACTTCATCACAACGGCCAGCCGTTCGACCCACTGCAGGCCCCGTTGCCCACGCTCACCGGCGACATCGCCGACCAGGAAGAAGTGGGTGGGCTCGGCATTCATCTGGTCCGCGCCATGGCGAGCGAACTCAGCTACAGCCATGACGAGCAAGGCAACCATCTGCAGCTACGTTTCCTCCACCCCGCGCGTAGGGAGCCCCACCATGACATTCAGCCTGAGCACTGAAAGCGAGTCGCCCGATCGCACCACGCTGCATCTGCATGGCCGGCTCGACGCACAGACCTTCGGCGAGTTCGATCTTGCGGTGCTGGACCTGCTGCCGCGCGTGGCGGACGGCGGTACGATGGTGCTCGATCTTTCCGCGCTGGAGTACATCAGCAGCGCGGGACTGCGCAGCATCGCCAAGATCAGGAAGAACATGCGCGCCCGCGGCGGCCATACGCTGCTGTTGAATCCGCAGCCGCAGGTGCGCAAGGTGTTCGACATCGTGAAAGCGGTGCCGGTGAATGAGGTGTTCGCCAACACGCAGGAGCTGGACGCCTACCTCGACCACATGCAGCGCCAGATCACCGGCGAAGGCATCGAGACGGATTGAAACGCCGAATGCAAAACGGGCCGCGATGCGGCCCGTTTTTTTCTGCTTGGACGGTGAACGGTTAGACGTTGAACAGGAAGTGCAGCACGTCGCCGTCTTTCACGACGTAATCCTTGCCTTCCTTGCGCAGGCGCCCCGCCGCGGCGGCGCCGGCCTCACCCTTGTACTGGATGAAGTCGTCGTAGCTCATCGTCTCGGCTCGGATGAAGCCACGCTCGAAATCGGTGTGGATCACGCCCGCCGCCTGCGGCGCGGTGAAGCCGCGCTTGATGGTCCACGCGCGCACTTCCTTCACGCCGGCGGTGAAATAGGTCTGCAGGGCAAGCAGCTTGTACGCAGCGCGGATCACGCGGTTCAGGCCCGGCTCGTCCAGGCCCAGATCCTTCAGGAACTCGTCGCGATCGGCGTCGTCCAGCTGCGCCAGCTCTTCTTCGATGGCGGCGCACACCGGCACCACCTCGGCACCCTCGATGACGGCGCGGGCGCGCACGGCATCCAGGTGCGGGTTGTTCTCGAAACCGTCCTCACGCACGTTGGCGATGTACATCAGCGGCTTGAGCGTCAGCAGGAACAGATCGCGCACCAGCGCCTTCTCTTCCTCGTCCAGACCCAGGCTGCGGGCGGACTTGCCTTCGTTGAGACCGGCGGCGATCTTCTGCAGCACGGGCTTCCTGGCGATCGCATCCTTGTCGTTGGCCTTGGCCGAACGCTCGGCGCGGTTCAGTGCCTTCTCGACCGAATCGAGATCGGCCAGCGCCAGTTCGGTATCGATGGTTTCGATGTCGGCGATCGGGTCGACCTTGCCGGCCACGTGGATGATGTCGGTGTGCTCGAAGCAGCGCACCACGTGCGTGATGGCGTCCACTTCGCGAATGTGCGCGAGGAACTTGTTGCCAAGGCCTTCGCCCTTGGACGCACCCGCCACCAGGCCCGCAATGTCGACGAACTCGACGGCGGTCGGAATCACCTTCTGCGGATTGACGATGGCCGACAGCGCGTTCAGGCGCGGATCGGGCACCGGCACCACGCCCACGTTCGGTTCGATGGTGCAGAACGGGAAATTGGCGGCGGCGATGCCGGCCTTGGTAAGCGCGTTGAACAGGGTGGACTTGCCGACGTTAGGCAGGCCGACGATGCCGCATTTGATGCCCATGGGAACTCCGCAAAGCTGTGATCAGGCAACGGGACGATGACGCAGGACGGTGTGCCCTAAGCCTTCGTGCCCGCTGCCGGGGTATGTAGTTGTTGCATGGCCTTGTCGAACTGGCCATCGACTGCCAGCGGCAGCACGTCCAGCGCGCGCGCGATGCCATCGACGATGGCGTCCTCGTCCTTCGCCGATGGACGGCCGAGCACCCACGGCGTGACCTTGTCCTTGTGCCCGGGATGGCCGATGCCGACGCGCATGCGGTGGAACCTGGCGTGGCCGAGGTGCGCGACGATGTCGCGCAGGCCGTTCTGGCCGCCATGGCCACCGTCGAACTTCAACCGCACGGTGCCCGGATCCAGATCCAGCTCATCGTGCGCAACGAGGCACTCGTCCGGCTCGATCTTGTAGTAGCGCAACGCCGAAGCGACGGCGATGCCGCTCTTGTTCATGAAAGTGGAAGGCTTGAGCAGCCATACCGGCTGGCCGCCGATGCGGACCTTGCAGGTCTCGCCATGCAGCTTGCCGTCAAAACCGAAGCGCTCGCCCTGCCCTGACGCCAGGGCGTCAACAAACCAGAACCCGGCGTTGTGCCGGGTTCGGAGATATTCGGCACCGGGATTGCCCAGTCCGACGATGAGTCGAAGACCCGCCATAAGATCGTGGCGGTCCGCGCTCCTGAGAACGCGGACCGCAGCGACTTACTTCTTGGGAGCTTCCGCAGCCGGAGCGGCAGCGTCGCCCTCGGCCGGGGTCTCTTCGGCTTCTTCCTTCACCGTGTTGGCGGTGACGACGGCGATGTCGTGGTCCGCACCCAGGTGCAGCGCGACGATTTCCACGCCCTTGGGCAGCTTGAGCTGCGACAGGTGGACGATGTCGCCCGGCTTCAGGTCGGTCAGGTCGAGTTCGATGAACTCCGGCAGATCCTTCGGCAGGCAGGAGATTTCCACTTCCGTCAGGTTGTGCGAGATCACCACGCCCGAGGTCTTGCCAGCGGCCGACTTTTCCTGGTTCAGGAAGTGCAGCGGCACGTGCAGGTGGATGGCGGCGTTCTCATCAACGCGCTGGAAGTCCATGTGCAGCATCTGCAGCTTGTACGGATGCTTCTGCCAGTCACGCACCAGCACCTTCTGCACCTTGCCGTCGACGCTCAGGTCGAGCACGGAGGAGAAGAACCACTCGTTCTTGGCGGCGAGCAGGATGGTGTTGTGCTCGATCTGGATGCTCTGCGGGGCCTGGCCGGCGCCGTAGACAACAGCAGGCACGAAGCCGGCATGACGCAGGCGGCGGCTCGCACCTTTCCCCTCGTCATTACGGGCCGTAGCCTTGATTTCGTGAGTCGTAGCCATGTTGGTATTGCCTATCAGTAGTGAACCGCCTCGCGGCGATCGTTCGACTCACCCGCGACCAGGGGAGCCGTGAAACAGCGGCAGGCGTTTGCCCGCCGCGAAAACTCAGTCGATGTACAACGAGCTCACCGACTCGCCGAAGGCGATGCGGCGGATCGTTTCAGCCAGCAACTCGGCGACCGAGAGCTGACGGATCTTGCTGCACGAGGCAATGTCCGGCCGCAGCGGCAAGGTGTTGGTGACTACCAGCTGATCGAGCTGGGAGTTCTCGATGTTCTTCAGCGCCGCGCCCGACAGCACCGGGTGCACGCAGTACGCCACCACCTTGCGGGCGCCGCGCTCCTTCAGGGCCGCAGCTGCCGCACACAGGGTGCCGGCGGTATCGACGATGTCGTCGACCAATACGCAGGTCTTGCCGTCCACTTCGCCGATGATGTTCATCACCGTGGCGACGTTGGCCTTCGGGCGGCGCTTGTCGATGATCGCCAGGTCCGCGTCGTCGAGGCGCTTGGCCATCGCACGGGCGCGCACCACGCCACCGACGTCCGGGCTGACCACGATCAGGTCGTCCATGCTGTGGTTGCGCCAGATGTCCGCCAGCAGCACCGGCGAGGCATAGACGTTGTCCACCGGGATGTCGAAGAAGCCCTGGATCTGGTCCGCGTGCAGGTCCACCGTAAGCACGCGATCCACACCCGCGGTGCCGATCATCTTGGCTACCATCTTCGCCGTGATCGGCACGCGCGCCGAGCGCGGGCGACGGTCCTGGCGGGCGTAGCCGAAGTACGGGATCACCGCGGTGACGCTGGCCGCCGAGGCGCGCTTGAGCGCATCCACCAGCACCAGCAGCTCGAACAGGTTTTCCGCGCTCGGTGCGCCGGTCGGCTGCAGCACGAACACTTCCTGGCGGCGGACGTTCTCTTCGATCTCCACCTGGGCTTCGCCGTCGCTGAAGGTGCTGACGAGTGCCTTGCCCAGGGGCACGCCAAGACGCTGAGCGACATCCTCGGCGAGCGCGCGGTGCGCGTTACCGGTGAAGAGCATCGGACCGGACGTGTCGACAGTCATGTTTTAGAACCTGATGAGCCATGTGTGAAATGGCTGGGGCGGAAGGATTCGAACCTTCGCATGCAGGAATCAAAATCCTGTGCCTTAACCAGCTTGGCGACGCCCCAGTGGAAACTGGACTACCTACCTTGCCGCCTCGTCGACGCCGCGATGGCGCGCCAGGGCGACAAGCAGCGGAGAGACATCCTCGCCTCTGGCCACGTGGGCCGTGAAGCTGGCAGGACAGCGCTCCGCAATGGCCTCGGCGCGTTCCGGGGAGTCCGTCTCCAGGAACACACACGCACCGCTGCCGGAAAGCCTTGCCCGGCCGAACCCGTCGAGCCAGTCCAGCGCGGCGGCGACGCGCGGATGTCGCGCGCGAACCACCGGCGCGAACGCGTTCTCGACCGTTTCGCCCGAAGCAAAGGATGAAATTGTGGCGGGCGGGGCATTTCGTGTCAATTCAGACGCTTGAAAAAGCGCTGCAGTGGGCACGTGCTCGTGGGGGTCCAGCACCACGTACCAGCGCTCCGGCAGGGCTATCGGCGTGAGTTTCTCGCCAACGCCCTCGGCCCAGGCGGTGCGGCCGCGCACGAACACGGGCACATCGGCGCCCAGCTGGCGCCCCAGTTCGGCCAGGGCGTTCTCGTCCTGCCCGGCGCCCCAGAGCCGGTTGAGGGCCACCAGCACGGTGGCGGCATCGGAACTGCCGCCGCCCAGGCCGCCACCCATCGGGAGGCGCTTGTCCACTTCAATGTCCACGCCCGCGCCCGCCGGGGCGTGGGGCTGGAGCAGGCGTGCGGCGCGAACGACCAGATCGGTCTCGGCGGGCACTCCTGGAACGTCGGTTAGCCGGTGAATCTCGCAGTCGCCCCGGGGCCGCAGGCGGATCTCGTCGCCCCAGTCGAGCAGGCGGAACACGGTCTGCAGCTCGTGATACCCGTCCGGGCGGCGACCGGTGATGCGCAGGAACAGGTTCAGCTTGGCCGGTGCGGGCCAGATCGTCCAATCGGCCGGATCGGGCGGCGCCAGCGGGCGGCTCATGAACACCCGCAGATCGTCCGGAAAGCCATTTTCCCGGTCGCGCTCGCGGTAAAAGGCGAACTCTGGAAGGTTCTTGTCCATCACGACGAAGCCGTGCTTCGCATAGAAAGGCGCGTTCCACGGCACGTCGGACAAGGTGCCCAGGTCCACCCGGTGGTAACCCGCCATGCGGGCCCAGCCGCAGGCGTGCTCCAGCAGCGCCGCGCCGATGCCACGCTGGCCGTGCGAGGGCAGCACGTCCATCTCGGCCACGGCGATGGCGTTACCGCCCTGCTCGGCATCCAGCCAGATGAAGCCCACCGGTTCACCGGAACCGATCACGGCCACCCACACCAGGCCGCGGGCGACCGCTTGGAGGAGCACTTCTGGCGGTACCGATACGTGCCGGTAGAGCGGCCAGGCGCGGTGACCGCGGAACAGCTCCACCGCCGCGCGCTCGATGGCGCAGAGGGCGTCGACCTGGGCAGGAAGGGCGCGTTGGATGTGGAAGGTCATGGAATCATCATGGGGCAAGGACGGGCGACGCAGGGCGCCGTGTGCGCTTTGCAGGGACGCACCCAGTGCGCGATGGAAGACCGCCGGCGATTTCGATGATGGCTGTCACGCATGGCCTCACTGCATCACCGCGCTGCTGGCTTTTCGCGCACAGGGTGCGCTCCTACATGAGACCGATGCACCCGTATGACAGGTGCACCCACTCGCGAGAGCGACGTGATTCGGGTTACTGGAAACTCCAGGACTCCACTGACAGCCGCACCTTGTTGGGCGGATTTTCGGCGAACACCTTGTTCGGCACCGCCGGTTCGCGCGTGGTGTTCCAGGCCGGGTAGGTCACGTTCCAGCCGTCCTGCGTCAGCGTGGCGGGCAGGCCATCCGGGCCGAACTTCAGCTCCGCCGGACCACTGTCGGCACGCAGGCCCAGCACCCAGGCGCGCAGGTCGCGTAGCGGCACGCGCCAACCGAGCGCTTTTTCCACCAGCGACTCGGCATCGGGGCTGCGCACCGGGCCGCCGTCGAGTCCGTCGAGCACGGCGCCGTCAGGCGTCACGCTGAGGCGAAAGCTCTTGCTGCCCACCGGACCGCGCACGACGAACTCGTAGCTGTCGCCGTTCTGCGTCCAGGTCAGGGTGCCGCTGCCGCCGTCGCTCTTGCCGTTGACCTGGCCCGACACACCGATCTTGCCCTGCAGTACCCAGTGGTCGGCCTTGGCCAGTTGGTGCTCGCGTGCACGCTGCTGGTCGAGCAGCACGGTGTAGTCGGCCTGGGGACGCACGGCTTCCTTGTGCGCGCAGGCAGCCAGCAGCAACGGCAACGCTGCCGCGAGGAGACGGAAGGAAAGCTTCATGGATTGAGGCGCTTGAGAGTGTTGTGGAGATTGCTGCTTTGCGGATCGATCTTACGCACTTCGTCGAACACCCGGCGTGCATCTTCCTGACGGCCTTGCTTCCACAGCACTTCGCCCAGGTGCACGCCGACATCGGCGTCCTTGCGTGTGGTCCAGGCGCCACGCAAGGTTTTCTCGGCCTGGTCCAGGTGGCCGAGGCGATATTGCAGCCAGCCCCACGAGTCCATGATGGCGGGATCTTCCGGCCGGGCGGCACGCGCCGTCTCGATCAGTTTTTCCGCCTCGGGCAAGTCGCGATTGGCATCGGCCAGGGTGTAGCCCAGCGCGTTGCTGGCATCGGTGTCGTCCGGCTTGAGCTGGAGCAGGCGGCGGAAATCATTCACGGCCTGATCGATATTGCCTGCCTCGGCGAAGGCCAGGCCGCGTCCGTAAAGCAGGGCCGGGTCATCGGGCGTCACCTGCAGGGCGCGGGTGAAGGCACGCTCCGCCTGCGTGTACTGCTGCTCGTTCATGTAGAGCTCGGCGTCCACCTCATAGGAGCGACGCAACTGCGCCGGCTGATCGAGGTAATCGGTCTGCATCTGAGCCAGCTGTTCGTGGGCTTCGGCGCTGCGGCCCAGGTCCTGCAGCAGCACGGCGCTGCGCACGTCGGCGTCGAACGCGTGGTCGTCGTCGTCGGCAACCTGGTCGTACCACTTCAGCGCGTCTTCCTTCTTGTCCAGCATTTCCGCCATCTGGCCGAGCAGATAGGCGCTGTTCTGGCGCACGTCTTCCGGCGAACGCTGCAGCTGGGAATACAGGCGGCCAATGGTCTTGGTGTCTTTGGCATGCGCCGCCAGGGCGGCGCGCATCGCGTAGGTGTCGGCGTCCTGCGGACCGTTGTCCAGCAGTTTCCCGGCGCTGGCGTAGTCACCGCCCTGCCCCAGCAAGGTAGCGTAGGCCAGGCGCAGGTGGGTGTTCTTGGGCTCCTTTGCCAGCGCCTTGTCGAACAGCTGCTTCGCCCCGGCCTTGTCACCGTCGCGGTACTTCATCTGGCCCAGCCACGCGTAGGTGTCTGCCGTACCGAACTTTTTCACCGCGCCTTCGGCGATCTGGAGCGCATAGGCATGGCGACCCAGCTTGTCCCCCAGCTCGCTCATGGCAAGCCAGGCCTGCGGATCGGCCGGCAGGCGCTGCGGCGTGGCGACGGCCTCAAGCAATTGGGCCGCCTGGGCGGCATCGCGACTGCCCACCAGCACCCGGCCGAACTGACGCCAGGCATCCTGGTCACCGGTGCCGACCAGGATTTCCAACTGCCGGCGAGCCTCCTCCGTGTTGCCCTGGCTCAACGCCAGTTGCGCGCGGGCCTGGGCCATCGCCGCAGGCTTGGCCCCGAGGGCCTGCCAGCGGGCAATGGCCGCCTGGGCGGCCTGATCGTCACGAATGGCGATGGCCAGGGCGGCGGCCTGCTCGGCCACCTTGGGGTCGTTGGACAGCGTCATCGCACGGCTGTACGCCGTCGAAGCCGCCTTGAGATCGGTGCGGGCCAGCGCCATCTCGCCGGCCAGCAGCTGGGCGACCAGGTCGTGATCCTCATCCGGGGTGACGACCACCAGCTTGTCCAGTGGTTGCCCGCTTCCGCCCGCCGTGTGGCGCGCGGCCCCCGGGGTGGTGGCGCAGCCGGCCAGGACTACCGCGGCCAGTCCGCCGACCGCAAAATGACGCAGTTGCTTGAACTTGAACCACCTGCTCAGCACACTATTCTCCGCTCATCCGTCTGTGTCGTCCGCCTACAATGTAGAACGGCCGGTGCCTTAGCCTAGTTTACGCTGCCGGATGCCCCCTGCCCCGAATTGCTCTTCTCCATGACGCTGATCGCCCTAGGGCTCAATCACCTCACCGCGCCGGTCAACCTGCGCGAGCAAGTGGCATTCGATGCGGAGTCCACGGGCGTCGCCTTGCAGGCGCTTGCCCGTGAGCCAGGCGTGGAAGAGGCCTTGATCCTTTCCACCTGCAACCGTACCGAACTCTACGTGAGCGTCGCGGCCGGGGCCGAGGGCGTTCCGCAGGCCTGGCTCAGCCGCCACCATCAACTGACTGCCAGCAGGCTCGACGAGTTCCTGTATCGGCACGATGAAGACGCGGCCGTGCGTCACATGTTCCGCGTCGCCACCGGGCTTGATTCAATGGTGCTGGGCGAACCGCAAATCCTCGGGCAGGTGAAGGACGCCTACCAGCAGGCCCGCGATGCCCAGGCGCTGCGTGCCCCGATGGAACGCCTGCTGCAGCACACGTTTGCCGTCGCCAAACGCGTGCGCACCGACACCCGCATCGGCGCCCATACGGTGTCGGTGGCATTCACGGCGGTGCGCCTTGCCGAGCAGGTCTTCACCGACCTGCAACAGGCCTGCGTGCTGCTGATCGGCGCCGGCGACACCATCGAGCTGGCGGCCCGTCACCTGGTCGACAAGCGGGTCCGCCGCCTGATCGTGGCCAACCGCACGCTGGAGAACGCGCAGGAACTGGCTACCCGCCACGGTGGCTACGCCATCTCGCTGGCCGACCTGCCGCAGCATCTGGCGGAAGCCGACATCGTCATCAGTTCCACTGCGGCGCGGCAGCCGGTGGTGACGCATGCCATGGTCGAGAAGGCCATCGGCGCACGCCGCCGCAAGCCAATGTTCATGGTGGATATCGCGGTGCCGCGCGACATCGATCCCTCGGTGGGCGAACAGGATGACGTGTTCCTCTACGGTATCGACGACCTGCGCCAGGTAATCGACGACAACCGCCGCTCGCGCGAGGCCGCGGCGCGCGAGGCCGGAGCCATCATCGACCTGCAGGTCGAGCGCTACATGGCCTGGCGACGCGCGCTCACCGTGCGCAATCCGGCGGTTGACCTGCGCCAGCATGCCGAGATCTATCGCGACGAGGTGCTGGAAAAAGCCCGTTCGATGATTGCCCGCGGCAGATCGCCCGACGAGGCGCTGGCCTTCCTCGCCAACACGCTGACCAACAAGCTGCTGCACCACCCGAGCGCCCGCCTGCGCGAGGCGGCGCTGAGCGGCGACATGGAGCTGCTGCATGCGGCCGGGCGCCTTTACGGCATCGACGAGAAGCCAGAAGTGAGTGAAGAGTAGCGGGGAAAGCAGAGAAGGCCTCGCATGGCCACCTGTTCTTTCTCACTCCTCTCTCCTCTTCACTCACTTCTCCCCCATGACGCCTTCAATCCGCCGCAAGCTCGAATCCCTCGCCGAGCGCCATGAAGAAATCGGCCTGCTGCTCGCGCAACCCGACGTACTGGCCGACAGCACGCGCTTTCGCGATCTGTCGCGCGAATACGCGCAGCTCGAACCGGTAGCCGCTTCGCTGCGCGAGCACGATCAGGCCGAGCGCGAACTGGGCGAGACACGCGCCATGCTGGACGATCCCGATTTGCGCGAGATGGCGCACGACGATATCGGCCGCCTGGAAAATCGCCTGACGGAACTGGACGACGAGCTGCAGATCCTGCTGTTGCCCAAGGATCCGCGCGACGAGGCAAACCTCTTCCTCGAAGTACGTGCCGGCACCGGCGGCGACGAAGCGGCGATCTTTGCCGGCGACCTGTTCCGCATGTACGCGCGCTACGCCGAACGCCGCCGCTGGCACGTGGAAGTGCTCAGCGAGAATCACGGCGAGCACGGTGGCTACAAGGAAATCGTGGCGCGCATCGAAGGCAAGGGCGCGTATTCGAGACTGAAGTTCGAGTCGGGTACGCATCGCGTGCAGCGCGTGCCGGAAACCGAATCGCAGGGCCGCATTCACACCTCGGCGGCCACCGTGGCGATCCTGCCCGAGATGGACGAGATCGACGACATCGAGATCAATCCGGCCGACCTCAAGACCGATACGTTCCGTGCCTCGGGTGCGGGCGGCCAGCACGTCAACAAGACCGATTCGGCCATCCGCATCACCCACCTGCCCACCGGCATCGTGGTGGAGTGCCAGGACGAGCGCAGCCAGCACAAGAACCGCGCCCGCGCGCTCAGCCTGCTGAAGGCGCGCCTGCTGGACGAGCAACGCAGCAAGCAGGCCGCCGCGCAGGCCGAATCGCGACGACTGCAAGTGGGCTCTGGTGATCGCAGCCAGCGCATCCGCACCTATAACTTCCCCCAGGGCCGCATCACCGACCACCGCGTCAACCTCACGCTGTATCGCCTCACCGAGGTCCTGCAGGGCGACATGGACGAGCTGGTCGACACGCTGACCCGCGAAAGCCAGGCCGACGAACTGAAGGCGCTCACCGCCGGCTGAGCCGGCGCATCGGATTCACGCTTCCGTGCGCCGCGGATTGGCAGCCATCGCGCCCTGCGTTAGTTTGCACGGATGACCGATCTCTTTACCCCCGATTCCAAGGCACTCGCGCAGCAGATCATCGAAACGATCGAGCGCGGCGCGAGCGGCGACGCCGAACAGCTGGCCGCGCAGGCCCGCACACATTATCCCGACGATGCCGAACTTGCCCGCCTTCATGGCATCGCCCTGATGCAGCTGGAACGCCATGCCGACGCCGTGGCGGCGCTGGAGCAAGCAGCGCAACTGGCGCCGGACAGCATCGAGGTGCAGTGCAACCTCGGCAGTGCCCAGGTAGCCAGCGGCGATGCCGACAACGCCATCGAACGGCTGCGCGCTGCCCTGCGCAAGGCGCCCGGCCATCCGGCCGTGCTGCTCACGCTCGGCAACGCCTTGATGGCGGCAGCCCGCTACCAGAACGCGCGCGAGTCGTACGCCATGGCCACGCATGGCGCGCCGGGGCATCCGGGGCTGCGCCTCAACCTGGCAGCCGCCGAACTGGAGCTGGGCAACGTCGACCAGGCCCGCGTGCATGCCGACGAAGCGCTCGAACTGCATCCGCGCTTCGATGCTGCCTATGCACTGCGTGGCCGCATCCTGCAGTCTCAGGGACAGCCGGCGCAGGCTACCGAATCGTGGTTGCTGGCCGAACGGCTGTCGCCGCAGAACCCGCAATATCCGTTCGCCGCCGGCCAGTCGCTGGAAGACGACGGCAAACTGGCAGCCGCTGCCGAAGCCTATGAGCGCGCGCTGCGCCTCAATCCGCATGACGGCCCCGCACTGGGCCAGCTTCTGTTCCTGCGCCGTCGCCTGTGCCAGTGGCACGATCTGGACGACCTCAGCGCCCGCCTGCAGCGCGCTGCCGCCGACGGCAGCGCTGTCGTCAGCCCGTTCGTGATGCTGTCCGAAGATGTCGACGCCGAACGGCAACTGCAGTGTGCGAAAGCGTATGCCGCATCGATCGAGCAGCAGGTCGCACCGCTGCGCAAGCAGCAGGCATTCACCTATGCCAAGCCCGCGCCCGACGCACCGATCCGCGTGGGTTTCGTCGCCGATGGCTTCAACGAACACGCCACCGGCCTGCTGGTCGTGGCGATGCTCGAAGCGCTCGCCACCGACGACGAACTGGACCTGCACCTGTTTGCCACCACCCGCGACGACGGCGGCCCGATCCGCAAACGCCTCGCCTCCGCTGCCACGCTGCACGATGTTTCCGCGCTCAATCATGCGCAGGTGGCCCAGCGCCTCCACGACACCGGCATGGAAATCCTGTTCGACCTCAACGGATATTCGGGCCACGACAACGGTGAAATGTTCGCCTTGCGCCCCGCGCCCGTGCAGGTGAACTGGCTGGCCTATCCTGGCAGCACCGGCGCGCCCTGGATGGATTACCTGCTGGCCGACGAGGTCGTGCTGCCCGACACGGCCCGTGCCACGGTCAGCGAAAAACTGATGCGCCTGCCGCGCTGCTACCAGCCCAATGACAACACGCGCGCGGTGGCCGAACCGCCTTCGCGGGCCGAGTGCGGCCTGCCCGAACAGGGCACCGTGTTCGCCTGCTTCAACAACAGCTACAAGTTGAACCCGGCAGCGTTCGCACGGCTGATGCTGGTACTGCAGCAAGTGCCCGGCAGCGTGCTGTGGTTGCTCAGCGGCCCGGAAGGCGCCGACGAACGCCTGCGCAATGCGGCACGCGCTGCGGGCCTCGAGCCGGAGCGGCTGGTTTTCCTGCCCCGCCTGCCGCACGCCGACTATCTGTCGCGCTATGTGCACGCCGACCTGTTCCTCGACACGCTGCCCTACAACGCGCACACGACCGCGTCCGATGCCTTGTGGGCCGGCTGCCCGGTGCTCACCTGCATGGGTCGGACCTTCGCCGGCCGCGTAGCCAGCAGCTTGCTGCAACAGCTCGGCCTGCCCGAGCTGGCCTGCGAGGACGAGGAATCGTTCATCGCCATGGCCACGCAACTGGGCAACGACGGCGAAGCGCTCGCCACCTTGCGCCAGCACCTTTCGCTGCAGCGCTCGCAAAGCCCGCTGTTCGACATGCGCGGGTTCGCGGCGGACTTCAAGCGCGCGGTGCAGGCGATGAGCGCGCGCTACCGCATCGGACGCAAGCCGGTGGACCTGGACCTGTAGGCACCGGTCGCGGCCGCCCCCCGGCGGCGCCTTCACTCGCCGCTGAGACCGGCTGCGCACAATGCGTCCAAGCACGACCCGGAGATGCACGTCATGGCCAAGAAGAAGAAATCCTACCGCCGGCAGATGGATGAACTGCAGCTGGAGCTGGCCGGGTTGCACCGATGGATGCGCCATAGCGGCCAGCGCATGGTGGTGGTTTTCGAGGGCCGCGACGCGGCTGGCAAGGGTGGCACGATCAAGGCCATCACCGAGTCGATGGACACGCGCGGCTACCACATCGCCTCGCTGCCCAAGCCGAACGAAACCGAAGCGACGCAGTGGTATTTCCAGCGCTACGTGGACCACCTGCCGAGCGCCGGCGAAATCGTGCTGTTCGATCGCAGCTGGTACAACCGCGCGGTGGTTGAGCCGGCCATGGGGTTTTGCACCAAGGCGCAGTACAAGTCGTTCATCGCCTCGGTGCCCGCCTTCGAGAAACTGCTGACCGACGACGGCATCATCCTCATCAAGTATTGGCTGGCGGTAGACCAGGAGATGCAGGAGGAGCGCTTCGCCGAGCGCGCGAAGGATCCTCTCAAGCGCTGGAAACTGTCGCCCAACGACCTCGCCTCGCGCGCCAAGTACGAAGAGATCGGGCACCTGCGCGACGTGATGATCGACCGCACGCATCGCCCCAACGCGCCCTGGTTCGTGGTCGACTACAACGACCAGAAGCGCGGACGCGTCAACCTGATCCGCCACCTGCTCGAACAGGTGCCGCGCCACGACGTGACGATCCCCGAGCCCAAGCTCCCCAAGCTCAGGCACAAGCCGCTGACCGAGCACGTCACCAGCAAGGCGCTGTGGGTGCCTGACACCTGGGGCGACGAGAAAGGCTAGGCGGCGGCCTTGCGCAGCTCGTTCAGATCGAGCTTCTTCATCTGCATGATGGCGCCATGCACGCGCGCCACCTTGGCCGGGTCCGGGTCGGTGAGCAGGCGGATCATTTCGTCGGGCACCACCTGCCACGACAGCCCGAAACGATCCTTCAGCCAGCCGCACTGGCGCGCGTTTTCATCGCCGCCCTCGCCCAGCTTGCTCCAGTAGTGATCCACTTCGTCCTGCGACCGGCAATGCACCACCAGCGACACGGCCTCGGTGAAGCGAAACACCGGCCCGCCATTCAGCGCCGTGATGGTTTGGCCGTCCAACTCGAAATCGACGGTCATCACCGCGCCTTCGGGCTGTCCGGATGCCTGGGAGCTTTCCTTCGTGTACTGGGTGGTCGTGACGATGCGCGAGTTGTCGAACACCGAGACGTAGAAATTCGCCGCCTGTTCGGCCTGATCGGCAAACCAGAGGAACGGGGTGATGCGCTGGAAGCGGGAAGACATGAGCATCTCCTGTGCGGGGACATGGATGGACGCGCCTGGCGGGCGCCTCATCTCAACGACGAGTCAGGGGCGCCGCAATCGACAGGCATGCTAGCCAGCGACACCGAAGGAAGCGTCGAGGGCCCGTGAACGCGACTGAGTGCGGCGCCCGGGCTCAGGCCGTGTGGAAGCCTTCGTTGCGCGGTGCTTCCCAAGCTTCGCGAGTCACCTCATCCACGCGCGAGGCGGGCGGCCCTTGCCATAGCCAGCGCTCCAGCGCGACGAGGGCTGCATCGTCGCCGCAGGCAATCACTTCCACGCGGCCGTCGGGCAGGTTGCGCGCGTGCCCCGAGAGGCCCAACGCCACCGCCTGCTCGCGCGTGCTGGCGCGATAGAACACGCCCTGCACCCTGCCGCTCACGAGAAAGCGCATGGCAATCACGCTATTTCCCCAAGCCGATCGCCTGGCTGAGCGTGGCCTCGGTCACGGGGCCAACGAAACGCTTGGCCACCTTGCCGTCCGGTCCGATCAGCCAGGTCGTGGGCAGGCCGCGCGGCTCGTCGAAATCCGTCAACGGCTTGTCGAGCGTGACCTGCGCGATGGGATAGCTCACCGGGTGCTTGGCGAGAAAGGCCTGGATGTCCGCCTTGTCGCTGTCTTCGTAGGCAAGGCCGATCGCGCCCACCTTGTCCTTGTGCGCGCTGACGAAGCGGGAGATGTCCGGCATCTCCTTGATGCATGGCACGCACCAGGTGGCCCAGTAATTGACGATCACCCATTTGCCGCGCTGCGCGGACAGGTCGTAGGGCTTGCCGTCGAGCGTGGTGATCTTGATCGAAGGCTGCTCCGGCATCGCGGCCTCTGCAGTGCCGGCAAGCGCCAGCATCAGTGCCAGAACAGCGAGCGGTTTCAACACGTTCATGCAGAAGGTTCCTCGGGTGCCATCGTTGCCGGTGCTTCCGGCGGATAAACCTGGTCGAGCCGGGCGTGCAGCACGTCGCCCAATGCCTGCGCGGCGGCATCGAGCAGCACGACCAGCTCGGCCGGCAGACGCAGGCCATAAGCCTTCACTTCCTCCGACGGGCGCATGGGCACGCGGTAGGGGCAGTGAGCATACACGCGCAGCAGGTCGGTACTGTCGAGACTGCGGCACAACATCCAGCCACCGCCTTCCTGCCGGCGAGCTACGCCGGCGCGATCGAGGTCCTCGAAATAGCCGGTGACGGAGACACGACGCAACTTCGGCTCGGCCTCGCGCAATGTCTCGGGAACCAGCGTCCTTCCCTCGCGATGCGCATCGACGAAATGACCCAGCACCACCAGCAGCCCGAGGAATGCCGCTTCTTCAGGCACGCACACCGAGGGCGGCTCGTAATCGAATGCGGAAACGGACGCCGCCACCGACGCGCAAAGAATCACGATCACCCAGGACAGGTAGATCCACAGCAGGAAGATCGGAATCGCCGCCAGCGCCGCGCCGTATACCTGCTGGTACGTGTGCGCGTGATGGATGAACCGCGCGAAGCTCCAGCGCGCGACCTCGAACAGCACCGCGCCGAGCAACGCGCCGATGGCCGCTTCCTGCCAGCGCACGCGGCGATTGGGCACGACCATGTAGATCAGCGCGAGTGTCAGGAAGGTCACCAGGAACGGCAGCGTGCCCACCAGTCGCTGGCGCAAGCCCAGCGTGCCCGCCGCCTCGTCGATGATGGGCAACGCCGTTGCGTATGAGGCCACCGCGATGCCGCCCACGATAAGTACCGGCCCGAGCGTGAGCGCGGCCCAGTACAGCAGCAGTCGCGACACCCAGCCCCGCTGCCGTTGCACTCGCCAGATTCGATTGAGGCGATCCTCGATGCTTACCATCATCGCCAGCGCGCTGAAGAACATCACCAGCACGCTGATGCCCGTGAGCCTGCTGGCGTTGTCCGCGAAACCGTTGAGGTATTCCTGTATACGCTCGCCCGCGGCCGGCACGAAGTTGCTGAAAGCAAACTCGATCAGCGTGCTGCGCGCATCGGCAAAGGCGGGAAACGCTGCGAAGATCGCCAGCGAGGCGACGATCAATGGCACCAGCGATACCAGCGTGGTGTAGGACAGCGCGCCGGCTGTCTCGAAACACTTGTCGTCGATGAAGCGCTGCCACAGGAAGTGGCTGAAACTGCGCAAGCGGTCGCGGTCGAAACGCAAGGCCATGACAAATCCTTCTTCGCAGCCAGCAAACTCGCCCGATGGTCGCAACACGGGCGTGATCGACCGGTACACTAACCGATCACTGCCTGATCGCCCAAACCATGAGCCACGACATCCTCGTCCTCTACTACAGCCGCACCGGCCACACCGCCCAGCTCGCACGACTGATCGCACGCGGCGTGGAAGAGGTTCCCGGCATGCGCGCCCGCCTGCGCCAGGTGCCCCCGGTGGCGCCGGTGACGGAAGTGGCGCAGCCGCCTGAGCCCGAGGATGGCGCGCCCTATGCCACGCGGCAGGATCTGCTCGAATGCGTGGGGCTTGCGATGGGCAGCCCCACGCGCTTCGGCAACATGGCGGCACCGCTCAAGTACTTCCTCGACTCCACCGGCGCCGAATGGGCCAGCGGCGCACTCGCGGGCAAGCCGGCCGCGTTGTTCACCGCCACCAGCACCATGCATGGCGGCCAGGAATCGACCCTGCTCAGCATGGCGCTGCCGCTGCTTCATCACGGCATGATCCTGGTAGGCCTGCCCTACACCGAACCCGCACTCACCGCGACGCTGAGCGGCGGCTCGCCTTACGGCGCCAGCCACGTCGCCGGCCCCAAGGGCGACAACACCATCACCGAACACGAGCGCGAACTGGCGCGCGCGCTGGGGCGCCGCCTCGCCGACGTGGCGCGCCGCCTGGGCAGCCCGGCATGAGTTCGCCGGTGGCGCCGACTTATCGTGTCGGCCTGCTGGCCTGGGCAGCATTGCTCGTGCTGCAAGTCGTCTGGCATGGCTGGCTGTTTCCTCCGCAGCAGATGCCGAAGATGCTGGTCCTGGCCATCACCGTGATCCCGCTGCTGCTGCCACTGCTCGCCCTGCGCGACGTGCGCCGTGCGCTGCTGTGGGTCGGCATCCTCAGCCTGTTCTATTTCTGTCACGGCATCAGCGAAGCCTGGAGCGCACCAGGCGAGCGTTGGCTGGGATGGATTGAGATCGTATTGACGGTGACCTTGATCGGCACGCTGGGTGCTGGCGTGAAGCGCAAGCGCGCCGCCTGATATTCGACCCTTCTGTAGGAGCGCACCCAGTGCGCGAAAAGCCTATCCCTCAAGAGAACGTCGCGGAGCAGTGACGACGTGGCGTTGCGGTCGCGCACAGGGTGCGCTCCCACCGGTGGACGCGCCACGCGCGAATTTCCCTTGCAGGAGCGTACCCAGTGCGCAAAAAGCCCATCCCTCAAGAGAACGTCGCAAGGCAGTGACGACGTGGCGCTGCAGTCGCGCACAGGGTGCGCTCCTACAGGTGGAGGCGCCACGTGCGAATTTCCCTTGTAGGAGCGCACCCAGTGCGCGAAGAGCCCATACCCGGAGGATGCCGCGGACCGCTGGCGGCGCGGCGCAGCAGTCACACTAGCTGCGCCCCTCCAGCACCAGCGACCGGCACCGACTCAATCGCCGCACGCCTTCCTCGATCTGCGCAGGCGACACGCCACCGTAGCCGAAGATCACTCCTGCCCTTCCAGGCGGCTCCAGATAGCACGGCGACAACGGACGCACCGACACCCCGTGGCCGGCTGCTTCGCGCGACAACGCGATGTCATCCACGCCGTCGCGCAGCAAGCCCACGAGTTGCATGCCGGCGTCAGCGCCGATGACCTGCAGGCGATCGCCCAGCCATTGTTCGATGGCAGCGATCAACGCCACGCGTCGCTCGCGATAAAGCGCGCGCATGGCCCGGATGTGCCGCGCAAAATGGCCTTCGCGAATGAAATCCGTCATCGCCAGTTGGAACAACGTGGACGAGAAAGTGTCGATCGCATCGCGCCCCGCGCGGAATGCGGGCACCAGATCCTTCGGCACCACCAGGTAGCCCAGTCGCAGCGCGGGATACATCACCTTGCTGAAGGTGCCCAGATAGATCACCCGCGCCGCCGTATCCAGACCCTGCAGCGACGCCACCGGCTTGCCGCCGAAGCGGTACTCGCTGTCGTAGTCGTCTTCGATGATCCATGCGTCGTCGCGCTCCGCCCAGGCCAGCAACTGCATGCGCCGTGATGCGCTCATGGTGGTGCCCAGCGGAAACTGGTGCGACGGCGAGATATAGGCGGCGCGCGCGCCACGCGCGCGACGAAGGCCTTCTTCCACGTCGATGCC
>NZ_DASRZX010000080.1:0-27591 GCF_035685885.1 Dyella sp. | reverse complement strand
AGGCCGCTTCCGTCTGGCGGCCATGCAGGGCACGCACGGACGGACGCTGCTGACAAACCACGGGCTTTCGCCCGACGACCCTGCATCGTTCCTGCTGGTGCAGCACGGCCAGGGCCACAGCGATACCGACGCGATCATCCGCGTTCTGCGCCAGCTCGGCGGACGCTGGCATCTCGCGGGCGCGCTGTTGCGCCTCGTGCCGATGCCGATGCGCGATGCGTCCTATCGCTGGATCGCGCGCAACCGCTATCGGCTGTTGGGCAAGCGCAGCCGGTGCCGCCTGCCGGAGCCCGGCTATGCGTGGCGCTTCATCGACTGATCGCCACTGCGTCGAGCCCGGTGCGCAAGGCGAAGCCGTCGAAGCCTTCGACGATCTGCACCAGCGTGAGCAAGCCCATGCACGGCATCGCGCCCTTCGCATCAACCCCGCCTTGCGCCAGCTGTCGCGCCAGCACGACGGCCGGCGTCACCTGCACGTGGGGACCGTCGCCGGCATCCGCATGCAGCCACCAGCGAAGGTGCAGCGGCTGGCCCTGGCGATCGTTGCCGCGCAGCTCCACCGCCATGCCGCCCACATCCGAACCGAAACCGACGAAGCGTTCGCTGAGGCGACGCAACGCGGGCGCGTGGCGCGCGAGATCGCGGATGAGGCCGGCGCGTACCAGCGCCGCCAAGGCCCAGGTCGCCCATTGCATCAAGGGCAATTCCAGTCCCGCGCGGAACAACACGGTGCGTGCCTGCGGATAGCGCGCAGGAAAGAGTTCGAGGTCGGGAATCTCGCAGACACCGACGCGGCGACGCCCGAACGGAAACGCCTGGCGCCGGCTGTCCATCCAGCCATGCGCCTCATCCCAGTGCCCGTCACGCCACACGCGGATGGGCCGACCGCAATAGCCGAGGATCGACGCCACCGTGGCATCGCCCCGTGGCGTGCGGTTGCCGGGATTGATGGCGTGCTCGATCACCTCAAGCGAGCCGAAGCGTGGCAACAACGCGTCGACCACCGCCGCACTCAGCGCCGGCACGCTGGACGCGCCACTGACCAGCAGCACGCCAGCGCGCTTCGCCGGCTCGTCGAGCGCGCCGAACTCGCTGACGAAATGGCGGCCGTCCGCGAGATCGATGTAATCGCTGCCACAGGCGATGCAGGCTTCGGCCACGCGATAGTCCTGTCGCTGGAACGGGCCCGCTGTGTGGATCACCAGTTGCGGGCGCAGCGCGGCCAACGCGTGGCGAAAACCCGGGCTGTCGGCGTCCAGCGTCGCCACCTGCACGCGCGGATCACCGATCGATGCATACAGCGCTTCCAGCGGCTCACGGCTGCGAGCCGCCAGCAACAACTCGAAGCGCGCGTCATGTGCAAGGCGGCGCGCCATGCGCGAACCGAACACGCCCGTTGCCCCGATCACCACCGTTCTCAAGCTCATCCCTGCGCTTTCCTCCCGCTGGAAGGGACGATTAAAGCCCAGATGGCATAGGCGAAACACCCCGCACATAAAAAAGCCCGCCTTGCGGCGGGCTTTTCGTGAGATCAGAGAGCAGCGTCGTCGATCAGGCGCTGGCCACCGAATAGCTCTTCAGGCGACCGGCGAATTCCTGCAGGGCGCGGATACCGCTCTGCTCGGCTTCGGCGATCCACAGCTGCAGGCCCTTGAGCGCCTGCTCGGCGCCACGCTGCTCCATCAGCGCCGCAAGGCGATTGCGGAAATCGCACACGGTGCTGAGCGTCGGGCGCTTGGCCAGCACGGCCTGCATGCGATCACGACCTTCGCTGTCGAGCCAGCGACCACCATCGGCCAGCGCGCGACGCATGCGGCGCGGCACCGACTTGATGCTTTCGCCGGCATGCTGCGCTTCGTCGCGCAGGGTCGGCGTGATCACGTTGCGGTAGAAATCCGTCATCGCGGCGAAGCGATGCGTCAGCACGCCCTTCAGCGTCTCGGCATCCGGCAGGTGCACGTTCGGGCGCACGTCCAGCGTCGGTGCCACGCGCAGCACCTTGGCCAGGCCAACCGCGCGCAAGGCACAGATGGCGGCCCAGCCGATATCGAACTCCCACTTGCGCAGGGCGAACTTGGCCGAACTCGGGAAAGCGTGGTGATTGTTGTGCAGCTCTTCGCCACCGATCCAAAAACCCCACGGAATGAGGTTGGTCGCCGTGTCGGCGCTTTCAAAATTGCGGTAGCCCCACCAGTGGCCGATGCCGTTGACGAAGCCGGCAGCCCAGAACGGGATCCAAACCATCTGCAGCGCCCACAGCGCGGCACCGATCACGCCGAACAGCGCCACGCTGATGATGAGCATCAGCGCCGGGCCCCAGTACGGGTGCGCGGAGTAAAGCTTGCGCTCGATCCAGTCGTCGGGCGTGCCACGGCCGTACTTCTCGAGGTCTTCCTTCACTTCGCTGGCATCGCGGTACAGCGACACGCCATCCCAGAACACCTTCTTGATGCCATAGATCTGCGGGCTGTGCGGATCTTCCTCGGTCTCGACCTTGGCGTGGTGCTTGCGATGCACCGCCACCCACTCCTTGGTGACCATGCCGGTGGTGAGCCAACCCCAGAAGCGGAAGAAGTGAGAGATCGACCAGTGCAGGTCCACGCCACGGTGGGTCTGGCAGCGATGCAGGTACAGCGTCACCGTGAAGATGGTGAGCTGGGTCATGATCAGCATGTAGATGGTCATGCTGAGCCATCCGGCATGCGTCAGCCCGTTGGACAGGAAATTGAGTACTGCGTCGAGCATCTCGGAAACACCCAGGTGTATGAAATTTCAGTCTAAAGGAGGAGTTTCCGTACCCGCCAGCATGGACAGCGCAAAACATTGTCGCACCTCAAGGCAGCGACGAAGTTAATGTGCTGTGTCACGCAGTGACGGCCTCACCCCGTTGTGTGAAGGTGGGGCCCCCATGACAATCATGCAATGACCGCGCCTACTGCCGTATTGGAACTGGATCACATCACCCGCCATCGTGCGGGCCGGCCGGCCGTGTCCGGTCTCACGCTGCGACTGGATTCGGGACAGGTGCTGGGTTTGCTGGGCGTCAATGGCGCGGGCAAATCGACCACGCTGGCGATGATCGCCGGTGCGCTGGCCCCCGACAGCGGCAACATCCGGCTGAACGGCGAGGACTTCCTGGAGCGCCCGGAACTCGCGAGACAGAGCGTTGGCTGGCTGCCCGAACGTGCCCCTCTGTGGCCAGAGCTGTCCGTGGCCGAACATATTGATGCCCATGGCCGCCTGCGAGGACTGCGCGGCGCCGCGTTGACGCAGGCGCACAAGGCCATCGTGGAGCGGCTTGAGCTGGGCGCCCTGTCGCGCCGGCTGGCCGGCGTGCTCTCGCAAGGCCAGCGCCAGCGCCTGGGCCTGGCCTGCGCGCTGATGCACAAGCCGCAGCTGCTCGTGCTGGACGAACCCGCCAACGCGCTGGACCCGGTGCAGGTGGCCGCGCTGCGCGAGGTGATCCGCGAACAGGCAGCCGCGGGCACGGCGGTCATACTTTCCACGCACTTGCTGGCCGAGGTGACGGCGGCCTGCGATCGCGTGGCGATCCTGCACGAGGGCCAGCTGCGCTACGACGGTCTCGTCGACGGCGGCGACCACAAGGCGCTGGAACAGACCTTCTTCGACATCGCCATGCGCGGCAACGAGGGCAAAAACAGGATGCAGGCTGCATGAGCGTGATTGCCGTGACGCGGCTGGAGCTGCGCCGCCTGTTCGTCCGCCCGCTCGCGTGGGTCCTCGCTGCGTTGACGCTGGCGCAACTCGGCTGGCGCTTCACGCTGCTGCTGGGGGGTTTCCTCGCCGGACAGATCAAGCTGGCCGCGCTGCCGGGCGGCCCGGGCTATACCGACCTGGTGGGCGTGCCGATGCTCAGCAGCATTCTTACGGGCAGCATGCTGCCGTTCGGCGTGGTGGAACTGGCGCTGGTGATCGTGCCTCTGCTCACCATGTCCACCATCGCGGGGGAACGCAGCAATGGCACGCTGCCGTTGTGGTTCGCCGCCGGATTGCCGGCGTCACGCATCGTGCTCGGCAAATACTTCGCGCTGATGCTGTGGCTGGTGCTGTGGCTGGCGCTTGCAGTGGCGATGCCGCTGAGCCTCTCGCATGGCGTCACGCTCGACTGGGGCAAACTCGCGGCCGCGTCGCTGGGCACCTTGCTGACGCTCGCCGCGCTCGCCGCCATCGGCGTGGCGTGCTCCGCGTATGCGTCGCATGCCTCCATTGCCGCCAGCGTGGCACTCACCATCGGCCTCGCACTGGCCGGCGTGAACATCGCCGCGCAGCTGGCGGGTGCGACCAGTGGTGTCGTCAACTGGCTGGCGCTGAGCGGCCACCTTGAGGCCATGTTGCGTGGACTGGTATCCACGGCGGACATCGCCTGGTTCGTGCTTGTGATCGTGGTGGCGCTCGCGCTCGCCACGCAGCGGCTCGCCGCCGAGAAGGAGCGCGGCTGATGGCGGGCTTCCTGCGACACATGAATGGATGGCTGTTTGCGCTGGCGCTGTTGGCTTCGGCTGGCGCGGTGGGCTATTTCACTGCGCGCTACGACCACGTGGCTGACTGGACCTTCGGCGGACGCGCCAGCCTTTCGGCGGAAAGCCGCGCGGTGCTGGCGGCGCTGCACGGCCCGGTCGAGATCGTCAGCTACGCCAACCCGCAGGGCAGCCTGCGCCACACGGTGGCCAGCTTCATCGAACGCTATCACCGCGCGAAGCCTGATCTCACTGTGCGCTTCGTCGATCCGCAGCAGGATCCGGCGGCGATGCGCGAACTGGGCATCACCGTCGATGGCGCGCTGATCCTGCATTACCAGGGGCGCGAGCAGCGCCTGGATGAACTGGACGAACGCAGCCTCACCAATGCGCTCGAACGTCTGGCGCGCGGCGGCGAGCGCATCGTGGCGTTCGTATCGGGTGATGGCGAGCGTCGCCCCAACGACAAGGGCAACGCCGACCTTGGCAGTTTCGTGGCACAGCTGGAAGGCCGCGGCATGCGTGCGGTGCCGCTGAGCTTCTCCCAGGCGACCGCGGTGCCGCAGCATACGGATCTCGTGGTGCTGGCCAGCCCTGAACTCGCGCTGCCCGACGGCGCCGTGAAGGCGCTCACCGATTACCTGACCAACGGTGGCAACCTGCTGTGGCTCACCGAGCCTGGCAACGACGACCTGCACCTGGCGCCGCTCGCCGATGCGCTCGGCATCCGCGTGCTGCCCGGCGTGCTGGTGGATGGCCAGGGCGCGGCGCTGGGGCTGAAGGATCCGCGCATGCTTGCGCTGGGCGACTATCCCAAGCACGCGATCACGCGCGGCTTCACGCTCACCACGCTGTTCCCGCAAGTCTCCGCGCTGGCGCTGGCCGCGCGCACCGACTGGCAGGTCGCGCCGTTCCTGCGCTCCAGCACGCAGAGCTGGACCCAGTTCAAGGCCATCGACAACGCGCAGGCATCCACCATCGCCTACGACGCCGCTGCGGGCGAGCTGAAGGGACCGCTCGACTTCGGCTTCGCGCTGAGTCGCCTGTCGCCCAGCCCTGACAAGGCCGAACAGCGCGTGGTGGTGATCGGCGATGGCGATTTCCTTTCCAACACCTTCCTTGGCAACGGTGGCAACCGCGCGCTGGGCGAACGCATCTTCGACTGGCTGCTGGGTGACGACGCGCTGGTGCAGTTGCCGCCGCGCGGCGCACCGGATCGCGTGCTGCAGATTTCGCAGGCACAGCTGAGCAGCGTCACGCTGGGTTTCCTGGTGGTGTTGCCGCTGCTGCTGCTTGCGCTGGGTAGCGGCATCGCGTGGCGCCGGCGCCGCGCATGAAGCGGGCCACGCGACAGCGGCTGTGGATGCTGGCCGCGGCGATCGTGCTGGTCGCGCTTGCCGCCTGGCAGTGGAAGCGCGACGGCGACCAGGCACCGGGCACGCTGCTCACCTTGAGCCCCGGCCAGGTCACGCGGATCGCCCTGCAGATCGGCAAGGGCACCGAGGAACACTACGAGCGCCGCGATGGCCACTGGTGGCGCACCGATGGCGCGCCGGTCCGCTCCGACGACGGTCGCCTTGCCGAACTGGCCGATACCGCCGCGGCGAGCGTGCTCAGCTGGCGTCCGCTGGGCGACTTCGATCCCGCGCATATCGGGCTATCGCCTCCGGCCGCAGTCCTCACGCTGGACGATCAACGGCTGGAGTTTGGCGAAACCTCGGTGACGGGGCCGCAGCGCTACGTGCGCGTGGGTGAGCGTGTGGCGCTGATTTCCGTGCGCTACACGCCGCGCCCGGCCACGCAGGACGCAACCAAGGCGCGCTAGCTCACACCGGCATCGCATTCGGGTGGCCACCATCCACTTTTTGCGCCGCAGGAAGCTGCGGGGCTTGCGCCCTGCCCCGTCCTCCCCATATCAAGGCGCATCCTAAAGTCAGGAGCGACGACATGAGTCAGCAGGCGATCGGCGTCATCGGCATGGCCGTGATGGGCAGCAATCTGGCCCTCAACATCGAGAGTCGCGGTCACGCGGTTTCCATCTACAACCGCCATCGCGAGCGCACGGACGAAGTCGTTGCGCAGAATCCCGGCAAGCGGCTGGTGCCCACCTTCACGCTGCAGGAATTCGTCGATTCGCTGGAAAAGCCACGCCGCATCCTGCTGATGGTGAAGGCGGGCGAGCCCACCGACGCCACGCTGGAACAGCTCAAGCCATTGCTGGACAAGGGCGACGTGGTGATCGACGGCGGCAACACGTTCTTCAAGGACACCATGCGCCGCGAAAGCGAGATGCGTGCGGCGGGCCTGCATTTCATCGGCACCGGCGTGTCCGGCGGCGAAGAAGGCGCGCTGCATGGTCCGTCGATCATGCCGGGCGGGCCGCGCGACGCATATGACCTCGTTGCACCGATCCTTACCGAGATCGCCGCACGCGCGCCCGATGGCGAGCCCTGCGTGGCGTACATGGGGCCGAACGGCGCCGGGCACTACGTGAAGATGGTGCACAACGGCATCGAGTACGGTGACATGCAGCTGATCGCCGAAAGCTACGCGGTGCTGCACCACGTGCTGGGCCTGTCGAACGATGAACTGGCCGAGGTGTACGCCGACTGGAACAAGGGCGAGCTCGACAGTTACCTCATCAGCATCACCGCGGACATCTTCACCAAGAAGGACAAGGACACCGGCAAGGCGATGGTCGACATCATCCTCGATCGCGCGGCGCAGAAAGGCACCGGCAAGTGGACCAGCCAGAGCGCGCTGGATCTTGCCGTACCGCTGCCGCTGATCACTGAATCGGTGTTTGCACGCCTGCTGTCCGCACTGAAGGACGAACGCGTCGCCGCCAGCAAGGTACTGCCCGGCCCTGATCCCGCGAAGTTCGGCGGCGAGCGCAAGGCATTCGTCGAATCGGTGCGTCGCGCGCTCTACCTCAGCAAGATCGTGTCCTACGCGCAGGGTTTTGCGCAGCTGCGCGCGGCGTCCGATGAGTACCAGTGGAACCTGCCCTACGGCACCATCGCCAGCACCTTCCGCGCCGGCTGCATCATCCGCGCGCGCTTCCTGCAGAAGATCACCGACGCCTACGAACGCGATGCACAGCTGAAGAACCTGCTGCTCGACCCGTATTTCCGCGACATCGCCACGCAATACCAGCCGGCTCTGCGCGACGTGGTGGCCGCTGCCGTGCAGGCCGGCGTGCCGGTACCGTGCTTCTCCTCCGCCATTGCGTACTACGACGGCTATCGCGCCGAACAGCTGCCCGCGAACCTGCTGCAGGCGCAGCGTGATTACTTCGGCGCGCACACGTTCGAGCGCGTAGACAAACCGGGAAGTTTTCATAACGACTGGAGCTGACGCGCCGGTTCTTCTGCAGGAGCGCACCCCGCAGGACAGGCGCCTCGCCGTGCCGAGATCGCGCACTGGGTGCGCTCCTGCAGTGATGGCTTTCAACCGAGACACCTCGTGCCCGAACTCCCCGAAGTCGAAACCACTCGCCGCGGCATCGCCCCGCACCTGATCGGTCGCACGGTCAGCGGGGTGACGCTGCGCAGGCCTGACCTGCGCTGGCCGATCCCGCCGGAAATCAGCGAGCTTCTGCCCGGCCAGCGCATCCTCGACGTGGAACGCCGTGCGAAATATCTGTTGCTGCACACCAAGGCCGGCAGCGCCCTGCTGCACCTGGGCATGACCGGCGTGCTGCGCGTGTTGCCGCCGGATGCGTTGGTGGGAAAGCACGATCATGTGGATATCGCACTTGCTCCTTCCGTTACGGAAGGTCCGCGCGTGCTGCGCTTCACCGATGCGCGCCGCTTCGGTTGCCTGTTGTGGCAAGCGCCCGGCGAAACCCATGAACTCCTCGCCTCACTGGGCCCCGAGCCGCTTACCGATGACTTCGACGGCGATGTGCTGTGGCAGCTTTCGCGCGGCCGCACGGCGGCGGTGAAGCTGTTCCTGATGGACAACGCCGTGGTGGTCGGTGTGGGCAACATCTACGCGAGTGAGGCGTTGTTTGCCGCGGGCATCGATCCGCGCAAGCCCGCAGGCTCGGTTTCACGCGCACGCTATGCGCGGCTCGCCGCCGAGGTGAAGCGCATCCTGGCGTGGGCGATCGAGCGCGGCGGCACCACGCTGCGCGATTTCATCAACCCCGATGGCGCGCCCGGTTATTTCTTCCGCGAGCTGCAGGTCTATGGGCGGGAAGGCGAGCCCTGCCGCGTGTGCGGCACGCCGATACGACAGGTGGTGCTGGGGCAGCGTTCGACGTTCTGGTGTCCGACGTGCCAGAAGTAGGCTGCGGCGCAGCTCTCACTGAAGAGTTGCCCGAGGCTGGTTTCGCAAGACGAGAGGCTGGAATCACGTGCTTGCCTGCGAACATCCACTGGGCGCGCGGCAAGATGGCTGTCGCGCGCAGGGTGCGCTCCCACACGTAGAGTGTGGGAGCTGGGTGCGGGTCAATCCGGCCAGCGGAATTCCGCGAAGGTATTGTTGAAGTCGGCGTCTTCCTCGCCGCCGCCAAGACGCGCGGCCAGCCCGCCATGCAGGCCTTCGGCATCGAGCGGCTGGCCGTCGATGAAGTGCGCGCCAAGCGCCTCCAGTTCCACCAGGCGTTCGCACAGCAGGCCGGCGCGGTCGATGTCGCCTTCGGGCACGTTGCGGATGCTGATGTCAGGACGCCCGAACTTGCGCATGCCGCGCGTGTGGATCCATTGGCGGCCCTGCGCCTCGTCTTCGTCGCAGAGAATCAGCAGGTGGTTGCGGATCGGCGCGCCGTCGCGGACGACATAGCGCCGGCGCCAGCTGTCGGCATCGAACAAGGTGAGGATCTGCGGATCCAGGATGGCCGTGCCGCCCACATCGAGCAGCGCCGCCAGTACGCCAAGGGTGTCGCGCAGGTAGCCGGTGTCGCCGCTGTCCGGCAGGCGGCCGCGCACGACCAGCACTTCCGGCGCATCGAGCGCCAGCCTGTAGGCCTCCGGGGCGTCCTCCTTGAACATGCGGCCGATGCTGCCGCGCAAGGGATAACCTTCCCACTGGCGCAGCGCGCCGTGGTGGTGGCTGGTCAGTTCCACGCCTTCGGGCAGGCCCTCGCTACCGTAGTCCGTGGAAGGCGCGCGTCCCGGTTCGAACTTGCCGAACACGTAGAACTGCAGCAGCACTTCCTCGTCATTGGGCTGCCAATGCGGGCGTTGCCAGGCGGGAAAGGGAATCTTGGACATACCGTTCCTTGAATGGGTGCGGGAGGCTCAATGCCCCTCGCCCAGCGGCAGCACCGGCTGCTGCAACTCTATCCTGCCGTGTCCTTCCGTAATGTTCTTGAACTCGGCGCGACTCACCGAGACATAACGGTCGTTGCCGCCGATCTCAACCTGCGGGCCTTCGGTGACGGCGCGGCCATGCTCGTCCACGCGTACCACCATGGTGGCCTTGCGGCCGGTATGGCAGATGGTCTTGATCTCTTCGAGGTTGTCGGCCCAGGCCAGCAGGTAACCACTGCCCTCGAACAACTCGCCGCGGAAATCGGTGCGCAGGCCGTAGGCAAGCACCGGAATGTTGAGCTTGTCCACCACGTCGCTGACCTGCCACACCTGGGCCTTGCTGAGAAACTGCGCCTCGTCGACGAACACGCAGTGCAGCGGTCCGCGCGCGGCGATGTCCTCTTGCACCAACGCCAGCAGGTTCTCGTCGCCGGCAAAGCGGCGTGCGTTGGCCTTCAGGCCGATGCGCGAGGCCACCACGCCCTCGCCGAAACGATTGTCCAGCGCCGGGGTGAGGATGAGCGTGCGCATGCCGCGCTCGTGGTAGTTGTACGCGCTCTGCAGCAGCGTGGTGGTCTTGCCGGCATTCATTGCCGAGTAATAGAAGTACAGCTTGGCCATGTCGGTTCCTGGGGCGCAGGCCGCACATGGTAGCGCCTGGCGCGTGGAGATCGGTCGCCCGCGCGCGGCCTGGCGCGGTCCCGTCGGCGTCGCACGTCGATACCAGCAACCCGGCGCGAAGGCGTCCCTCAGCCGGGAGGCTTCGGCTCGTCGACTGGCGGCTTGTCCACCTGCTGCAGGTCGCCCACTTCCACTCGGCCCTGCATCTGCACCTGCCATTGCAGGTCTTTCATCCTGAGATATTCGGCGGTGGTGAGGCGCTTGGAATCGCTGGCAACGCTCATGTCTTGGCCGGATGCGGAGCCATCCAGCAGGCCAGCGACGGCCTGGCCAGCGGCCGCCTGGCTGGCGCTGTCCGCATAGATCACCACACCGCTGCCGACCCAGCCCAGGTGGCTGCCGGTGACCGCGGAGCGGATGCTGCCCAGCTCCACCGTCAACCGGCGCATGCCCGCCTCGTCGCCGTAATCGCCATCCAGCATCTGACGCAGTTCGCGCGCCTGCATGCGCTCCTCGTCGGTCATCTGCATCCAGTAGAGGTCGCGCTGGCGCTGCAGCTCCGGATAACCGCGGCTGGCGGCGAGCTCGATCCACGCATAGGCGCGTGCGCGATCGCGCGGCACGCCATCGCCCGTCCAGTACATCAGCGCGATGAGCGCCTGCGAGGTCTTGTCCGCGTAGCGCGAAGCCAGCCTGAAATTCTCGAACGCTTCCTGCTTGCGACCTTCGCGGTATGCCTCCATGCCGAGGTGGCGAAAGCGCAGGTCAGGGTGTTCCTTGATGAAGGACCCGGTGTCCATGTCGGCCAGCACGGCGCCGCTGCGCTTGATGTCGCCTTCGGAAGGCGTCTGCGCCCACGCGACACCGCACACCATCCAGGCCAGGAGAACCAGTAACCGCGCCATGCTCACGCTCCTGTGAGGCGAGCGCCCCACGGGCGCCCGAGACCGGGGCCTCAGCATAACGTTTTGCAAGTCGATCGCCCGTCGATGCGACCGGCCTCTGCTACCATCGAGCGCCGCTCTCGCCGCTGCGCACACCATGCTCAACCCCCAACAATTGGCCGCCGTCGAACACTGCGACGGCCCGCTGCTGGTATTGGCCGGCGCCGGCTCGGGCAAGACCAGCGTGATCACGCAGAAGATCGCGTACCTGATCGCCCGCAAGAAGCTCGCCCCTTCCAAGATTGCAGCCATCACCTTCACCAACAAGGCGGCGAAGGAAATGCGCGAGCGCGTGGCCAAGCTGATCACCAGCGAGGATGCCGCTGCGCTCACGGTATGCACGTTCCATGCGCTGGGGCTGAAGTTCCTGCAGATGGAGCATGCACGCGCCGGCCTGCGCAAGGGCTTCTCGGTGCTCGATGCGGACGACAGCGAGGGCATCATCAAGGAGCTTTCGCCCAAGGGCGTGAAGCCCGACGTGCTGTTCGGCATCCGCAACCTGGTGAGCCGCGCCAAGAATGCGGGCCTGTCGCCCGAGGAAGCGCTGGCCGCCGCGCGCAGTCCGCGCGAGCTGGATGCGGCCACCATCTATGATCTCTACCAGCAGCGACTCTCCGCGTTCAACGCGGTGGACTTCGACGACCTGATCCGCCTGCCGCTGCGCATCCTCGAATCGGACGAGGAATGCCGCATGGCCTGGCGCGAGCGCCTGCGCTATCTGCTGGTGGACGAATACCAGGACACCAACGACGCGCAGTACCGCCTGCTCAAGGCATTGACTGGTGAGCGCGGTCGTTTCACCTGCGTGGGTGACGACGACCAGTCGATCTACGCCTGGCGTGGCGCCAATCCGGAGAACATCGACCAGCTCGGCAAGGACTGGCCGGCGCTGCGCGTGATCAAGCTGGAACAGAACTACCGCTGCGGCAAGCGCATCCTGCGCGCCGCCAACAAGCTGATCGCCAACAATCCGCACCTGCACGAGAAGAAGCTGTGGAGCGAGCATCCGGAAGGGGCCCAGATTCGCGTGCTGGAGTGCAAGGAGAACGAGCACGAGGCCGAACGCGTGGCCGCCATCGCCACCACGCTGGCCGAGAAGCACAAGGCGCGCTGGCACGACATCGCCATCCTGTATCGCGGCAACTTCCAGGCACGTCCGCTGGAAAAGGCGCTGCGCCTGGCGCGCGTGCCGTACCACCTCACCGGCGCGCTGAGCTTCCTCGATCGCGCGGAAGTGAAGGACCTGCTCTGCTATCTGCGCCTGCTCACCAACCCGAGCGATGACGCCGCTTTCCTGCGCGTGGTGAACGTGCCCAAGCGCGAGATCGGTTCGACCACGCTGGAGAAGCTGGGCCAGATCGCGCAGACCCGCCACGCGTCACTGCTCGACGCGGCACGCAGCGACGCTGTGCTGCGCCAGCTCACGCCGCGCCCGGCCGCCGCGCTGGCTTCATTCACCAACCTCATGGATGAATTGCGCAGCGCCTCGCTGCACAACAGCGCAGCCGATCTGGTGGACATGGTGCTCAAGCGCACCGGCTATGCCGAACAGATCGCCGCGACCACGACCGACCCCGCATTGCGCGAGCGCCGCCTGGGCAACCTGCGCGAACTGGCCGACTGGTTCCGCGCGATGCAGAAGGGCAACAACAGCGCCGGCGATCTCGCCGCGCAACTTGCTCTGCTCAGCCACGCCGATCGCGATGAGCCCGGCAATGCGGTGCGCATGATGACGCTGCACGCGGCCAAGGGACTGGAGTTCCGCTTCGTCTTCATCGTCGGCTGCGAGGAAGGCACACTGCCGCACGAAGGCGCCATCGACGAGGGCCGCATCGACGAGGAGCGCCGCCTGATGTACGTGGGCATCACCCGCGCCAAGGAAATGCTGACGCTGTCGTGGTCGGCCAAGACCAAGCGCTACGGCGAGGTGAACAGCAACCAGCCGAGCCGCTTCCTGCACGAGCTACCGCAGGACGACCTGCACTGGCAGGGCAAGGACCCAGAAGCGGACAAGGAAGTGGTACGCGAGACAGCCGAATCGCATATGGCCAAGATTGCGGCGATGCTGGCGGGCGGGTGAGTGATTCGCTGCCCGTTTAGTCACGGATGCATGAAAGTCGAAGGCACTGGCTCGCTGCCTTCGCGGGGATGACGGTATATGCAGAGCGCGGTGCACTTTGCTCGTCATCCCTGCGAAGGACCAAGCAATCACTCAAATCAACCGCTCCGCCTCAAGCTCGCTCTTGAGATATGCGTAGTAGATCGGCCCCGCGATCAACCCCGGCAAGCCGAACGCCGCTTCCATCAGCAGCATCGCCACCAGCAGTTCCCACGCGCGGGCGCGGATCTGTCCGCCTACGATGCGTGCGTTGAGGAAGTACTCGAGCTTGTGGATGAGTATCAGGAAGCCCAGTGCGGCAATGCCCACGCCTAGCGACACGGAAAGGCCGGCGATAGTGATGGCAGTGTTGGAAATGAGATTGCCGATCACCGGCAGCAGGCCAACGATGAAGGTGAGCACCACCAGCGTCTTGGCCAGCGGCACGTGGATGCCCATCAGCGGCAGGACGCCCAGCAGGAAAATCGCGGTGAACACGGTGTTGAGCAGCGAGATCTTGATCTGCGCGAACACGATGTTGTGGAACGCCTCGGACAGCCGCTGGCAGCGCAGGCCCAGCGCCGCGGAAAGCGGGCCGACCTGATGCGCGGGCCGCGTGCGGCTGAGCGCGACGATGGCGCCCAGCACCATGCCGATAAGGATGTGCACGAATACACGGGCGGCTTCCTTGCCCACGGTCTGCAGGCTCACCGAATGCTTGCGGGTGAGCTCCAGCGCCATCACGCGCAGGTCGTCCACGCTGTCGGGCAGCCAGCCCACCACCGTGGCCGGCAACTGCTCACGCGCCTTTTCCACCAGCGGCATCAGCTGTTGCTGCCACAGCAGTTCGGGGTTGCCGATCTCGTTGCGCAGGAAGCTGACCGCACTGAGGATCAGCAGCACCAGCAGACCCACCACGATGGTGCCCAGCAGGGCGACCACCAGCACGCGCGCGCGATCGCCCGGGATGCGTTTGCCCAGCAGCGGCGCCGTGGCTTGCACCAGCTCGTATACGAGCAGGCCGGCGAACAGCGCGGGCAGCAGGCGGAGGCCGAGCACCAGCACCAGCGCGAGCGCCGCCAGCACGTAGCTGGCGATGCGGATGGCCGACGACGGTGGGCGCACGAGGGACGGGGCGGGTTCCATGCGGATCATGCGAAGCGAAGGTTCGTGCGAGTCTGTCAGCACGTGATGGCTGCCGCCAGCCCCAGGGGTTCGACACGCCACTGTCGTAAACTTCCCCGATCCTGCTCGTTCAGTCTCCACGGGAATCCTTCATGTCTGTTCGTCTGCCGGCGGCCCTTGCCGCCCTGGTCCTGCTTGCCGGTTGCTCGGCCGCGCCTTCCAAGTCCTCCGCCCCGGTGGCTGCCACGCCTGCGTCCATCGCGCCCGCCGCTCCCGCGACGCCTGCCGATGACAACCTCAACGCGGTAGCCTGGAGCCAGACGGCGATCGAGCACGACCTGATCTACCTGCAGACCTATCGCGATGCGCAGGCCCGCCTGCCCGCCGCCATCGCCGATGCCAGCTGGGACGCGCTGCCCAAGGGCGACCGCAGCGCGCCTGCCAAGGGCCTGAAGCCGGCCGTGGTGCTCGACATCGACGAAACCGTGCTGGACAACTCGCCTTACCAGGCTCGCCTGATCAAGAGCGGTGGCGAATACAACGAGGCCGCCTGGGCTGAGTGGTGCAAGGAACAGCGCGCCCGCGCCCTGCCCGGCGTGGTGGCATTCACCCAGTTCGCCGCCAAGCACGGCGTAGCCGTGATCTACATTTCCAACCGCGCCAAGGACCTGGACCAGGACACGCTCGCCAACCTGCGCAAGGAAGGTCTGCCGGTGTCGGGTCCGGAGGCCTTCCTGGGTCTGGGCACGTTTGTCGAGGACTGCGAGCAGATCGGTACCGAGAAGGGTTGCCGTCGCCAGCTGATTAGCCACAAATATCGCGTCTTGATGCAATTTGGCGACCAGATCGGCGATTTTGTGACTGTTTTGGCCAATAACGCGGAAGGTCGCCAGAAGGCCATGGCCCCGTATATGGACTGGATCGGCACCCGCTGGTTCGTGCTGCCCAATCCGACCTATGGCGCATGGGAGCCGGCTTTGTTCAATAATGACTGGACCGCGCCGCGCGATGAGCGCCGCCGCCAGAAGATCCAGTCGCTGCGCTTCGATTGAAATCAATCAAATAAATCATCTATTTACGCAGAACAATCTCAAGTATTGCTTTAACTTTAACGGGGAAGTAAGATCCTCCCCGCCAACACCTGCTGACCTTGATAATTCCGCAGGCAAGGCCATTTCCCTTCCGGCTCTGCCGGATTACCCCGTGAGGCCCAACGCCCGCGGGGTTTTCTTTTTTGGGCTGCCGCACAGCCCGGCGACCCGGCTCTTGTTCACGCCGCGTCCACACGCTTACCCTCCGCCGACCGCCCCGAAGCTTCAGGCCATCGGGCGCCACTAACGAGACTCCATGCGTCGCTCATCCGTCTTCTATACCGTTGGCGCATTCGTCGCCCTGCTGGTGCTGGCCACGGTGGTCGCCCTGGTGGTGACCACCCACAAGCCTGGACCCGCGCCCGTGGTGGCCGGCAGCGACACGCCCGAAGCCTCGGTGCAGCAGTCCATCGCCCTGATCAAGGTGGGCGACTTCGCCGGCTTCTGGAAGCACGGCCTGCCACCCGCGGACTACGACACGCTGCGCAATGACTGGACCCGTCCGCGCGCGGACGAGCATCCGATCACGCCGGAAGACCGCGCAGACTTCATCAAGAACATGCAGCAGCTGACCGAGCCTGACGCGGAGACCAAGCTCTACGCGCTGGCCAAGCCCAAGCTGGCCCAGCTGCAGCAGCAATACAGCGACCAGCTGCCGGTGATGATCGGCATCATGCAGGCCATTGCCGCCACCGGCGTGGCGCAGAGCAAGGAACTCACCAACGCCCAGAAGCAGCAGGCCACCGCGGTAATCAACGTGCTGGCGCCATGGGCCCAGCAGGCGCCCTGGTTCGACCAGGCCCGCGCCAAGCAGGCCGTCGCCATTGCCGTGGCGACGGCGCGCAAGCTCGACATCAAGACACCCGAGCAGCTGCGCGGACTGGACTTCGACACGGCCATGCAGAAGTACAGCGCGGGCTTTCTCGGCATCAAGCAGGCGCTGGCCGTCTATGGGCTGTCGGTGGACGACGTGCTCGACTCGGTGAAAGTGACCACGCTGGAGAACCGCAACGGCCACGCCCGCGTGCGCGTCGACTACATGCTGCTTGGCAAACCGTTGTCCACCGAGTCGGACCTGATCGAACAGGGTGGCCGCTGGTACAGCGCCGACATGCTGCAGAACGTACGCGATTCGCATGAGCGGTTGATGGAACCGCCGCCAGCGAGCAGCACTGCGGAACCCACTCAGGCAACGGAAACATCGATCAAGGGCGCTGCAGCAGCGACGGAACTTGCCAACAGCAAGGATATTGCAGGCAGCAAGACCTCCCCGGCAGCCGCGACCTCTTCGGCGGGCGCTGCCAGGCACTGAGCAGCCTCGCGCGGCAAGGTTGCCGCCCTTCGACGCCCCGCAGAACACCTTGTTTACTTGTGCTCCGGTAAAAGGCCGGGGCGGCGTCTGTCGGCGTCTTCGCCCTACCGGAAACCCGGTTGGTCCGGGTCACCAGTTACAATCGGGGAATGCTTAAGGATGCTCTGCTCCATTCAATGCGGGTGGCACCACTCCAGCCTGCCTTCAGCGGTGCGTTGCACTGGCGAAGGCAGGCTGGCCGCCTGTCGAGGCAGTGCGGCGTGCAGCTGAGGGCGGGCTTGGGCGGCCCTGCGGGTGATGTACAGAAAGCCCTTGGGACGAGTCGCACGACTTGCTCAGGCGGCCAGCCCGGGCGGCGCCGCGCCCCCCGCCCCAAGGGCTTCCTGAACATCATGACACCCACGTTGAATGGAGCAGAGCATCCTTAAATGTCGACCACGGACACTCCCGCCCGTAGCCGCGCGCCCTGGTGGTTCCACCTTGCCGGGCACCTGCTCGAACCCTGGGTACGCATCCGCCGCGATCCCGCCGAACCCGCCACCCTGCTCCAGGCAGGCGTGCCGGTTTGTTATGTGATCGAGCGCGATGGCTTTTCCGATGCCCTGATCCTGGAGCGCGCCTGCCGCGAGGCGGGCCTGCCCACACCCATGCAGCCGTTGTCGGGCACCCGCCGCAAGCGCTCGGTGTTTGCACTGGCGCGACGGGACGGCTGGCTGTTCGGGCGCAACCGCCAGCGCTCGCCGAACGAGCCGCTGGGCCAGTTGGTGAAGTCGCTGGACGGCGACCCGGAGCGCGACATCCAGATCGTGCCGGTGTCGATCTACGTGGGCCGCGCACCGACCCGCGAGTCGGGCTGGTTCAGCGTGCTGTTCTCCGAGAACTGGATCGTGGTGGGTCGCTTCCGCCGCATGCTGGCGCTGCTGCTCAACGGCCGCGACACCGTGGTGCACTTCTCCACGCCGGTGTCGCTGCGCACGGTGGTGAACGAAGCGGGCGAGATCCGCCCCGAACGCCTCACCCGCAAGATCGCCCGCGTGCTGCGCACGCATTTCCGCCGCATCCGCGCGGCCGTGATCGGCCCCGACCTGTCGCACCGACGCACCGTGGTCGACGCGGTGCTCAATGCCGAGCCGGTGCGCACCGCCATCGCCGCCGTCGCCGCGAAGGAAAACATCAGCCACGCCAAGGCCTGGCGCCGCGCGCACGACATGGTGATGGAGATCGCCGCCGACTATTCGCACCCGGTGGTGCGCTCGGTGTCGTTCCTGCTGTCGAACTTCTGGAACAAGCTGTACGACGGCATTGCCATGCACCACTTCGAAAAGGCCCGCGCCGCCGCGCCCGGCCACGAAGTGGTGTACGTGCCCTGCCATCGCAGCCATGCCGACTACCTGCTGCTGTCCTACCAGCTGCACATGTCCGGCGTGGTGGTGCCGCACATCGCGGCCGGCGTGAACCTCAACCTGCCGGGCATCGGACCGATCCTGCGCCGTGGTGGCGCGTTCTTCCTGCGCCGCAGCTTCAAGGGCAACGCGCTGTACTCGGTGGTGTTCAACGAATACCTCGCGCAGCTGATCGATCGCGGCGCGCCCATCGAATACTTCATCGAAGGCGGCCGTTCGCGCACGGGCCGGCTGCTGGCGCCACGCGCCGGCATGCTGGTGATGACCGTTCGCGCCTTCCTGCGCGCGCCACGCCGCCCGGTGCTGTTCCAGCCCGTGTACATCGGCTATGAGAAGCTGATGGAAGGCAAGAGCTACATCGGCGAACTCTCCGGCAAACCCAAGGAAAAGGAATCGCTGCTCGGCCTGCTGCGCGGCCTGAAGGTGCTGCGCCAGCGCTATGGCCATGTCGCGCTCAACTTCGGTGAACCGATCGAGCTCAATCCGCTGCTCGATGCCGCCAGCGCCGACTGGCGCGCCGCCACCGCCGCCGATCCGGACGCCAAGCCCGAATGGCTGGGCCGTGTGGTGGATGACCTGGCCGATCGCATCCAGATCAACATCAATCGCGCCGCGGACGTGAACCCGATCAACCTGCTGGCGCTGGCCCTGCTCGCGAGCCCCAAGCACGCGATGGCGGAGAACGACCTGCTGGCGCAGCTGGAGCTGATGAAGGCGCTGCTGGAAGAGCAGCCCTTCTCCGACCGCATGACGCTCACCTCGATGGACCCGCCGGGCATCATCGCCTACGGCGAGCAGATGGGCTGGGTCCGTCGCGTGCGCCATCCGCTGGGCGACGTGCTGGTCACCGAGGATGAGCAGGCTGTATTGCTCAGCTACTTCCGCAACAACGTGCTGCACCTCACGGCCACCGCCGCGTGGGTGGCATGCTGCTTCCTCAACAATCGCCGCATGTCGCGCGCCTCGGTGCTGCGACTGGGCCGCATCATCTATCCGTTCATCCAGGGCGAGCTGTTCCTGCCATGGGATGCCGACGGCTTCGCGGAACAACTGCAGTCCACCATCGACTTCTTCGTGCGCCGTGGCCTGCTGGAAGCCACCGGCGATGGCCGCGTGCTCGAGCGCGGCCCGGGCCAGGACGATGCCGCATTCCAGCTCAAGATCATTGCGCGCAGCCTGATCCAGGCGTTCGAGCGCTACTACATCACCATCGCCGCACTGGTGAAGAACGGCCCGCACACGCTCACCGGCGCGGAGCTGGAAAACGCCTGCACGCTCACCGCGCAGCGCTTGAGCCTGCTCAACGAGCTGTCGGCGCCGGAGTTCTTCGACAAGGCGCTGTTCCGCGGCTTCATCCAGAAGTTGCGCGAGAGCCGTATCGTGTGGACCGACGGCGCGGGCAAGCTCGACTACGACCATGCGCTGGAAGACATGGTGCGCGATGCACGCGTGATCCTTTCGCGCGAGGTACGCCACTCCATCCTCAAGATCACGCCCGGCGGCGATGGCGACAAGGAACCCGCTGTCGCCGGAAAGCCGCTGCCCGCCGACGCTTCCAGCGAAGCGCTGCACGAACGCCATGTCGCGGCCGAGCAGCACGAGCACGCACCCTCCGTGGTTACGCCGGTGGCGGAAGAAAGCACCGAGAGCGACGCAGCCACCAAGGACTGAAGCCCCGCGTGCCGCCTTCGTGACGGCCTGATCTTGAGTGACGGGCCGCATCTGTGCGGTTCGTCATGGGCATCGCGGCACGGACTGATCCTATGATGGCTCCCTCATCCCGGGGAGCTCACCATGATCACTCGTCTTGCCTTCGCCGTGGCGGCGGCGCTGTCGGTACCTGCCGCCCTTGCTGCCGAACCTGCCCAGCCCAATCGCGACATTACCGTGCTGCACTGTGCGCGACTGGTGGACACCGCCGCGGGCAAGCTGCTGGGCGAGACCACGCTGGTGATCGAAGGCAACCGCGTGAAGGAGATCAAGAGCGGCCACGCGGACGACGCACCGTACCGTGACGCTGCGGCGAGTTCTGGCGCGCGCTTCTCGCAGGTCACGCTCGCCGATGCCACCTGCATGCCCGGCCTGATCGACTCGCACACCCATCTTTCGGACGAGACCAGCCCGACCGGCTACTCCGACCAGTTCCGCTGGAACGTGGCCGACTACGCCGTGCGCTCTACCGTCTACGCGCGCCGCACGCTGTTGGCCGGCTTTACGGCCGTACGCAATCTCGGCGACGGCCACAACGAGACCATCGCGCTGCGCAACGCGATCAACGCGGGTATCGTGCCGGGGCCGCGCATCTTCACCGCCGGCAAGCCGATCGGTACCACCGGCGGTCATGCCGATCCCACCGATGGCTACCGTGCAGATCTCGCCGGCAATCCCGGTGCGCAGGATGGCGTGATCGACAGCGTCGAAGACGCCTACAAGGCCGTGCGCCAGCACTACAAGGATGGCGTGGACGTCATCAAGATCATGCCTTCCGGCGGCGTGCTGGACGAGAGCAGCAGCGCCGACAATGCGCAGATGACCATCGAGGAGATCAAGGCGGTGGTCACCGCCGCGCACGACTACGGCTTCACCGTGGCCGCGCACGCGCACGGCGCCGAAGCGATCCGTCGCGCCGTGCTCGGCGGCGTGGACTCGATCGAGCACGGCACCTTCATGAACGACGAAGACATGAAGCTGATGAAGGAGCACGGCACCTGGTACGTGCCCACCATCATCGCCGGCAAGTACGTGCAGGAAATGGCGGCCAAGCCGGGCTACTACCCGCCGCAGGTGGCTGCCAAGGCCCTGCAGGTGGGCCCGGTCATCCAGGCTACCGCTGGCAAGGCCTACAAGGCCGGCGTGAAGATCGCCTTCGGCACCGATGCCGCCGTGTATCCGCATGGCCAGAACGCCAAGGAATTCGAATACATGGTGCAGGCCGGCATGCCGCCGATGTACGTGCTGCAGGCCGCCACCACGCATGCGGCAGAATTGCTGCACAAGAAAGACGAACTGGGCCAGGTAGCAGTGGGTCGCCGCGCCGATGTGATCGCGGTGCCCGGCAACCCGCTGGACGACATCACGCTGATGCAGAAGGTCAGCTTCGTGATGAAGGATGGCGTGGTGTACAAGCAGGATGGGAAGGTGACGTTGTAACACTTCCGGTTGCCAGCTCTCTCCTGCGGGCGACGCGAGGTGGTCAGCGCGGGAGAGATGTCGGGTGGCAAAGAGGCTCGACACAGGAGCGCATCTCCTCCGTAGGAGCGCACCCTGTGCGCGATGCCTTTCGCCTCAGTGTTTCCCGCGTCATTGCTGCAAAGGCAGGAGAAGCGCGCAGAACACACGCAGCGAGACCGCGAAGGAACGGGTGCAACGAGCCATCCAGTGGCGGGCCAGGTTTTTGCTTGACGGTATCGCAGTGGGCTCGCCTGCCGCGGGCTTCCGAAGCGCTGCCGCGGTCCGGGTCACCTTTTTTTGCTTGCGCCGAATCAAGAGCCAAAGGCCATCGCGCACAGGGTGCGCTCCTGCAGGTGCGGGCAGAGGAGTCCTTTGGCGAAGCAACCTCGCGATGAGCCCGGATGCGGGCAAGCCCGGCCCGCCAAGTGAGCCCGGCACCCCAATCCGCTACCATGGACCCATGAACGAACAGCCCCAGACCACCCATTTCGGCTTCCGCGACGTCCCCGTCGGCGACAAGCAGAAGCTCGTCGGCCAGGTATTCACCTCCGTCGCGAGCAGCTACGACCTGATGAACGACCTGATGTCGTTCGGCATCCATCGTCTTTGGAAGCGCCATTTCGTGGCCGTCAGCGGCGTGCGTCGTGGCGATCGCGTGCTGGACCTCGCCGGTGGCACCGGCGACATCGCTGCGCTGCTCAGGCCCGTGGTGGGCGCAGAGGGTGAGATCGTGGTGGGCGACATCAATGCCGCCATGCTCGGCGTGGGACGCGACCGCATGACCGACCGCGGCCTGGTGTCGGGCCTGCGCTGGTCGCAGCTCAATGCCGAATGTCTGCCGTTCGCGGACAACAGCTTCGACGCGGTGACCATGGCTTTCGGCCTGCGCAATGTCACCGACAAGGACAAGGCGCTGGCGGACATCTGCCGCGTCCTCAAGCCCGGCGGACGCGCCCTGGTGCTGGAGTTCTCGCGTGTGCAGAGCGACCTGTTCAGCAAGCTCTACGATTTCCACTCGTTCAAGGTACTGCCCAAGCTGGGCCAACTGTTTGCCGGCGACGCGGACAGCTACCAGTACCTCGCCGAGTCGATCCGCAAGCACCCGGACCAGGCAACGCTGAAGGGCATGATGGAACGCGCCGGCTTCGGCCGCGTAGACGTGCGCAACCTCAGCAACGGCATCGTGGCGATCCATCGCGGCTACAAGTTCTGACATCACCGGCGCAAAGGCGCCGCTCATCAGGTTAGGGAGGACCGATGAAGTACCTTGCGCTCGTCTGTTTGCTGCTGGTTTCGCCTGCACGGGCGGACATCTACAAATGCGTGAAGGACGGCCAGGTGGCCTACCAGGAAACGCCGTGCGACGCCGCGGCGAAACAGGCACACATCGCCACCGCGGCGACCAATGAATTCATCGGCTGCTTCGCCATGGACACGGGCTCGCCCTGGACCAACAGCGAGCAGCACAATCTGACCGAGATCCGTGCCGTCAATGGCGGCTACGCGCTGACGATCGACGGCGAACCCCGCAACAAGCCGTTGATGTTCAAACGAGCCACAACCGACGCGCTCCACGCGGTGAGCGAGGCGTTCCACCTGCAGGCGACGGACGGCATCACCCTGGTCTGGCAGCCAGGTGCGAAAGACACCAAGCCCGTAGGTATCTACAAGGTCAGGGACAGCGCCGGCCGCGAGGGATATTTCGTATTCCTATTCGTCACCAACGGCCTGGCGCACAGGCAGGCCTGTCCTGCCGCGCACACCTGAACGCACCGGCATCCCAGCGCCTGCCGATGGATGCCGCCACTTCATCCAGCAATCCCCACGGGTTCCCATGAGCACGAATGCTTCGCAGCTCGAACGCCTCACGTTCTTTTCCGATGCGGTGTTCGCCATCGCCATCACCTTGCTGATCATCGAGGTGCATGTGCCGCACCTCGAGACGCGGGATGACCAACCCTACTGGCAGGCGCTCGCGGCGCTGCAGCCGAGCTTCATGGGCTTCGTGCTGAGCTTCCTCGTAGTCGGTGCGCTGTGGATCGCGCACCATCGGATATTCGGCATGCTGGTCGACTACAACCCGATGATCGTGTGGCCCAACATGCTGCTGCTGATGGTGGTGGCGTTCATGCCGTTTGCCACGGCCTTGATGAGTTCGAACCCGCGTGCGCGCATACCGGAACTGTTCTATGCCGCCACGTTGCTGGCCGCAGGCCTGCTGCAACGGGCGTTGTTCGCCGCCGCCATGCGTCCGCCGTATATACGGCCAGACGTCCCGGCCGAACTGGTGGCCGCCACGCGGTGGCGTTCCTGGGGATTGCCGACGGCTGCAGCCATTTCACTGGTGGCCGCGTGGTTCGCGCCGGGTTGGAACAATTTCCTGCTGCTGAGCATTCCGTTGCTGGTGCGGCTGTATGCTGCCGCGGGGCGTCGCCGGTCACTGCGCCTGCAGGAAACGGCCGCCGCCTCCTGATCGACGCCGGAGCCACATGCCGCACCATCGCGCCCTGGCCGCCTTCGCCGCACTGCTCGGCTGGTTCGGACTGGCGCTACAGTTGTGGTTTTCCGTGCAGATCACGCTGGCGCGCGGCGGCACGACACTGGATGGCGTTTGGCTGTATCTCGGCTTCTACACCATCCTGACCAACCTGCTGGTGGCCAAGGCGCTGTCATCGGCGGCGATCGGGCCCGGACATGGCCCGGTCATCGGTTTCTTTCTCCGACCCGGCGTGCAGACCGCCATCGCGATGAGCATCGTGATCGTCGGTCTCATCTACAACCTGATGCTGCGCCAGCTCTGGCATCCGCAGGGCTGGCTGCTGGTGGCCGACGTGATCGTGCACGACGTCATGCCGCCGCTCTACCTGCTGTACTGGTGGCTGGCCGTTCCCAAGCAAGATCTTCGCTGGCGCCAGGCCCTCGTGTGGCAAAGCTACCCGGCCGGCTATTTCTTCTATGTGCTGCTGCGGGGCGCGGTGAACGGCTGGTATCCGTATCCGTTCCTGGACGTGCCCGCGCTGGGCTATCTTCGCGTGTTGCTCAACGCGTTTGGGGTGCTGATGGCATTCATTGCGGTGGCGAGCGCGCTGATCGCGCTTGGCCGCGTGCGGGTTCGTCGCCACGGCAACACGACGCCGGACGTATCCTGATCAGCTTGCGCGCAGGTCCTGCGTGATCTCACCGTAGCGGCGAACTTCTTCCTCATGGGCGTCATCACGCCAGGTCTCGCGCAGCGCCTCGTCATACCAGCGCTTCATCGACGGAAGGGCCAGCATGAGATCCACGTAATCGGCGGCAACGCCCCGGATGGGTAGCCCGTAGGTCTGCACGCGGAAGATCACGGGTGCATAGAACGCATCCACGGCCGTGAACGACTTGCCGGCCAGGAAGGGGCCGCCAAAGCGCGCGAGCCCCTCATTCCATAGCTCGTTCACGCGTGCAACGTCTGCACCGAGCGCCTCATCCATGCCATGCAACCGCACGCGAAGGCCACAACTCATGCCGCACTGGTTGCGCAGCGATGCAAAGCCCGCGTGCATTTCCGCGGCTGCGCAGCGCGCCCATGCACGTGCGCTGCGTTCGGACGGCCAGACGGCCGGATGGCGCTCGGCCAGGTATTCGACGATGGCCAGCGAATCCCACACGATGACGTCATTGTCATGCAGGCAGGGCACGCGGCCATTGGGTGAAAAGGCGCGGAACCGTTCCCAGTTCGAGCCCTGCCCGAAGGGCACGGCCTTCTCCTCGAAGGCCATGCCCAGCTCATGCATCAACACCCAGGGGCGCAGCGACCACGAGGAGTAGTTTTTGTTGGCGATGTAGAGCGTGGGCATGGCGGGCTCGGGCGGATCAGGTGTCGACGATCAACAGCGTACCCCGGCTGCCTCCCTCCACGCTGTGTGGCACGCCCGCCGGCACCACGCAGAGTTCGCCTGCACCCACTCGCACCGCGTGGCCATCCAGGGTCAGTCGCAACTCGCCTTCGAGCACCAGCAGGCCTTCGGCGTAGTCGTGGGTTTCCTCCGGATAGGCGGACTCGTCCATGCGCAGCACCTTCAGCTGCGCATCGCCGAACCGGGCGATCACTTGCGATGACCAGGGCTGCGGCAGCGCACCCGCAAGATCGACCAGGCGAACGGGCCGCATCAGTTCTGTTTGGCCGGCGTGGCGGCCACCGCGCCCGCCGGCGCCGACCGGCGGCGGGCATTGGCCAGCACCACGCCACCCACCGTGATCACGCCGCCCACCAGGGTCAGCAGGGTCGGACGTTCGCCCAGCCACACCCAGCCGATCAGCACGGCGATCGGCGGCGAGAAGTAGATGAAGCTGCTGACCTGCGAGGCGGATGCCCGATGCAGCGCAGCGTTCCACGCGATGTAGCCGATGAAGGTGGGCGCGATGCCCAGCCACAGCAGCGCGCCGATGTGCGACATGGGCGCGGCGGCGAGCGCATGCGGCAGGTTCAGCCCGAACGGCAGCGCGCCGAGCGTACCGGCGAAGAAGGTGAAGCCCGTGACGCCCAGCATGCTGTTGCGCGCGAAGAACGGCTTCTGCCCGACGAAGAAGATCGAGCACGCGATGACGCTCACCAGCACCATCGCAGCCATCGGCTCGAGTTTGACGTCCTTGCCGCTGGTCAGCACCACCACCACCACGCCCACCAGCGCCACTGCCAGCCCCATGAGCGTTCGCGGCGAAAGGCGTTCGCGCAGCCACACCGCCGAAAGTGCCGCGGTGGTGGCCGGCACCAGCGAAATCAGGATGGCCGCGGTGCCGCTGGCCACCCGCGTTTCCGCCGTGTTGAGGCACAGGTGGTAGATGCTGAGGCCAATCACGCCGAGCGCGGCCAGCGCCGGCCAGTCACGCAGCGCGGGCATCGGCACGCGCTTCACCAGCATCAGCACGGCGAAGCAGGCCGAGCCGATGGCCAGTCGCGCCAGCGCCACTTCGCCGGGCGTGAAGGAGGCCAGCGCGTAGGCGATCGCCGCGTACGCGGACGACCAGGTGAGCAGGGCGATGCCGACATAGGTGAGGGCACGCCCGTCCAGGCGTTCCGGGGTCTGCATGGGAATGTCCGATGGGGAGAAAACGTGCGCATCGTAAGGCGGCCAGGGGTGCGCATGAATGATGGATCAGCGTACGATGGTGTTGTTTTGCCAACGATCAAAATGTCCATGAACGCTGCGACCTTTGAATCGAAACCACTGTGGGACGCCACCGACTGGCAGCTGCTGGAAGCCCTGCAACAGGACGCCCGCCTGGGATATGCGGAGCTGGGCCGCAAGGTGAGGCTGTCCGCGCCGGCCGTGGCGGAGCGGGTCAAGCGGCTGGAAGAGGCGGGCGTCATTACTGGCTATCGCGCAGTGGTCAATCCGCGCAGGCTGGGCTACGAGATCGACGCCATGATCCGCCTGCGCTGCGATGGTGGCATTTGCGCACGCGTAGGCCAGCTGGTCGCGGACATCCCTGAAGTACTCGACTGCCGCCGCCTCGCTGGCGAGGATTCGGCCCTGCTGCGCGTGGTGGCCATGTCCATTCCCCACCTGGAATCGGTGCTTGATCGCCTGCTGAAGATCCATTCCAGCATCAGCACCACCACCCTCGTGGTGCTGCAGACGCCCCACGAAAACCGCCCCATGACCCGCACGATGTGGAACGCGGGCCGCACCTTCCTCGACGACTGACCCCGGAGACGCCTCGGAAGTCCAACGGAGCGATTAGTGTGAAGTGCATCACACATCGAGGATGAGGCAGTGCTCAAAGGCATGGTTATTGCCTCCCAGTCTGTAGGAAAACATCGCAAATAAAGGGACTTACGATCCTGCCGATAAGGAGGCTCAACCTCTTGAGGGAGGTAGGCGAAGTCCATTTGGGTTACGATGTTCTGTGCTTTGGAGGCATGCCTGGCGTCCTGGGAAGCCTCTCATTCTCGTCAGTCGGCAGGAGCGATGGGTTTAGGGAAGCTCCATCCAGCGGGGGTTGGATATGCAAAAGGGAACAGGGGTGGCGTTCTGGCTGCGCCAGATTGCAGTAGCCGCCGGTTATGCCGTACTCGTGTCGCTCGTCCGGGAACTGTCGTTCTCGCACTGG
>NZ_DASRZX010000079.1:0-13068 GCF_035685885.1 Dyella sp. | reverse complement strand
GCCCAGATGTAGCCCGGGCGAGGTGCGGGTTCGCGCTCCACGAGCTCCACCGGCGGTGGTTGCGTGGCCACGATTTCGACGTAGTCACGTTGCACCACGGGTTCGCGTTCCACCACGACCGGTCGCGGCCGCGGGCGCGGTGCCGGTTGCTCGACCACGCAACCGCTGGCGAGGAGGGTGAGGGCGGAAAGGGCGATCAGACGTATCGACATAAAGGAAAGCGCCTCCAGGGTGAAAAAGTCGCCGGACGATGAAGGACTTCGCTGAGGCCTGCCTTTCTCGTGGCAGGCCCCTGCGTCGTTGGTTTTTGCAGCAACAGGAAATACTTGCGGCTATTGCTGGGGTTTCGCGGCCGCGTGCTCAGCGGCCCCAATAACCCTCGTGGAGACGCCAGCCGTCATGGTCGCGCTCCCATCGGGCAGGGCGATAGACATAGCCCGGACGGGAACGCACCCAGTAGCCGCCAACCCACACATGGCGATGGCCTTCCCAGCGCCAGTAGCCCGGAGCCCACACATAGCCCGCTCGCGGGGGAGGAACCACCTCGTAGCGCGGCGGGGGCGGGGCAACGTTGATGCCGACCGCGACCGAGACGCCGGCCGCTGCCGTAGGCGCGTAGACAGCACCTGCACTGGCGATGCCGAGGACAGCAAGCAAGGCAAGTTTGCGGGAGGTGCTCATCAGCATAGGGATCTCCTTGTGGCAGCCGCACCATGCGGCCTTATCGCGGAGAACGAAGCGGCCCGCGCGCTGTTGACGGATCACGGTCGGCTTGTTCAGGTTCGCGCGGGTCGGTCCCGATATCCGTTCAGCTTTCTCTGCTAGAAAAAGAACGAACGATCGTGCTATTTTCGAGCCATGAGCACGATAACCCCCACTACCAAGCGCGCGGCCACTCGCGAATTGATCCTCGAGCACGCTTACGACCTTGCGCGGCGGGATGGCCTTGAAGGGCTTTCCATCGGCGCGCTGGCGCAAGACGTGGGCATGTCCAAGAGTGGCGTCTTCGCGCATTTCGGCTCCCGCGAAGATTTGCAGCTTGCCGTGCTGGAGGCGGGGCAACTGCGCTTTCTCCAGCAGGTGAAATGGCCGGCATTGAAGCTGCCTCGCGGGCTCCCGCGCTTGCGGGCCATCGTGGCCAACTGGGTCGAATGGGCACGCGAGTATCGGAGCGGCTGCGTGCTGCTTACCGCTGCCGGCGAGTACGACGGCCGCGAAGGTCCGTTGCACGACAACGTGACCCAGCAACAGGCTGGCTGGCGCCAGGAGATATGCCGCGCGATCCAGCATGCCGTGGAAAACGGCGAGCTTGGCGCGGACACCGATCCCGCCCAGCTCGCCTTCGAAATCTACGCGCTGATGCTGGGTCTGCATCATGACGCGGCCCTGTTTTGTTTCAACGAGGCGCGCCGGCACACCCTGGCCGGCTTTGAGCGCCTGCTCGTCAGTTATGGCCCGGGCACGGGCCAGGGGAATAAGCCATGACACGATCAGCCACGCCAACGCCTGCCAAGCGCCATCACGGGCCCGGTGCCCTCAAGCTGGGTGCGGTCCGCGCAGGATTTTCACTGGGCAGCCGTCTTGCACCCGTGCGCACGGTGGAACGCGCGCTGCAGCTGTTCATTACGCCCTTCGCAAGCAGCCGTGCACGCGCCGAGCGAGCCACGCTGGACGCGGACATGCGCGAAGGCCGGCTCGACATTCGTGGCCGCCAGATCGCAACGTATACATGGGGCGATCCGGCGAACCAACCCTATGTATTGCTTGTGCACGGCTGGTCCAGCTTCGGGCTTCGCTACCTGCCGTGGGTCGCGTCGCTTCGCGCGATGGGTTATGCGCTGGTGGCCTTCGATCAGCCAGGCCATGGCAAGAGCGAAGGCCGCTACTGCACGTTGCCCGATTTCATCGACACCGTGCGCGAAGTCGGCCGGCATTTCGGCGATGCGTCGGTGGCCATCGCGCATTCACTTGGTGGCGCGGCCACCGCGTTGGCGCAAGGAGACGCGTGGCACGCTGATAAGCTGATCCTTGTGGCGCCCGCTGCCGATCCGGTCGCGGCGACGCAGCGATTCAGCCAGTTCGTGCGCCTGGGCGAACATTTGCGTGGCCGGCTGCATGACAGCCTGGAAGCGATGACGGGCATCAACATCCACGACCTGCAAGTGCATCACCACCTGCCGACACTGGGACAGCCCGGCCTGATCGTGCACGACATGGATGATCACGATGTGCCGTGGTCCGAAGGCGAACGCTATGCGCGTTACTGGCATGGTGCACGTTTGTTGACCACGCAGGGCCTGGGGCATCACAAGGTGCTGGACGCGCCCGAAGTGATCGAGGCCTCGCTGGCGTTCCTGCGTGGTGAGATGGTAGGCGAGCGGGTGGTGTCGTCGCCGAATCTGCCGTTTGGGGATAGTTGAGCGTCAGTCGCGCACAGGGCGCGCTCCCACAAGAGCGCTGCTCCGTTGTAGGGGCGCACCCTGTGCGCGACCGCAGACTCGACGATACCCATGCGCACGGTCTCGGCGGAAACACACGAAAACCAAGGCAAATCAGCCCCTCTCCGCGCCGCAACATGTTCCGAACGTAACCATCTACTAAAATCCCGGGATTAGCCGTTACGTCGTTTTCGGAGTCCCCATGAGTTCCCCCGCCCAGCACGTTCCCGCCAGCGCAGCCCAGGCGGAAACCCGCCCGTTGCGCTTCGTCACCGCCGCCAGCCTGTTCGACGGCCACGACGCAGCCATCAACATCATGCGTCGCATCATCCAGGCGCAGGGCGCTGAGGTGATCCATCTCGGCCACAACCGCTCAGTGGAAGACGTCGTGCGCGCCGCGCTGCAGGAAGACGCCGATGCCATCGCGCTGTCGTCCTACCAGGGCGGCCACGTCGAGTACTTCAAGTACATGGTCGACATGCTCAAGGAGCACGGCGCCGCACACATCCGTGTGTTCGGCGGCGGTGGCGGCACGATCACGCCGGAGGAAATCCGCGAGCTGCAGGCGTACGGCGTGGAACGCATCTATCATCCGAACGACGGCATGAAGCTCGGTCTCACCGAGATGATCGAAGACGTCATGAAGCGCACGCGTGCGGCTGCGGTGAAGCGCGCCACGGACGCGCCCGCTGGCGCGGTCAATCCGCTGGTGAACATTGACGACGAAATCGCCGTCGGCCACGTACTTTCTTCGCTGGAAGAGGGCGAGCTGGCCGACACCGAGCTGGAACACCTGCGCAAGCAGTGGAAGATGGCCGGCAAGCAGACACCGGTGCTCGGCGTAACCGGTACCGGTGGTGCGGGCAAGTCGTCGGTGGTGGATGAACTGCTGCTGCGTTTCCTCCATGCGTTCCCGGAAATGCGCATCGCTGTGCTCGCGGTCGATCCGACGCGTCGCCGCAGTGGCGGCGCGTTGCTGGGCGATCGCATCCGCATGAATTCCCTGCGCAGCCATCGCGTCTATATGCGCTCGATGGCGACGCGTCGTCAGCACGCCGCCACCAGCGCGGTGCTGCGCGACTGCATCGATTTCCTCAAGGCGCAGCCGTACGACCTCGTCATTGTCGAGACCGCCGGCATTGGCCAGAGTGATTCGGAGATCGTCGACCTGGTGGATTTTCCCACCTACGTGATGACCAGCGACTACGGCGCGGCCAGCCAGCTTGAAAAGATCGACATGCTCGATTTCGCCGAGCTGATCGTACTCAACAAGTTCGACAAGCGCGGCGCGGAAGATGCGCTGCGCGACGTGCGCAAGCAGTGGAAGCGTAACCGCACCGCGTTCACGCTCACCGACGAGCAGGTGCCGGTATTTCCCACCATCGCCAGCCAGTTCAACGATCCGGGCGTCACCTGGATGTTCACCAACCTATGCCGCCTGTTGCGCGACAAGCTCAGCCTGCCGGCCGAGAAGTGGACGCCCAACCTCGACACCACGCTTAAGGAACCGCGCGCCACCGTGCTGATCCCGGGCAGTCGCGTGCGTTACCTCGCGGAGATCGCCGAGCAGGGCCGTGGCATCAACAGGGAAATCGAGCGCGAGGCCGAGTTCGCCAGCAAGGCGCAGCACTATTACGAGTCATTGAGAGAGCTTGGCGACGCGCACCTTCCGCGTGAACTCGCGCGTTACGAGGCCGAGGCGCTGCACGAGGAAGGCGCTGACCGCACGCTGCTCACCTTGCGCCAGCGCTACAACGCGGCGATCAAGGAACTCAGTCATGAGGCGATCCATCTGCTGCATGACTGGCCCAAGCGCTACAAGTCGGTGACTGAAGAGGTCAACGAATACAAGGTGCGCGACAAGGTGATCCGCGTGGAGAACTACCGCGTATCGCTGAGCCACCAGAAGATCCCGAAGGTGGCGCCGCCCAAGACCAGGGACTGGGGCGACCAGCTGCGCTTCCTGATGCGTGAGAACCTGCCCGGCTACTACCCGTACACCGGCGGCGTGTATCCGTATCGCCGTACCGGCGAGGATCCGACCCGCATGTTCGCGGGAGAGGGTACGCCCGAGCGCACCAACCGCCGCTTCCACTACCTGAGCCAAGGTGGTGCGGCCACGCGCCTGTCCACCGCGTTCGACTCGGTGACGCTGTACGGTGAAGATCCGGCGCCGCGTCCGGACATCTACGGCAAGATCGGCAACTCCGGCGTCAACATCGCCACGCTGGATGACATGAAGAAGCTGTATTCCGGCTTCGACCTCAGCGCGCCGACCAGCTCGGTGTCGATGACCATCAATGGTCCGGCGCCGATCATCCTCGCGATGTTCATGAACACCGCGATCGACCAGAACATCGAAAAGCACCTGAAGGAAGATCCGGCTCGCTGGTCCGCCGCCGAGAAGAAGATGGCATCGATGTTCCCGAATGGCCGTCCGCAGTATTCGGGTGACCTGCCGAAGGGCAATGAGGGTCTTGGTCTTGGCCTGCTGGGCATCACCGGCGATCAGCTGGTGGACGCCGAGACCTACGCGCGCATCAAGGAAGACACCCTGCAGACCGTGCGCGGCACGGTGCAGGCGGACATCCTCAAGGAAGACCAGGCGCAGAACACCTGCATCTTCTCCACCGAGTTCGCGCTGCGCATGATGGGCGACATCCAGCAGTACTTCGTCGACCACAAGGTGCGCAACTTCTACTCGGTGTCGATCTCCGGTTATCACATCGCCGAGGCCGGTGCGAACCCGATCAGCCAGCTCGCTTTCACGCTCAGCAACGGCTTCACCATCGTGGAGTATTACCTCGCGCGCGGCATGAACATCGACGACTTCGCGCCGAACCTGTCGTTCTTCTTCTCCAATGGCATGGATCCGGAATACACGGTGATCGGTCGCGTCGCCCGTCGCATCTGGGCACGCGCGATGCGAGAGCGCTACGGCGCCAGCGCGCGCAGCCAGATGATGAAGTACCACATCCAGACCTCCGGCCGCTCGCTGCACGCGCAGGAGATCCAGTTCAACGACATCCGCACCACGCTGCAGGCGCTTTACGCGCTGTTCGACAACTGCAACAGCCTGCACACCAACGCCTATGACGAAGCGATCACTACGCCGACGGAAGAGAGCGTGCGTCGCGCAGTGGCGATCCAGATGATCATCAACAAGGAGCTGGGCCTCAACTTCAACGAGAACCCCTGGCAGGGCAGCCACATCGTCGACGCATTGACCGACATCGTGGAAGAGGCCGTGTACAAGGAGTTCGAGGCGATCAGCGAGCGCGGCGGCGTGCTCGGCGCGATGGACACCATGTACCAGCGCGGCAAGATCCAGGAAGAGTCGATGTACTACGAGCACAAGAAGCACGACGGCAGCCTGCCGCTGATCGGCGTGAACACCTTCCTGCCCAAGGACCATGGCGGCGAGATCGCCACCGAGATCGAACTCATCCGCTCCACCGAAGGCGAGAAGGCCCAGCAGATCGGCAACGTCCTGGCATTCGGCAAGGCCCGCAACGACCTGGCACCCGAAAGCCTGAAGACGCTGCAGAACACCGCCCGCGATCGCAGGAACGTGTTCGAGCAGTTGATGGAGGCCGTGAAGTACAACTCGCTGGGGCAGATCAGCCACGCGTTGTACGACGTGGGCGGCGAATATCGTCGCAACATGTAAGCGGGTAGGTTTTGGCAGACAAGGCCACCAGTGCACACGTGCAATCGCTCAAGGACCGCCTGGGCAAGGCCTTGTTCAATCAAGGATTCGGCTGGGACGGCGGCCTGAGGGTAGTTCGCCCGCTGCGTGCCGCATGTAGGGCCCGCCCTTTGTAGGAGCGCACCCTGTGCGCGAAACCCTGACGAAGCGGTGCCGACACAACGCGGCAGTCGCGCACAGGGTGCGCTCCCACAAGCGAAGAGGGGGCCATGTCATTCGCGCCCCTCGGCGAAAGACGGAGAAGGGTTCGGCCCCTGCGCGCCATGTGTAGGGCCCGCCCTTTGCAGGAGCGCACCCTGTGCGCGAGAACCTGACGAAGCAGTGCCGACACAGCGCCGACGTCGAGCAAGGGGTGCGCTTCCAAGAGAACGAGGCACGTGTGCCATTCGCGTCACCCTCTTGAACGGCCACGGCAGTTCGACACATCTTCGTGCGCGCAGCCATGCTAGCCTCCGCCATCCACTGCGCGGGCGTGTGCCATGCTGACCGTTCACCACCTCAACAACTCACGTTCCCAACGCGTGCTTTGGCTGCTGGAAGAGCTGGATGTGCCGTATGAAGTGCGCAAATACCAGCGTGACCCAAAGACCCTGCTCGCGCCGCCCGAACTGCGGGCCGTCCATCCGCTGGGCAAGTCACCGATAGTCGAGGATGACGGGCAGGTGGTGGCGGAGTCTGGCGCCATCATCGAGTACCTGGTCGATCGCTATGACACCGGCCGGCTGGCGCCGCTGCCGGGCATGCCCGAGCGGCAGCGTTTTACCTATTGGCTGCACTACGCGGAGGGTTCGGCGATGCCGCCGCTGCTGCTGAAGCTGGTGGCATCACGCATTGCCAGCGCGAAGATGCCGTTCTTTGCGAAACCCATCGCGCGGAAGATCGCGCAGAAACTGCAGGCGGATTTTGTCGATCCGCAGCTGAAGACGCACCTGTCCTATATCGAAAGGGAACTCACCCAGAACGGCTGGTTCGTGGGTGGCGGCTTCAGTGCGGCCGATATACAGATGAGTTTCCCGCTGGAAGCGGCCATGGCGCGCGGCGGCATGGCAAGCCAGTATCCGCACATCGCGTCGTTCGTGCGGCGCATCCATCAGCGCCCCGCTTACCGCCGCGCGCTGGAGCGCGGCGGTCCCTACAGCCTGCTGAGCTGAGGCTCGCACGGGCGCAATAGCGCCGGGCAGATAGCCCAAACAGCCAATTGAAGGCCGTCACCGGACGCCAGATGATCGGGCGGCCTTCGCATGTCATTGCCTGGGAGAAGGTAAATGAACACTCTGCGGCGTTTTTGGGCCGGGAAGTTGGCGCAGCGATGGTTTGCAGGCGCGTGCGCACGATGGGTGCTGCTGCCACTGCTGATTGCTCTGCTTGCCGGTTGCGGCAGTGACAATACGGCCGCCAACACCACCGACCCTCACTGGGTGAAGCAGGCCAGTCCGCCATCCAGGGTGGCTGTTGTATTCGTGCACGGCCTGTTTGGCGATACGGATGGAAGCTGGACCAACGCGAACGGAACGACCTTCTTCCAGTTGCTCAAGTCGGCTCCCGGTGTCGGCAACCAGGTCGACGTCTTTGCGTTCGGTTTTACGTCGAACAAGCTCAAGGGCGGCTCGCTCGACGTTCGCGAGGCGGCCAACATGCTTGAGCAGTCGCTGCAATACAACGGCGTGTGGAATTATCCGACGGTGGTGTTCGTCGCCCATAGCATGGGAGGCCTGATCGCCATGCGCGAGATGATCGACAACCCGGCGCACCGCGAAAAGGTTCCGTTGATGATGTTCTACGCGACGCCGCAGGAGGGCTCGCAGATCACCGCCATCGCGCAGCATGTGGTCAACAACCCTGCCGTGAAGCAGATGCTGATGGCCGACGAGAACGATTTCCTCAAGTCATTGAACGACGACTGGGCGCGGATACCCGACGAAGACAAGCCGACCATCAACTGCGCCTATGAAACCGCGCCATACACCGGCGTGATGATCGTGCCCTGGTCCAGCGCAACGCGATACTGCAAAGGCGTACCGACGGCCATTGAAGGCACGGACCATCTCACCATCGTCAAGCCCGACAGGCTGGATCATCCCTCGGTGGTCGTGCTGGTCAATGCGTTGAATAAATACGTATTCGGCGCGCCCAACCAGGCCATGCTGGAGACGCCTGACTTCCAGCCGGAGGGTGACCACTGGAGCTACGAACTTACCGACCCCAACGGCAGGAACGATGCGCGACTCGTCAATCAAGGTGATCGAAAGCTCGACTACACGATTGCGCAGATCTCCGATCCCATATTGATCGTGCTTCCTGACGACACACCCAAGGCGATTCCCGCGCACCACCGCGATGACCTGAAGCTGGTGCTGATGCAGGGCCAGCTGAAGAACGAATACCATTTCACACTCAGCGTGCCGCCGCTGGGCGACCGGCTGATCATGGTGCGCATCAAGGACGTGGCCGCGGTGCAGGCCAAGCAGGACGGGCTGGTGCGGGACGTCACCACCCAGGTATCCAGCTACCTGGCTTCGGGGGACAACGTAGCCGCATTGATGCGCCTGCCGAAAGACCAGCAGTTTGCCACGATTGCCAATGTCGCCGCCGATTCCGTAGCGAAGACCGCACCGGACCTGCCGCCCGCCGCCAAGTGGGTGGTCACGGCCGATGCGCTCGCGTCATTGGGGTTGTTGTATCCAGCCAATACAGCCTTGCGCAACGCCGCGCAGGCTTCCCCCGGCATCGCGGCCGCACCTGGCCCGCGCCTGCTGGCCAGCGTCATTTCGGCGGAATCCGGGAAGCCAGATGTTCTTGAGGCGATGGAACGCCCCGTATTGCCTGATGGCAACGGGCCCGTCTATGCAGACATACAGCAAAGGGTCGTTGAGATTGGCAAGGTCGGAAAGCCAAACAGCATCGATACCGCCGATGCGCACGCCCGCGCCGACCTTTCCACCAGGATGCAGGTAGTGCCTTCGCTCAAGGCCTACGGATACAGCATGAAAGGCGACGTGTTATGGGCGCAGGGCGATGCGACCGCCGCCAAGCAGGCCTATCAATATGCGAGCGAACTCCAGTCCACGCCGATCACCGACAAGAAACTGGAAGCGGTGAAGATGGACGAGTTGAACAAGCTTCACTGAGCCAGCCGATGTCCATGCCTGCTCAGCCTTGCATACCTGCTTGAGTCCGCTTGCGCCGCAAGCCGGCGGCCACGCTTCATCGCCTTCAATGCGCCACACCAAGAACTCTTCCAACTCCGGTCTATCCCTTGGTTGAGCGAGAGATACTGGCGAAGGAGATCATTTTGCGCGCGGTCGATGGTTCGACATGGCTGATGGCACGAGGCCCTCACGCGCCGGCATCACGCCACGCACGCAACGATCTCAGAACCCGAACGAACTCAATCCCGGATGATCATCCGGTCTGCGCCCCAGCGGCCAATGGAACTTGCGCTCCGTTTCGGCAATCGGCAGGTCGTTGATGCTGGCGTGCCGGTTGACCATCAGCCCCGCCTCGTTGAACTCCCAGTTCTCGTTGCCGTAGCTGCGGTACCACTGGCCGGAGTCGTCGTGGCATTCGTACGCAAAGCGCACGGCGATGCGGTTGCCGCCAAATGTCCACAGCTCCTTGATCAGTCGATAGTCGAGCTCGCGATTCCATTTGCGTTGCAGGAAGGCCTTCACCGCGTCGCGGCCATCCAGGAATTCGGAGCGATTGCGCCAGTGAGTGTCGACCGTATACACCAGCGAGACGCGTTCGGGATCGCGCGTGTTCCAGGCGTCTTCCGCCATCCGAACTTTCTGGATGGCCGTCCCTTCGGTGAAAGGTGGCAACGGTGGCCGGGTTTCCATGGGGCAGCTCCGGGCAAAGGAACAGGGAGACGGCGCGCGATAGCATGCACGGTTGCATGGCGCGGATGAAGCGAGCGTCGCCGGTCGTTCCTGCTGCCGCCCGGGGGCGAATCATTGGTGCGCTGCAGTAGTGAAGGCCGGCCCAGATCGTGACCAACGACGTGCGCCACAGCGCGTGCATTCACGGTAAGGTGGCGCGGGGGAGATCGCATGACCGTGGCGCAACGCGTAGCGTTCGGCTGTCTGCCCGCCGTCCTTTGCCCCTTGCCCACGGAGACGCCGTCCATGCGTTTGCTGCCCCTGTTCGCTGCCATCACCCTGAGCCTCGGAACCGCCGCGTCCGTCCACGCGGATGAAGCGCCTGCCGCACCCGCGAAAACCGTGGTGCGCGCCGCGCATCTCGTTGATACGCAGACCGGCACCGTGCGTGACAACCCGCTGGTAGTGATCGATGGCGACAAGGTCACCGAAGTGCGCTACGACGGCCAGGTGCCCGCAGGTGCACACGTGATCGACCTGGGCAGCGCCACCCTGTTGCCTGGCCTGATCGATTGCCACGTGCATCTCACGGGCGATCCGAACGAAGTGAAGGGCGATTACTACGAAGCCATCCTCAAGCGCAGCGCGATCGACTCCGCCATCCTCGCGCCCATCTACGCCAAGCGTACGCTGGACGCCGGCTTCACCACCGTGCGCAACCTGGGCGCCGACGACTACGTCGATGTCGCCCTGCGCAACGCGATCAATCGCGGCGATATCCCCGGCCCGCGCATGCTGGTTTCCGGTCCGCCGCTGGGCGCCACCGGCGGCCACGCCGACGGCACCACCGGCTTCTCGCCGTGGATCCAGTTCCACGACATCGATGGTGTGGCCGATGGCGTCGATGCCATTCGCCACCGCATCCGCGAGAACGTGAAGAACGGCGCCGACGTCATCAAGTTCATGGCCAGCGCCGGCGTGCTGAGTGCAGAAGGCTCGGTAGGCGCGCCGCAATACTCGCAGGAGGAAATGAATGCGCTGGTCGATGAAGCGCACCGCTGGGGCAAGAAGGTGGCCGCGCACGCCCATGGCGCTGAAGCCATCAAGATGGCTATTCGTGCCGGCGTCGATTCCGTCGAGCACAGCAGCATGATCGACGACGAAGGCCTCAAGCTCGCCAAGCAGAAAGGCACCTACCTCGACTTCGACGTCTACAACGACGACTACATCCTGAGCGAGTACGCCAAGAGGGGTTTCCCGGCCAGCACCGTCGAAAAGGAAAAACTGGTGGGCCGCCTGCAGCGCGAAAACTTCCAGCGCGCCGTGAAGGCCGGCGAAAAGATGGCCTTCGGCACCGACGCTGGCGTCTACCCGCACGGCTGGAACGGCAAACAATTCGCCGTCATGACCAAGTGGGGCATGACGCCCATGCAATCCATCCAGGCCGCCACCGTAAACGCCGCCGACCTGCTCGACCTGAAGGGCAAGGTAGGTGCCGTAGCCCCCGGCTATTTCGCCGACCTCATCGCCGTCAGCGGCGACCCCATCAAGGACGTCTCGCAGCTGGAGCACGTCGGCTTCGTGATGAAGGGCGGAGCAGTGGAGAAGAACGAGGTGCAGCGTTGAGGATCGTTCGCTCGCGATTCGGCGGTCAGCGCTGTGATGGGTCGGGTTCGAGTCGGGCCTGACCGTAAGATCTGCTTTTGACTGCGGTTTCAGCCGGTCGTTGCAACACACTAAAGACTGCGCGAGCAGCAGGAGTGTTGGAACGACCGGCTGAAGTCGCAACCCGAAGCGGACGCAATAGTTGAGGATGTGAATAATGGACGTCGTTTCCTGTACGGAGCAGACATGCATGCAGTTCGTTTAGTAGCGCTGGTTCTGATCGCGATCACCGGTGCATATAGCAATTTAGTCGTGTTTCGCTTCAGGAAGCTTTGGGGTGCCGAGATGGGGGCCGTTGCGCTCAATAGGCGCCTTTGCAGGGAGCAACCTGCCATTGGCTGGAGCTTGGTTGCCTCGCAGGGCATCACGATCCTCTCCGCTCTGGTGCTCTGGGTGATGATCTTCGGCGTCATCCGTTAGGCCAACTTCCGACCCATTGTGGACATCGCCATTGGTCGGGAAGGGGGGGCTTGTTCGAGCCAGACTTCGTCAAGAGACGTTCACCCTGGAGGGGCATTGATCACGGCATCTAACAAGACAGCGGCCCTGGCAGGCGCTTTGTCGGCGTTGGCGTTTGCTTCGCTGGAAGCTTGGGAAGAAAAGCACAAAGCAGCATCAGTACTTGCCCACAACGTGATCTGGCTGTGCGTGGCATGCGCGTTCTTTTTCGTACCCGTTTATTTCCTCGTCATTGGCCGACGAGAGCGACCCTTCAAACGCCTTTGGTTCAACGATTCTGCTGAGAGGGCAAGGTACGGCATCGTGGCGAAGAGATTCATCGCGTGGTTTCTTGGTGCGGTCACTTCGGCAGCCCTTTGGACGCTGATACTTGTCGCCATGCAGCAATCAGTGTGACGATTAGTTAGATCGCAGGACCACGCAAGGTCCGCTGTCGACCCACAACGGACATTTCGGCTGCGATCCCAAAGAGGGCAAGGGGCGTCATGGCATGGGAAGAAAGGTATGGGGGAATCTGGAATCTGTCCCTTTGTCAGGGCGACTCGGTGCTGTTCGAGCGCTACCTGCCGGACCTGGAGCTGGTGACAGTGGTCGTGAATCGGGCTGACGGACTACTGTCGGCTTGCGTTCTGAAGAAAGGACACGATCCGCAATGGCGCCTGCCTTTCTGGAGCACTGCGGAAGCGCCCGCCGTTGTCGAGACGATGGCCGACGCAGACAGGTACTTTGAGGCGGCGATTAGCCGCGAGTAGAAGGTCCGCTCGCGACTGCGGTTTCAGCCGGTCGTTGCAACACACTAAAGACTGCGCGAGCAGCAGGAGTGTTGCAAGATGTCCCGGCGACCAAAGATTTATTACACCGAAGCCCAGATAGGGATGATGTGGGATCGATGGCAACGTGGCGAGTCACTTCATCAGATCGCCCGGTCGTTCGATCGACACCATTCGTCGGTACGCCGGATTCTGTCGGAAACCGGAGG
>NZ_DASRZX010000078.1:0-4065 GCF_035685885.1 Dyella sp. | reverse complement strand
AACTTCGCCGAGTACTCCTTCACCGCCGCCTCGCCCCGCGCGGCGATGTCGGCCAGGATCTTCTCCACCGTGTTGCGAACCTCGAGCTGCTTCTCGGCCTTCTCTTCGGGCAACTGCCCGGTCTTCAGATAGCGGATCATGACGATGGACTCCCGAGCAAAAGGATGTTTATGTTCAATTAGTTATGAATCATATTGACTGTCAAGCCAGGCTTCCGGCGCACCTTGTTTCAGGCGCTGCGCGGCCATCACAATTTATCACAACCCTATTGAAAAACGGTCGGGACTGCCGATCCCGACCGTTGAGAAAAGCCAAGCAGCGCGATACAAAAAGTTCCTGGCAGAACTTTCCGTCCGGCGCGGACCCAGGGTCCGCACCGGCGCCGGAGTCTCAGAGCTTCAGGTCGACGCGGATGCCACCGTAGCGCTTGGCATCACGCGCGGGCTGGGCGATTACCGTCGCGGTGTTGGACCACGGGCTGCCCCAGAAGTCTTCGACGTCGGTGTAATACGCCTTGTCAAAGGCATTGTTCAGGAACGCCGTGACATTCCACTTGCCGTCCGCGCCCGACAATCCCAGCGAGAAGTTCGCGATGGTGACCGAACCCATGATCGAGTTCGGGTTGTTGTCAGGCAGCATCTGCGCCTTGTCCCGGTAGGACACGTTGCCGTCGAACAGCAGCGCCAGGCCACCGCCCGCACCCAGCGGGATGCGCTGCTGGAAGTCGGCATACCCCTTGAACTTCGGCGCGTTCGGCATCGTCGTGCCCGTGAGATCCTGCACCACATTGATGCCATCGGAACCCAGGTAGCAGCCGGCCGGGTAGGTACCGGGCGTCACGAGCAGCGGATCCTCGTTGTAGCCTGCGCAGGGCGCGCCGATGTACTTGGTGAACTTGGCGTCCATGTAGGCGCCGCTCACGCTCACGGTGGTGTTGGGCGTGGCGCGCCAGGACGTGTCGAACTCCAGGCCCTTGGTCTCGGCGCCGCCCGCCGACGACAACACCAGCTCCGAAGTGATCTGTCCAGGCAGCAGGTTGTACTGCTGGATCTGGTAGTTCTGGTAGCGGGTGTCGAATACCGACAGGTTCGCGGTCAGCGCGCGGTCGAAGTACTGGCCCTTCACGCCGATTTCGAAGTGATTGATGTGTTCCTGCGGCACTGGATCCAGCGCGGCATTGCTGGTCAGCGTCGCGGCGGTGTTGTACACCTCCGGCGAATAGCCGCGTGCATAGGTCGCGTAGGCCATCACGTCCGGCGTGAACTTCTGCTGCAGGCTGAGATCGCCGACGACGGCGCTGGAGTTGCTGCTGCTGGCGCTGTAGAACGGGCCCTCGCCGTTGTAGATGGTCTGCTGGTAGGTATAATTCAGTTCGTCATCGTTCAAGCGCAGACCCGTGACCAGCGAGGTATTGGTGGCCAGCTTGATGGTGGCCCGGCCATAGAGGTCGGTGGTCTTGGTCTCCGGCACGACGAACACATTCAGTGCGGCCGGCGGCAGCGTGCGCGTGTACCACATCGACACTTTGGTGTCCGAGTAGAACGCACCCACCACGAAACTGACCGCCTGGTCCGTGGGCGAGACCAGTTTCAGTTCCTCGCTCTTCTGCGTGATCAATTCCCTCTGGTGCTGCGTGTCGTCGAACACGATCGGGTTGCTGGTGATCAGCCCACCGCTGCCGCCTGCATAGGGGCCGATGCCCGCAATGCTGAAGAAGGTATCGAAACCGTAGACCGCGGTGGCGAACAGATCCTGGATCTGCCGTTGGTTTTCGTGCTGGTAAGCCGTGGTCGAGGACAGCGTGTAGCCATTGCCGACGTCGAAGCTCAGATCCAGTTGCGCATCGTTGTCGAAATTGCTGTGGCCGGCGGTATTGACCGGGCTGTCATAGTCGAGGTTCTGCCAGCTGGGCGTGATGTCCGGAAACGCGATGGCCTGCGTGACCGGCGAACCCGGGAAGAACAGGGTCGCACCCGGCACCACGTGCACGTAGACGAAATTGAAACCGTCCACCTCGGACTTGGCATGGCGGAAGGTCAGCTTGGCATCGAAGAGGTCGTTCGGCTTCCATTCCAGCTTGGCACGCAGGCCCTGGTCCGCCTGGGAGGTCTTGGTGCCATAGAAAGTATTGGTGATCGGATAGTAGCGATGCGCATCGAACGCCGAGAGGCTGTAATCCAGGCCCTCGGTGATCGGGCCGGAGATGTGGCCCGTGGCGCGGTACTCGTGGTCGGTGGTGCCGGTCAGCGACAGCCCGCCCTGCAGCGTGTCGGTGGGATTGTAGGTGCGGTAGTTGATCAGGCCGATGGCGGCCGTGCGGCCACCCAGGGTCGCCTGGGGTCCCTTCAGCACTTCGACGTTCTGCACGTCCTCGACCTGCGTTCCATCGAAGGAATCCGAAGGCACCGGCACGCCATCGATCATGATGGCCACGCCGGAAGGCACGCCCACCGCCTGCTCGTTGGACACCGTCGAAATGCCGCGCATGCCCATGGGCACGCGGCCGTTGATGGTGCCGTTGAGGTTCAGCGAAGGCACCAGCTTGTTGAGGTCGACGACATCGCTGACATTGGAATTGGCCAGCGAATCGGAATTGAGCACCGAGGCCGAGACCGGCACGTCCTGCAGACGCTCGGTGCGCTTCTGCGCGGTGATGACCACTTCCTCGAGCGTGTCATCGCCGGCGGCGGCTTCGGCCCGCGCCGTTACCGGCTGGAGGATCGCGGCGACACAGGCCGCCACAGTCAGGATCCCCGTGGCAGATGTTGCCAATATCACTCGACGCATGATGCTACCCCCCGCTTCAGTTTCTAAGACCCCCGAGGCTGGCTGCCGCAGCATGCCGCCCCATGATGTGGGCCCGATTGTGCGCCGTGTCGATTGCGGTACACAAGCGTCCAAGCCTTTATTTTCTGTCATGATCTTGTTGTAGCGTTTCCCCATCAGGCGACCCGATGCCGTGTATTGGCAGCGTATATTATTGTGGCGAATCGGCTACGCGGGTGTAGGCTGCGCGTTCCCGGCCAACCACACTGGAGCGGCCCATGCAGGAAAGACAGCTCTCGCGTCGCGCGCTGCTGCAACAGGCGAGCGCCTTCGCAGCCCTGGGATCGGTGGCAGACGCGGTTGCCGCAGCCACCTCGACCCCTGCAACGCCCTCTGCGGCTGCGGCTGGCGCGAGCGCCGCCAACGCCGGCGCTTCCGGCACGTTCACGCTGGGCGGCGATCTCAAGGTCAATCGCCTGGGTTTCGGGGCCATGCGCATCACGGGCGAGGGTGTCTGGGGACCGCCGGCCAATCCCGCTGAAGCACGGCGCGTGCTGCAACGCGCGGTCGAACTCGGCGTCACGCTGATCGACACCGCCGACGCGTACGGACCCGAAGTCAGCGAGAACCTGATCTACGAGACGCTGCATCCCTATCCGAAGAACCTCGTGATCGCGACCAAGGGCGGCATGGTGCGGCCGGTCGCCGCGCGATGGGACCGCGATGGCAGCCCGGCGCATCTGCGCGCCGCCTGCGAAGGAAGCCTCAAGCGATTGCACGTGGAACGCATCGACCTGTACCAACTACATGCGCCCGATCCGAAAGTGCCGCTCGAAGATTCCATTGGCGAGCTCGCGGAACTCCAGGCCGCGGGCAAGATCCGCCACATCGGCGTATCGAATTTCGACGTCGATCAGCTCAAGCGCGCGCAGGCCGTGGCGAAGATCGTGTCGGTGCAGAACCGCTACAACGTGCAGGACCGCGGCTCGGAGGCCGTGCTGCAGTACTGCCAGAAAGAAGGCCTCGGATTCCTGCCGTGGGCGCCGCTCGACAGCGGACGGCTGCCCGACAACCTGCAGGCAATCGCCACGGCGCACAACGCGAGCACCGTGCAGGTGGCGCTGGCGTGGCTGCTGGCGCGCTCACCGAACATGCTGCCGATTCCGGGCACGGCATCGACGGCGCATCTGGAAGACAACGTCGCGGCGGCCGGACTGCGTCTCAGCGCGGCGGAGATGGCGAAGCTCGGCTGAGGCGTGCGGAATCGCCGCGGCGGCCCGTGTCAAACGACCGCGCCAA
>NZ_DASRZX010000077.1:0-33267 GCF_035685885.1 Dyella sp. | reverse complement strand
CGGCCCCGATCGAGAATGCCAGCGTGTGCAGCCACGCGGCCTTCGCCCTCCTGGTGCCCTTGTTCGGCGTCCACATTCGGCGCGAGCTCCAGTTCGATCACGCCTTCGTTGCGCGCGCGCATCAGCGCGAGCAGGCGATGCGAGGGAATCTTGCCGATCGCTTCGACGTGGTCGAAATAGTCTCGGAACTTCGCGCCTTCGTTCTCCTTGCCTTCCACCACCTTGGCGCGGATCTGACCCTTCTCCCACAACCAGTCGCGCAACTCGCCGACCAGCGTGGCGTCCTCGGCGATGCTCTCCATGAGGATGGCACGCGCACCGTCGAGCGCGGCGCGCACATCGGGCACGCCCTTCTCGGTATCGACGAACGAGGCGGCGAATGTGTCAGGCGACTGCGTGGGGTCCTCGCGCAGGCCGATGGCCAACGGCTCCAGGCCCGCTTCGCGCGCAATCTGCGCCTTGGTGCGGCGCTTGGGCTTGTACGGCAGGTAAAGGTCTTCCAGGCGCGCCTTGGTGTCGGCGCTGAGGATGTCGCCCTTGAGCGCATCGGTCATCTTGCCCTGTTCCTCGACGCTGGCGAGGATTGCGCTGCGGCGCTCTTCCAGCTCGCGCAGGTAGCGCAGGCGCTCTTCCAGCAAGCGCAGCTGGGTGTCGTCGAGGCCGCCGGTGGCTTCCTTGCGGTAGCGCGCGATGAACGGCACGGTAGCGCCGCCGTCGAGCAGATCCACCGCGGCATGAACCTGATCCGGCTTGGCGGCGATGTCCTGGGCAATACGTTGTTCGATGCTGAGCATGAGGCTGAAACGTTTCCTGTGCGTTCGACGATGCGTCGCGCCGGCTGGCGGCGCGCCGAATGGTCGATCATAGCAAGAGGAAAGCCGTGCTCATTGCCTGGCGGCAGGAGCCTGTTCCGGCCGCAGGGAGAGATAGCCGCTGCCGCGTTCCGCCTCCTCGTCGGTCGACGGCGAGAAGTGGCTCACGCGGCGATAGCGTGGTGCATGCCTGGGCCGCGATGCATGGGGTGCGTTCTCGTGCGCGAAGGGCATCACCACCAGTGCGGGTTGTGGTGACGCATGGGGTAGTGCCGAAGTCGCGCGCGTGGGATGCCACAGGCTCGCTACCACCAGCATCGCAACTATGACGGCCACGGTGATGGCTGCTGTCACCCAGTGCAGTCCGGGCGTTGGCGGCTTGCGTGCCGGTGTGTCCTTGGCGGGAAGCGCCGCTTTCGCGGCGGGCACTTCCGTGACCGCTGGCGCGGGAACCACGGTTATCAATGCCGTTTTCTGCACCTCGCCGATGAAGCGATAACCCACGGTATGCACGGTGGCGATATAGCGAGGGCTGGCGGCGCTGTCTCCCAGGGCATGGCGCAGCTGCGAGATCACGCGCGTCAGCACGCCCGGCGTTACGTGGCGATGTCCCCACGCAGCGTCGAGCAATGCGTCCTTGCCGACGACTTCGCCGGGCTGTTGCAGCAGCGCCACCAGTACGGCATAGGCCTTGGGCTCGACGGAGAGCTCCACGCCTGCGCGTTCCAGGCGATGTGCGCGCGGCTCGACGACGATGTCATCGCACTGATAGATCCAGCCGCTGTCGGGTAAAGACTGGGCCATGACCTTGCCTGATGCGCGGCCCCCTGCACGCGCAAGCATGCGCCGCGGGAATGCGCTGCCGCATCCGCCATAGGTCATAACGGAATGCGCGCGTATTGGCATCGTCGACGCATGGGCATGCCGGCTTTCGCGCAGCGCGGACGTCTTGACGTCCATGGCATTCCCGTATCGCTTGGGATGGGCTCGCGAAGGCACCGGAAGATGCGAGTACGCCGTGAATGCGGTGTGCCTGCCGCGTCACGTGTGCCAGTGCCATGCAAGCTCTGCGCGTGTACGACGATGCGGCGCCAGCGCGCCGCATCGCGGGAGATGCATCAGGCGTTGAACGAGCCCTGATCGCGATTGGCGCCAGGCCTGGTCACCGTTGCGTTGCCGGTGCGGCCGTTGAGGACCAGCGTTTGCGCAATGAGATCGTGCAGTCCCTGCCTGCGCTGCGTCCACGCCACCATCAGGAAGCCGATGCAAAAGATCATCGCACTGGGGATCTTGGCGAAGTAGCGGCCCGTCGCACGCAGGAACGAAATGCGCTCGCCTTGCAGACCCGTGACGCGGATGCCAAGCGCGCGCTTGCCCAGCGTGCCTTGCCATGGCGAGCTTTCGCACAGCGCGAAATACAGCCAGACAAGTACGGTCTGCGCGATCATCGTGGGAATCATCGCGTTGAAATAGACTTCCAGGGCCTGCAGCGCGACTTGCGGATCGCTGCCGGCGGCCGCGGCGCCTTCGATATACACGTTGCGCGCTTCCGTCGCGCCAAGCAGGCTGCCGAGGATGAGGTTGGGTATCCACAACACCAGCGCGTCGAGGATGTACGCGGCCGCGCGCTTCCAGAAACCGGCATAGTCGGTCAATGCTGCCGCATTGTTGGCTACCGCAGCGGCTCCCCAGACGTGCGCCTGCGGCGGTGCTGGCGGCGGCGAGAAGGCTGGCGGTGCAGCCGGGATCTCTTCGGGGAACAGGCTGGAAAGCGGCGCCCAGTCGGCCATGCCCTCGCGCCAGCCCAGGTCCTGTGGACTCACCTGGCCGCTACGCAGCCACTGGCGCACCTCCACTTCCTTGTAAGGGCCGTGCCGCTCGCCGTCCCGACCGATCCACACTTCCATACACGCATGCTCCGCTGATCCGTGACACGCATGATGCCACGGCAACGCGGCATCCGCCGCGCGCACAGATGCGTGATCAGGCTGCCGAACGCTTCAGGTGCACCAGCAGCAGCGAGATGGCCGCGGGCGTGACGCCGCTGATGCGCGCCGCCTGGCCGATGGTTTCCGGCTGCACGCGCTTGAGCTTGAGCAACACCTCGGAGGAAAGCCCGCGCACCTTGTCGTAGTCAAAGCTGCCGGGAATCGCGGTCTGTTCATGGCGGCGCTGGCGTTCGATCTCGTCGCGCTGGCGATCGAGATAACCCGCGTATTTGGTCTGCACCTCCACCTGTGCGGCCACGTCGTTGTCGCCGACTGCCGGACCAATGCCATCGACCGAGGTGAGCTTGGCGTAGTCCAGTTCGGGGCGGCGCAGCAGGTCCAGCGCATTGGTCTCGCGGCTCAGCGCGATGCCCAGCTGGCTGGCGATGCGCGCGCCGAGCAGGTTGGATGGCGCGGCCCAGAGGGTGCCGAGGCGCTGCGTCTCGGCCTCCACCGCATCGCGCTTGGCGCGCAACGCATCGAAGCGCGCCTGCGGCACGAGGCCGAGGCGGTGCCCTGTTTCGGTAAGGCGCAGATCGGCGTTGTCCTCGCGCAGGTACAGGCGATATTCCGCGCGCGAAGTGAACATGCGGTAGGGTTCGATGGTGCCATTGCTGGTGAGATCGTCGATCAGCACGCCCACGTAGGCCTCGTCGCGGCGCGGATACCAGGGCTGCTTGCCCTTCACGGCCAGTGCGGCGTTGAGGCCGGCGATGAGGCCCTGCGCGCCCGCTTCCTCGTAACCGGTGGTGCCATTGATCTGGCCGGCGAAATACAGGCCGCCAATGGCCTTGGTTTCCAGCCACGGATGCAGGCCGCGGGGATCGAAGTAGTCGTATTCGATCGCATAGCCCGGCCGCGTGATGTGCGCGTTCTCGAAGCCCTTGATGGAGCGCACCAGCGCCAGCTGCACGTCGTACGGCAGCGAGGTGGAAATGCCGTTCGGATAGACCTCGAAGGTATCCAGGCCCTCGGGCTCGATGAAGATCTGGTGCGAGGTCTTCTCGGCGAAGCGCACCACCTTGTCCTCGATGGAGGGGCAGTAGCGCGGGCCGACGCCTTCGATCTGGCCGCTGTACAGCGGCGAGCGATCGAGCGAGCCCCGGATCAGCGCGTGGGTGGCTTCGCTGGTGTGGGTGATCCAGCAGCTCACCTGGCGCGGATGTTCGTCGCGCGAGCCCAGATAGGAAAACACCGGAGCCGGATCGTCGCCGGGCTGTTCCTCCAGGCCGGTGAAATCGATGCTGCGCAGGTCGATCCGGGGCGGCGTGCCGGTCTTGAGGCGCTCGGCGGCCACCGGCAGTTCGCGTAGCTTCTGCGCCAGCGTGCTCGCCGGCGGATCGCCGGCACGGCCGCCAGCGTACTGCGCCGGACCGATGTGGATCTTGCCCGCCAGGAAGGTGCCGGCGGTGAGGACCACGGTGCGGGCGCGGAACGACAGGCCCATCTGCGTCACCACGCCAACCACGCGGCCGCCCTCCATGATCAGATCGTCCACGGCCTGCTGGAACAGCTCCAGGTTCGGCTGGGTTTCCACGATCCGTCGAATGGCGGCCTTGTACAGCGCCCGGTCCGCCTGGCAGCGCGTGGCGCGCACGGCCGGACCCTTGGAGGCGTTCAGGGTGCGCCACTGGATGCCGGCGAGATCCGCCGCGTGGGCCATGGCGCCACCCAGCGCGTCGATTTCCTTGACCAGGTGACCCTTGCCGATGCCGCCGATGGCTGGGTTGCAGCTCATCTGGCCGATCGTTTCGATGTTGTGGCTCAGCAGCAGGGTGCGCGCGCCTGTGCGGGCGGCGGCCAGCGCCGCTTCGGTGCCGGCATGGCCGCCGCCGATCACGATGACGTCGTAGTGGGTCGGATGGAACATGGAAATCTCGTCGTAGCGATGTGTCGAAGGGTCGGCTTCCCGCCGGACTCGCGCCGCTGCCGGTCCCGCGCTGGGGCAAGGGATGCCCCGAACGCACAGGAATGGACCAAAAGCGACGCATATGGTAACGCCAGCACGGCTCCTGCGTCGCTGGCACGCTTCCTGCTTTATCTTCCTCGCACTTTTCACGGGCAGAAGCTGCGCGATAACGCGCGCCGAGATCGAGCGACAGGGGCTTGATCGCGTGCCGGGGAGAGGAAGCAAGACGGCGCCCCTAGGGGCGCCGTCGTTTTTTTGCAGGCCTGCCCGGGATCCGGGTTTTCTTGGCCCTATTTAAGATCTGGCGCCCGGCGGTCTCAGGAACAGGGGGAATCCAGGATGACCGTGTTGCCGGACGCCAGAAACCGTGAATTCGGCTCGCTGGCAGCGGACTTTCTTGCTGCGCGTTGGGGTGGATATTTACGCCTCCAGCGTGAACGTGGAGTGACTAAAACGCCTATTTGTGCCGAGTCTTGGCAACTGCTGACGTACAGCGTCATTGCGTGATCGACAGCCGTTTTTCATGTGATCTCGATCACATTTTGGCACGGGCATTGCTTTTTGCATTCGTGCCAGCCAAGGCGAACGTTTGGGGGACTCGCGTCATGGAACTCAGCTTCGATTTTCAACCGGTTTACCAGCACCACGATCTGCTGATCGAGCTTGGCCGCGTGGAAATGGCCATGGACCATCTCGACCAGCGTACCGAGACCGAGCGTCAGGCATTGCGCCCGCGCCTGATCTCGCGCATCAGCCGCCTGCGCGACGAATTGAAGCGCCTGGAGGCCTGACCAGGGCGCGTACTCGCGCCGTTGCATCGCCAGTTGGACGTCCATACGTCCGGAAGGCGAGGGCATGGATGCCAACGGGTCGGGTCGCCCGTCCAAGCCGTTGCCCATCGCACTGCGGCCTTCCATTCGACCACCGCATTACGCCCGGGTGCCCCGTCTTGGACGGGTCGCACTCGGGCGTTTCTCTTTCTGCATCAGGCTCGCGCCGCGCGCGAATCAACCATGCAGCATGCTCTGCACGATCTCGGCGAGGTTGCGTGACAGTCCGGGCTGCGCGGCCATGCCGTCGATCGCTGCCCGTGCCAGTGCGCGGCGGGCCGGTTCGAGGCGTTGCCAGCCATTGAACGCCGTTGCAAGGCGGGCCGCGATCTGCGGATTGATCGCATCCAGCTGCTTCAGTCGCTCTGCCAGCCACTGGTAACCGCTGCCATCCGGACGGTGGAAGCCATCGGGATTGCCGCGCGCCCATGCGCCCAACAGCGCGTTCACGCGGTTGGGGTTCTTCAGCGTGAAGGCCGGATCGGCTTCGAGCATGCGGACGCGTTCCAGCACCAGCGCGCCGGGCAACTGGGTCTGCACCGAGAACCACTTGTCCATGGCCAGCGGGTTGTCGGCGTAGCGTGCGCGAAAATGCGTGAGCGCGGCACGCGCCTGTGGTGCGTCACCTCGCACCAGCACGGCCAGCGCAGCAAGGCGGTCGGTCATGCCGGGAGCGTTGTCGTATTGCAGCGTGGCCAGCGCATGCGCCGTCCAGGGATCGATGCGCGACAGCAGCTCGAGCACGCGGCGTTTCAGCCGGCGGCGGGCCTGGCTGAGCGCGTCGAGCGCAAGGCTGGTGTGCGTGGCCAGCGCCTCGTAGCGTCGCTGCAAGGCCTGCTGGCCGATGCGCAGTGCCAAGTGCTCCTGCAATTGCTGGCGCAGCGTGTGCACGTGTGCGGGATCGACCTGGCGCTCGCGTTCCGACAGCTCGATTTCGCCCGGGGGCGTCAACAGGTCGGCGAGCAGGGCGGCATCGACGGCATCGTCGTCGAACAGTGCGGCAAGCGCGTCGCACCATGCATCGAGCGCCGATGTGTCGTGCCCGTCGCGCAGATTGTCATACGCTCGCGCAGCCAGCTGTTGCCCCGCCTCCCACCGATTGAAGCCATCCGGATCGTGGCGCAGCAGCAGGGCGAGATCGTCCGGTGCGTAATCGCATTCGAGAATGACGGGCGCGGAGAAACCTCGCAGCAGCGACGGCACGGGTGCCTGATTGATCTGCTGGAATACAAACGACTGCTCGGTTTCCTGCAGCACCACCACGCGTTCCGTCGCGCCGGAATCGGCCGCTGAGTCGCCGACCAGATGCAGCGGCAACATTCCGCCCGTGCGGTCGAACAACGCGAGCTTTACCGGAATCGGCAGCGCCTGCTTCTGCGGCGGATGCGGCGTGGGTGGCGTGTGCTGCGAAAGCGTCAGCGTGTAGCTGCGCTGGGAGGCGTCATAGTGGCCGCGCGCGGTAAGACGCGGCGTGCCGGCCTGCGAATACCAGGCCAGGTAGGGCATGAGGTCGATGCGGTTGGCCTCGCCCAGCGCGCAAAGGAAATCCTCCAGCGTGGCGGCGTGGCCGTCATGGCGCGAGAAATAGCGATCCATGCCCTGGCGGAAGCCCTCACGGCCGAGTCGGCCGGCCACCATGCGCACGAGCTCCGAACCCTTCTCATAGACCGTCGCGGTATAGAAGTTGTTGATCTCGCTGTACTGCGCGGGACGCACCGGATGGGCCAGCGGGCCGGCGTCTTCCGGGAACTGCGCGCGGCGCAGCAAGGCCACATCCTCGATGCGCTTGAGCGCGGGCGAGTTCATGTCCGCCGAGAACTGCTGCTCGCGGAACACCGTGAGGCCTTCCTTCAGCGACAGCTGGAACCAGTCGCGGCAGGTGACGCGGTTGCCGCTCCAGTTGTGGAAATACTCGTGCGCGACCACCGCTTCCACCGCGCGGTATTCGTCGTCGGTGCTGGAGTCGGGATCGGCCAGCAGGTACTTCGCGTTGAAGATGTTGAGGCCCTTGTTCTCCATCGCGCCCATGTTGAAGTCGTGCGTGGCGACGACATGGAAGACATCGAGATCGTATTCGCGGCCGTAGGTTTCCTCGTCCCAGCGCATGGAACGTTCCAGTGCATCCATCGCGTAATCGCAGCGGCCGATGGCATCGGCCTCGGCCCAGATCACCAGCTTCACGGCGCGACCGCTGCCCGTCACGTAGTCGCGCTCGATCTTCTCCAGCCGGCCCGCGACCAGCGCGAACAGGTAGCTGGGCTTGGGATGCGGATCGACGAAACGCGCCCAGTGCCGGCCATCGGCGAGCTCGCCCTGGCCATCCGGATTGCCGCCGGCCAGCAGCACCGGGAAGCGCTCGCGGTCGGCGCGCAGCGTCACCGTGTAGCTGGTGAGCACGTCAGGCCGATCCGGGAAGAAGGTGATGTGGCGGAAACCCTCGGCCTCGCACTGCGTGAGCAGGAAACCGCGTTCGCGCGGGCCGGACAGGTACAGGCCTTCCAGCGTCGTATTGGCGGCGGGATTCACGCGCACACGCGTCTCCAGCACGCTCCCATCGCGCACGCCATCGACTTCCAGCACGCCATCCGCAAGGCGCCACGCGGTGGTGGGAAGCGGTTGGCCATCGATGCTGATCGAAAGCAGTTCCAGGCCTTCGCCATCCAGGCGCAGCGGCGCCTCCTGCGCGGCGTCGCGCGCCAGTTCCATGCGTGCCGCCACTTCCGTGCTGTCGATGCCCAGGTCGAATACCAGCTCCAGCCGCGGCACGCGCCATGCCGGGGCGCGGTAGTCGCTGAGACGGATCAGGGAGGGAGAGCTATCGGGGCGAGTCGTCATGGCTACGGCTGGGGAAGGTAGGACAAGTCAGGCTAACATGCGGCTCTTTCCGGACAGGACAAGGCGATGGCGGAGTATCTTGCGGAGCGCGGCCAGCTGGGCGGCCATGAGCTTGCCGTCCTGACTGACGCGGCGCGCGGTCGTCGCGTGCGCATCGCGCGCCGGGGCGCGACCTTGCTGAGTTTCGAGGTGCCCGGGCCCGAAGGCGTGCGCAACATCGCCGATGGCTATCGCGACGCCGAGGAGCTGGACACACGCCCAAGCTCGCGCTTCGCCATCATGGCGCCCTTCGCCAACCGCATCGCCGATGCGCGTTACGTCTTCGACGACGAGCCCTACGACCTGCAACCCGGCGTGGAAGGTGCCTCGCGCGCCGCGCGCCACGGCTTTGTGCGCGCCGTGGAGTTCGATCTGGTGGCATGTGCGGCAGATGACGCCTCGGCGCGCGCCACGTTCACCACGCAGGCGATTCGCCCCGGCGTGCACCCGGGTTATCCGTTTGCCATCGATCTGGCGATTTCCTACGTGCTCGACGCCAGCGGACTCACGGTGGAAGCCGTGATGCGCAACGCAGGGGAACGGGCGGCGCCGTGCTTCTTCGGCTGGCACCCGTATTTTCGCCTGTCGGACATGCCGATCGAAGGCTGGGAATTGCAGATTCCCGCCGACAGCGTGGTGCGCACCAGCGAGGATTTCATCCCGCTTCCGGGCGAAGCCGCGCGACTTTCCATGGACCATGCGCCGGAGCTGGATTTCCGCGAGATGCAGGCAATCGGCCCGCGCGAACTCAACCACGCCTTTGCCGACCTGCGTTACGACGTCGATGGGCGCGCACGCACGAGGCTGCGCGCACCGGATACGCAGCTGGCCATTGCCGTGTGGCAGATGTCGGGCGTGATGCTCGCCTTCACCGCCGATACGGTGACGCGCGACATACGCCGTTCCATCGCGCTGGAGCCGATGGAAAGCTGGTCCGATGCGTTCAACCGTCCCGATTGCGCTGAGGCGATCCGGCTTGAGCCCGGCGCAGAGCGTCGTTTTCTTTGTGGTGTGGAGATCGAAAATCCATGAGTTCGACCATCAATCGCACGGCGTTGCCCACCTTTGCGCATATCCAGGAAGCAGCAGCGCGCATCGCGCCCTATGCGGTGCTGACCCCGGTGCTGCGCAATGCCAACTTGAACGCGTTGACCGGAGCGGATCTGTATTTCAAGTGCGAGAACCTGCAGCGCGGCGGAGCCTTCAAGTTTCGCGGCGCCTGCAACGCCGTCTGGTCGATGGAGGATGCGCTGGCCGTCAACGGCGTGGTGACGCATTCATCGGGCAACCACGGCAATGCGCTGGCAATGGCTGCCGCGACGCGTGGCATTCCCGCGCATGTGGTCGTGCCCGATGGCGCGGTGCGCACCAAGGTCGAGGCGATCGAACGCGCGGGCGCCATCCTGCATCGCTGCGAGGCCACGCAGGCCGCCCGCGAAGCGAAGGCCGAAGAAGTGCAGCGCGCCACCGGCGCCGAACTGGTACACCCGTTTGCCGATACCCGCGTGATGGCGGGGCAAGGCACGGCCGTGCTTGAAGTGCTGCAGCAGAGCGGCGGCCTGGATGCCGTCATCACGCCAGTGGGTGGCGGCGGCTTGATGGCGGGCACGGCCATTGCGGCGCACGGTGCGTTGCCAGGGCTGGACGTGCACGGTGCCGAACCCGCGGGCGCCGATGATGCAGCGCGTTCGCTGGCGCAGGGTTCGCGAGTGGGCCCGTTCGTGCCGCACACCATCTGCGACGGCCTGCGTACCTTGATCGGCGAAACCAACTTCGAAGCATTGCGCATGCATCGGGTGCAGGTGACCACGGTGAGCGACGAAGAAGTCATCGCCGCAATGAAGCTGCTGTGGAACGAGTTGAAGATCGTGGTGGAGACGTCCAGTGCCACCGTGTTTGCGGCGGTGCTGAAGCGGCCGGAGTTGTTCAAGGGCAAGCGTGTCGGTCTGATCCTTACCGGCGGCAATGTGGATATCGATGCGTTGCCGTGGTGAGGTCCGGGGTATCCGGTTTGCGATGATGAAGTGATGGCGTGTTCGCTTCGCAGGCTTTTCGCGCACAGGGTGCGCTCCTGCAAAAAGAGCGAGCAGACTGAGTTGTTGTTGTGGGAGCGCACCCTGTGCGCGACTGCAGCCTCGCAACGTACCGCCCCGCGGGGTTTTCGCGCAGGGGATGCGCTACTGCAGATTCCCAAGGCGTGATTTTTCAGGCCTTGCGCAAGCCCACACCGCTTACGGCGGCCAGTCCCAGCAGCACGAACGCGATACCCAGTACTTCCATGGCGCTGGGACGCTCATGCAGGATCGCCCACGCCAGCAGCACGCTGACGATGGGTACGCCGAGGCTGGCCAGGGTCGCTACCGCGGTGGGCAGGCGCTGCAGCACCACCAGCCACAAGCCCCAGGCGATGCTTGAGGCCATCACCACGCTGTAGGCCAGCCCGCCGATGAAGCCCCAGGTCCATTCGATGGAACGTTGCGGCACGCACAGCGCGATGACCACCAGCGCGATCGCGCCGTAGAGCATCTGCCAGGCCGTGAGGTTGAGCGGCGAAGGCGCGTGATGCAGGAAGACACGCTTGCTCAGCACCGTGCCCATCGCCCAGGCCGCACCGGCGCCGATGGCCAGCAGTGTGCTGCTTGTGTTCCCCAGGCCATGCCAGGGTTCGATGATGCAGGTGAGGCCGATGGCGGCCAGCCCGAGTCCCAGCCAGCGGCGTGGTGTCAGGCGTTCGTGCAGGATCATCCACGCCAGCAATACGGCCCAGAACGGCATGGTGTAGGCCAGCAGCGCAACGCGGCCGGCGCCGCCGCTCACCAGCGCCCATTGCCCCAGGCCCTGGAATGCGGTGGTCTGGCACAGACCGATCAGCAGCGTGGGTACGAACGGCGGTGGGCTCAGCGATTGCCGCGTTGCCACCAATGCACCGAACAGCACGAGGGCGCCGAGCACGTAGCGCAGCGCGGCGAAATCGAACGGACCCGCATGCTGCAGGACCTGCTTCATCACCACCCAGCTGTAGGCCCAGATCAGGATGGTGGCGACAAGCGCAGTCACGGCGCCGCGCGCGGGATTGGAGGCAGTCATCGTGGTCCCAGGGAAAGGCCGGTTCGCGCGCGCCTGGGTGCTTGTGACGCGCGCGTGGGTGGGATAGCGTCCTCGCTCATCCGCCAACTTACAAGGGTAAGCGCATGGCCGGCACGAGTTCATGGAATGCACCCGTCGCCTGCCTTGGCCTCGCGGCCTTCGTCGGCATGCTGTTTCGCTTTCCCGTGTTGTTGCGGTTGATGGAGGAAGGCGCCGTGTCGCTGTTGCGCGCCGCACCGACGGTCATCGGCGCGTTGCTGCTGTTGGTGGCGAGCCTGGGCCTGTTGCTTCGGCGCCCCGCGCGTGGCCGGCTGTTTGCCGTATCCGCGGCGGCGCTGCTGCTGGGGCTGTGGTGGCTGCCCACGCTGGTGTTCTCGTTCTGGCTTTGGATGGCGGTGCTCGCGGCGCTGATCGGTGCCGTGATGGGATTTGGCACGGCGCGCGGACGTCCAGCCGCCTGAAAGGAAAACCTCGATGACTTCGAAAGCGACGAAAAAGCGCTGCGCCTGGGGCGAGAGCGCGGACATGCACGACTACCACGACACCGAGTGGGGCTCGCCGCTGCACGATGACCAGCTGCTGTTCGAGTTCCTTTGCCTGGAAGGCGCGCAGGCGGGGCTCTCGTGGCGCACGATCCTGCTGAAGCGCGAGAACTACCGCCGCGTCTTCCACGATTTCGACATCGCGCGCGTGGCGGCGATGAAGGACCGCGAGCTGGAGAAGGCGCTGCTTGATCCGGGCATCGTGCGCAATCGGTTGAAGGTGTATTCCACCCGGGACAACGCCGCGGCGGCCCTCAAGGTGATCGACGAGCACGGCAGCCTGGACCGTTACCTGTGGTCGTTCGTCGACGGCAAGCCGCTGCGCAACCGCTGGACCGGCCAGGGCGATGTACCCGCCAGCACGCCGTTGTCCGATCGCATGAGCAAGGAACTGAAGAAGCGTGGCTTCCGCTTCGTCGGCACCACCATCTGCTATGCCTTCATGCAGGCGACCGGCATGGTCAATGACCATGTGGTGGGTTGCTTTCGATACAAGCAGGTGTGAGTCAGCCGCAGCGTTTTTTGTTGGAGCGCGCCGAGTGCGCGATTGAGGCGACAAGCCAGAGCACAGGCACGTCCCTGCGTTGATCGCGCACTGGGTGCGCTCCTACAGGGGAGGGCGCGGTGTCAGCGTCGCCGCGAGCCGCGCAGGCTGTCGATCGAGAAGCTGGCCATTTCGCCGCCGCCAGCGAGGCGGCGCGATTGGCCGGGCGGTGGCCCCCAGGCATGCGCGGTCACCACTTCCCAGGTGGCGGGAATGCGGCCGTCGACGCGCATGGTTTCGTAGGCGGCGAGCATGCGCTGGTAATGGCGCTTGCCGAGCAGGTGCCGCTCGCGTTCGCGATCGGCGTTGGTGGCGCCCAGGCCCTGTAGTTCCTTGAGCAGCATGCGGGGTTCGCTGTAGGTAAGCGTATAGCGGTCCACGTCGAGCACGGGGTCGCGCAGGCCGGCGTTGATCATCGCGTCGCCGAGGTCATGCATGTCGAGGAAGCGACTCACGTGCGGTTGCTCGTCGGCTTGCGCCCAGGCGGCACGCAGTTCCTTCAGCGTGTCGGGACCGAAGGTGGAATACACCAGCAGGCCGCCGGGCTTGAGCACGCGCACGCATTCGCCAAATAGTGCGGGCAGGTCGTCGATCCACTGGAAGCACAGGTTGGAATGCAGCACGTCCACGCTGTGGTCGGGCAACGGCAGTGCGGTGGCTTCGGCGCACACGCGCTGGAACGGCTTCAGCCAGCTCACATGTTTCTTCGCCGCGCGAAGCATCGGCAGCGCGAGATCCATCGCGACGACCTGTGCCTTCGGATAGTGCTTGCGCAACAGCGCCGTGCCGCGACCGGTGCCGGCACCCACGTCGACCACACGCTCAGGCGTTTCCAGGTAGAAGCCGAGGCGATCGAGCAGCAGCGTCTGCACTTCCTGCTGCAACGCATCGTGCTGCTCGTACGTCGCGGCGGCACGGCTGAAATTACGCCGCACCTGGCGCTGGTCGACATGCGAAGGACTCATCGGAACGTATCCAGCAAAGGCATCAGTGCCGCCTTCACGGCGTCGGCGTAACCGAAGAACGGCGCGTGGCCGGCGTGGGCGACTTCCACATAGTGGCCGCGCGCCTGTTCGGCGGACCATGCCATCGCGGGAGGCGGCACCAGTCGGTCGCGATGGCCGGCGATCCACGCGTTGGGCACCGGCAGCGAAGCGAGATCGGCGCGACGGTCGGCGGTTTCCAGGATGCGGATGCCGTCCTGCAGTACGCGCAGGTCTGGCTCGCCGCGCGTGAACATCAGGCTGCGAAGGTGGCGCAGTTCGGCGCGCGGATCGGGGCTGCCCATTGCTTCCAGTGCGATGAAACGCTCCAGCGTGGCGTGATAATCGGTTTCCAGGTCATCGGCGAGCTGGCGCACCAGCTTCGGGTCGCTGCCGTAGGGCCAACTTTCATCGCGCGAGAATTTCGGTGTGCCGCAGATGACGCCGAGGCCACGCGCGTTCACCGGGCGCTCCAGTGCGGCCGTCATGGCGATGAGTCCGCCCAGCGACCAGCCGATCCAGATCGCTGGCGGCGTGCGCTCGGCGATGGCCTGCACGCAGGCGGACGGTTCAAGCGACAGGCTGCTGTTGCGCGAGTAGCCATGGCCGGGAAGATCCACCACGTGCATCGTGCAGCGATCGGCCAGCGCGCTGCATAGCGGCTCCATCATGCCGCCGTGCATGGCCCAGCCATGCAGGATCACCACGGGAGTCTCACCGTGGCCGTGGGTTTCGATATGGAGCGTCATGCGAGGCTTTCTCCCTCTCCCCGCTGGGGAGAGGGTTGGGGTGAGGGGTGCGAAGGCGCGAGGCTCTTGTCCACTGCACCACGCTCATCGAACACGAAACAATCGCCGCGCCAGTGCGCGCCGTCGGTCTCTTCGAAATACTTCAGGATGCCGCCTTCGAGCTGGTAGACGTGTTCGATGCCAACGTCCTGCATGTGCAGCGCAGCCTTCTCGCAGCGAATGCCGCCGGTGCAGTACGACACCACGGTCTTGCCCTCGAAACGCGCCCGATCGGCGGCGATGGCATCGGGGAATTCGGTGAAGCTGGCGATGCGGTAATCGACGGCATCGTTGAACAGGCCGACATCGGTTTCGTATTCGTTGCGCGTATCCAGCAGCACGAGTTCACGACCATCGTCATCGTGGCCCTGCGCCAGCCAGCGTTGCAGCGTCACCGGTGCCACCGAAGGCGCACGCGCGCCTTCCGGACGAATCGCCGGCATGCGCATGGTGATGATCTCCTTCTTCACGCGCACGCGCATGCGGCCGAACGGCACTTCGTCGGAAATGGACTCTTTCGGTTCCAGTCCGGCGAAGCGCGTGTCCTCGCGCAACCAGTCCATGAACGTGTCGATGGGCTCGCGCGGGCCGGCCAGGAACAGGTTGATGCCTTCGGGCGCGAGCAGGATGGTGCCCTTGAGCTGCAGCGCCAGGCAGCGCTCAAGCACGCGCTCGCGCAGCGTGGGCAGGTCGTCCAGGCCGACGAAGCGGTAGGCGGAGAGATTGATGATGGACATGGCGGGGAACGGGTACGGCAAGGCCGCCATTATACGGGCTGGCTCGCAGGCAGCCGGGAAAGCGCCTCCAGCAGCCGATCCACGTCGTTTTCCCCGTGGGCGGCCGACAGTGTGATGCGCAGGCGCGCCTTGCCCTGCGGCACCGTGGGTGGGCGGATGGCGGTGACCATCAAACCCTGCTGTTCCAGCGTGTCGGCGGCTTCCGTGGCCGCCGACGCATCGCCCAGCAGCAGCGGCTGGATGGCGGTGTGGGATGGCATCAACGCAAGACCCAGTTGCTGCGCTCCCTGACGGAAGCGGACGATCAGCGCGTGCAACCGTTCGCGGCGCCAGCTTTCCGATTGCGCGAGCCTCACGGCGGCCAGCGTGGCGGCAGCCAGCGCGGGTGGCATCGCCGTCGTGTAGATGTAGGTCCGCGCGAACTGCACGAGACCGTCGATGAGCGCCGCGGGGCCCGCGACGAACGCACCGCTGCAACCCAGCGCCTTGCCGAGCGTGGCCATCAGCACCGGAACGTCGCGCTGGCTGAGTCCGGCATCGCCGACACAGCCTTCGCCGCGTGCGCCGAGGACACCGAGGCCGTGTGCGTCATCCACCATGAAGGTGGCGCCTTCACGCAGGCAGAGCGCCGAGAGCTCCCGCAGCGGCGCGATATCGCCATCCATGCTGAAAACGCCATCGGTGGCGAGCAACGCGGGTGTGTCGCCGCGGTTCGCCAGCTGGCGCGCCGCGGCATCGACATCGGCGTGCGGATAGCGCTTCAACTCGGCACCCGCCAGCTGCGCCCCATCGAGCAGGCAGGCATGATTGAGTTTGTCCTGCACGCACACATCGCCGTGTTCCAGCAGTGCCTGCATCACGCCGAGGTTGGCCATGTAGCCGGTGGAGAACAGCAGCGCGCGTTCGCGACCGGTCCACTCGGCCAGCGCCTCTTCCAGTGCGGCGTGGGCGCTGCGATGGCCACCGATGAGATGCGCGGATCCGCTGCCCACGCCATCGTCATCGACGCCACGCTTCAGCGCGGCGATCAAGGCGGGATGCTGCGCCAGGCCGAGATAGTCGTTGCTGCAGAAGGAAAGCAGGCGGCGGCCATCGCGCTGCACCCACATGCCGTCGACATGATCGATCGTGCGCAGCCGGCGCTGCAGGCCAGCCTGCGCGCGCTGTTGCGCGTGCAGGGCGAGGCGGGCGAGCAGGTCGGGGCGGGTGGTCATGGCGAGAGGCTTATCTGTAGGAGCGCACCCAGTGCGCGATATCCGTTGCGACGTGGCAGCACCATCGCGCTGCGATCGCGCACTGGGTGCGCTCCTACAGCCGAGGCGGGGCGTTACGCCGCGCAGTGCTCCAGGATGTCCGCGTGCACAGTGCCCGACGTTTCCACTACTTCCATCGGATGCAGGTCCAGGCGCTTGAACAGCTGGCGGTCGTGTTCCACGTCCGGGTTGCCCGTGGTCAGCAGCTTTTCGCCGTAGAAGATCGAGTTGGCGCCGGCGAAGAAGCACAACGCCTGCACCGCATCGTCCATCTGCTGGCGGCCCGCCGAGAGGCGCACCATCGACGCCGGCATGAGCAGGCGCGCCACGGCAATCGTGCGCACGAACTCGAACGGGTCCAGCGCCTGCGTGCCGTTGAGCGGCGTGCCTTCCACCTGCACCAGCTGGTTGATCGGCACCGATTCGGGATGCTCGGGCAGGTTGGCCAGCGTCTGCAGCAGGCCGGCGCGCTGCTCGCGCGTCTCGCCCATGCCGACGATGCCGCCACAGCAGGTTTTCAGCCCCGCTTCGCGTACGTGCCCCAGCGTGTCCAGGCGATCCTGGTACTGGCGCGTGTGGATGACTTCGCCGTAGAACTCCGGCGCGGTGTCGAGGTTGTGGTTGTAGTAGTCCAGCCCCGCCTGCTTGAGCGTGCCGGCCTGCTCGCTGTTGAGCATGCCCAGCGTGGCACAGGTTTCCAGCCCCAGGCCCTTCACCGCGCGCACGATCTCGGCCACCTTCACCACGTCGCGGTCCTTCGGGCTGCGCCATGCGGCGCCCATGCAGAAGCGCGAGGCGCCGGCATCCTTCGCGGCCTGCGCGCGTTCCACGACAGCCTCCACGCTCATCAGCTTCTGCGCCTGGACGCCGGTGTCGTAGCGCGCGGCCTGCGGGCAGTAGGCGCAGTCTTCCGGGCAGCCGCCGGTCTTGATCGACAGCAGGGTGGAAACCTGCACGGCGTTGGGGTCGTGGTGTTCGCGATGCACGGCGTGGGCGCGGTGCAGCAGGTCATTGAACGGCAGCGCGAACAGCGCGGCCACTTCGGCGCGGGTCCAGTCGTGGCGGATCGGTTCCATGGCGACAGCTCTGGGGTGGGGATGGCGCGACAGTTTGGCAGGGTGTTGCCCTCTGTCAACTTATCGCTAGCGTGGTAGGTTGACGATGCGTTGGCGTATGGCTGGCGCTACCATCGACCCATCCACTCCATGGGAGCCTCAAGGCATGAGTGCAGGACAGGGCAGTTCGGGCAACGTGCTCGCCGCCATCTGCAGTTTCTTCATTCCCGGCCTGGGCCAGCTGGTGCAGGGCCGGTTCTGGATCGCGCTGGTGATGTTCGTGCTGGCCGCCATCCTCTGGATCGTGTGGCTTGGCTGGATCATCCATCTCTGGTCGATCCTCGACGCGGCGCTGTTCAAACCCAGGAACTGAATGAGGCCATGCGCATGGATGCGCTTTCCTGCTGGTTCGCGGCGAAGGACGCGCTGCAACGCTTTGTCCTGCCGCACTGTTGCCTGCTATGCGGCGCCGCCGGCGAGGACGCCATTGATCTATGTCGGGCCTGTACCGCGGAACTGCCGCGCAATCGCACTTGTTGCGCGCGCTGTGCCCTGCCGCTGGCCGAACCCGCCGCCTTGTGCGGCGCATGCCAGAAGCGGCCGCCACCGTGGGATGCGGCGTGGGTGCCGTTCCGCTACGCGTGGCCGCTGGACAGGCTGGAATCGCGCTTCAAGTTCGGCGCCGACCTGGCGGCGGGCCGCGTGCTGTCGACGCTGTGGCTGCGCGAAATGCCAGACGCGGCGTGGCCCGCGCTGATCGTCCCCGTGCCGTTGCACCGCACGCGCCTTCGCCAGCGTGGCTACAACCAGGCGCTGGAGCTGGCGCGGCCGCTGTCGCGTGCCTTGGGCGTGCCGTTGGGTGCGTATCACCTGCGCCGGGTGCGGGCCACGTCCGCGCAGACCGAACTGGGCGCGCAGGCCCGCCGCCGTAACGTGCGCGGCGCGTTTGCCGTGAGCGAAACCGGCTGGCCGCCACACGTCGCCCTGGTCGATGACGTGATGACTACCAGCGCCACGCTGGAGGAATGCAGCCGCGCGTTGCGCCGCGCCGGCGTGCAGCGCATCGACGTATGGGCATTGGCGCGGGCGCCCTCGATCCGCGACTAGGTCGGCGCATCACTCCAGCCATACAAACGCGGGCGCAGCATGCGCGGGCCGCGCGCCCGTGCGCGCCCACCCGCTTCGAGGAGACGCACCATGATGAACTGGCCGGAATACCGCAAAGAACTGATTGGCCGCATCGGCGAAATCGGCAAGCTGAGCCCGGACACGGTAGCCGGCTACCAAACCCTGTCCAACGCGGCGAACAAGACCGGCAAGCTCGATGCCAAGACGCGCGAACTGATCGCGCTGGCGGTGGCGGTCACCACGCGCTGCGACGGTTGCATCACGGTGCACACGGCCGAGGCACTCAAGCACGGCGCCAGCCACGAGGAAATCGCCGAAGCGCTGGGCGTGGCGGTGGCGCTCAATGCAGGCGCGGCGCTGGTGTACTCGGCGCGCGTGATGGATGCCGTGGGCGCCTACGAGGCCAAGTGACGCGGCACGCGATAGGAATCGGCCACTACCCAGGCGCCGCAGGCGATCGCGGCGGAAATGACGAACGCCGTCCACGCAGTACGGTCCATGGGCTGGGCAAGGATGGCCGGCCCCCAGATCACCAGCGTGATGATGCCGAGCATGACGGCTTCCAGCGCGGCGGCCAGCTTAGGCAGCACACCGAACAACACGCCGAGGCAGGCGAGGATGCTGCACGCGCCGGTGAGATAGGCGCAGGCCACATGGAACGGCAGCCATGCGGGCATCAGCGCGATGGTCTGCGGCGTGTAGAAGAAGTGCGAGAGCCCGATCGCCGGCAGCGACAACGCAAACAGCACGCGCGCCGCTCGAATGCCCCGCTGGCCCACGAGCCAACGCGGACCACGCCCGCGTTCGCCAACATGGCACGCGAACAGTATCCACGTGCCCGCGAGGATCACCGTGATTTCGCCAAGGCCGAGCCAGGTGGCCTCCATCTGCGGAACGATCAGCACCGCGGGCAGCTTGAGCAGCACGGCCCACATCAGCATGAAGGCGGCAAGTACGGCCGATGCCGTTTTCGCCCATGGCCTGAGCAGCAGGCCGATGCCGCAGGCCAGTTCGATCAAGGCGAAGACATAGGCAATAGCGACGGCGCCCGGCAGGTGTTCGATCGGCAGGTGTTGCCAGACCATGGCGACGTCGCCATGGATGAAACCCAGCACGCCCAGCCCGATCATGCTGGCGGCAAGGCCGACCTGGGAGGCAGGCGGCGGAAAGCCGGTGACATCGCCCGGGATCAACGTCGCCGTCGCGACCGTGGCATGCTGCGAGCGATCCATACCGTGCTCCCTCGTGGGTGGAGACTCAATCAGTGTTGCCTTGGGCGTGCTGGATGATGTGGCGGTGGCTGGCTTGGCCGCATGGACGGCCAAACGCGCCCCATTAGATCGACAAGCCCGGGCCGGCGCAACGGCCTGCGTGGGCCCGAAAGGAGGAAGGCGTCATGTTCGTGGAACGTCGCATCGAGGCACTGCCCGCGGACATCGATCCGGACGGCATCAAGGTCTACACCATCTCCGCCTCGGGCTCACCGGTCGACAGCCAGCCCTACCTGCAGCGCATGCAGGCGATGAAATCGGCGCGCCCGCGCACATGGCAGGACACGCCGGCATTTGCCATCTGCCATGACGCAGCCCAGGCGCGCTACCTCACATTGGGCTGGTGGGACAACGCCAACGAGATGTTCGTCGCGGTGGCGGTGACGCAACCTGGAGGCTGGGTCGAGGATCTCGGCCGCTATTCGTTCTGCCTGTGGGACATGGAAGTGATGTGGCACGAGCGCAATGCGTTCGTCGAACACATGTACGGCGATGTCCCGGACCTTGCAGCCTATCGCGCTGACCGATTCGTGCAGCTGCGCTGAAGCGTCAGCCGCCGGTGGCCTGCGCGCTGAAGGCGGCGCGTTGCAACAGCAGGTCGCGTTCGCGCGTGTTGCGCGTGAGCGAAGCGGCGCGTTCGAATTCGCCGCGTGCCTCCTCATGCCGGCCCAGCTTGCCCAGCAGGTCGCCGCGCGCGCTGGGCAGCAGGTGGTAATGGCGCAATAGCGGCTCGTCGCGCAGGGCATCGACCAGGTCCAGTCCGGCTTGCGGTCCGAACGCCATGGCATGCGCCACGGCGCGGTTGAGCGCCACCACCGGCGAAGGCATGCGTTGCGCGAGCGTGTCATACAGCGTGGCGATGCGTAGCCAGTCGGTATCCGCCGCCGCGCCTGCACGCGCATGGCACGCCGCGATGGCGGCCTGCAGCGCATAGGAACCGTTGGTGCCGCCCAGTGCTTCGGCGCGCTGCAATGCGGCGAGTCCGCGACGGATCAGCAACTGGTCCCAGCGCCCGCGGTTCTGCTCGCTCAGCAGGATCGGCTCACCGTGGGGGCCGATGCGCGCGGCAATGCGCGACGCCTGGATTTCCATCAGCGCGACGAGGCCGTGCACCTCAGGTTCCGCGGGTGCAAGCCCGGCCAGCACGCGTCCCAGGCGCAGCGCTTCGCCGCACAGGTCCGGGCGCATCCAGGCATCGCCTGCCGTGGCGGTGTAGCCCTCGTTGAAGATCAGGTAGATCACTTCGAGCACGGAGGCGAGACGCTCGGACAGCGCGTCGCCACGCGGCACTTCGAACGGCACGTTGGCCTCGCTGAGCGTGCGCTTGGCGCGCACGATGCGTTGGGCCACCGTGGGCTCGGGCACCATGAAAGCGCGCGCGATCTCGGGTGTGGTGAGTCCGCCGAGCAGGCGCAAGGTGAGCGCCACGCGCGCTTCGGTGGACAGCACCGGATGGCATGCCGTGAACACCAGGCTCAGCAAGTCATCGCCGATCGGATCGTCCAGCATGGCGTCCGGGTCCCCCACGGTCTGTTCGAGCTGGTCCTCGATTTCGCGGGTGAGTTCGCCCTCCTTGCGCCGATGCAGCGCATGGCGACGCATCTGGTCGATCGCACGATGCTTGGCCGTGGTCATCAGCCAGGCGCCGGGGTTGCGCGGCACGCCGGTGGCCGGCCACTGCTCCAGCGCCGTCACCAGTGCGTCCTGCGCCAGTTCCTCCGCGAGGCCCACGTCGCGCACGATGCGGGCCAGGCCGGCGATCAGCCGGGGCGATTCCATGCGCCACAGCGCGTCGATGGTGCGGTGGATGTCGGTGGCCGTCATGGTCGCCGATCACAACACCGCCCCTCCCGCGACGCAACCCTGCGGTTGCGAATGGTTATTTCGGTGGCGACATCACCATCCAGTTCACGCCGAAGCGGTCGCGCAACATGCCGAAGCTGGAGGCAAAGAAAGTCGACGAAAGCGGCATGGTGGCCTCGCCACCGCCTTCCTGCAGTGCTTCGAACGCGTGTCGGGCCTCGTCATCGTCCTTGGCGTTGAGCACCAGCGAAAAGCCACGAAAATCCGGCTGGCCGCCGCATTCGCCATCGGAGAGATTGACCAGGGATTGGCCGACCCTGATCGACGCATGCATGATCTTTTCGCCGTTGGGTTCGCCGGGCCCGCAACCTTCGGTCGGTTGAGGGCTTTCCTTGAAGCGGACCAGCGTCTGCACCTGCCCGCCCAGGGCCTTGCCGTAAAACGCGAGCGCTTCCTCGCAGCGACCATCGAAGAACAGATAGGGTTGCACCACCATGGCAAGCCTCCGGGAGGTCAGTTCGTATCACCGATCTGCGCGCGCAGCCGCGCTTCCTGCTCGCGAAGTTCGGGCGTGAACTCCGCGCCGAAATCCTCCGCCTCGAATACGCGGCGAATTTCCACTTCGGATGCACCGTCTTCGAACGGGTTGGGCGAACGCTTGAGCCATTCGACGGCTTCCTCCAGCGAGGCGCATTGCAGCAGCCAGAAACCGGCGATCAGTTCCTTGGTTTCGGTGAACGGCCCGTCGATGACGGTGCGCTTGTCGCCCTCGTAGCGGATGCGTGCACCGCGCACGCTGGGGTGCAGGCCTTCGCCGGCCAGCATCACGCCGGCCTTCACCAGCTCCTCGTTGAAACGCCCCATCTCGGTCAGCAGCTTTTCGCTCGGCATCTCGCCGGCTTCGGAAGTGCGGGTTGCCCGCACCATGGCCATGAATCGCATTGTCGTCGCTCCTTTCGCGCTGGATGACCGCCGAGGGGGCGGCTCTTATCCTCACGACGAACGATACCCGCCGGAATCGACAGGAGGGTAAAGCTGCGTTTCAGAACGCGCCTTCGCCCCATCTGTAGGAGCGCACCCAGTGCGCGACCGCGCAACTTCACGGTTGCTGCTCTGTAGGCTTTTCGCGCACTGGGTGCGCTCCTACAGGGAAATCGCTCTCTTAGCGCACCGCAAGCGCCAGCACGATGCCGATCCACAGCGCCATGCCCAGCCAGTTGTTGTTGCGGAAGGCCCACAGGCAGGCGTCGCGTTCGCGCCCCTGGATACGCCACATCTGCCAGCCGAAGAGCCCGGCGGCCGCCAGCAGCCCCAGCCAGTACGGCCAGCCCAGCGCGGCGCGCTGGCCCACGAACAGCATGGCCAGCAGGAAAGTGGCCATCAGGATGCCAAGGATCGGCAGGTCCGCATCACCGAACAAAATGGCGGTGGACTTCGCGCCGGCCTTGAGATCATCGTCGCGATCCACCATCGCGTATTGCGTGTCATACACGACCGACCAGATGATGTTGGCGATGAACAGCAGCCAGCCCACCGCAGGCACCGTGTTGGATACCGCGGCGAAAGCCATCGGGATCGACCAGCCGAACGCCGCGCCGAGCACCACCTGCGGCAGATGCGTATAGCGCTTGGTGAACGGATAGAGAGCGGCAAGCGCCGCGCCGGCGAACGACAGTTCGATGGTGAGCTTGTTGGTGAACAGCACCAGCAGGAAGGAAAACACCAGCAGGCTGGCGAACACGATCAGCGCCTCGCGCGGCGTTACGCGCCCCGCCGCGATGGGCCTGCCGGCAGTACGGGCCACTTGCGGATCCAGCTTGCGATCGGCGAAGTCATTGATGGCGCAGCCGGCCGCGCGCATGGAGAAAACGCCCAGCGTGAAGATCACCAGCAGCTTCACCGGCGGAAAGTCCGCTGCGGCCAGCCACAGCGCCCACCAGGTCGGCCACAACAACAACAGTGCGCCGATCGGACGATCCATGCGCGTGAGCACCAGATAGTCGCGCGCCTTGCCGCGATAAGCCGCGGGCAACTTCTGCAGCAGCCAGTCGAGCACGCGCGTGGCGAGCGTGGAGCTGTCGGCGGGCCGTGCCGTACCGCTCGCCGAGCGAGGTGCTACGCCGGGACGCGGGCGGGGGGCAGCGGTGGTTGGCAGGTTGCGCCCTTGGCGCTTGCGTGAAGTGGGAGCCATCCCCGAAGTGTAGCGTGCCCCGCCGCCAGGGATAGCGTGACGCCGCGCCGGGTTGCATGGCGCGCGTCGTCGCAACACGGTCACAAAGCTGACTACACTGCGGGTCTTCGGACCGGACCATCGCCATGCCCAAAGCCTTGAGCCATATCGCCCTGATCGTCGCGCATCCCACGCGCACGGCCCATCTGCTCACCGGCGTGTTCGAGGATGCGCGCATTCTTCGTGAGGAAGATCCGGGTGATTCGCATCCGGAAGTGATCGTGGCACTGGCAGGGCTGGAGTTCGCGTTGATCCGCGGGCAGGGGCCCGCGTCACGCAATGGCGACCACATCGCGTTCGTGGTGAGCAAGGAAGAGCAGATGGCGTGCGCGCGACGTATGGATGAATTGGCGCTGGACTATCAGATGGCGCGCGGTGATACGGCGCTCTATTTCAGTGACTACGACAACCATGTGTTTGAGTTGGAAGTCGTGGAAGATTGAGGGTCACCGATCGCGCACTGCCTCATTCCCTCAACAACAAGCGGTACGCCGGATTCGCACTCTCGTCGCGGAACGGATAACCCAGCGTCTCCAGAAATGCCTGGAACAACACGCGCTCATCCTCGGGCACCTGAATACCGACCAGAATGCGCCCATAGTCCGCGCCCTGGTTGCGGTAATGGAACAGGCTGATGTTCCAGTCCGGATGCATATGGCCGAGGAAGCGCGTCAGCGCGCCGGGTCGTTCGGGAAATTCGAAGCGATAAAGCAGTTCATCGCGCGCCAGTGGCGAGCTTCCGCCAATCATGTGGCGAAGGTGCAGCTTGGACAGCTCGTCATCGGTGAGATCGAGCACACCGAACCCGTGCGTGTGGAACGCATCGATCAACGCGTGTCGCTCATCGCGATGCGTGGTTTGCACGCCCACGAAGATATGCGCCTGGGCGGTGCTGCCGATGCGGTAGTTGAATTCAGTGATGTTGCGTTGGTCCAGTGCCGCGCAGAAGCGGCGGAAGCTGCCGCGTTCTTCGGGAATGGTCACCGCGAACACGGCCTCGCGCTGCTCGCCCACTTCGGCACGCTCGGCCACGAAGCGCAGGCGGTCGAAGTTGAGGTTGGCGCCGGACACGATGGCGACCATCGGGTGCTCCGAAGCGCCGTGCGTGGCTACATAGTGCTTGAGTCCGGCCAGCGCGAGCGCGCCGGCAGGTTCGGGCACGCTGCGCGTGTCATGGAACACGTCGCGGATGGCCGCGCAGATCGCGTCGGTGTCCACGCGAACCATGGCGTCCACGTGCTGCTGGCACAGTTCAAAGGTAAGGTCACCCACGCGCTTCACCGCCGTACCGTCGGCGAACAAACCGACTTCCGACAGCGTCACCGGCGCACCATGCTCCAGCGACTGCACCATCGCGTCGGAATCGCAGGTCTGCACGCCGATCACCTTTACCTCAGGGCGCAGCGCCTTGATGTAGCCGGCAACGCCAGCGAGCAATCCGCCACCACCCACCGGCACGAACACCGCATGCAGCGCGCCGGCATGCTGGCGCAGGATCTCCATGCCCACCGTGGCTTGCCCGGCGATCACAGCCGGATCATCGAACGGATGCACGAAGGTGTAGCCATGTTCGGACTGCAATCGTGCGGCCGCCGCCTGGGCGTCGCTGTACGAATCGCCGATCAGCAGCACGTCCACTTGCGCACCACCGAATCGACGCACCGCATCCACCTTCACCTGAGGCGCCGTTACCGGCATCACGATCACGGCGCGGATGCCAAGGCGGGACGCGGCCAGCGCCACGCCCTGTGCGTGGTTGCCGGCTGATGCGGCTATCACGCCGCGCGCACGCTGCGCGGGTTCCAGCGACGCCATGCGGTTGTAGGCGCCGCGCAGCTTGAAGGAGAACACCGGCTGCTGGTCTTCGCGCTTGAGCAGCACCTGCTGGCCAAGGCGTGCAGAAAGCAGTGGTGCTGCTTCGAGGCTCGTCTCGCGCGCCACGTCGTAGACGCGCGCCCCAAGGGTCTGCCTCAGCAGCTCATGCTCGCTGAGGCGTGCTACGCGAGCGATGGGCTGCACCCGTGCATTCATGGCGCAGCGGCGGCCGGATGGCTGACTTCAATAACGTCCACCAGCTTGCGCGTCTGCTTGATGATCTGCTCTACCGTGTCATCCGCGCCATGCATCACCAGGGTGAGCTGGGACACGGCCGGGTCACGCGTGGCGGCCACGGTGAGCGAATCGATGTTGCAGTGGCGTGCGGCGAACAGGCCGGCGACGCGCATCAAAGCGCCGGATTCGTTTTGCAGCAGGATCGATAGGGTATGTTTCATGGAAACTCCGTGACGCTCCAATCGGGCCATCGTTCCCGCGGAAGCGGCGGGCGGCACCCTGACCGTGCGGGAAAGGCACTGGATTCCCCCTTCCGCGGGAATGACGATTCGTTCCTTCCCACTCCCCTCTCCGGGCGTGGGTCTAAAACATGTCGCTCTTCGCGTTGCCTGGCGTTGCCGGTGCCACCCGCGACGGAATGAAATCGCCGGTGATCATCTGCGCGTACGTCGCGCCAGGGCCCACCATCGGATACACGCCCGCATCCGGATCGATCATCACCTCGAGAAACGCCGGGCCATCGAAGGCGAGGAATTCGTTGATGGTCTGCGCGAGGTCTTCCTTGCGCTCCAGCCGGCGCGCCCACTCGAAGCCATCGGCCTGCGCGGCCTTGATGAAGTCCTTCTTGTGCAGGCTCTTGTCGGAGGAGGCGAAGCGGCCGCGGAAGAACAGCTTCTGCCACTGGCGCACCATGCCGTCGCCGATGTTGTTGAGCACCACCACCTTCACCGGCAGTCCATACGTGGTGACGGTTTCCAGCTCGCCGAGATTCATGCGGATGCTGGCATCGCCGTCGATGTCGATGACCACCGCATCGCGTCGCGCGAATTGCGCGCCGATGGCGGCAGGCAGGCCAAAGCCCATCGTGCCCATCGAGCCGGAGGTGAGCCAATGGCGCGGCTCGCGGAAGTCGAAATACTGCGCAGCCCACATCTGGTGCTGGCCCACGCCGGTGCTGATGATGGCGCGGCCCTGTGTCTGCCGGTTGATCGCCTCGATCACCGCCTGCGGCTGGATCTGTTCGCTGTCGTGATCGTAGTTGAGCGCGTGTGTGGCTTTCAGTGCACCAATATGCGCATGCCACTCCGCATAGCGATCTTCGCTGGCGAAATGAAAGCCATGGCGCACGCCGTACTGTTGCAGTCGCGAAAGCGTGCGATCGAGATCGCCATGGTGATGCCAGTCCACCGACTTCACCTTGCCGATCTCGGCGGGATCGATATCGATCTGCGCGACGAAGCGCGCATTCGGCGCAAACTTGTCCGGCACGCTGGCGACGCGATCGTCGAAGCGCGCGCCCAAAGCCAGCAGGAAATCGCAATCTTCCACTGCATAGTTTGCGTACGCGGTGCCATGCATGCCAAGCATGTGCAAGGCCAGCGGATCGGTGGTGTCCATCGCACCCAGCGCCATCAGCGTGGTGGTGACGGGCAGGCCGAACTGTTGCACGAAGGCGCGCAGCGTGGCGGAAGCCTCGCCGGCAATGATGCCACCGCCTGCGTAGATCAACGGGCGCTTCGCTTTCGCCAGCGCTTCGAAGAAGGTTTCGCACTGCGCGTCATCCACGCGCGCACTGTGGATCGCATGCTGGCGCGCGCGATAGCCAGGAATCGGCAGCGTGCCTTCACCAGCGAAGCTGATCGGCGAGTTCTGCACGTCCTTGGGAATGTCCACGACCACCGGGCCCGGGCGGCCGCTGCGTGCAATCTCGAACGCGGTACGCAGCGTGACTTCCAAACGGGCAGGATCGGTGAGCAGGAACACGTGCTTCGCGCACGGGCTCATGATGTTGCTGACGGGTGCTTCCTGGAAGGCATCGCTACCCAGCGCGCCGGTCGGCACTTGGCCGCAGATCACTACCATCGGTACGGAATCGGACATCGCATCGCGCACCGGCGTCACCATGTTGGTGGCGCCCGGGCCGGAGGTGACGATGGCCACACCCACCTTGCCCGACGCACGCGCATAACCGGCCGCCATGAAACCCGCGCCTTGTTCATTGGCGGGCACGATCAGCGGCATGGGTTCGCCGCCCAGCGGTGACAGATGCGTGGTGTTGAAACGGAACACCGCGTCGTATACCGGCAGGATCGCGCCACCGGAATAGCCGAACAGCACGTTCACGCCTTCATCGGCGAGCACCTGTACCACCACTTCCGCGCCGCTCATGGTCTGTCCGGCGAGCGGATGGGTGGTGGCCGGGGTGGGCATCTCCATTTGCAATGGCAGGTTCACGGTGGTCGGATTTCCCATGGAATGCCGCATCAACGGCAGATCGACTTCGGTGGAAAACTCCCTCCCCTACAGGGCAGGGGAGGGATGGCGAGGGGTGTTGCGTGCTTGCGGGATAAGCGCCCCTCGCAAGTGAAACCAAGCGCTTGCGGGTTTCTTTGCTCGTCATCCCTGCCTTCGCAGGAATGACGAGCGGTAGCCCGTTAACCCACTTTCTTCAACGGCTCCGCCGCGGGCTTGGGCGCATTCGCCTGCAGCCACGGCATGCGTGCACGCAGCTTCGCGCCTACCTGTTCGATCGGATGCTCCAGATCGGCCTGCTTGAACTTCTTGTAGTTCGGCAGGCCGGCCTTGTGTTCGGCAATCCAGTTGTTGGCGAAGGTGCCGTCCTGGATGTCCTTCAGGATGTCCTTCATGCGTGCCTTGGTATCGGCGTCGATCACGCGCGGACCGCTCACGTAATCGCCGTACTGCGCGGTCTCGGAGACGAACTCCAGCATGCGGGTGATGCCGCCCTCGTAGAACAGGTCCACGATCAGCTTCAGTTCGTGCAGCACTTCGTAATAGGCGATTTCCGGCTGGTAACCGGCTTCCACCAGCGTTTCGAAACCAGCCTGCACCAGCGAACTGGCGCCGCCGCACAGCACGGCCTGCTCACCGAAGAGATCCGTTTCGGTCTCTTCCTTGAAGTCGGTCTTGATCAGCAGCGCGCGGCCGCCGCCGATACCGTCGGCATACGCCTTGGCTTTCGCCTCGGCGTTGCCGCTCACGTCCTGGTGGATCGCCCAGATGCTCGGTACGCCGCGGCCGATTTCATACTCGCGACGCACCAGCGCGCCGGGGCCCTTGGGCGCCACCAGCACCACGTCGATGTCCTTGCGCGGATCGATCTGCTTGAAATGCACGTTGAAGCCGTGCGCGAACAGCAGTGCGGCGCCCGGCTTGATGTTCGGCTCGATGTGTTCCTTGTACAGCGTCGGCTGCACCATGTCGGGCGTGAGCACGGCGACCAGGTCGGCGTCCTTCACCGCCTCGCCGGGCTCGGCCACGGTGAAACCTTCGGCGCGGGCCTTCTCCCATGAAGGGCCACCCTTGCGCAGGCCAACCACCACGTCGAGACCGGAGTCGCGCAGATTGAGGGCGTGGGCGCGGCCCTGGCTGCCGTAGCCGAGGACGGCGATGCGGGCCTTGGCCAGCGTGTCGTTGGTGTTGTTGCTCATGCGGTGACTCCTGCGGTCGTGTCTTCGTTGACGTGTCGGGATACGGAGGAAGAAGCGGATGCAATGCGTGTAGCGGAGGGATGCGTGGTGGCACCGTCGGAAGCGGAGCCGACCATGTAGGCGTACTTGGCCAGCGCGCCCCGGGTGACCTTCGGGGCGGGCGGCTGCCAACCTGCGCGGCGCGCCGCGAGGTCGGCGGTGGTGCTGATCTGGCGCGTGTCGGCATCGATGCGGATGCGATCGCCTTCGTGCAGCAGTGCAATCGGACCGCCGCGTGCCGCTTCCGGCGCGATGTGGCCGACCATGTAGCCGTGCGTGGCGCCGGAGAAACGGCCGTCGGTGATCAGCGCCACGTCGTCGCCCAATCCGCGGCCTACCAGCGCCGCGGTGACGCCCAGCATTTCGCGCATGCCGGGTCCGCCTGCAGGGCCTTCGTTGCGGATGACGATGACGTCGCCTTTTTCGATGCCGCCGCCCTGCACGGCGGCGAAGGCCTGTTCCTCGCTTTCGAACACGCGGGCGCGGCCTTCAAAGTGACTGGCGCCCTTGCCGGCCAGTTTGAGGATGCAGCCTTCCGGTGCGAGGTTGCCGTAGAGGATCGAGTAGCCACCGCGCGGCTTCAGCGGCTGCGTCACTGGATGGACGACATCCTGCGTCTGGGCGCGCGGCGCAGCAGCGGCTTCCTCGAACAGGCTGCGACCGGTGATGGTCGGCGCATCGTCCAGCATGCCGGCGACGATCAGTTCCTGCGCGACGCGTGCGCTACCGCCCGCGCCGAACATCTCCACCGCGGTGTAGCGGCCACCGGGCAACAAGTCAGCAATCACGGGCGTGTGCTTGGATGCGGGTTCGAAATCCTCGAGCGTCCATGGCGTGCCCGCTTCGCGCGCAATCGCCAGCAGGTGCAGCACGGCATTGGTGGAGCCGGCGGTGGCGGCGACCATGCGGGCGGCATTGCGGAATGCGGTTTCGGTGAGCATCGCGCGTGGCGTGCGGTTCTGCCGGAGGCATTCCATCACCAGCTCGCCGCACTTGCGCGCGGCGGCTGTCTTGGCCGGATGCGTGGCCGGAATATCGTTGAAGCCCATCGGCGACAGGCCCAGCGTGGTCAGCACCATCGCCATGGTATTGGCGGTGAACTGGCCGCCGCAGGCGCCGGCGCCCGGGCAGGCATCGCGCTCCACCGACGTGAGTTCGGCATCGTCGATCTTGCCCGCACCATGCGCACCCACCGCCTCGAACACCTGCTGGATGGTGATGGGATGGCTGTCGTGCGTGCCGTGCGCGATGGTGCCGCCGTACAGCGCGACGCTGGGTATATCCAGGCGCGCCATCGCCATCGCGGCGGCGGGGATGGTCTTGTCGCAACCGCACAGCACTACCATCGCATCGAGGCAATGGCCATCCACCGCCAGTTCGATGGAATCGGTGATCACCTCGCGGCTGATCAGCGAGGCGCGCATGCCCGGCGTACCCATGGCAATGCCGTCGGTCACCGCGATGGTGTTGAACTCGATTGGCGTGCCGCCGGCGGCACGGATGCCTTCGGCCACGTGCTCGGCGAGCTCGCGCAGGTTGAGGTTGCAGGGGCTCACGTTGGACCACGTGTGCACCACCGCCACCAGTGGCTTGGCGATGGCCGCATCGTCCAGGCCGGTGGCGCGCAGCATGGCGCGCGCAGGGGCGCGGTCGGGGCCGGTCTTGATCAGGTCGCTACGCATGATGCTTCCGTCATGGATGGGTGGATTCCTTCAGCTCCCGCCCTGCTTGCAGGGGCGGGGTGGCTCTGGCGTCTGAGGCAAAAAGCACCCCCTCCCAACCTCCCCCTGCCAGCAGGGGGGGGGTCTTGGGAGCCGCTGCGTGGATGGAGACGACGCGCGACAGACCCCCTCCCTTGCTTGCAGGGGAGGGCTGGGGAGGGGTGGCTCTGGCGTCCGAGGCAAAAGCACCCCCTCCCGGCCGCCCACTGCGGGCAGGGGAAGGGGCCAAAGGCGGGTAGGTATGGATGCTCATCCGCATGCCCGCCCCCAGCGCAAAAACGCCGCCGCATTGCAGGCGTGTTCGTCGATGGCGGCGAGCACGGCCTCCAGCACGTCCTTGGTGCCCGCGCTGCCGCCGATATCGCGCGTGCGCGGGCCGTGTTCGACCACATCGGCCACGGCGGCCTCGACCGTGCTGGCTTCCTGCTCCAGGCCCAGCGAGTGACGCAGCAGCATCGCCGCGGAAAGAATGGCGCCGACCGGGTTGGCCACGCCCTGGCCGGCGATATCCGGTGCGGAACCGTGGATCGGTTCGTACAGGCCCCCCTTGCCTTCGCCGAGCGACGCGGACGGCAGCAGGCCCAGCGAACCGGCGAGCGCGGCGGCCTCGTCGGTGAGGATGTCGCCGAACAGGTTCTCGGTGACCACCACGTCGTACTTGCCCGGCTGCGTCAGCAGCAGCATCGCCATGGAGTCGACCAACTGGTGCTCCAGCTTCACATCCGGGAATTCGGCGGCGATGCGCTGCACCGTGCTGCGCCACAGGCGCGAGGTTTCCAGCACGTTGGCTTTGTCCACCGAGGTGACGTGCTTGCGGCGTTCGCGCGCCAGTCGAAAGGCGCGACGCGTCACGCGCTCCACTTCGGCCACGGTGTACTTGCACTCGTCCGTAGCGGTGTCGATGGTGCGCGTCTTGGCGCCGAAGTAGGCGCCGCCGGTGAGTTCGCGCACGAACAGCACGTCGACGTTCTTCAGCTTCTCGTTCTTCAGCGGCGACAGCGAGGCCAGTGTCGGATGCACCCGCAACGGACGCAGGTTGGCGTACACGCCCAGCGCGGCGCGCAGCGCGAGCAGGCCCTGTTCCGGACGCACCGGCGCATTGGGGTCGGACCACTTCGGTCCACCCACCGCACCGAGCAGCACGGCATCGGCGGCCTTGCAGGCTTCCAGCGAGGCCCGCGGCAGCGGTTCGCCGGTGGCGTCGATGGCGCATCCACCGATCAGCTGCTCTTCGAAATGGAAATGATGGTCGAAGTGCGCGGCGACCGCGTCGAGCACGGCAACCGCGGCTGCCGTGACTTCGGGGCCGACGCCGTCGCCGGGCAAGGTGACGATATGCGCTCTCATAGGGTGACTCCGGCTGAGCGGGGTTGATCTTGTTGGGGAGTGCGGCCATGGATGGCCGCTTCTTGACCTTCGCGTTCACGGACGAACGCATCAATCAGATCGTTGTGTTGCAGGAGATAACCGAGCTGATCGACACCGTTGAGCAGGCAATGGCGGGCAAAGGGTTCGAGCTGGAAACGGATGTGGCCGCCATCGGGCAGTGCGATGACCTGCTCGCGCACGTCGATGGTCAGTTCGATGCCGGGGTTGGCGAGCAGCCAGCGATGCTCGGCTTCGTCGAGCACGATGGCGAGCAGGCCGTTCTTCAGTGCGTTGTTGCGGAAGATGTCTGCGATCTCGCTGCACAGCACGGCGTGGATGCCGTAATCCAGTAGCGCCCACGGCGCATGCTCACGCGAGGATCCGCAGCCGAAGTTGCGACCGGCGACGAGGATGGAGCAACCCTTCGCCTTGAGCTGGTTCAGCGGGAACGCCGGGTTGTCGCTGCCATCGGCCTGATAGCGCCAGTCGTTGAAGCACAGCTTGCCCAGGCCCGCGCGCTCGGTGGTGGTGAGGAAGCGCGCCGGGATGATGCGGTCGGTATCGATGTTTTCGTCCGGCAGGACGGCGGTGCGGGAGTGGATGCGGGTGACGGGGCGCACTAGAAAACCTCCGAAGGGCAAAATCCCTTCTCCCCGCCGGGGAGAAGGTGCCCCGAAGGGGCGGGTGAGGGGCGGGTGCTCGCGGTGGCGCTCAACGAAGTGCGCTGTTGCATGGCGATGAGGCTAGAGTCGCCCCTCACCCCAACCCTCTCCCCGGAGGGGAGGGGGTACAGATGTCGCG
>NZ_DASRZX010000076.1:0-7366 GCF_035685885.1 Dyella sp. | reverse complement strand
CTTTCAGGCGCACCAGAGCGGCGCGCCCGCTCTCGGCCCGCAGGATGATGTTGTCGAACTGCGCCGGGTCCGTGAGCCGTCCGATTGTGGTGAGATTGAAGGATTGCTCGACTGGCACACCCGTTGGTGGCTGACCGATTCGACCTACCGCGAACTGCTGGTTCTGGTTCGCCACCGCCTGCTGCACGTCGGTCGCCGTGATGCCGAGGCTCGCCATGCGATCGGGCTTGAGCCAGATACGCATGGCGTAGTCGGGGTTGCCGAAGATGCTCGCCTGGTTCGCGCCGGGCACGCGCTTGATCGCGTCGAGCACGTAGAGATTCGCGTAGTTCGCAACGTAGGTTTCGTTGTAGCGGTTGTCTGGGGAGTACACCGCGATGATCATCATGAACGACGAGGATCGCTTCTGCACCGAAATGCCTTGCGCCTGCACCGCCGCCGGCAGTTGGGGCAGCGCGAGGTTGACGCGGTTCTGCACGTCCACCTGCGCGAGCGAGGGATCCGTCCCGATCTCGAAGAACACCGACAGCGACATGTCGCCGGTCGAGGACGACGACGAGTTCATGTACATCATGTGGTCGGCGCCGTTGACCTGCTGCTCGATCGGCGCGGCGACGTTCTGCGCAATGATGTCCGAACTGGCGCCCGGGTAAGTGGCCGACACGGTGATCTGCGGCGGGGCGATTTCCGGGAATTGGGCAATGGGCAGGCTCAACATCGCCACCCCGCCCGCCACCGTGATGATGATGGAGATGACCGAAGCGAAGATGGGGCGGTCGATGAAGAACCGCGACATGCTCATTGCGGAGCTCCGGCAGCCGGCGGCTTGGCTTCGCCTGGCTTGAACGGATGCGGTGCCACCGGCATGTCGGGAGCGAGCTTGACGATGTTCTCCACGATCACGCGATCTCCGGCGCGCAGGCCCGAGTTGATGATCCAGTCATTGCCATTCCAGCCACCGGTCTCTACCGCGCGCTGCTTGGCCTTGCCTTGTTCGTCGACGGTCCACACGAAGGCACCACGCTCGCCCTGCTGCACAGCCTCCTGCGGAACGGATAGCGCGCCGGTGATGCGCGCGCCGCGAACCTTCACGCGGACAAACTGGCCCGGACGCAACACGCCATCAGGATTGGTGAACTCAGCGCGCACCAGATAGGTGCCAGTCTCGGTGTTGAGCGCAGCGTCGGAAAACGCAATGTGGCCGTGGTGGCCATACTGGCTGCCATCGGCGAGCACGATGTCGACCTCCAGGCCGCCCTGTGCCGGGATTTTCAGCTTGCCGGACTGCGATTCGGAGCGAAACTGCAGGAACTCGTTTTCCGACAGGCTGAAGTTCACCCACATCGGATCGAGCTTTGCCACATAGGTGAGCAAGCTGTCGCTGGCATCGATGTACGAACCATCCTGCTTCTTGGCAAAGCTCGACAACCCGTCAACCGGCGACGTGATCGTCGTGTAACTGAGGTTAAGCTCCGCACTGGTGACATCGGCCCTGGCCTGCTCCACCGCCGCTGCAGCAGCCTGCTGCTGGCCAGTGGCGTCATCGAGGTCCTTCTGGCTCAACGCGTTCTTCGCTGCCAGCGGCCGCACACGATTGAGGTTGGCCTGCGCGGTATCCAGCCGTGCTTTCTGCTGCCGGAATTCGGCCTGGGCCGCATCAAGCGCAGCACGAAAGGGCTTGGCGTCCATGCGAAAAAGCACGTCGCCCGCATGCACCAGCGCACCTTCCTTGTACACGCGATGCTCGAGGAATCCGTTGACGCGGGCGCGGATTTCCACTTCCTGCGAGCTTTGCGTCTGGCCAACGAAATCGAAGATCACCGGCACGTCGGATTGGCCGACCGTGATGATGCCCACCGGCAACGCCGCCGGACCACCGGAAGCCGTCTTGTCACTTTTGCATGCGCCCAGCGCGACAAGCGCAAGGACGCACATGATGCCCATACCCCGATATCCCGCCTTCACGTTGTCCTCCCCTCAATGACGGGCCGGTGCGACAGACGCGCTTCAGGGCTGGCGTTCATTGGTTCCTTCCTTGCGCGGCCAAGCCTCGCGAAGGCCTGATGTGGCGCCCGTTGCGCTTATCGAAGCTCAGCTTGGCGCCCTGCTTCGTCCCTTGTGAATGCCGTGCCTGCATATCTCACTCAGGCACGGCAGCTTTCCTGAACCAGTCCTTGGCCGATTGATCGGGCTTGCCGAGGTATTGCTCGTAAATGGCATCGATCTTCCCCGAGCGATAGAGCTGGCTCAGCGTGCGATCAACCAGCAGGCGGAAGTCGGCGTCATTGCGGCTCACCGCGAAGGCCAGCGGCTCGTAGTCGAAAACGCGATTGAGTACGACGAGTTCGCCCGAGGTGTCTCGCTTGGCGAGATCGAGCAACACGTTGCGCTCTGCGATGAAGGCGTCGGCCCTGCCCTCCTGCAGTTGCTTGAGTCCAGTCGCCAAGTCCGGCACCAGCGAAATGACGCTGTTGACGTTGAGTTGTTCGCGACGCTCCTTCAACAGGCGCTCCTGCAGCGAACCGGAGATCACCGCGAACGTGCGCTGCTGCAAGGCAGCCAGCATGGGCGAACCACGCCAGACGGGGCGCCCCGCCGTTTGCCCGGTTTCCAGCAGCTCCCTGAAAGCGGCCGGCGCATCCTTTCTCACCATGACGCCCGTGCCGCTACCGAGGATGGGAATGGAAAAACTCACCTGCTCGCGATTGGACATCGTTGGCACGGATGGACCACACAGCAGGTCGACCCGCCCTTCCTTGACGGCGCTGAAGCGAGTCTCGCTATCCACGGCCACGAACTGCGTGGACAGGTTCGGAAGCTTGAGTTCCTGCTGCACCGCACTGGCGACGGCCCGACACAGGGCAATGGCGTAGCCGTCGGGGGGGGCCGATGCTTCCTGGTAAGTGAATGGATGGGCCTCGTTGTAAAAACCAAAGGTCACCTTGCCGCTCGCGCGTATGCGCTCCAGCGTGCTGGCGCCCGCGGGTTGCTGCTCCTGGGCGAGGGCGGCCGACACCGGCGAGAAGAAGACCACCAGCAGCACCCAGCAAAACAGACGGTTGCGCATCGCGACACCCTTCATGCTTGACATATGTTCTCTCCTGAGGCCAAGGCTTCGCTCAAGCGATAGGTGCACGGACCGGCTGGGTCGCGGCCACTGGCGAAGGGAATCGTGGAGCCAGGAAACCGTAAACAAGGAAGGTAAGCGCCATGACGATGGTGCCGCCCAGCACAGCCTCCATGCCGGAGGCATAGATGGCATAGGTGCTGTAGAGCATCGCCACTGTCGCGACGAAGGTATTGAGCTTGTAGGTGCCTTCGTTCACGCCAGCCTTGCGCATCATGATCATCAAGGCAGACAACGAAATGATGTAGGGAATCACGTTGGTCACCACGGCAAGGTTGACCAGCACCTGGAACTGCTTGCTCAGGCTGGGCGACGCCGTGGAGAAGGCGAGCAAGGTCTGCACAACGCCCATGACGATCATGCCAATAATAGGTGCGGCCACCTTGTTGATCTTTGCGAAGAAGCGGGGGAACAACCGGTCCTCCGCCGCCGTCTTGGCGGTCTGCGCGATGGTGAATTGCCAACCAAGCAATGAGCCGAGGCAGGCAAGAATGGCCAATGCACGAATGACCGAACCCACGCCCGGACTGAACATCTGCGAGTAGGCCAAGGCGAACGGGCCAGTGGATTCTGCCAACTCCTTGTTGGGTACGATGCCCTGGATGACGGTGGTGGAAAGTACGTAGATCACGGCGGCGCCGAGCGTGCCAAGCATGCATGCCATGGGCACGTCACGTTTCGGGTTCTCGACGGCATCGGAATTCTGCGCGGCGGACTCCATGCCAAGGAACGCCCACAGCGTCAGCGCAATGCTCGAATCAACACCCTTCATCAGGCTCAGGCCCTGGGGGTTCCACGCTTCGGAGAAGGTCGACCCCTTGAACCAGAACCAGCCGATGATCGAAAGACCGGCCACCGGCACGATGACGCCCCACACGGTGATGGCGCCGATGCGACCGGTAATGCGCGGTCCGCCAAAATTCGCCACGGTGGTCAACCAGATGAGGCCGATCACGCCGATGCATGTCGACATCGGAGAGGACGACAGCCAGGGAAAAAACGCCGCGAGATAGCCGACGGCCGAGATCGCGATGGCCACGTTGCCGATGGCCAGCGAAAGAAAATAGAGAAAGAACGTCAGGAAGTAGCCGCCCTTGCCGTACGCATCCTCGGCATAGGCGGCCATGCCGCCGGCGCGCTGATTCAGCAGGCCCGCTTGGGCAAAACCGTAGGCGATGGCCATGGATCCCAGTGCGGTGACTATCCAGGAAAGCAGCGAAATCGCGCCCACCTGCGCCATGTTGGCTGGCAGCATGATGATGCCCGACCCCATCATGTTGACCGCCACGAGCACGGTCAACTGCATCATGCTCATCTTCTTCGTCGTGCCGCTCATCAGTTCCTCCAGTCTCTGGATCCGGAGCTATCGACCACCGCGCGAACGCGCGTGACCAGCCGATCAAACGACTGACATCCGAACATCAAAAGCTGCGCCCCTACCCCATTGGGCGTTGCACCCGCGGCAGAGAATGGTCGCGGCCGGATCAAGGTGACGTGAAGCATTTTTTAGCGAAATTCGCACCCGTTGATGGCATCTTTCGCATGCAAAAAGATGCCGTGGCGCGAAAGCTTCATCGCTTGAGCGGACACGACATCGACCGACATGCGGAGACTTTTTCTCTCGATCGCAAAGCCAGTAAAACATCGGAAAATCGCGAAAACGGTCGGCGCGGACGCCGCGCCCGGGGCGATTTGCAGCCCGCGCCAAGACGGCTTGTTTAGACGTCCTTTTGACGCCGATTCGCTGCACACGTAAATCAAGCAACGAAAACTACGTACGTAGTTTTACGTAACCGACGTGTCGTGCTCAACGACAAATAAGCACGGGAATGTCAGCGCTTACGAGCAGCTTGCTTGCCTGACTGCCGAGGCGCAGCCGATCCAGCCCTGTTCGCCCGTGCGACCCCATGACGATCAGGTCGCACTGCTGCTTCCTGGCTGCCGCGATGATGGCCAGATAGGGGCGCATGTCGAACTCATAACCGCTATGGCATTCCACGTGCGCCGCCTCGGCCCGCTGCCTGACGGCGTCGAGATAGGACGTGGCCTTTCGCGTCACCTTCCGCGTTCGCTCGTCCAGCGGAAGGACCAGCATGTCCGACAGGTGCTGCACGCCTGACGGCGGCTTGATGACATGCAGCGCGAAGACGCTGGCGCCGTGCCTGACCGCAATGTCGATACCCATATCGACAGCCCGCAGGGAAAGCTCGGAGCCATCGGTTGGAAGCAAGATGTGCTTGAACATGTCGCTCACCATCGGTCAGCAAGACGTCCAACGACCCGGGTGTCGCCGCGTGGCAACCTGGCGCCCGCACGCTTCGAAGCCGTGCGCAAGACGAGGCCTGCCGCGACCGCATTCAGACCACCCCTTCCGTGCCGGCACAGGCAGCGTATTCACGTGCCGCGGGGCGAATCCTGCCAGCGTCAATGCGAAGGCATTGCATGCAGCACGCATATCGCGGCCTGTTTCACATGTGAAACAGGCTCATGTCACCACGCAACGACACATCTGTGCAGCGTGCATCAATGGAAATCGCGCGAACGACTGTCGAGTGATCCGAGCAAGGGGCTAAGGTCGATCAACCGATGCGCGATGAGATGACTCACGCCATCCACCTGCTCCCACTTGCCATCCACCCCCAGCAGCCGCGCTTCAAGATAGATGCGACGCTGTCGTTCGGCGACGTGCCTCCACACCACGACATTGATCGGGCCGAACTCGTCTTCCATGGTGATGAAGGTGACACCGCTGGCCGTCTGAGGACGCTGGCGCTGGGTGACAAGGCCGGCCGCGCGCACATGGCTTTCATGAGGCCGGGCATGCAGCGAACGCGAATCCAGGCAGCGCGCGGCGCGCAGGCGTGAGCGGATCTGATGGAGCGGATGCGGCCCGAGGCTAAGCCCGACACGCGCATAGTCCGCCAGGGTGTCTTCCGCCTGGGAAGGCGGCGGCAACGCCACCGCTTCTTCCACCGGGCTGGCGTGGCCGAACAAGGGTAGCTGTGGCTCGATGCCGGCCATGGCCCAGCGGGCACGATGGCGGTGACCGGCCAGTCCACGCAATGCACCCGATTCCGCGAGGACTTCCTGATGATGCCGATCCAATCCCGTGCGTGCGCACAGGTCGGTGATGTCATGGAAGGCTTGTTGCGAACGCATGGCCGCCAATCGATGCCCCACTTCTTCGCGGCAGCCGCGCACCTGGCGAAAACCGAGCCGTATCGCATAACCACCTTTGGACACGCGATCAATTTCCAGCAGGTTGTCCCACGCGCTGTATCGCACATCGACGGGACGGACGCCCACGCCGTGACGCTGCGCGTCCTGCACCAGTTGGCTTGGCCCATAGAAGCCCATCGGCTGCGCATTGAGCAAGGCGCACAGGAAAACAGCCGGGTAATGGCATTTCAGCCAGCTGCTGATGTAGGCGATCTGGGCGAAGCTCGCGGCATGGCTTTCGGGGAATCCGTAGGAGCCAAAGCCCTTGATCTGCTCGAAGATGCGCAATGCGAAGGCTTCGGTATAGCCATTCCTGAGCATGCCTTGCATCAGTTTGTCTCGATGCTTCTCCATGCCGCCATGGCGTTTCCATGCTGCCATGGCACGCCGCAGGGCATCGGCGTCATCGGCCGAGTAATCGGCAGCCACCATGGCCAGCCGCATTACCTGCTCCTGGAACAGCGGCACGCCCAGCGTACGCCCGAAAACCTCTTTCAGCGCCTCGGAGGGATACGTGATGGGCTCCTCGCCGCGTTTGCGACGCAGATAGGGATGCACCATGCCACCCTGGATGGGGCCAGGCCGCACGATGGCCACCTGAATCACCAGGTCGTAGAACTTCTCCGGCTGGTGTCGGGGCAGCATCGCCATCTGTGCGCGACTCTCGATCTGGAACACGCCGATGGTGTCGGCCCGACGGATCATCTCGAAGGTGGCTTCATCGCCAGGCTCCTTGCCGATCGCCGCCATACTCAGGTCGCAGGCGTAATGCGTACGCAGCAGGTCCAGGCATTTGCGCACGCAGGTCAGCATGCCCAGCGCCAGGCAATCGACCTTGAGCAGGCCCATGGTGTCGAGATCATTCTTGTCCCACTGAATGATGGTGCGATCGGCCATGGCTGCGTTCTCGACCGGCACCAGGTGCGACAGCGGCTGGTCGGAGATGACGAAACCGCCCACGTGCTGCGAAAGGTGCCGCGGAAAATCCAGCAGTTCGGCGGTGAGCATCAGCACGCGATG
>NZ_DASRZX010000075.1:0-13735 GCF_035685885.1 Dyella sp. | reverse complement strand
CACGACCTTGGAAAACACGGGGCCGGAGACCAGCGCGCCGTAATAACTGCCCTTCTTCGGATTATCGATGATCACCACCGCCGCCAGGCGCGGATTGGAGGCGGGCACAATGCCGGCGAAGGCGGAGCTGTAGTTGTTCTTTAGATAGGAACCACCGCTCGCCTTGTGCGCCGTGCCCGACTTGCCCGCCACGCCGTAATTGGCGATCCATGCATAGGGCGCACCTGTGCCACCCGGCTGCGTCACCGCCACCATCATCTGCACCAGCTCGTTGGCGATCCTGGGATCAACGATCTGCTTGGCTTCGTTGTCCGAGCCCTTCACGAAGGTGGGCAAGTGCATCACGCCGTTGTCGGCGATGGTGGCGTAGCCGTTCGCCAGTTGCAGCGGCGTCACGTTGAGGCCGTAGCCATAGGCCAGGATGGCCTTCTCCAGCATGCCCCAGCCCTTGCCCGGCTTGAGATAACCAGAGGCTTCGCCCGGAAAGCCGCTGTTGGTGCTGTTGCCGAAGCCGAAGGCGCGGTAGGTGTCGTACATCAGGCCGGTATCGAGCGTCATCGCCACCTTGGCGGCGCCGATGTTGCTGGACTTGGCGATGATGCCGGTGGGCGACAGCAGGCCATAGGCATGCGTGTCGCGGATGTCGTGCGAGATGTAATAGAAGTGGCCGTTGCCGGTATCGACCATCGGGCCGGTCGGCGTGTACTTGCCGCTGGACAGCGCCGCCGCCATCACGAACGGCTTGATGGTGGAGCCCGGCTCCACCACGTCGGTCATCGCGCGATTGCGGCGGCTGGACGGATTGCTGCCGCGCAAGGCGTTCGGGTTGTACGTGGGCCAGTTCACCATGGCCAACACTTCGCCGGTATGCACGTCTAGGATCACCATCGAGCCGGAGTCCGCTTCGGACTGCTCGATGGTGTTCTTCAGTTCGTTGTAGGCGAGGAACTGGATGCGGCGGTCGATGCTGAGCGTGATGTCGCGGCCCGGCTGCGGCGCGCGCACCAGCTCCACGTCCTCCACCACATGACCCATGCGGTCGCGGATGACGCGCTTGGCGCCCTGCTTACCGGCGAGCCAGTCGTCGAACGCCAGTTCCAGGCCTTCCTGGCCGTGGTCGTCGATGTTGGTGAAACCCAGCACGTGGGCCATCACCGGACCGGACGGATAGAAGCGGCGGAATTCACGCTGGCCGTTGACGCCAGGCACGCCGAGGTCGAGCACGGTCTGCGCCGCATCCGGCGACATCTGCCGCTTGAGATAGACGAACTCGCGTTCCGAGCGCTGCGACAGGTACTGCTTGAGCGAGCCCGCATCCATGCCGATGGCAGCGGCCAGCTGGGGCAGCTTGTCCTCGTTGTCCAGCACCTCGGAGGGATTGGCCCAGATCGAGACGACCGGCGTGGACACCGCCAACGGCTCACCGTTGCGATCGAAGATAGTGCCGCGCGACACCGCAATGGGCACTTCGCGCAGGAAACGGGCGTCACCCTGATTCTGGTAGAACTCCTTGCGCACCACCTGCAGGTCGAACGCGCGCGCCACCAGGCCCAGCGACGCCAGACCCAGCACGGCCGCCACCAACATCATGCGGCGGCGAGTACTAAGGGCCGCAGGGCGGCGGCGGGCAGGGTTGGTATTCGTGCGCGGGCGCGGCTTCATCGGCGCACCAGCTGGATGTCTTGCGGCTTGGGATTGGCCATGCCCAGCTTCTGTCGCGCCTCTTCGTCCACGCGGCGCGGCTCGGCCCAGGTGGCCTGCTCCAGTTCCAGCTTGCCGTACTCGATATTGAGGTCGTCGCGCACGTTCTGCAGGCGGGTGAGCTCGACGAACAGCACGCGGCTTTCATGGCGCATCCACACCACGGCAATGGCGCTGGAAAGCACCGCCGCGATCAGGATCAGCATGAAGAGGCTGCCGAGGACCTTCATGCGAGCTTCTCCGCCACGCGCAGCACGGCCGAGCGGGAGCGCGGATTGACGGAAAGCTCTTCGTCCGAAGGAAACTGGGCCTTGCCCACCGCAGCCAGGCGCGCCGGCGCCGCAGCCACCGGCGGACCACGACGACTGCCCTGCACGCGGCCGGAATGATCACGGATGAACAGCTTCACGGCGCGGTCTTCCAGCGAATGGAAGCTGATGATGGAAAGGCGACCGCCGACCTTCAGCAGATCGAGCGCCGCATTGAGCCCGTGCGCCAGCGCGTCCAGCTCGCCGTTCACGCGGATGCGCAGGGCCTGAAAGCTGCGCGTGGCCGGATGCTTGCCCGGCTCGCGACGACCGACGACACGCTCGATCAGGCCGGCCAGCTGGCCGGTGCGGGTCATCGGGTTTTCCGTGCGGTCTTCGACGATGGCGCGGGCGATCTTGCGGCTGAAGCGTTCCTCACCATAGGTCCACAGCACGTCGGCGATCTCTTTCTCCGACGCATGCGCGAGGAAATCCGCCGCGCTCTCGCCCTGCGTGGTGTCCATGCGCATATCCAACGGCGCATCGGCCATGAAGCTGAAGCCACGGGCGGCTTCATCGAGCTGCGGCGAGGACACGCCCAGGTCGAGCAGGATGCCGTCAAGGCCGCCGGCGGTTTCGTCCCACTCGGCCATGCTGGAGAAGTTGGCGTGGCGGATGGAGACGCGCGGATCGGCAGCGAACTCGGCCTGCGCGGTGGCGATGGCCTGCGGGTCACGATCCATCAGCAACAGACGGCCGTCGGGACCCAGGCGCGACAGCACGGCGCGGGCGTGACCGCCGCGGCCGAAGGTGCCATCGAGATAGCGCCCGCCTGTCTGCACGGCGAGTCCCTCCACTGCTTCACCCAGCATCACCGGGATGTGCACTAACCGCTCGGCCATGCCGCAGCACTCCCGTCCCGTTAACTCCGCCGTGCCGAACCGTCGCCGGTTACAGCTGCAGCTCCGCCATCTCGTTGGTGATCTCGTCTTCGCCGATGGTCTGGCGGATCTTGGCCAGGTGAGCCAGTTCGCTCCAAAGCTCGAACTTGTTGCCCATGCCCAGCAGAACCGCCTTCTTCTCGATGCCCGTGGTCGCGCGCTGGCTCGCCGGCAGCAGGATGCGCACGGCGGAATCGGGCTCGACTACGGCGGCGGCGCCGACCAGCTTCATCTGCATGTCGCGATGGGCCGCCTTGACCTTGGGAAGCGCGTTGACCTGGTCGCGCACCTTTTCCCACTCGGCGTGCGGAAACAGCCACAGGCAGCCCGACTCGAAGGGGTTGTAGGTGATCACCAGACGATTGGCGCAGGCGTCGGCCACCAACTCGCGGTACGCGGTCGGTATGGCCAGCCGGCCTTTGTCGTCAACGGTGATGGCGGTTTCGCCCTGGAACACGGCCAATAGACTCCACGAATTCCCACGATTTCACACAGGAACCCACGATAGTCTCGCCCCCTGAGACTGTCAAGGGAATTTTGCTTGTGAATCAATGAGAAAGGCGGTGATCTGGCAGTAATTCCAGCCTTTTATGAGGAACCGTCCGAAGGTGCTTGAATGATTGGGATTTTTTCAATCCGGAGGATCACCCGCAGGGCGCCTCGGGGGTGCCCGAACACGACCTCACATGAATCCGTCATTCAGACCTTCCATACGCGGCCGTCGCCGCCCTCAGGGCGACGACGACCGGTAGAGAAGAGGGTGGAGTCGGCCTGTAAGCCGGGTTCTGTACGCCTTGCGGCGCGACAGTCATTCCTCTCGGCCTGGCGTCACCGCCAGGCTCCAGCAACCTACCCGGGAACAACGCGGGCCGCGTTATCGTTCCCCTATTCGGTCTTGCTCCAGGTGGGGTTTACCGTGCCATGCGGCGTTAGCCCCGCACGCGGTGCGCTCTTACCGCACCCTTTCACCCTTACCACGCGCATCCGAAGATGCCGTTCGGCGGTCTGCTCTCTGTTGCACTGGCCGTCAGCTCACGCTGCCCAGGCGTTACCTGGCACCTTGCCCTATGGAGCCCGGACTTTCCTCGATGCGCTTGCGCGCGACGCGACTGTCCGGCCGACTCCGCCGCGCATTCTAAAGGAATGTGAGGCTCAAGGGGCTTGAGAGCTGGCCGACCCGCAAACTTGGCCATGTAGGAGCGCACCCAGTGCGCGATCACAAGCGTCAGCATGACCGATGCTTTCGTCTATGGCCGAGAGGAATCGCCGTACCTCTCGCGCACTGGGTGCACTCCTACAGAACAAGAGACGCCACCTCAGCCCTCGTACAACAGCTTCCGCGGCGCGCCGGTAATCGCCGCTGCCAGCTTGGCCGCCTTCGCCGGCGGCAATTCCTCGCGCAGGATGGCAAATACGCGCTTGCCTTCCGCCTCTCGCGCATCCGTCTCCTCGCCTCGCCCCGCTACCAGGATCACGCATTCACCGCGCTGCTGGTCCGGGTCCTCCACCACGCGCGCGGCGAGTTCGCCCAGCGGCATGCCGATCACCGTTTCGAACAATTTGGTCAGCTCGCGCGCCAACACGCCCTCGCGCGCCTCGCCAAACACGTCGCGCATGTCGGCTAGACTCTCCGCCACGCGATGCGACGACTCATAGAAGATGAGCGTGCGCGCATCCCCGGCAAGTTCCTGCAGGCGTGTCCGACGCGCCGAGGCCTTGGGAGGAAGGAATCCTTCGAACACGAAGCGGTCACTGGGCAATCCTGCCACCGACAGCGCCGCGATCGCGGCGCAGGCACCCGGCACCGGGGCGCAGCGGATGCCGGCCGCGCGCGCGGCACGCACCAGGCGAAAGCCGGGATCACTGATGAGCGGCGTGCCGGCGTCGGAAATCAGTGCCACCGATTCGCCGCCCTGCAACCGTCGCACGATGGCGTCGACGACATCGCGCTCATTGTGTTCATGCAACGCCACCAGCGGCGTGCCGATGTTGTAGTGCATCAGCAACGGCCTGCTGTGCCGCGTGTCCTCCGCCGCAATGACGGCTACCGAACGCAAGGTTTCGATGGCGCGCGCGGAGATATCGTCACGATGACCGATCGGCGTGGCGACCACCCATAGCTGACCCGGCTGAATCTGTGACATCTTGCTACTTCCTTAGCCGCGGGGCGGCGATCCAATGGGCTATCATCGCCCATCCGCCGACCATGTCGTCAAAAAAGCTCGAAGGGATTTGGCCATGCGCTTGTATCGCGCCGCAGGCACCGCCCTGCTGATTTCTCTGGCACTCACTGCCTGCGTTCCACCCGCGGTACAGCGCTCGCCCGCCGAGGTCGCCGCCAGCCAGCAGGCCGACGCGCTGGTACAGCAAGGCAAGTTCGATGAAGCGGCCCAGGCCTATCTCACATTGGCCCAGAGCAGCGGCAATCGCGACGAGTACCAGTTGCTCGCGGCGGAGTCGTATCGCCAGGAAGGTCAGCTCGAACGCGCGGCGCCGTTCCTCGATGGCATTCGCCGCCAGAAGCTATCCGGCGACGAACCGGTTCGCCTGGACCTGCTGCAAGCGGAGCATGCGTTGAAGCAGCACAACGCGCCGCGTGCACTGCAGCTGACCACGCAGCCCAACCTCAGCGTGCCCACAGCACTGCAGCTTCGCCTGCTCGAATTGCGTTCGCAGGCCATGCAGCAAACGGGCGACCCCTGGGGCGCCGCGCGCACGCGTGTGGAAATGGACGGCCAATTGAGTGGCCTCGACCAGGCGCAGAATCGCAAGGACATCGTCACGCTGCTCACCAAGCTCGGCGTCGAGCCACTCAAGCAGCGCGCAGCCGCCATGCAGGCGGGTGATCGCATGCTGCCCTGGGTGAACGAGGCACTGAGCCAGCTCGGCGTCGCCGTGGCCCGCCCCGCCCCGTCGCTCGACCAGGAAGTGGGAACGATGATTCCGGGCGAAGGTGCCAACGTCCGCGAAGGCTTCAAAATGCCACCTCGCGTAGCGCTCATTCTTCCCATCAGCGGCAGCGCTGCAGCGGCAGGCGCGTCGGTACGCGAAGGCTTCTTCGCTGCTTACGCCGATGCCGCGCACAACCATGTGCCACGTCCGCCCGTAAAGGTGTACGACACCGGCGGTACGGCACCGGGTGCCGTCAAGGCTTACCAGCAGGCGGTGGACGATGGCGCGCAGATGGTGATCGGACCGCTGACCCGCGGTGAAGTCTCCGCACTGTTCGGCTTGCCGCAACTGCCCGTGGCGCTGCTCGCCCTCAACCATCCCGACGACAAGAGCCTGCCCGCCAATGGCGTGAGCGAATTCGGCCTGCTGCCGGAAACGGAAGGCGCACAGGCCGCCGATCACATGTCGGAGAACGGCATCGTCAACGCGTTTGTCATCGCCGGCAGCGACGACTTCGCGCAGCGCGCCGCCAAGTCCTTCAAGGCCGAACTGGAAGCGCGCGGCGGCAAGATCTCCGGCGTGGGCAACCTGGCCAGCGGCGGCGTCAACTACGGCTCGACCATCAGCGGCCTCGGCATGCCCACTGATACCGGTGATGCCACCGGCGCCAACAACAACACGGGCATCTTCATCACCATGCGCCCGCAACAGGCACGCCTGCTGCTGCCCCAGCTGAAACTGGCGCGCGTTAACCTGCCGGTGTTCGGCACATCGCACATCTATGCCGGCGTGGACGACGCGGGCGCCAACCGCGACCTGGAAGGCGTCGAGTTCTGCGATTCGCCGTGGCTGTTCGACGTGCAACCGGGCCTGCCCAATCACGGCGACATCGCCGCCCAGCTGCCGGCCGCGCGCGGTACCTCTGCACGCCTGTTCGCCTTCGGCATGGACGCATGGAACCTCGCGCCCTACGTCGACTGGCTGCGCGCCCATCCGGGCAGTTACCTGCCCGGCGCCAGCGGCCAGCTCACTGCCGACCAGTTCGGCCGCGTCCGCCGCGTGCTGGTGTGGGCCAAATTCCAGGACGGCCTCGCCCGCCCACTCAACGGCAGCCTGCAGATGGACAGCGCACCCGCGATGTCCCCGCCCGCGGACAACACCACGCCACCCGCCACCAACAACGGCCAGTCCAACAACGGTTGATGCGCGCTGCCGGCGCCCTCTTCGAGCAACGCGCCTGCGCGGAACTGCAACGCGCGGGCCTCAAGCTGCTCGACCGCAACTACACCACCCGCTACGGCGAACTCGATCTGGTCATGCTGGATCGAGACACGGTGGTGTTCGTGGAAGTACGCCACCGCCTGACCAGCAGCCATGGCAGTGCGGCGGCGACCGTGAACGCCACCAAGCAAGCCAAACTCATTCAGACGGCCGAACTCTGGCTTTCCCATCATCCCGCGCACGCCAACCGCCCATGCCGCTTCGACGTCGTGAGCTACGACGGCCCCATCGACAAGGCCGCCATGGCGTGGTGCCGACAAGCCTTTGAGGCGGTTTAGACTCGAGTGAACTGCGCACATGTGCGGCGGAGAGAGCATCCACTTTCACCCGGAGCTGACCGCGCCGGCCTGTAGCAGGTGGAGCGGCACGGGAGCATCGGGAAGCTTGTTGGCGAGGCCAAGGTGCTCGCCATTCCTTGAATAAGCCCTGGCGCTCTCCGCCACGGTAGTCCTGGCGCCGTCGGCCATTGCCCTCTCAACGGTTTACTCATATTTGCTCGGGCAGACTTCCCGGTATTGCCGCCAAACGGCATGGGCAACCTCGGGGGACAGCATGCTCCGCATCCTGGTCAAGCTCGGCAAATGGACGGCCATCATCGTCCTTGTCTTCCTGGTTTCCCTGCTCGGCATTCGTGCGTGGGACTCGCAGCGCGGTGATCCGTTGGCGGTGTGGCAGACCTATGTGCCACATGAGTTGACGGCCGCGGAGATCAACGCAACCGACTGGGCGGGCTACATGGCGGCCGAACAGCGTGTGTTCGACGAGGTGAAGACTCAGGTGAGCGACAGGCTCGATGCCTCCGAACGCGTGATGACCAATCGCTACTTCGAAGGTGCCCCGATGTATCCGGAGCACTTCAGGCACGACTGGAATCGCTCCTATGAGCTGGCACCCGCCGGAACGCCGGTGGGTGCCGTGGTGTTGATCCATGGGCTCACCGATTCGCCCTACAGCCTGCGCGATATCGCTGAGCTTTATCGCGAGCATGGCTTCCTGGCCATTGGCTTGCGCGTGCCTGGACACGGCACGGTGCCCGCCGCGCTGACCAAGGCGGACTGGCCGCAATGGCTTGCAGCGACGCGATTGGCCATGCGCGAGGCGCGGCGTCAGGTAGGACCGAATGCGCCCATCCATATGGTCGGCTATTCCAATGGTGGCGCGCTGTCGTTGAAGTACACGCTGGATGCCTGTGAACACAGCGATCTGACAATGCCCACGCGGCTGGTGTTGCTGTCGCCGATGATAGGCGTGACCGTCTTCGCGCGCTTCGCGGGGCTGGCGGGATTGCCGGCGCTTCTGCCGCGATTTGCGAAGGCGGCGTGGCTCGACCTGCTGCCGGAATACAACCCGTTCAAGTACAACTCGTTTCCGGTGAACGCGGCGCGGCAGTCTTATCTGCTGACGGACGCGATTCGCAGCCAGGTGTTGCGCATGGCGGGCGATCAAAAGCTCTCGCACCTGCCACCCATCCTCACGTTCCAGTCCGTGGTTGACGATACGGTGAGTCCGTTGGCCGTGATGCGCACGCTCTATGCACATGTGCCGGCGAACGGCAGCGAGATCGTGCTGTTCGACGTCAACCGCGATCGGCGATTCGACAGCTTGCTCAAGGCAAGCTCGCTGACGGCGGTCAACCGCATGCTTGCGGCCGGGCCGCAGGCGTATCGCACCACGGTCCTCGCCAACGCGACGGAGAACGATGACCACACGGTCGCGCGCACGACGGAGGCCGGACAGACCGCGACCAACGCCACGCCGCTTTCCATCATGTATCCGGCGAATATCTTCTCGCTCTCGCACATCGCCCTGCCGTTTCCAACCGACGATCCGCTTTACGGCACCGATCCGGACATGTCGGAGAACTACGGTATCCGGCTTGGCACGGTGGCCCCGCGGGGCGAACGCGGCGCGCTAATCCTCAGCTTCAGCGATGTACTGCGCATCAGCTCCAATCCGTTCTATCCGTATGTGCATCAGCGCATCGAAGCCCTGTTGCCATCAGCTGCAGCAGCGTCCCCGGCGCCGACACATCAGCCGGGCGCCAACGGGGGCTGATCATTCGCGCGGAGCGACGCGCAGCGGACAGTGGGATACTGCGCCCATGAACCTGCCCGATGCCCTGCTCGCCGCGCTTCGCCCGCATTTCCCCGAAGGGTCGCTGACCACCGAAATGGGGGAGCGGCTTTCCTATGCGTACGACAACTCGCGTCGCAACGCGCTGCCGGATGCGGTGGTTTTTCCGACCACGCACGAACAAGTGGAAGCGCTGGTGCAGCACTGTCGCGAGCACCGCGTGCCGGTGATCGGTCGCGGGCGCGGAACGAACACGACGGGCGCCACCGTGCCCGTGGGCGGCGGCGTGGTGGTGAGTTTCGAGCGCATGAATCGCATCGTGCGCATCGATCCAGACAATCGTCTCGCCATTGTGGAACCGGGCGTGCTCAACGGCGACCTGCAGCAGGCACTGAAGCCGCATGGCTTTTTCTGGCCACCCGATCCATCGTCATCGCCTTGGTGCAGCATCGGCGGCAACCTTGCCTGCAATTCGGCGGGACCGCGCACGGTGAAGTACGGCAGTCCACGCGAAAACACGCTTGGTCTTCGCGCGGTGGCCGGAACGGGCGAAGGTTTTCGCTGTGGCACGTATACCAGCAAGGGTGCGACAGGTTACGACCTCACGCGGCTGCTGATCGGTTCCGAAGGCACGCTCGCACTCATTACCGAGGCCACGCTCAAGCTCACGCCCAAGCCTTCGTCCATACGCACGATCCGCGCGACGTATCGTGATGTGACTTCCGCCGCTCATGCGGTGGCGCGCATCATGGCGCAGCCGGTGACGCCCTGCGCACTGGAATTCATCGATGACGTCGCGCTGAAACTTGCGCGCGACTATGGTGGCGACAGTGTGCCGCTGGCTGGCGCCATGCTGATGATCGAAGTCGATGGCGAAGCGGACACGCTGCCGAGCGCCGTCGATGCCGTCACGCGTGCTGCGCGCGGCGACGGCCTGGAAGCGCTGCGCGTGGCCGAGACGGCCGAGGAAACGCAGGCCCTCTGGTCTGCGCGAAAGGCGCTTTCGCCGGCACAGCGCACCATTTCGCCCAACAAGATCAATGAAGACGTCGTGGTACCGGTAAGCCGTCTGCCCGAGCTGGTGGATGGCATCAAGGCGCTGTCGAAGAAGCACGACGTGTTCATCGTGAGTTTCGGCCACGCCGGCAACGGCAACCTCCACGTGAACCTGCTGCCCCGCGATGACGCCGAACGCGAACGCGCCCATGCCTGCCTCGCGGAAGTGTTCGCCCTGGTGATTTCTCTGGACGGCACGCTTTCTGGCGAGCACGGCATCGGGCTGGTGAAGAAGGAATTCATGCCGCTGGCGCTGCAGCCGAACACGTTGCAGCTGATGCGCAACGTCAAGGCGGCGTTTGATCCGGACGGGATTCTCAATCCGGGCAAGTTGTTGCCCTGATCGTTGCCTGTAAGAGCACACCCAGTGCGCGATGGCAATGCTGCGGACAGCGCCGGGCTACAGGCCGAAATCGCGCACCGGGTGCGCTCCTACAAAATCTGTACGTGAAGGGTCATGCCGTGCGGCTGGCGAAGATCAGGTGCAGGCCGAACGCGACGAACACGGCGCCGGCAAGGCCGTCGATCCAGCGCGAGAGCCTGAGGTAGCCGCGGCGCATGGCGGGCAACGCGAATACGCCGGCGACGATGGTGAACCACAGGAAGGTCTCGATGACCACCATGCCCCACAGGCCCCAGCGCGCGCCGCTGCTGACGTCCTTGCCCAGGAAGGCAGAGAACACGCTGCCGAAGTAAATCACCACCTTCGGATTGGACAGGTTGGTGAGCAGGCCGGCGCGCAGGGTGGCCCAGTCGCTCTGCTGCAGGTTGGCGCGCGGTTCGCCAGCGGCAGTGGAAGGCGCGCGCAGGGCGCCACGCAGCATCTTGAGGCCCATCCAGGCAAGGTAGAGGCCACCGGCGATGCTGATCAGGCGTTCCAGCCAAGCCAGCTGCTGCAGCACCAGTTGCAGGCCGGCCAGCGCCAGCGCAGACCACACCAGCACACCCAAGGTGATGCCCAGCACGCCGAACATGGCCTGCCGGCGCGTGCGGCTCACGGCGGTCTGCGACACGAAGAAGAAATCCGGGCCGGGGCTCAGCAGGGCCACCAGTTGCACCACGGCAATGGTCAGGAACAGGCTCACGACTCTCTCCACAATGACGGAACCGCAGCCCCTCGCGGCGACGCAACTTGTCGCCAGCGCGGTGGTTCCTCTAGTCTGGCCGCTATTTTGGCACGTCCTCGGGACGCCCTAGGCCGTGCAGGGGATTTGCGCGTTGCCAAGCTCAGGCCCGGCCCCGGCCCGGCCTGGGGTTTCACGCGTGCCTTTCGACCACTACCGCTCCGACCACAACGACGACGCTGATGAGCCTTCGACTCCGCCTGATTGCGATGAACTTCCTGCAGTTTTTTGTATGGGGGTCGTGGCTGCTCACCATTGGTGCGTACTGGTTCCAGACCAAGCATTGGTCGGGCGCGCAGTTCGGCGCGATCTTCTCCACGATGGGCATTGCGTCGCTTTTCATGCCTTCGCTCATGGGCGTGGTCGCCGACAAGTGGATCAACGCGGAGAAGCTCTACGGCCTGATGCATATCGGCGGCGCGGTCGTGCTGTTCTGCGTGCCGATGGTGCAGTCACCCGGGCTGATGTTCTGGGTGATGCTGGTCAACATGATGTTCTACATGCCCACGATTTCGCTCTCGATCACGGTGGCCTATAACGCGCTCAAGACCGACGGCAAGGACATCATCAAGGATTACCCGCCGATCCGCGTGTGGGGCACGGTGGGTTTCATCGCCGCGCTGTGGACGGTGAGCCTGCTGCGCCTGGAAACCTCGTCGGGCCAGTTCTACGTGGCCTCGGGGGCGGCGCTGCTGCTGGGCCTGTATGCCTTCACCCTGCCCGCCTGCCCGCCGCGCTTCCAGCGCAACGCGAACCAGTCGTGGCTGGACACCTTCGGCCTCACCTCGTTCAAGCTGTTCCGCGATGCGCGCATGGCGATCTTCTTCATCTTCGCCATGCTGCTGGGCGCCGCGCTGCAGCTCACCAACGCTTACGGCGATACCTTTCTGCACGACTTCGCGCAGATGGACGCCTACAAGGACCTGGTGGCGGTGCGTTATCCGGCCATCATCATGTCGATCTCGCAGATTTCGGAAACGCTGTTCATCCTGGCCATTCCGTTCTTCCTGCGCCGCTTCGGCATCAAGACGGTGATGCTGATCAGCATGCTGGCGTGGACGCTGCGCTTCGGCCTGTTTGCGTACGGCAACCCCGGCCCGGGCCTGTGGATGATCGTGCTGTCGTGCATCGTGTACGGCATGGCGTTCGACTTCTTCAACATCTCCGGCTCGCTGTTCGTCGAGGGCCAGAGCGATCCGTCGATCCGCGCCAGTGCGCAGGGCCTGTTCATGCTGATGACCAACGGCATCGGAGCGGTGCTCGGCAGCTCGATCAGCGGCGTGATCATCGAGGCGTTCTTCACGCGGCCGGACCAGAGCAAGGACTGGCATGGCATCTGGATCACCTTCGCGACTTACTCGCTGATCGTGGCGGTGCTGTTCATGCTGCTGTTCAAGCACAAGCACGAACCAGCCAGCCTGCAGAGCGTGACGGCACACTGATCCGTTGCCCATGGAATGATCGAAGGGCCGCGCCGGCAACGGCGCGGCCCTCTTTGATGCAGCGACCAACGAAAAGGTTGGCATGACCGGCGTCACGCGATGAACGTCGAGCGAACCCGATAGGGTCTATCCACCACGACCCCAAGGATGACCTCATGACCCGACTGCTCGCTGTCTCGATGGCCCTGGCTCTGGGCACCCTGGCGACATTGCCTTCGCATGCGCGCGACGTCGCCCCGGGCGGCGAGGAACTGGGCAAGGTAGTGCAAGCCGAAGGCGAGGCCTTCATCAAGCAAGGGCGCAGTGACGGTCTGTCGATTGCCGTGGTGCGTGATGGCAAGACCACGTTCTACAACTTCGGCACGGTGTCCAAGGAAAGGCCGCAGACGCCCACCAGGGACACCGTCTACGAGATCGGCTCCATCAGCAAGACCTTCGGCAGTCTGCTGCTGGCCCAGTCGATCGTGGCCGGAAAGGCCAAAGCCAGCGACGAGTTGCACCACTACTTGCCCGGCGACTACGCCAACCTCGCCTACCAGGGGCAACCGATTCGCTTGATCGACCTGGTCTCCACCACCAGCGGGCTGCCCGACAACCTTCCCGACTTTGGTTCACTGGTCCAAGGCGTGCCGCCCGAGCAGATACCGGCGAAGCTCGCCCAGTCGCTCAATGGCTTGACGCAGGAAGCGCTGCTCAAGGACCTCAAGGGTGTCTCGCTACAGAAGCCACCCGGTACGGCGCCGAGGCATTCGAACGTGGCCGCCGAGTTGGTGGGAGTGGTGGTGTCTGAGGTGGAGGGCCAACCCTTCGAGGCCCTGCTTGCACGTCGCATCGAACAGCCATTTGGCATGCAGAGCGGCGCCAGCCATGGACGGCAGGCACTGAGGGCTACCGGCTACGGCGATGACGGCAGCGTGGCGCCCGCCATGGACGGCACGGCGATCCTGCCTGCGGGCGGCCTGCACTACAGCGCCGAC
>NZ_DASRZX010000074.1:0-52816 GCF_035685885.1 Dyella sp. | reverse complement strand
ATCTGGGGCGAGCATACGCAACGGATGTGAAGCTGTCGTGCGGGGGGATGACGCAGCGGCCAGACGCCGCAGAGGCCCGCCGGGCTGAGCGCGGCGGCCCGGGCCGCCGCGCGAAGGCAAGGCCGGCGCCAATGCTGGAAGTGAGCAGGGCGCCTTCGGCCGAAGGCGGCCGTACCGTTCCGCGAGGAGAGTTCGCCAAAGTGCCGGAACTACAATCTCCGGCACCAGGGTTTTCAGATCAATGCAAAGGCATCACGCGTGAGGTTTTCCGGATCGCCACCGGTGCACACCACATCATCCTCGATGCGGATGCCGCCGTAGGAACGGAAAAAGTCCACCTTGTTCCAGTCGATGTCGCCGCCAGCCGGCGTGTCGCGCAGTTCGTCGAGCAGCATGTCGATGAAGTACAGGCCCGGCTCGATGGTCACCACCATGCCCGGCTCCAGCGCCCGCGTCATGCGGAGGTAGGGATGGCTCTGCGGACGGGCGATGGTGCCGCCGCGTTCGCTCTGCTGGAAGCCCGCCACGTCGTGCACCTGCAGGCCGATGGGATGACCCAGGCCGTGCGGGAAGAACGCCGACGTCGCACCCGACGCCACCGCGCTTTCCGGGCTCATGCGGATGATGCCGTGCTCGCGCAATACGTCGGCCAGCGCGTGGTGCGCGTGGATGTGCAACTCCGGATAGCTCTGGCCCGCACGCACCATGCCGGCGAAGCGGCGTTGCGCGGCATCGACGCTGTCGATCAGCGCCTGGAATTGGGCGTGGCCACGCGCGGCGTAGGTGCGGGTGATGTCACTGGCATAGCCGCAGGCACTGGCGCCCGCGTCGATGAGGAACGAGCGGCTTTGCGCGGGCGCGGTGCGGTCGAAGTGGGTGTAGTGCAGCACCGAGCCGTGCTCGTTGAGTCCCACGATGCTGGCGTAGGGCAGTTCCGCATCGATCTGCTTCGCCGCGGCGAGATACGCCATGTGGATGCCGAACTCGCTTTCTCCGGCACGGAACGCCTGCTCGGCGGCGTGGTGCGCGCGTGCGCCGATGCGGCTGGCCTCGCGCATCAGCTCCAGCTCGTACGGTGTCTTGTAGGAGCGATGCCAATGCAGGTAGTCCAGCACGGCCTGCGGGTTATTGGCCTTGGCGCCGGGCACGCCCGGGCACTCCGGTCCGATGATCGCGCGTCGCGTGTCCTCGCCGGGCAGCAGCGCCATGGCATCGCCCGCTTCGCGCACGATCTCGATGTCGAAATGCTCCACCCAGTAGCCGCTGGGCGCGGCCGGCACCACGTGCCAGTAATCCCTGGGCTGCAGGAAGATCAGTTTCGGCTTGTTGCCGGGCGTATAGACGATCCAGCTCCCCGGCGTGTCCGTGAGCGGCAGCCAGTGGCGGAAATGCGGGTTGGCGACGAAGGGGTAATCCTGGTCGTCCAGGAACTTGCGTAGCGGTGTACCCGCGGCAATCACCAGGTGATCGAACCCGCCGAGCGCAAGCGCCTTGTCGGCACGCTCACGCAACGTGGCCAGGTGCTGGGGATAAAGCGGGGCGAGGCGGTCGTGCATGGCAACTCCGGGGTTTCCCGCGCAGGCAGTCGCAGGACAATGAGGAACAAGCCCTACATGATGGCCCGCTATTGGCCCGGGTTCCAGTCAGCGTTCCGGCGGGTGCCCACGTAGGAGCGCACCCAGTGCGCGATCGGCCTTGCCCGTACTCCGTTCGGCCCTTCTTGCCACGAGGCAACGCTGCCTCCGTGATTACCGGGCGTTGCTCTGCAATCGGGTGATGCCCCGCCCGGAGGATGAAGCCCTCACGCGTGCCCCGGTTGCTCCAGCCACGCGTCCAGCAAGGCCGCATCCGCCTCGTCGATGGCCACGATGCGATAACCCGCCCAGACCTGGCCAGGGCTGGCTGCCGCTTCGTGCCACTGCTCCTGCACGCCTACTTCGATGGTCTGCGGCGCGCTGCCCAAACCGGGCAGGGAAAGGCTGACCTGATAGATCGCCTCGCTGCGCGGCGGATTCGGGCTGATCAGCAGCATGCCGTTGGCCGACAGGTTGCCGAGATGGCCTATGGGCTGGCCGCTGATGACGTCGGTGACGATGGCTGTGAAATTGGCGCGCTTGCGCTGGGCGCGTCGCTGGTCGATCGAGGTGATGTTCTCGCTCATGCCGCTCAGTCCCCGTTCCGCGGTGAGTTCGTGAGCGGCCGCGTCACCTGCCGCAGGTGGCTGGTGAGCGCGTGCCATGCGCGGTCGAGCAGGTTCTCGCGCACATGGGACATTTCGCGCACGCGCCCGCAGGCCATTTCGTGGGCGAGGAATTCCAGCGTCATTTCCTCGCCGCGCAGACCACGGCGCGTCACGAACAGGCCGTTGCCGGAGACCGGCGAATACCACGCCAGCTTGCGCTGGGTGACGCGGCCATCGTTGGGATCGATGAACTCGAACCAGGTGCCGAACGGCAGCTGGCGCAGCCGCTGGTGGATGCGGCGCTCCGGCGACTCCGGCGCGGGCGGCGGCGGAGCGGGAGCGGCGGCCGGCGGTTCCGGCGCTGCATGTTCGCCCAGCCGCTGGTGCTGCTTGAGCTTGAGCGCGAGTTCGGTGGTTGTGGCGGCGACGGGCGCAGCGGCGCCGTCTGCCGCGGGCGGCGCCACCGGCGGAATGCCCAGCAGGCGTTGGGCAACCTGCACGGCTTCCTCGGCGTGCATGCCGATCTGCTGCAGGCCCGATTCCACTTCCGCCTGCAATAGATTCCTGTCGGTTACCGGCTGCTGGCCGAGCAATTGGTCGGTAATGCGCAAGCGCAGGGCAAACGCTTCGCTGTCTTCGCCGTGGCGCAGCAGGGTCAGCGCCAACACGTCGGACCAGGCGCGCTCCAGCAGCGTGCGCAACAGGCCGCGCGGATTGCAGCGCTCGAAGCGTTCGGTCATCAGCTCGGCGGCGCGGCGGCGCGACTGCTCCAGCCGTTCACGCCCCTGCATCGCCTCCACCTGGCGACGCTCGGCAATCTGTGCCTTGCGATTGAGCAGGCCCAGGTGATGTTCAATGTCGGCAAGCAGGCTGGTGTAGAGGCCGGTGCTCGGGGGTTCGCGGCGGGCACGGTCCACCAGCTGGTTGAGCTTGGCGCCCAGCGATCGATCGGTATCGCTCTCGGGGCCGTCCAGCCAGTCGTTCGCCGCTTCGGTCACCATGCCCAGCAGCTTGCGGGCAGGGTGTTCGGGCTGGTTGAAGAAGCCCTTGTCGGCCACAGCCATCCGCAGCAGGGGCAGCTGCAGGTCGCCCAGCAACGAATGCGCGCTGCCTTTGCGTTGCAGTTGGTCACCCAGTTGCTCGAACAGCATGGCGACGAGTTCCACCGTGTCGCCCTGCTCATCGGTGAGGTGCGTCTGGCTGGCGCCTTCGGGCTTGCCGGTGTTGAGCTGCGTCAGCAGCTCTTCGCGCAGGGCGTGTGCGCTGCGCAATTCGCGCCGGACCTGGTCGGTCACGTCCGAAACATGCAGCTGCAGCGCGTCGAGCGCGAGCTGCAGTTCTTCCGGTGAGGCCGGGCGACCGGTGGGCTGGTAGCTCAGTGAGCCCTGGCCCGCACGGTGCTGGGCCAACATTTCACGAAGGCTCTCAAGCACGGCAATGCTGTCGCTGCGCGGAGCGGCGGGATTCAGTGGCGATACGGCCGGCGCGGCGGCTGCCTGTGCCTGGCGCTCGAAGTTGGCCCGCGTGGCTTCCGCGGCGCCACGAGCCTGCCGTTCCACATGCGTGCGCGGCGGCGCAGGAAACGCGCGCAGCTGCGGCAGGATGCCATCCGCCCGCAGATGTTCGTTGACGGTGTCATACAGCGAACCCAGCGTCCCGACCACGGCGCCGTCGAAGCTCTGCAGCATCAGCAGGGAATGTTCGTTGGGGATATCCACCAGGATCGAACCCGCCTCGTGGAAGGCAACCGCCAGCGCATGAGGTCCCAGCGGCAGGTTTTCCCCTTCGAGCGGCGGCTGGCTCACCAGGACGGCGAAGCGATAGCCCAGTTCGAACAGCGGCTGACCATGCCGTGCTTCGCCGCGCGCGACCAGTGTCTGCAGGGCCACCGATTGTTCGTGTTCGCCCTGGTCAAGCAGCTCCAGCGGACGACGCTGTGCATCGTGCTCGCCCTCGATCGAGACCGCGACGGCGCCGCCGAGGCGACTGAAATGCTGGCGAACGCCGTCGAGAAAGCGCCGTTCCAATACATTGCGCTGCTGCTGGATCTGCTGGCGGCTGAAAAGGGCGCGCTGCTGCTCGAGGTGATTGCGCGAGCGTTCCGCCTGCGCATAGAGCCGCTGGTCAATGTCGCTGAGGCAGCTGCGCAGCGGCGACTCCAGCCAGCTGAGGCAGAGTGCGTGCGTTTCTTCGATCAGTCGGCGCGCGCGCGGCGACCAACCCGCGTTGTCGGGACGGATGTCCCGATCGGATGCAAACGGCTGACGTCGACCCTGCTGTTCGACATCCATGACAGACCTTGTGTGTTCCCCCCGGAATGAGACCAGTGTAAGGCGGCGCCGGCTTGCCCGCCATCGGCTAGAAGGGGGATCTGCGCAGGCTGGATCACAGGTTCGGTGGCAGGACGGCCTCGGGTACCTGGCCGTCCTGTATCCGGCAGCGCCTGGCCGGCCCGGGCGACACAGCCTGGATGAGGCCGGTGCGGATGCCATGCAGGCGTGTCTTCATACCTGGCGTCAGGCGAAGGATGCCATCGTGGCCCAGCAGCAGGGCACAGCCGAGCCCCATCCGTCCGGTGGCCTGCCGAAAGCCCTCGGGCCCGGCGACCATCAGCGCCGTGCTGGCCATGTCGGCGAGCGTGGGGTCATCGAGGATCACGCTTGCCGCGGCACTCATGCCCTAGGGCCGACCCCGTCGGGGATCGATGATGTGACCGCCGTTGGCGTAGTGCTGCCTGGGCGGTGAGCTAGTCGAGGAACGCTGCAATCACGTCATTGAGGAAGCGCTGGCCCAACGGCGTGGTGTGCAGGCGACCGGGCTCATCCGCGAGCCAGCCTTTTTGCCGGGCAATGGCCAGCGATGGCGCGATGCGTTCGAGCGGAAGGCCGGTGCGCTCGGCGAAATCGCCCAGCGGAACGCCGTCGACCAGGCGCAGGGCGTTGAGCATGTACTCGAAGGGCAGCTCGCCGTCGGCCACGTGGCTATCGCCACCGATGCGCGCCGATGCGCCGGGGGAAGACAGGTAGGCCTTGGGGTGGCGGGTTTTCCAGCGCCGGCGCACCAGGCCTGCGGTGGTGTCGGTGATCTTGCCGTGCGCACCCGCACCGATGCCCAGGTAGTCGCCGAAGCGCCAGTAGTTGAGGTTGTGCGCGCAACGCCGGTCAGGCCGCGCATAGGCCGAGACCTCATACTGGCAATAGCCCGCCCGGGCCAGTTGTTGCTCGCAGGCCTCCTGCATCGCCCAGGCATGGTCGTCGTCCGGCAGAGGCGGAGGGTTTGCCGCGAAAGCGGTGTTGGGCTCCAGCGTGAGCTGGTAATGGGAAACGTGCGTGGGTGCGAGCGCCACCGCGCGCGCCACATCATCCAGCGCACCCTCCAGTGTCTGTTGCGGCAGCGCGTACATCAGGTCGAGATTGATGTTGGCGTAGCCGGCATCCTGTGCCGATTTCACAGCGGCTTCGGCTTCGGCCGCGGAGTGGATGCGGCCGAGGCGGCGCAGTTTGTCGTCATCGAAGCTCTGGATGCCGAACGAAAGGCGATTCACGCCGGCGGCGAGATAGCCGTCGAAACGGCCATGCTCCACCGTGCCCGGATTGGTCTCCAGGGTGATCTCGGTACCATCGCCCAAGGGCAGGCGCTCGCGCACGCCGTCGAGAAAGCGGTCGATCAGTTCCGGCGCAAACAGGCTGGGCGTGCCGCCGCCAAAGAAGATGCTGTGCACCGGCCGGCCATGCGCGGCATCGCCGAAGTCGCGAAGATCGGCATCGAGGTCGGCAAACAGCGCATCGACGTACTCGGCATACGGAGGCTCGCCCTTCATGCCATGCGAATTGAAGTCGCAATAAGGGCACTTCTTCACGCACCACGGCATGTGGACGTACAGCGACAGCGGTGGTGCGATCAGCGACATGGTCTCAAACGTGTGGCGCGGCCAGCCGCTGGCGCAGCTCGGCCAGTGCGCGGCCACGATGACTGATGCGGTTCTTCAGTCCGGGCGGCAGTTCGGCGGCGCTCACCGTTTCGCCGTCGGGCAGGAACAGCGGGTCGTAGCCGAAACCGTGCGTGCCGCGTTCCTCGGTCAATACACGACCATGCCAGCGGCCTTCGGCGATCAACGGGGCCGGATCGTCCGCGTGTTGCACCAGCACCAGCACGGAGATGAAGAACGCACCACGCTGTTCGGCGGGCACGGCGCTCATTTCCTGCAGCAATTTGGCGTTGTTCGCCGCATTGTCGCCATGTTTGCCGCTGAAACGGGCCGAATAAAGGCCCGGTGCGCCACGCAGATGCTCCACGCACAGGCCGGAGTCGTCGGCCAGCGCGGGCAGGCCACTGATGCGCGCGGCATGCCGCGCCTTGAGCAACGCGTTCTCCACGAAGGTGAGACCCGTTTCCTCGGCATCACTGACATCGTACGCCGACTGCGGCACCACGCTGAGCCCGCTGTCGGCGAGCAGGTCATTGAATTCGGCCAGCTTGCCGGGATTGCTGCTGGCGAGAACGATGCGTGTCATCGCGCGTTCCCGCTCAGGCCTGGCCCAGCGCGCTGCGCTGCGCCGCCACCAGTTCGGCGATGCCTTTCTCGGCCAAAGCCAGCATGGCGTCCATTTCATCGCGGCGGAAGGCATGGCCTTCGGCAGTGCCCTGCACCTCGATGAAGCCACCGCCGTCGTTCATCACCACATTCATGTCGGTGTCGCAGTTGGAATCCTCGGCGTAGTCGAGATCGAGTACCGGCACGCCTTGGTAAATACCTACGGAGACGGCAGCCACGGCGCCGATGACCGGATTGCGGCGAAGGTTTTCGCGCTTCATCAGCAAAGTCACCGCGTCGACCAGCGCCACGTAGGCGCCGGTGATGGCCGCCGTGCGGGTACCGCCGTCGGCCTGGATCACGTCGCAATCGAGCGTGATCACGCGCTCGCCCAGAGCCTGGCGATCCACGCAGGCGCGCAGGCTGCGGCCGATCAGGCGCTGGATCTCCATGGTGCGGCCGCCCTGGCCGCCGCGCGCGGCTTCGCGCTGCATGCGGGTGTTGGTGGCGCGCGGCAACATGCCGTATTCGGCGGTGATCCAGCCCTCACCCTTGCCGCGCAGCCACGGTGGCACGCGGTCTTCGATGCTGGCTGTGCACAGCACCTTGGTGTCGCCAAAGCTGACCAGCACCGAGCCTTCGGCGTGGCGGGTGTAATGGCGCTCGATGGTCACGGTGCGCAGCTGGTCGCTGGCGCGGCCACTGGGGCGGCTGGGAGAACTCATGGGGTGCAGGCCTTGGGATTGGGCAAGCCAGGGCGGGAGAGTTTACCATTGCGCCCTTCCCAGACACGGCAGGCCCCTGATGATCCGCAGCATGACGGCTTATGCCTCCGCCGAGGCGACCGGCGCCGCCGGCACGCTCAGCTGCGAGCTGCGCACGGTCAATCATCGCTACCTGGAGCTCAGCCCCCGCCTGCCCGACGACCTGCGCGCGTTCGAACCGGCCTTGCGCGAGCGTATCGCCGCGCGCCTGTCGCGTGGCAAGGTGGACATCACCGTCCGCCTGCGTGGCGAAGCACGCGCCGAATCGCTGCAGGTCAATGCGACCGCGCTGGCGCGGCTGTCCGAGCTGGCGATGGACCTGGAGGCACGCTTTCCGCGCATGAACATCGAGTTCACCGAGCTGCTGCGCTTCCCGGGTGTGCTGCAGCAATCGGACGTGGACCACGACGTGCTGCAGGCGGCCCTGCTGGACGTGCTGGACCGTGCGCTCGACGCGCTGACCGCGACTCGCGAACGCGAGGGCGCCAAGCTGGCCGAGCTGCTGAAGGAGCGCCTCGATGCCATCGAGCGCATCGTGGCCGACGTTCGCAGCTTCATGCCGCAGATCCGCGAAGGCCTGCGCACGCGCCTCGAGTCGCGCCTGACCGACATCAAGCAGCCCGCCGATCCGGGCCGCCTGGAACAGGAGCTGGTGCTGCAGATCACCCGTAGCGACGTGGATGAAGAACTCGACCGCCTCACCGCGCACATCATCGAAACGCGCCGCGTGCTGGGCACCAAGGAGGCCATCGGCCGCCGCCTCGACTTCCTGATGCAGGAATTCAACCGCGAAGCCAATACGCTCGGCTCCAAGGCCGTGGACGTGCGCAGCACCAACGCGGCGGTGGAGCTGAAGGTGCTGATCGAGCAGATGCGCGAGCAGGTGCAGAACATCGAATGAATACGGGCCCGTCCAACGCCGTCGGCATCGAGGGCACATTGTTCGTGGTGGCCGCGCCTTCAGGTGCGGGCAAGTCGACTCTGGTCAACGCGCTGCTCGAACGCGAGCCGGCTATTTCCCTGTCGATCTCGCACACCACGCGGCCGCCGCGCCCGGGCGAGCAGTACGGTCGGCACTATTACTTCGTCGAGCGCGCCGAGTTCGAGCGCGAGGTCGCCGAAGGCATCTTCCTGGAACATGCCGAGGTGCATGGAAATCTCTACGGCACCTCGCGAAACACGGTGAACACGCTGCTGGAAGAAGGGCGGGACGTGCTGCTGGAGATCGACTGGCAGGGCGCCCGGCAGATTCGCAAGACCAAGCCGGACTGCGTAGGCGTGTTCATCCTGCCGCCCTCGCGCATCGAGCTGGAGCGTCGCCTGCGTGGCCGTGGGTCGGACAGCGCCGAGGTGATCGCGCGCCGCCTGCACAATTCGCGCGAGGAAATCGCGCACGCGCACGAATTCGACTACATCATCGTCAACGACCATTTCGATGCCGCGCTGGATGACCTGCAGGCCATCGTGCGCGCCGTGCGTCAGCGCAGCCAGTTGCAATGGCAGCGGCATGAGTCGCTGATCGCCGAGTTGCTGGCCTAAGAAGTTGCCTTTGTGGGGGCGCACCTTGTGCGCGACCGCGGCGGCATGTCTCGGTTGGCGGTCTTAAGGCTGGCGCCGAATCTCTCGGCTATTTCATTCCGTGCTCGTCTCCGCGCTCGTCGCGCACAGGGTGCGCTCCCACAAAAAAACGCCTCGCTTCCGCAAGGTCTTGTTTCGTTAGCGATTCCTGAGCAACGGGACGGGCGGCGCATGGTCTTCATACCGGTATTCCGCTAACGTGGCGCCTTTCTCGTCAGCCATAGCCTGCCCATGACCGATCCCATTAGCGCCAAGCCCGACGACAGCGCCCTGGTGCGCGTCCGTGGCCTGACCACGGTGCTCAATGGCAAGAAGGTGTTCGACGCGCTGGACATGGACATTCCGCGCGGCAAGGTCACCGCGATCATGGGTCCCAGCGGTACCGGCAAGACCACGCTGCTCAAACACATCACCGGCCAGATGCGAGGCGATGCGGGCGAGGTCTGGGTGGATGGCCAAAGCGTGTCGAAGCTGTCGCGCGAGAAGCTGTTCGAGCTGCGCGAGCGCATCGGCTACCTGTTCCAGAACTCCGCGCTGCTCACCGATTTCGACGTGTTCGAGAACGTGGCCTTTCCGCTGCGCCAGCACACGCAATTGCCGGAAGTGCTGATCCGCAACATCGTGCTGACCAAGCTGCAGGCCGTGGGCCTGCGCGGCGCCGCCGCGCTGATGCCGGCGGAACTGTCCGGCGGCATGGCGCGACGCGTGGCGCTGGCACGCGCGATCGTGTTCGACCCGATGCTGATCCTTTACGACGAACCGTTCGTCGGTTTGGATCCCATCGCGTTGAACCAGGTGCTGAAGCTGATCCGCACGCTCAACGAAACGCTGGGCATCACCAGCGTGCTGGTCGCGCACGAACTTGAGGCGATCAAGCAGGTGGCCGATCACATCTATCTCATCGCCAACGGCAAGGTCGTGGCGCAGGGCGATCCCAAGACCATCGCCAGCGACGGCTCGCCGTGGACGCGGCAGTTCTTCGGTGGCGACGCGGACGGGCCGGTACCGTTCCAGTATCCCGCGGGCGACTACGCGACCTCGCTCGGTTTTCCACGGAGGGGCGCATGAGCCTGTCGATGACCCGCGACAACATCGTATTGCGCTCGCTGGAGCAGATCGGCAACTGCGGCCTGTTCCTGCTGCGCATGCTGGCGGCGGTACCGCGCAGCCTGCGCCACTATCGCGAGACGATTCGCCAGCTGTGGTTCGTCGGCGCGATGAGCCTGATCATCATCATGGTCTGCGGCCTGTTCGTCGGCATGGTGCTCGGCCTGCAGCTGTACGACGTGCTGTCGATCTTTGGGGGCACCTCGGCCACCGGTACGGTGGTCGCCATTGCGATCTACCGCGAGCTGGGCCCGGTCGTCACGGCACTTCTTTTCGCCGGCCGCGCGGGTACTTCGGTCACCGCCGAAATCGGGCTTATGCGCGCCACCGACCAGATCGCGGCGATGGAAATGATGGCGGTCGATCCGATCGCCTACGTGGCCGTGCCGCGTTTTCTCGCTGGCGTGATCGCCATGCCGCTGCTGAGCTGCGTGTTCTGCGCGCTGGGCATCTTCGGCGGGCACCTGGTGGGCGTGAACTGGCTGGGCATCGACAACGGCACCTTCTGGTCGAACATGACCGCCACCGTCGAGGTGGGCAAGGACGTCATCAACGGCGTGCTGTGGAAGAGCTTCGTGTTCGGCATCGTCGTCTCGCTGATTGCCGTATTCCAGGGCTACACCACGCCGCCGACCAGCGAAGGCGTGGCCTATGCCACCACCCGTACCGTGGTCGCTTCGTCCATCGCCATCCTGGCGCTGGATTTCGTGCTCACCGCCTTCCTGATGTGAGCGCCGCCATGACCGTAACCATCTTTCATACCTTGAGGATCGTGCCGTGAGCCAGAGACCCTCCTATGCCGTCGGCACCGGCCTGTTCATCGTGCTCGGCTTTGCCGCGCTCGGCTATCTCGCCACCCAGACCACCTCGGTGGTCAACACCAGCCGCGGGCCTACCTATACGGTCGACGCGCACTTCGCCAACATCGGCCAGCTGAAGGTGCGCGCACCGGTGAAGGTCGCGGGCGTGCGCGTGGGCCAGGTGCAGTCCATTACGCTGGATCCGGGCAAGGAGACAGCCGATGTCAAGCTGGCCATTGACCAGCGCTACGACAAGATCCCCGACGACACGGTCGCCACCATCTTCACCAGCGGTCTGCTGGGCGATCAGTACGTGGGCCTGCAGTACGGCAGTTCCCAGAAGACCCTGGCTGAAGGCGGCACGCTGGCGCTGACCCGCCCGGCCCAGCAGTTGGAGGAGATGCTCGGCAAGTTCTTCGGCGCCGGCGGTGCGGCGGACAACCTGGCCGGCAGCTATACGGTCAAGGCGCGTTTCACCAACATCGGCGCGTTGTCGGCCGGCGCACCGGTGAAGATGGCTGGCGTGGCCATCGGAAGCGTGCAGTCGGTGCGGGCCGACCCGGTCAAGCTGGACGCCGAAGTCACCCTGTCCATCGACAAGAAGTTCAACCAGATTCCCGACGATTCGGCCGCCGCAGTGTTCACCAGCGGTTTGATCGGCACGCAGTACGTTGCCATCCAGCCCGGCGGCTCGCCGGACATGCTGAAGGAAGGCGACGAGCTCGTGCTGACCCAGTCGGCGCTGCAGATCGAGGATCTCATCGGCAAGTTCCTGGTCAATGGCTCGCCCAGCGACAAGAAGCCGGCCGATGGCGACGCCAAGCATTGAGTCATCGCCTCGTGGCCCGATATTCCCCCCGGATCATCATCAGGAGTTCCCCCATGTTGCGTAGCCTGGCCCTTGCCACCGCCATCGCGTTTGGCGGCGTCATCGCCACCCCCGCCCTGGCGCAGAACGCGCCGGCTTCCGCCGATGCACAGCAGACTCCCGCGCAGGTGGTGCAGGTCATCGCCGACCAGCTCGGCAATGCCATCGAAGGTCACCGTCAGCAGCTGAAGAACGATCAGGAAAAGCTGATCTCGGTGATCGACGATGTGTTCCTGCCGCACTTCGACATCGACTACGCGTCGATCCTGGTGCTCGGCCAGCACGCCCGCGAAGCGACGCCCGAACAGCGCGCCCGTTTTGCCAAGGCGTTCTACAACTCCATCACGCACCGCTACGCCGAAGGCCTGCTGAACTACACCCGCGGCCGGGTGAAGGTGCTGCCGTTCTCCGGCGACCTCAACGACAAGCGCACCATCGTGCGCACCCAGGTGGTGCTGGACGATGGCAAGACCGTGGCCGTGGATTACGCCTTCCGCAAGGCGCGTGACGGCAGCTGGAAGGCCTACGACGTGATCATCGAAGGCATTTCCTACGTCACCAACTACCGCAACCAGGTGGATGCGGAAATCCGCAAGGCCGGCATCGACCAGCTGACCACCAACCTGGAAACCCAGGGCGAGAAGGCGCTGGAGACGATGGAAAAGGACGCCAAGGCTTCCACCAAGTGACGATTGCCGCTACCAGCGCTTCCATGCGGATCGACGAAAGCGCGCCGGATACCTTGCGGGTGTCGGGCGTGCTTACCTTTGCCAATGCCGCGTCGGCGCTGGAAATGATCGGTGTGGCGGCAGCCCGTGGCGGTCGCCGCGTGCTCGATCTGGGCGGCGTAACGCGCAGCGATAGCGCGGGCCTGGCCTGCGTGCTGGCCGTGCTGGCGCAGGCGGCGGAGCGGGGCAGGCCGCTGGCCGTGAGCAACGTACCCGAGGGCATGCACCTGCTGGCCAGCGTTTGCGAGGTGGAAGGCTTGATGGCCTGATCGACTGGGCCGTCCACGCCACGAAAAAGGGGCCTTGCGGCCCCTTTTTTGTCCCGGCAGCAGCCTCAGTTCTTGCTTGGCTGCTGGTCGTTGGACTGCTGCTTGTTCTCCCACTTGTGCTGCTCGTCCAGCAGCTCGTCAGGATCGAAGTTGTTGTCCTTCAGGCCCTGCATCTGTTCGATGATCTCGGCCGGCGGGTTGCCGTCGTAGAGCTCGTACAGGCGCTGCTGGCGGTAGGCGTCGCGCATGAACACGTAGGGGTCGTACGCCGACTGCAGGAAGCTCTCCGCGTCGATGCCGCGCGACCGCAGCGTGACCAGGTAGAACAGCTCCGGCAGGTATTCCTGGCCGTATTCGAAATCGTGGTTGCGCGAGTAATAGCTCAGCGGGTCGAAGAAGTAGCTGTCCACCGGTAGGCGCCAGACGTCGCGGGCCGTCGTCGGGCCAACGAACGGCAGCACCAGGTAGTCGCCCTCCGGCACGCCCCAGCGCGCCAGGGTGATGCCGAAGTCGGTGTCCTGCAGCGGAATGCCTAGCTGGCTGGCAGGATCGAAGAAGCCGCCCACGCCTAGCGTCAGGTTGACCAGGAAACGGCTGGTGCTCTGCACGGCCTGCTTGGGACGGGCCTGCAGCAGGTCGTTCGCCACCGTGATCGGCATGCGGATGTTGGTAAAGAAATCGCTGACCGCGCGTCGGACCGGCGGATTGGTCACCTTGCGGTAGCCGACGGCGACCGGCCGGATGAACGCCTTGTCCATCGAGTCGTTGAACGCATACATGCTGCGGTTGAATTTCTCGTGGGGGTCGTCCGTGCGCGGCTTGGCGATCGAGCAGCTCGCCAGCAGGGCCATGGCAACCAGCGGCAGGCAGCGCTTGAGCAGTGGGAGGAGGGCGGACGGCATCGGTGGCAACAGTCCCGGGGAAAGTACAATATTGTACTGCTTGGTTTTTTATTGTGTACAGACCCCTGCAAGTGTCCCGGCGACGGGCTGCAGGCTGGCTGAACCGCGCATCATACGGTTTGCTGCATTGCCAGCAAAGCGGCCTCTGGCTACACTGCTATTCGACTAAGTCGCTTTATTCCCTAAGGATTTCAGATGGCCCGCATTACCGTCGAAGACTGCCTGCAGGTAGTCGACAACCGCTTTGAACTGGTGCTGATGGCGACCAAGCGCGCCCGCCAGCTCTCCAAGGGTGCCGAGCCGGCAGTCAATCCCGACCACGACAAGCCGACCGTGCTGGCGCTTCGCGAGATCGCCGACCGCCGCATCGACCAGGCCACCATCGACGAGATCGACAAGAGCGAGCGTGAGCGCGCCGAGCGCGAAGCCCTGGAATGGGCCGCCGCCGAGGTGGACGACGACCTCTCCAAGGGCGGGGACGACTGATGGACGGCGGCGGCTGTAGACAGCGCCCCTTGAGCGCCGGCATGTCCGGCGCTTGGCACTGTCTGGACCGAGCCGCCCGCCTGATTCGCTCCAAACGCACGGAGGCGGTCGCCTGAGCGGGGACCGTACATCCATGCCGGCCGTCACGGATTCCTCTTCGCTGGATACGTCGACGCTGCCCCCGTACGTGTTGGCCCTCAAGGAGCGCGTGTCGTACCTGCCCGAGGCGCAGGTGGAACGCGTAGTACGCGCCTACCAGGTGGGCGCAGTGGCCCATGAGGGCCAGGCCCGCAAGAGCGGTGAGCCCTACATCACGCACCCCGTGGCGGTGGCCGGCATCCTGGCCGAGCTGGGCCTGGATGCCGAGACCATCATCGCGGCTATCCTGCATGACACCCTGGAAGACACCGAGCTCAGCCGTGCGGAACTGTCGGGCGAATTCGGCGAAACCGTGGCCGAACTGGTCGACGGCGTCACCAAGCTGGACAAGATGCGTTTTTCCAGCCGGCAGGAAGCGGACGCGGAAAGCTTTCGCAAGATGCTGCTGGCGATGGCGCGCGACCTGCGCGTCATCCTGATCAAGCTCGCCGATCGCCTGCACAACATGCGCACGCTGGGTGCGAAGGATGCCCCCTCGCGCCGCCGCATTGCGCGCGAGACGCTGGAGATCTACGCGCCCATCGCGCAGCGGCTGGGCATGAACAAGTTCAAGGCGGAGCTGCAGGACCTGGGCTTCCGCGCGCTGTATCCCGATCGTTATCGCGTCATCAGCGAACGCATTCGCGCTGCCCTGGGCAACCGACGCGAGGCCATGGGCAAGATCGAGACGGCCCTGTCGCAGCGGTTGGCGGCCGAACACATCGCCGTGCGCGTGGTGGGTCGCATCAAGTCGCCGTGGAGCATCTATTCGAAGATGCGCAGCGAGCACAAGACGTTCGCGCAGCTGATGGACGTCTACGGTTTTCGCGTGGTGGTCGATTCGGCGATGAGCTGCTACATGGCGCTGGGCGCCGTGCACAGCCTCTACAAACCGGTGGATCGCCGCTTCAAGGATTTCATCGCCATTCCCAAGGCCAACGGCTACCAGTCGCTGCACACCGTGCTGCTGGGGCCTTTCGGCGCACCGATCGAGGTGCAGATCCGCACGGCGGAGATGGACTCGGTGGCCGAACGCGGCGTGGCGGCGCACTGGGCCTACAAGACCGATTCGGGCCCGGCCAACAGCGCGCAGGCGAGGGCCCGCGAATGGCTTTCCTCGCTGGCTGACAGCCAGGCGCACACCGCTTCGTCGTCCGAGTTCATCGAAAACGTCAAGATCGACCTGTTCCCGGACGAGGTCTATCTGTTCACGCCTCGCGGCGACATCCTGGCGCTGCCCCGCAATGCGACGGCGCTGGATTTCGCGTACGCCGTGCATACCGATGTGGGCGACCACGCGGTGGCCGCGCGCGTGGACAAGAAACTGGTGCCGCTGCGCACGCGCCTGGAATCGGGTCAGCTGGTGGAGATCATCACCGCGCCGTCGGCGGTGCCGAACCCGGCCTGGCTGGAGTCGGTGGTGACGGGCAAGGCGCGCACGGCGATCCGCCAGTACCTCAAGCACCTGCAGCACGAGGACGCGGTGGACTTCGGCCACCGCATGCTCGACCGCGCACTCGATGCGCTGGGCACGAGCCTGGACGCGATTCCGCCGGCGGTGCTCGACCGCTTCCTGGAAACCTCCAAGCTCAAGCGGCTGGAAGAACTGCTTTCCGACATAGCCCTGGGCAACCGCATGCCGCACCTGGTCGCCAGTGCGCTGGTGGCGGCGCGCGGCAAGAAATCCACCGAGGTGCAGCAGACGCCGCACGCGATGGAAAAGATCCGCATCACCGGTGCGGAGCGCGGCGTGCTCAGCTTCGGCAACTGCTGTCACCCGCTGCCGGGCGACGAGATCATCGGTTACCTGTCCTCGGGCAAGGGCATCGTGGTGCACCGCGTGGAATGCCCCAATGTGGTGGAGCTGCGCAAGTCGCCCGAGCGCTGCGTGGCCATCGAATGGGATCGCGACGTGCAGGGCGACTACCGCGCCGAGCTGCGCATCGAGGTCATCAACCGTCCCGGCGTGCTGGCCACGGTGGCGGCCGCCATTGCCGCGGCGAACTCCAATATCGAGAACGTGGAATACGTCGAGCGCGATGCCGCGGCGGCCACGCTGCTCTTTGCGCTCGAAGTGAAGAACCGCAAGCATCTGGCCGAAGTGATTCGTCGCGTGCGGCGCACCGGCGTGGTCAGCGGCGCGTACCGTTATCCGCTTTAGGGCGAGGAGTGAGTGAAGAGGAGTGAGAAACGAGAGAAAGCGTGCTGGCTCTTCTCTCACTACTCGTTCCTCTCCACTCACTCCTGGTTTTTCTCACCCACTTCTCGCTCTAGACTGTGCGCCTGTGCAACCACGAGGCCACCACATGTCCCGTCAGATCATCGCCACCGACAAGGCTCCCGCCGCGATCGGCCCTTACTCGCAGGCCGTGCGCGCCGGCAACACCGTGTACTTCTCCGGGCAGATTCCGCTCGATCCGAGGACCGGGCAATTGGTGGAAGGCGACATCACGTTGCAGACGCGCCGCGTGTTCGACAACCTCAAGGCCGTGGTGGAAGCGGCCGGCGGCTCGATGGACAAGATCGTGCGCGTGGGCATCTACGTCACCAACCTTGGTCATTTCGCGTCGGTCAATGAAGTGATGGGCGAGTATTTCCAGGCACCGTACCCGGCGCGTTCCACCATCGAAGTGTCGGCGTTGCCCAAGCTCGCCGACGTGGAAGTCGATGCCATCATGGTGCTCGACTGATCCTTCCGGTTTGCCCGCACCGACAGCCGGCGCAGCGTCGCCGGCTGCGCATGTAGCGTCGGCTCGGTTAGGCTTTGCCGATGTCGTCCCGTAGCGCGCGCTCTTCCGATCCCAATCCCGCTGATCCCGGCGCGACGCCGGTGGCCACGCTGCCCGGCGTCGGCCCCGCGCTCGCGCAGGTGCTGGGCAAGCTGGGCCTGGAGCGCGTGCAGGACCTGTGGTTCCACCTGCCGCTGCGCTACGAGGACAAGACACGCGTCACGCCCATCGCTGAGCTGCGTCCCGGCGAGCGCGCGCAGGTGGAGGGTGTGGTGGAGGCGATGGAGCGCGGCTTCCGCTACCGGCCGCAGCTGAAGGTGGCGATCGGTGATGACTCGCGCCAGACGCTGGTGCTGCGCTTCTTCCATTTCCGTCGCAGCCAGTCCGACCAGTTGCAGCCTGGCACGCGCCTGCTGTGCTACGGCGAGGTGCGCCAGGGCGCGCAAGGCCTGGAGATGGTTCATCCGCAATACCAGCGGCTTGCCGATGACGAGCAGGCGTCGGTCGATGAACTGCTCACGCCGGTGTACCCGACGACCGAAGGACTCGGCCAGAAACGTCTTGCCGGCGTGATCGCCAAAGCGTTGGCGCTGCTGCCTCCCGACGCGCAGCTCGAACTGATTCCTCCTGCCTTGTGCGAGGCGCATGGACTCACATCCCTGCGCGAAGCGTTGCTCTACGTGCATCGCCCGCCACCGGACGCCAATCTCGGCCAGCTCACCGCAGGGCGTCATCCTGCGCAGCAGCGGTTGGCGTTCGAAGAGCTGCTCTCCCAGCACCTGAGCCTCAAGCGCCTGCGTGCCGCCGTGCGTCGCCGGCATGCGCCCAGCCTGGAAGGCACTGGCGTGTTGCGGGCCCGCTTGCTGGAAAGCCTGCCGTTCGGTCTCACCGGTGCGCAGCAGCGCGTCAGCGCCGATATCGCCCGTGACATCGCGCAGCCCCGTCCCATGTTGCGGCTCGTGCAGGGCGACGTGGGCAGCGGCAAGACGATCGTGGCGGCGCTGGCGGCGTTGGCTGCGGTGGAGTCGGGTTGCCAGGTGGCGCTGATGGCGCCCACCGAGCTTCTTGCTGAGCAACACCTGCATCACTTCCGCCATTGGCTGACGCCGCTCGGTATCGAAGTGGCGTGGCTTGCGGGCAAGGTAGCGGGCAGGGCGCGGCAACAGGCGCTGCAACACGTGGCGTCCGGCGCGCAGGTGGTGATCGGTACGCATGCATTGATGCAGGAGGGCGTGGCGTTTGCGCGGCTGGGGCTGGTGATCGTCGATGAGCAGCATCGCTTTGGCGTGCAGCAACGGCTTGCCCTGCGAGACAAGGGCGCCGACCGCGACAGTGGATTGGTGCCGCACCAGCTCGTGCTCACCGCCACGCCGATTCCGCGCACGCTGGCGATGAGCGCGTACGCCGACCTCGACGTCTCGGCCATCGATGAACTGCCGCCTGGCCGCACGCCCGTGCAGACCATCGCCATCTCCAACGCGCGACGAGTCGACGTGATCGAGCGCATCCACGCCGCCTGCCTCGAAGGTCGCCAGGCTTACTGGGTGTGCACCCTGATCGAAGAATCGGAACAACTGCGTGCGCAGGCTGCCGAAGTGGCGCATGCGGAGTTGTCCGCCGTATTGTCCGATTGCCGCATCGGCCTCATCCACGGCCGCATGAAGCCCAGGGAAAAGCAGGCGGTGATGGATGAGTTCAAGGCGGGTGGTTTGTCGGTGCTGGTCGCGACCACCGTGATCGAAGTGGGCGTCGATGTGCCCAACGCCAGCCTCATGATCATCGAGAACAGCGAGCGCCTCGGGCTGGCGCAATTGCATCAGTTGCGCGGCCGTGTCGGCCGCGGCGCGATCGCCTCCAATTGCGTGCTGCTCTATCAGCCGCCGCTTGGTCAGCTGGCGCGCGAACGACTTCAGGTCATGCGCGAAACCAACGACGGTTTCCGCATTGCCGAAAAGGATCTGGAATTGCGCGGGCCGGGCGAAGTGCTGGGCACGCGCCAGACCGGACAACTCAGCTTCCGCATCGCCGACCTCTCACGTGACGCCCACCTGCTGCCGGCCGTGCAGGAAGTGGGCGAGCATCTGCTTGGCCAGCAGCCGCAGCAGGCCGAACGCCTCATTGCCCGCTGGATTGGTGGCGCCGCGCGCTACGCGCATGCCTGAGGCATGTGTACATGCGGCGGCTCTTGCGCCGGCTGCCCAACCGCCTAAGCTAACCAGCCCCCAAGGCCAAAGACGCCCCATGACCAAGCCCCAGTTGCTGATCGATACCGACCCCGGCGTGGATGACGCACTCGCCGTCCTGATGGCGCACGCGCACGCCGACGTGCATGGTCTGACGATCGCCGCTGGCAACGTGGGCCTGGGGCATACCGTGCGCAACGCGCGCACATTGGTGGATCTGGTCGGCCAGCCGACGCCGGTGTTTCCCGGCTGCCCGACGCCACTGGTACGCATGCCCGAGGAAGACGCCGTGCACGTGCATGGCGCCGATGGACTGGGCGATGTCGGCTTTGCCGAGCCCAGCGCGCAGGCTGCCGACGAGCACGCCGTGCAGGCCATCCTGCGGCTTACGCGCGAGCAGCCGGATCTCACGCTGGTGGCATTGGGGCCACTGACGAACCTGGCGCTCGCCGTGCGGCTGGATCCTTCGTTGCCACAGCGCGTGAAGCGGCTGGTCATCATGGGCGGTGCGGTGACCGGCCTGGGCAACACCGGCAAGATTCCCGCGGAGTTCAACATCGGGTTCGATCCGGAAGCGGCGCATGTCGTGTTCGAGGCGTTTCCGATGTTCGACCTGGTCGACTGGGAAGTGGTGTTGCGCCATGCCTTCGACGACGCGGAATTCAATGTCTGGCTAACCGCCGGCGACCAGCGCGCGACGTTCTTCGAGCAGGTGTTCGGGACGGCGCGTGCGTTCAACCTCAAGCGCGGGCGACGCGGTGTCATCGCCGCCGATGCGTTGGCGATGGCGGTGGCGATCGATGCCTCCATCGTGACGCGCATGGAAGAGCGTCATGTCGCCGTGGAACTCGATGGGCGGCTGACCCGGGGCGCCACGGTGGTCGATTGGAGCGGCCGCCTCGGCCAGCGGGCCAATGCGCGCATCGTGATGGAGGTGGATCAGGCGCGCTTCGGCGCGATGGTGCGCCGGGCGCTGGGTGCCTGAGGCGCTCATTTCAGGGGTTTCAGGGTCCAAGTGGCTGACCTGCTTGCCAATGGCTGCGTTCTGTAGTTAAAATGCCGCTCTTTTCACCCACCGCTTTGAGCCAGTCATGAAGCCCGATACCCATCCCAATTATCGCCAGGTGGTGTTCCAGGATCTGTCGTCCGACTTCGCGTTCCTTACGCGCTCGACGATCTCCACCAAGGAAACCGTCAAGTGGGAAGACGGCAACGAGTACCCGCTGATCAAGGTGGATATCTCCAGCCATTCCCATCCGTTCTACACCGGCAAGCAGAAGACGCTGGACACCGGCGGTCGCGTCGACAAGTTCCGCAAGCGCTACGCGCAGAAGTAATCGCGCGAACAGCCTGCGGTCACGCGTCCCTTGCGGAGCGTGAGCCAAGCATGTTGACACGGGGCGAGCACTGGCTCGCCCCGTGTTTTTTTGCGTCCGCCATCCGACCATCCGCTAGGGCATGTTGCCGGGTCGATATGCGATAATGGGTGGCGAGGTGTCGCGACTTCCCCGCGCGGCATCAAATTCAATCGCCGGCTGCCGCTCCCTGCGGCACGCAGGCGACGCCATTTGTGAAGGAGGTTTTCCGTGTCCGAATCCAAGATCGTCAAGTTGGTGGATGAGTCGACCAACCGCAGCAGTGAACTACCCCTGCTCAGCGGCACCCTTGGTCCCGCATGCATCGACATCGGCACGCTGTACAAGGACACGGGCCACTTCACCTACGACCCGGGTTACGGCAGCACGGCCAGCACCAAGAGCGCCATCACCTACATCGACGGTGACCAGGGCGTCCTGCTGTATCGCGGCTACCCGATCGAGCAGCTGGCCGAGAAGTCCAACTTCCTCGAGACCTCGTACCTGCTGTTGAACGGCGAACTGCCCACCAAGGACCAGTTCTCTGCGTTCGAGCACGACATCACGCATCACACGATGATGCATGAGTCGCTGAAGGACTTCTTCAAGGGCTTCCACCACGACGCTCACCCGATGGCCATGCTGGCCGCCTCGGTGGCTTCGCTGTCGGCCTTCTATCACGACGATATCGATGTCGATAACGCCGATGACCGCAAGCTTGCCGCGATCCGCCTGATCGCGAAAATGCCGACCATCGCCGCCGCTTGCTATCGCTATTCCATCGGCTGGCCGTTCCGCTATCCGCGCAACAACCTTGAGTACGTTGATCGCTTCCTGCACATGATGTTCGAAGTGCCGAGCGAACCTCTGGAGATGAGCCCGGTGGCCGCCAAGGCGCTGGACCTGCTGTTCATCCTGCACGCCGACCACGAGCAGAACGCTTCGACATCGACGGTTCGCCTGGTCGGTTCCACCGGTGCCAACCCGTATGCCTCCATCGCCGCGGGCATCACCGCGCTGTGGGGTCCGGCACACGGCGGCGCCAACGAAGCCGTGCTGAAGATGCTCGAAGAGATCGGTTCGGCCGACAAGGTCGAGACCGCCGTCAAGCGCGCGAAGGACAAGAACGACAACTTCCGCCTGATGGGCTTCGGCCATCGCGTGTACAAGAACTTCGATCCGCGCGCGAAGATCATCCGCGAGATGTGCCACAAGGTGCTCAACGAGCTGGGTGTCAACGACCCGCTGCTCGACGTGGCGATGAAGCTGGAAGAGGCGGCGCTGAAGGACGATTACTTCGTCGAGCGCAAGCTCTACCCGAACGTCGACTTCTACTCGGGCATCATCTACAAGGCGCTGGGCATCCCGACCGAGATGTTCACCGTGATGTTCGCCATCGCCCGTACCGCCGGCTGGATTGCCCACTGGATCGAGCAGCACGAAACCCCGGGAGCGCGCATCGGCCGTCCGCGCCAGATCTATACCGGCGCCGACGTGCGTAACTACGTGTCGTCCGACAAGCGTTGAGCTTTGCGGCAGCGAAATGAGAAGCCCCGGCATTGAACTGACCCCACAAAGTTGGACAGTTGAAAGCTAGGGATCGAAGGCCTGGGTCCGGTATTGCACCGGACTCAGGCCTTTGAGTTTGAGCTTGATGCGGTGGTGATTGTAGTAGCGGATGTAGCGGTCGATGCCGCGCTTGAGCTGCTCGATACTGTCGAAACGATCAAGGTGGAAGAACTCGGCCTTAAGCGTGCCGAAGAAGCTCTCCATCGCCGCGTTGTCCAGACAGTTGCCCTTACGGGACATGCTTTGGGTCAGGTTTCGGCCGGCCAGCAGTCGCCGGTAGGCAGGTTGCTGGTACTGCCAGCCCTGATCGGAGTGCAACAGCGGTGCGTCCGACGGACCCAGGCGGGCGAAGGCCTTGCCGAGCATGGAGCGAACCATGTCGAACACGGGGCGGGCGCTGGTCTCATAGGCGACAATCTCGCCGTTGTAGAGGTCCATGACCGGTGACAAGTACAGCTTTTGCCCGTCGACCTTGAACTCGGTTACGTCGGTCACCCATTTCTGATTGGGTCGTGCCGCCTGGAAGTTCCGTTTGAGCTCGTTGGGCGCGACCGCACCCTGCTCGCCTCGGTAGGACCGATATTTCTTCACCCGCACCCGCGACTTCAGATCCATCTTGCGCATCAGGCGCTGCACGACCTTGTGATTGATGACGTCGCCCGTCTGGCTCAGGGCGGCCGTGATTCGTCGATACCCGTACCGCCCTTTATGGCAATCGTAGACGGCGCGGATCCTGGCTTTCAGATCCGCCTGCTTGTCGCCCGCGGCCATGGCCTGGACCTGGTAATAGAACGTGCTGCGGGAGAGCTCCGCGGCCCTGAGCAATAGGGTCAACGGATGGGAATGCCTTAATCCTTGAATGGCTTGCGCTTGTTGGCGCGCGTCGCCGCTTGCTCTTCCTGGATTAAGGCATCGAGTTTTTTTAGGTAGGCGGTCTCCGCACGCAGATAGGCTAGCTCCTTGAGCAGCTCCTCGCGTGTGAGCTCCTCGTCGGGCTTGGGGATCGTGGGTTTTTTCGAGGGCATCGATGGTCTTCGTTCGCAGGCAGGCGTCAGCGCGTCCGGACCGTCCCGATCATACTGGCGTTGCCACACGGCGATGACTCCCGGGCTGCGGATGCCAAAGAGCGTCATCGCTTGTCGACGAGACAAACCTTCGTCACGTATCCGCTGAAGCACGCGCTGTTTAAACAAGGCGTCGTAGCGGCTGTGCTTCTTTGCCAGGCCCACCGCGCCGTGTTCTCGGTAGTTGTCTACCCAACGGCGCACCATCGAATAATCCAGCCCATATTGGCGAGCCACCTCCCTCAATCCAGCGGTGCCTCGCGCACCCTCCCGGGCCACCTTGAGCTTAAATCGCTCGTCATACTTCGCCATGAAAAACACCCCAGAGATTGGACGGGTGTCCAACTTCTGGGATGCAGTTCACATGGCCGGGGCTTTTTTATGACCGCTCGTCGAATCTTTCGGCATCTCCGGTCACGGCTTCGGCAGTGGATGTCCTTAGCGCAACGCGGACGACAGCATTCGTTCGAACTCGTCATCGTTCTCCGCCGTCGCCAGCAACTCCTCCACGGCGGCGAGCGATGCACGGCGCATCGGTTTTTCGTCGATGCGGTCTAGCGGCGGCTGGCGCAGCGAATCGTGCGGCAGCACGGTGATGTCGAAGGGAAGCCCGTCGGCGGCGAAAAGCAGCACGGGGTATTCGTTCTGCTCGTCGCGCTTGATGCGCAACTTGCGCGTCTGCTGGGTGAGGGGAACGCCGCGTTCCTGCAGGAAGAGCACGACTGACTCGGGCGTGTCGCTGAAGACATGCAGGCACACCGCCGAATGCGCATCGGCGGTACCGTCGAGGACGGCGCCGACCAGGCGTGGCTCGAAATGCTCGAGAAAACGCATGGCTTCGGCCGCGGCTTCGCGACGTTCCTGCAAAAGTTGGGGTTGGGAGTCGGCGTGGAAGATGCGCTGGTGCTCGCGCAGTGCATCTTCGATCTCATTATTGCGCGGCAATGCCTGCGCATCGAGGATGCCAAGCCGCTCGGCGGCCTTGATCTTGGCGTGGTGGAAGTCGCGGATGCCGTGTTCGCTCATCAGTCGTGCCGCTTCCTGGGCGACGCGAAGGCGATTGCGCTGAAGGCGATCCTGCGCGTGAATGCGATGGTGCTGGCCACGTGCCATGCCTGTTCCTCCCTGTTGCGGGCGTCCGCCGTTGCGGGCGCGGGCGTCGGGATCGAAGCGATCCCGCTGTCAGAAGATGTCGTAGGCGTGTTGCTGGTCCTGGTCCTCCTGCTGCTGGTTGGCCTGTTCGCGCATCCGGTCTACATCTTCGACCTTCATGATTTCGGACCGGCCGTCGAGCTGCACGGTTGAGATGCCCGGCGGCATCGGTAGCGTAGCCGACGGGAGATCTTTTAGTGCAGCCCCCATGTACGACATCCATATGGGAAGCGCGGCCTTGGCGCCAAACTCGCCCTTGCCCAGCGGGCTGAAGTCGTCGAAGCCGACCCAGACGGTGGTCACGAGGCTGCCGTTGAAGCCGGAGAACCAGGCATCGCGGTGCTCATTGGTGGAACCGGTCTTGCCTGCCAGATCGTCGCGGCCCAGGGCCATGGCTGCCGCGCCGGTGCCGCGCTTGACCACGTCCAGCATCATCGAGGTGATCAGGTAATCATTGCGGGGATCGATGACTTGCGGCGCCAGCACGGGCGGATGGGCGCCCTCGCCATGCGCGTCGGCCGGGAGGACGGCATCGCCCACGCCGGCGACACTGACCGGCGCGGCGGGCGCGCCCATGCTGCCCGCGGTCGCAACCGCATTGGCAGGTGCGGCTACGGTGCCGGCTGGCGGCGGGCCCGGTGGACGGGTGTCGAGCAGCCGTTCGGCGCATGTGCGGCAGGCGCGGACGGGGTTGGCAAGATAGATGGGCTTGCCGTCGCGATCATCGATCTCGCTGATGAAGAACGGTGTCACCAGGTAGCCGCCATTGGCGAACACGGCATAGCCACGGGCCATGCCCATGGGCGACACCGAGGCGGTACCCAGCGCCATCGACAGGTTGCTGGGCAGGGAGTCCAGGCTGAAGCCGAAACGGGTGACGTAATCGCGCGCATAGCGCACGCCAATCGCGCCCAGCAGTCGCACGGAAACCAGGTTCTTCGACTGCACGAGTGCCTCGCGCAGGCGGATCGGGCCATCGAACTTGTCGTCGTCGTTGGAGGGCGTCCACAAGCCGCCGGGCCGCGACGGATCGGGCAGGGCGAGCGGAGCGTCGTTGACGATCGAGGCGGGCGTAAACCCGCGCTCGAAGGCTGCCGAGTAGATGAAGGGCTTGAAGCTCGAACCGGGCTGGCGGGCAGCCATCACCGCGCGGTTGAACTTGCTGCGCAGGAAGTTGAAGCCGCCGACCAGGGCCTGGAGCGAGCCATCCTCCGGGCTGATCGAGACCAGCGCGCTCTGGGCGGCCGGGATCTGAGTGAGTTGCCAGTTGCCCTTTTCATCGCGCGAGACGCGCACGATGTCGCCACGCTTGAGCAGGGCGGCCACGCTCTTGGGCCGTGCCCAGGCCATCTGCTCCATGCCCAGCTTCACCTGCTCGCGGCTGGCCAGGTAGAGGCTTGCCTCGCCGCCGGCAACGCCGGTGACGATGCCCGGCTGCATGCCGGCGATGTCTGTGTAGCCGGCCAGGGCGCGGTCGAGATCGTCGTTGCTGGCGTCACTTCCCAGCTCCTGGTGGGCTTCGGGCCCGCGCCAGCCGTGGCGGTGGTCATACTCGACCAGGCCCGAGCGCACGGCATCGACCGCTGCCTGCTGTCGGCCGCTCTGCACTGTGGTCTTCACCACATAGCCCTCAGTGAGGGCATCGTTGCCCAGGCGCTCAAGCACCTGCAGGCGCACCATTTCGGCCAGGTAGGGGGCGTCCACCTCGATCGACGGCTCATGCGGCGAGGCGTTGTTCGCTTCGGCGACGGCCTGGTCGTACTCGCCCTTGCTGATGTAGTGGTTTTCCAGCATCTGCCCCAGCACCCAGTTGCGGCGGGCGATCATCCGCCTGGGGTTGTTGAGGGGGTTCACCACCGAGGGCAGCTGGAAAGTGGAGGCCAGGGTGGCGCATTCGGCCACGCTCAGTTGATCAAGCGTCTTGCCGTAATAGTAGGAAGCCGCGGCCGCCACGCCGTAGGAGCGGTGGCCCAGGAACATCTTGTTGAGATAGAGCTCCAGGATCTGGTCCTTGGTCAGCTCGCTCTCCATCCGCAGGGCAATGAAGATCTCGGTCAGCTTGCGGGAATAGAGCTTTTCGGGGCTCAGGAAGAAGTTTCGGGCCACCTGCTGGGTGATGGTGGAGCCGCCCGGGCCCTTGTCACCGCCCGAGGTGACCACGTGCCAGCCGGCGCGGGCGATGCCATGCCAGTCCACGCCCGGGTGCTGGTAGAAGCTCGCGTCCTCGGCGGCAAGCACAGCGTGCTTGAGGCGCTCGGGCACCTCGCCGATGCCGATAGGGATGCGCCGTGTCTCACCAAAGCTCGCGATCAGCTTGCCGTCTGCGGAAAGCACCCGCAACGGCACCTGCATGTGGTAATCCTTGAGAACGGCGACCGAGGGGAGACGGGGGGAAATCAGCCAATAGGCCACGCCGACCGCCGCAACGCCCAGCAGCAAACCCGTGAAAGCCAGGATCAGGAACCAGCGCAGCAACCGCTTGAGAATTTGCATGGTTTGGGTGTTAGCGAGACGTGAGTCAAAACAACTCAGAGTATAGATGTAGCAGTATCTGCGGCATGAACCGAGTGCGTCACAGCAAGAAACAGGCCATCCGGCTGAATAGCCCAAGTGTGGATGACGTCACGCGAATGGGTCGAGAAAAAGCTCGTAGGCCATTGCCAATACATTAATTTTTGGATTAAATGCCGTCGCGCATCCCGCCGATACAGGCGTGGGCGTCCAGGGGCAAGGGGGAAAACGTGGGGCTCTTTACACCCAAGAAGCCGCCGCTTGTTGGCGTCGACATCAGTTCGACGGCCGTCAAGCTGCTGCAGCTCAGCCAGGCCGGCGGTCGCTATCGCGTGGAACATTACGCGGTCGAGCCACTGCCCCCCAACGCAGTGGTCGAGAAGAACATCGTCGAAGTCGAGGCGGTGGGCGAGGCTATCCGGCGCGCGCTGGCGCGCTCGGGCTCCAAGCTCAAGCATGCATCGGCGGCGGTGGCGGGCTCGGCCGTGATCACGCGCATCATCCCGATGCCCAGTGAACTGTCCGACGACGACCTCGAAGGGCAGATCCAGGTCGAAGCCAACCAGTACATCCCGTATCCGATCGAGGAAGTGAGCCTCGATTACGAGGTGCTGGGTCCGGTGCGCGACAACCCTGAAATGAACAATGTGCTGCTCGCCGCGTCTCGCACCGAGAACGTCGACATGCGCGTGGCCGCACTCGATCTCGGCGGACTCTCCGCACGGGTCATCGACGTCGAAGCCTTCGCCATGGAAAACGCCTTCGCGATGGTCGCCGACCAGTTGAACGTGGGTCGCGACGCACTGGTCGCCGTGGTCGACATCGGCGCCACCATGACGACCCTGTCGGTGCTGCGCAACCAGCGCACGATCTACTCGCGCGAGCAGGTGTTCGGCGGCAAGCAGCTCACCGATGAAATCATGCGCCGCTACGGTCTTTCCTACGAGGAAGCCGGTCGCGCAAAGCGCAAGGGCGGCCTGCCCGAATCGTATGAGAGCGAGGCGCTGGAGCCGTTCAAGGAGTCGCTGATCCAGCAGATCAGCCGCCTGCTGCAGTTCTTCTTCGCGGGCAGCGAATACAGCAAGGTGGACCAGGTCGTGCTGGCCGGCGGATGCGCCTCCATCGAGGGCATCGGTCCGATGCTCGAGGAGCAGCTGGGCGTACCGTGCGTGGTGGCCAATCCGCTGGCACGCATGTCGCTGTCGCCGCGCGTGCAGGCGCAATCGCTGGCACAGGATGCACCTGCGCTGATGATCGCCGTCGGCCTCGCGCTCAGGAGCTTCGACTGATGGCACATATCAACCTACTTCCGTGGCGCGCCGAGCGCCGCAAGCAGCGCGAGCGCGAGTTCTTCATGCAGCTGGGCGCAGCCTTCGTGGCTGCGGTGCTGGTCCTGTTGCTGTGGGTGTTCTGGATGGACCAGCGCATCGACAACCAGAACGAGCGCAACACGTATCTGCAAGGTGAGATCAAGCAGCTCGACGAACGCATCGCCAAGATCAAGGACCTGGAAAAGGTCCGCGAACGCCTGCTGGCCCGCAAGCAGATCATCGAGCAGCTCCAGGCCAACCGCTCGCAGATGGTTCACCTGTTCGATGAGCTGGTGAAGACCATTCCGGCCAGCGCGCGCCTTGGTGGCCTCAAGCAGACGGGTGATTCGATGACGCTGGACGGCCTGGCGCAGTCCAATGCCAGCGTGGCCGAATACATGCGCAACATCGAATCCTCGCCGTGGATGGGTCATGCGGATCTGCGCAAAACCGAGAACACGCATGGCGATAGCCGCATGCCGTACGTGTTTGGCCTGGATGTGGCACTGAGCCGACCCAAGCAGGACGAAAACGCCGAGGGTGGCGACGACTCGCGTACGCCGGTCGTTCCATCCGCGGCTCCTGCGCCGTCCAGTTCGGCCCCAAGCCCGTCGACACCGGCGCCCGCTCCGGCTGCGCAGCCCGCCAAGGCCGCCACTACGGCCGCTGCCACCACGGGAGCCAAGCCCACCAGTGCGGCAGGTAACGGAGGAGCCAAGCCATGAAGTTCCTCAACGACCTGCAGAACCTCGATCGCAACAACATCGGTGGCTGGCCCAAGTCGATCAAGATCTTCTTCACGGTGCTGCTGTTCGCCGTCGTGATGCTGGCCGGCTGGTATTTCTTCGTGAGTGACCAGCAGGACTCTCTGCAACAGGCCGCCAGCAAGGAAGAGCAGCTCAAGCAGGAGTTCTCGCAGAAGCAGGCCAAGTCGGTGAATCTCGAAGCGCTGCAGCAGCAGCTCGACGAGATGCAGGACATGTTGCGCCAGCTCTTGCGCCAGCTGCCCAGCAAGACCGAAATGCCCGAGCTGCTGGTGGACATCTCGCAGACCGCGCTGTCGGCTGGCCTGGAAACCGAGCTGTTCCAGCCGGGGCCGGAGGCGCCGAAGGACTTCTACGCCGAGAAGCCGATCCAGCTGCGCATGGTGGGTACCTACCACCAGTTCGGCACGTTCATCAGCGGTGTGGCGTCACTGCCGCGCGTGGTCATCCTGACCCTGCACGATGTGTCGCTGACGCCAAAGAACAAAGACGCCAAGGGTGGCGGTGGGCAGCTCGTGCTGCAAGGCACGGTCAAGACCTATCGCTACCTGGAAGATGACGAGAGCGCCGAAGCCAAGGCAGCCAATGCCAAGTCGGCGACGGGCAAGGCGGCGGCCAAGACAGGGGGGCAGAAATGAGCAAGTTGGCTGCCATCAGGCCTGGCCAGGCTATGCGTGTCGTGCTGGTGCTCGCTGCCGCGCTCGTGCTCGGCGGTTGTACCCGCGGCATGTCGGACCTTCGCGACTGGGTCGACCAGGAAAAGCACAAGAAGGGGGCGCCGATTCCGCCGCTGCCCGTCATCAAGACTTTCGAGACCTTCCAGTACAACGACCAGGACCGACGCGATCCGTTCAGTCCAAGCACGGCCGAGTTGCAGCAGAACAACGCCAACAATGGCCCGCGCCCGGATGAAAACCGCTCGAAGGAGCCGTTGGAAATGTTCGCGCTGGACAGCCTGAAGATGGTCGGTACGGTCGGTACCGGCGCAGGCATGGAAGTGCTGGTGAAGGATCCGGGGGGCGTGATCCATCGTGTCCACCGCAACGAATACATGGGCCAGAACTACGGTCGGGTCACCGCGATCGGCGAAGACCACATTGACCTGGTTGAACTGGTTTCCAACGGAAATGGTGGCTGGATGGAACGTCCCGCCAGCATTGCGCTCGGCGAGAAATAGGAAACAGGGGCTGATGCAATGACCAACCAAATCAAAACTGTCAGGGGCCGTGTCATGCGCCGAGCTACCCGAACCATGGTCGCAGGCTTGCTGGCCATGGGCGCCGCCTGGTCGAGCGCCGCGGCGGCCGCCACCAGCACCCTGAAGGACATCAGCTACGACACGTTGCCGGGAGGCCGCGTCGAGCTGCATCTGAACTTCGCACAGGGTCCGGTGCCGGAGCCGAAGATCTTCACCACCGGCAATCCCCCGCGCATCGCGGTGGACTTCGCTGATACGGACAACGCCGCGCCGCGTCACACCGACATCGGCCAGGGCGCAGCGACGGGCGTATCCGCTGTCTCCGCCGGTGGGCGTACCCGCGTCATCGTCGAACTCGTGCGCGACTCGACCTATCGCTCACGCGTCGAGGGCAACAGCCTGGTCCTCACCGTCAACAACGGCACCGAAGCGTCGACGACCACCACGGCGGCGACCATCGATCCGTCCAAGGCGTTGCCTTCCCTGGCCAACGGCCCGTCGGTGTCCAACATCGACTTCCGCCGCGGCCCCAACGGCGAAGGCCGCGTGCTGATCGACTTCAGCGCCGCAGGCGCCAATGCCGACATGAAGCGCCAGGGTGACAAGGTCGTGGTCGACATCGATCACGCCAACCTGCCGTCCAACCTTGCCCAGCGCCTGGACGTGCTCGACTTCGCCACGCCGGTGCAGTCCATCGTGACGAAGTCCGGTGGCCGCGGTGGCGTCCACATGGAAATCGCCGTGAAGGGTCAGGTGGATACGTCCGCCTACCAGAGCGGCAATCAGTACGTCGTTGAAGTCGCGCCGAAGAAGAAGGACGCCAAGGCGGATGCCAAGGTGGCCCGTGGGCAGGAGCCGGCCTACAACGGCAGCCGCGTGACCTTCAACTTCCAGGACATCCCGGTTCGCTCCGCGCTGCAGCTGCTGGCGGACATCTCGGGACTTAACCTGGTCGCCTCCGATACCGTCGGCGGCAGCGTGACGCTGCGACTCGTCAACGTGCCCTGGGATCAGGCGCTGGACGTCGTGCTGCGTGCCAAGAGCCTGGACAAGCGCCGCAACGGCAACGTGATGTGGATTGCTCCCCAGGAGGAGCTGGCCAAGTACGAGCAGAGCATTGCCGACGCCCGCATGAAGGCCGAGGACAACGCCGAGCTGGTGACCGACTACGTGCCGATCAGCTATGGCAAGGCCAAGGACATCGCCAAGCTGCTGACGCAGGGCAGCATGCAGGGTACGGGTGGCTCGGGTGGCTCCTCCAACGCTTCGCGTGGTTTCCTTTCCTCGCGCGGCAGCGTGTCGTTCGACGACCGCACCAATACGCTGCTGATCAACGACAACCCGCAGAAGATCCGCGAGCTGCGCGAACTCATCGCCGTGCTGGACAAGCCGGTGCAGCAGGTGTTGATCGAGTCGCGCATCGTGATCGCCACCGATAACTTCACCCGCGAGCTGGGTGCCAAGTTCGGCGTGCAGGGTGCGCGCACCAATCCGAGCGGCCAGGTGATCTCCACGGGTGGCAAGAGCAATGGTGATGGCACGGCGGGCGGCATCAACGTCAACCTGCCCTCGAGCACCAATGGCGGAAGTTTTGCCCTGGGTATCCTCGGCGCGAACTACGCCCTGGATCTGGAACTGTCCGCCGCGCAAACCGAAGGTCGTGGCGAAGTGATCTCCAGCCCGCGCGTCATCACCGCCAACCAGCAGGAAGCGGTGATCCGCCAGGGTCAGGAAATCGGCTACGTCACCTATCAGAACAGCTCGACCGGCGCTGCGGGCAGCGGTACGGCTACCGTGCAGTTCAAGGACGCCGTGCTCGAGTTGAAGGTCACGCCGACCATTACGGCCGACAGCCGCGTCTACCTGATGATCAACGTGAAGAAGGATGCGCTGGCCCAGTTCATCACCGTGCCGGGCAGTGGCCAGGTGCCGCAGATCGACACGCGTGAGATCAACACCTCGGTGCTGGTGGACAACGGTCAGACGGTGGTGCTGGGTGGCATCTATGAGATCACCAAGCAGAACAGCGCCACCAAGGTGCCGGGTCTGGGCGATATTCCGGGTCTGGGCGTCCTGTTCCGCAACACTTCCCGCCAGAGCGACAAGGCGGAGCTGTTGATCTTCGTGACGCCGCGCATCCTGAGCGAAAGCCTGCAGTAAAGCGGTCCGTCAATGGAGCGACACAAGGGCGGCCTCGAGCCGCCCTTGTGCTTTCTGCGCTGCTGACCATGCGAGGCGAGGCGGCCATTAGTCATGGGTATTAAACTTCCGCGGCGCGTTAAGGTCTGTCATAGCATTCCCTTTCACGACGGAAGACCCGATGGACATGCCCGAGGCCCAACCCGCAACGCAGCTTCAGGAGGCCTTCCTGCGCGTGCGCGAGCAATTGCAGCTCAGCGTGATCGGGCAGCCGCACCTGATCGATTGCCTGTTGGTCGCGCTGCTGGCCGATGGGCACCTGCTTGTTGAAGGCGCGCCGGGGCTGGCCAAGACCACGGTGGTCAAGGCACTCGCGGGTTGCATCGAGGCGGACTTCCACCGCGTGCAGTTCACGCCGGATCTGCTGCCTGCGGATCTCACCGGCACGGATATCTTCCGTCCGCAGGCGGGCACCTTCGAGTTTGAACGTGGGCCGCTGTTTCACAACATCGTGCTCGCCGATGAAATCAATCGTGCGCCGGCCAAGGTGCAGTCCGCCTTGCTGGAGGCGATGGCGGAAAGGCAGATCACCGTGGGGCGCAGCACCTGGGCATTACCTGAGCTGTTCATGGTGATGGCCACGCAGAACCCGATCGAGCAGGAAGGCACGTTTGCGTTGCCGGAAGCCCAGCTGGATCGTTTTGTCATGCACGTGACGATCGGTTATCCGGACGCGGCTTCGGAGCTGGCGATTCTCAAGCTTGCTCGCGAGCAGGCGCGACGCGTCCTCCATCCGGCACCCGCTCGGCGTCCCAGTCTCACGCAGGCGGATGTCTTCAGCGCGCGCGATGCGGTGCTCGCGGTGCACATGGCGCCTGCGTTGGAGGAATACATCGCGCAACTTGTGCTGGCCACGCGCAATGCCGGCGCCTATGGTCCGGAGCTGAAGCGCTGGATTGCCTGGGGCGCCAGCCCGCGCGGCACCATTGCGTTGGATCGTTGCGCGCGTGCACATGCATGGCTGGCAGGGCGCGACTACACCTTGCCCGAGGACGTGCACGCGATCGCGCACGAAGTGCTGCGGCATCGCGTGCTGTTGAGCTACGAAGCAGAGGCGGAAGGCGTGCGGCCCGATCAGGTGATCACGCGCGTGCTGGACCTCGTGCCCTTGCCGTGAACGCCATCGTTACACCAGCGTCCGAAGGGGATGGCCGCACGCGTGTGCGGCTGGCCGAACTCGTGGGACTGCGGGCACGCGTGGCCAAGGCTGCCTTGCCGCGCCTTGAAAGTCGCGCGATGCGCGCGGGCCGGGAATCCAGCCGTTTATATGGCCGCGGCATGGATTACGCCGAGTCGCGCGTTTACCAGCCCGGCGACGATGTGCGCCGGATGGACTGGCGCCTCACTGCGCGCAGCGGTCGCCTGCACACCAAATTGTTCCAGGAGGAACGCGAGGGACGTCTGCTGGTCCTGCTGGACATGCATGAAAGCATGCGCTTCGGCACCCGGGTCCGCTTCAAGTCGGTGCAGGCGGCCCGTGCGGCCGCGCTCGCCGCCTGGTATGCGGTACGTGCTGGCGAACGCGTCGGCCTGATGGCATTCGGCAACGACCACTGGCTGGTGAAGCCGGCCGGCGGTGTGCGCGGCGCGTTGGCAGTATGCGGCGCGCTGGCAGATTGGGATGCGCTTGCTCGGTCGCCGCGCGGTGAATCGCTATCCGATGCGTTGTTGCGCGCCGGCCGGCTCATGCATGGCGCCAATCGTGTCTTGTTGATCAGCGACGGCTTGAGCTGCGACGAGGCCGCGCGCGGCCATCTGCTGGACTTGTCGGGCAAGGCCGGCGTGCGCGTGCTGGTGGTTGCCGACGCGCTCGAACTGTCGTTGCCGCCGGCGGGGCGTTATCCGCTGGAGCACGACGGAGAGCGTCGCGAAGTCGTGTTGCTCGGCGAGCGCCAGCGTCGCGAATTCAGTGAAGCACTGGGAGCGGGGCAGAGTCGTCTCAACGCCACGGCGCAAAGCCTGGGTATTCCCCATCGCACGATCGACACGGCGGCTGATCCGTTGGATGCCGTCATGGCGCTGCTTGCGCCGGGAGTGCGCCGGTGATGATCGCGCCTCCGAGCAACGGGCCTGCGTTGCGCGACATCCACATCCCCGCGGCGCCATCGTGGTGGCCACCCGCACCGGGCTGGTGGATGTTGCTGGCTCTGCTGATCGCGGGTAGTGGCCTGGCCCTGTGGCGATGGCGTCGGTGGCACCAACGGCGCACCGTCGAGCTTGCGCTGTTGGCGGAAGTCGGCAGCTTGCAGGCGAACCTCGGCAGCCAGCCGCAACAACTGGCTACCCAATGGCACGCCTTGCTTCGCCGAGCGGCCCTGCGCCTGGACGCAAGCGCAGGCACCTATCGCGGAAAGGCTTGGGAACAGCTGCTTTCCGCAGTGGCGCCCGACCAAGGCATGCTTGAGCCCTTGCTTGCGTTGGAGCCAGCCATGTATCGACCCGACGCCTCGTTCGACATGGACGGTACGGCGATAGCGCTGCGCCGATGGCTGCTCCTCGCCTGGCGTTATCGACCCCGGCGAACGCGCCCGTCGCGCAATGCTGCGCCGGCGATCGAGCAGGAGGCGGAGCGTGCCTGAGTTTGCATGGCCATGGGTCGTCGTGTTCCTGCCGTTGCCTTGGTTGCTGCGGCGCTTGCTCCGTGCCGCACCGCCGGGCGAAGCGCTGCATCTACCGCACCCGGGCATTCATCTGGCGACCGTCGAGCGATACGGCAGCGGTGGCTGGCGACGCTGGCTGCTGATGCTTGCGTGGCTCTGCCTGCTGCTGGCCGCCGCACGGCCGCAGTGGGTGGGGCCGCCGCAGGCGCAGCAACGCAGCGGACGCGCCATGATGCTGGCGCTCGATCTCTCGGGCAGCATGCGTACGGACGACATGCAACTGGGTGGCCGTTCGGTCAGCCGGTTTGGCGCCGTGGAAGCAATCGCAGGCGATTTCATTTCGCGACGCAGCGGTGACGAACTGGGGTTGATCCTGTTCGGTAGCCGCGCATTCCTGGTCACGCCACTCACCTACGACCTGGAGGCTGTGCGTGCGCAGCTCAAAGGTGCCGCCGTAGGCCTTGCCGGTACGGAAACCGCCATCGGCGACGCCATCGCCGTGGCGGTGAAGCGGTTGGCCGGTTTGCCCGAGCAGGCGCGTGTGGTGGTGCTGCTGACCGACGGTGTGAACAACGCGGGAAGCATCGCACCAGCCGACGCCGCGCGTGCGGCGCAGGCGGCGGGCGTGCGCATCTACACCATTGGCATCGGTGCCACGGAAATGAGCGTGGCCGACCTGTTCGGCACGCGCACGATCAATCCATCGGCCGATCTGGACGAAGGCATGCTGCGCGCGATCGCCACGCAGACGGGCGGCAGGTATTTCCGCGCCACGGATGCAGACCAGTTGGCCAATGCGTACCGCGCGATCAACGCGCTGGAACCCATGCCGCAACAGGGACCTTCGCTGCGTCCGCGACATGAATTGTTTCGCTGGCCGTTCGCGCTCGCAGTTCTGGCATGGCTGGTGGCCGTAGCCCCGAGAGCGCGCCGACGGGAGTGGGCGCGATGAGCGAGATGTGGCAGCAGTTCCATTTCCTGCGACCGGCATGGCTGTTCGCTTTGCTTGCCTTGCCTGTGCTGCTTGCACTCGCCACGCGACGCAGTGCGGCGCGGGAGTCGTTGTGGCGCCTGGTGGATCCCGAACTGTTGCCCCACCTCCTGCAAGGGCGTGAGCACCGTCGAAATGTGCCTGGGATATTGCTTGCCCTCGGCTGGATCCTGGCCACGCTGGCCATGGCCGGCCCCACCTGGAGCCGCATGGCGCAGCCGCTCTACGCCAAGCGCGCGGCGCAGGTCGTGGCGCTGTCGCTTTCGCAGCACATGCTGGTGCGCGACGTCGCGCCGAGCCGCCTGGACCGTGCGCGCTACAAGGTGCGCGATCTGTTCTCGGCCAATCATGATGGACTCAACGCGCTGGTCGCCTATGCCGGCGAGGCGTTCGTGGTCGCGCCGCTCACCACCGATGCGTCCAGCCTCAACGAACTGCTCAACGCCCTCGCTCCCGACACGATGCCTGCGGATGGCGACAACGCGGCGCAGGCCATCGAACGCGCCGCGACGCTCGTTCGGGATGCCAAGGCCGGTGGCGGTTCCGTGGTGTTGATCACCGACAGCGCGAATGAAGCAGCGAACACAGCGGCACGTAAGGCCCGGGAGTCCGGTGTACGCGTTTCGGTGCTTGCGGTCGGCACGGCGCAGGGTGGGCCGGTGCCGCTCACCGACGAGAGTTTCCAGCGCGATTCGCAGGGCGGTCTTTCCATGGCGCGCCGTGATGACGTCGCTTTGCGGGCATTGGCCACGGCAGGCGGCGGGCGTTTCGTGGCGATGACCGACGATCACTCGGACATTGATGTGCTGCGCGATGAGCTGCGCACCGACGGCACCACCGAAGTGGCTACCGAACAGCAGGGTGATGAATGGCAGGATCGCGGCCCGTGGCTGCTCCTGTTGTTGTTGCCGCTTGCGGCAACGACGTTCCGTCGTGGGTGGGTGATGCTCGCCGCGCTGGCGCTGCTGCCCGCGTTTCCCGGTCCCGCGCGTGCAAGCGACTGGAGCGACCTGTGGCGGCGTCCTGACCAGCAGGCCGCTGCCGCCTTGGCTGATGGCAAGGCGAAGGAGGCCCAGCAACTGGCGCGTGATCCTGCATTGCGCGGTGCCGCTGCGTACCGCGCCGGCGATTACGCCTCCGCTGCCAAGTCCCTGCATGACCTGCCCGGCGCCGATGCGCAGTACAACCTTGGCAATGCGCTGGCCAAACAGGGCGATTACCAGGGGGCGCTGGATGCCTACGGCCGCGCGCTCAAGGCGAATCCGTCGAACGCCGATGCGCTGGCCAACCGCCAGGCGGTAGAGGACTGGCTGAAAAAGCATCCCCGGCAGCCGCCGCGCGAAAAGGGCGCGCAGGATGACAAGGGCAAGGCCGGCCAGGGGCCGTCCACCACGCCACCCGACAATGCGCAGGGCCAGTCCGGCCAGCAGCAGAATCGCGCCCCCCAGAATGGCGACCAGGGACAGGATTCACGCAAGGCACGTGGCGAAGGGCAGGGCAGCGGCAACGACCAGCAGGCGAGCGGACGCAACCAGCCCGGCAAGCAGCCTGACGAATCGCCAGGCATGAAGCCACCCACGCCCGAGGAACAGGCTGCGCAGCAGGCGCGCGAACAGCAGGCGCAACAGGCCCTGCAGAAGCAGATGGATCAGGCGCTGGGCAAGGAACGCTCGCGCCAGCCTGCCACGCATGAGCTGGGCGCGATTTCGGCCGACGATGCGCAGTCGAAGTTGCCCGCCGACGTGCGACAGGCGCTGCAGCGGGTGCCGGACGATCCGGGGTCGCTGCTGCGGCGCAAGTTCGACCTTGAATACCGACAGCGCCATGGTGCCAGCCCGTCGGAGGACGATTCCCAGTGAAGTCGCGTTGCCTGCTTGTTCTGGTCTGCCTGCTGGCATGGTGGTGGCCCTTGCTGGCGTCCGCCGTCGACGTGCAGGCCACGCTCGACCGCAACCGCGTGGAACTGGGCGAAACGGTAACGCTCAACCTGCGCCTGCAGGATGGCGGCCTCGCACAGACGCCCGACCTTGGCGCACTGTCGCGGGACTTCGCCGTGCTCGGCTCGTCGAGCAATACCAGCATCAGCATCATCAACGGACGGCGCTCCGCGCAGGTCACCGTGGGCGTGGCGCTGCGGCCGCTGCACACCGGCACGCTGCGCATTCCCGCGCTCTCGTTCGCCGGCGGCATGACAGCACCGCTGGACCTCCAGGTGGACGAACCTGATCCGCGCGCCGCCGCCTCTGGCCGTAAAGACGTCTTTCTCGAAGCCGTGGTCGATCCGCAGGGCGGCTACGTCGGTCAGCAGCTGGTCTACACGCTGCGACTGTTCTTCGCGGCCGACCTGACCAATGGCGCGCTGGAAGATCCCCAGCTGGCAGGCGTGGACGTGCGCCGCCTGGGCAACGAGATCAACTATCAGGCCGAGCGTGGCGGGCGGCGCTACAACGTCATTGAACGCCGCTACGCGCTGACGCCGCAACGCGAGGGCCATCTGGAGATTCCGCCCGTCGCGTTCCAGGGCGACATGGTGAGCATGGCCGACCCCAATGCCTTCTTCGGCAATGGCACGCCCGTATCGGCATCGTCGCCGGCCGTGGCGATCGACGTCCAGCCGGCACCTGCGCAGGCCACCGGCACATGGCTGCCGGCACGTGACCTCGCCCTGAGCCTGGATGGCGGTCCCTCGCACGGCGACCTGCGCGTGGGCCAGCCCTTGAACCTGATGATGAGCGTGCAGGCGACAGGCCTGCCCTACGAGGCATTGCCGGCCCTGAGCCTGCCTTCGCTGGATGGCGCGACGGTCTATCCCGACAAGCCGGCCAATGCCACCCACATCGAGGGGCAGTGGCTGGTCGGCCGCCGCCAACAGGGCTTCGCTATCGTGCCCAATCGCCCCGGCACGCTCACCATTCCGGAAACCACGCTCACCTGGTGGAACGTGGTCTCCCGGCAAGCCGAGGTCGCGCGCATCCCTGCGCAGACCTTCAACGTATTGCCCGCGTTGGGTGCCCCCGCAGCGGCGACATCGGCCGCGGTTTCGGAACCCGGCACCGTGCCGACTGCCTCCGCCGTGCCGCCAAGGACGCAGGGCTTGCCTTGGCGCTGGATTGCGCTGGGAAGCGTGGGCCTGTGGCTGCTCAGCATCGGTGCCTGGTGGTGGCTGCGTCATCGCGCGCGTGCCGTGCCGGCAGAAGGCACATGGGAAAAGGCGACGCCTCCGCGCCTGCGTGCGAACTTCCTGGCCGCGGCGCGTGGCGGAAATCCTTCGCTGCAGGCGAGTGCCTTGTTGCAGTGGGCTCGCGCGGAACGGCCCGGTGTGCAGAATCTCGGTGACCTGGCGCGACTGCTGGCGTCCGTGCCTCAGCAGGATGCCATCGGCGCATTGCAGCGCCGGCAATACGCGGGCATCGACGAGCCGGGTCTCGGCGACAGGTTGGCCACGGTGTTCCGCAATGGCTTTTCATGGCGCGGCAAAGGCGATACCGGCGACGCATCCCCCTTGCCACCGCTGTATCCGTTCAACGTCCACCGTTGAGCGCGGTTCGCCAGACCTCGGCCATCGCATCGCTGAAGCAGCAAACCTGCACCTGCACGGAGCGATCGAGCAAGACCTCGCCTAGGCTCTGCAGCGCCAGCGGAGCCGCCAGTTCCGGCGGATAGCCGTAGATGCCGCAGCTGATGGCGGGAAAGGCGATGGATTTCACGCCGTGCGCGAACGCCAGTGCCATGCTCTGCCGGTAACAGCTGGCAAGCAGCGCCGGTTCGCCGCGATCACCACCCCGCCAGACCGGACCGACCGTATGGATGACGTACCGGGCCGGCAAGCGGAAACCGGGCGTGATGCGCGCTTCGCCAGTGGGACAGCGGACGCCGGGTTCCACTTGTGGCAGGCTGCGGCATGCATCCAGCAGTTCGGGCCCTGCCGTGCGATGGATGGCGCCGTCCACGCCACCGCCACCCAGCAGGGTCGTGTTCGCGGCGTTGACGATGGCGTCCACGCCCAGCTGCGTGATATCAGCGGTAATGACCTGAATGGACATGGCTTCGTGAGAATTTGCGACGTATGCTTGAGGTTAGATCCGGCCCATGCGAACCGACATCACATCCATGACTAAAGCGGAAGACATTTCCTTTGGCTATCTGCTCAACGATGTGACTTTGCTCTTCCGCAAGCACTTCGACAGACGTGCCGTGAAATTCGGGTTGACCCGTGCGCAGTGGCGGGCCACCAAGATGCTTTATCACCGCGAAGGCCTGCGCCAGACGGAGCTGGCCGAACTGCTGGAGATGGAACCGATCGCCGTGGGCCGCGTCATCGACCGCCTGCAGGCTTCGGGTTTCGTCGAGCGCCGCCCTGATCCGAAGGATCGCCGCGCCTGGCGCCTCTACGTGACGGACCAGGCGCGCGGCGTCATCGCCGACATGGAAGAGATTGCCCTGGGCCTGCGCAAGGACGCCACGCGCGGCATCACCGTCGCCGAGATGCAGCAGGCCATGGATACGCTCAATCGCATCAAGGAAAACCTGCAGGCTCTCGACGGCGGCGCGCTGGCCGAGGATGGCGAATCCTGAGCACGTAGCGGCCGCTTTCGCATGCTTTTGCGGCTGCCGGTTGTGACAACGTGATGACCTCGCGCCGCCTCGCGCGCTATGCAGTGACATGACCTGGCGCCTTGCGTGCTTCCTGCCGCAAGAGGAATCATTTGCCAAGTGCTGTCGGTCGTGCAGGGTACATGCGCCGCGTGCATCACAATGGCCGGCGCGACGCATCGTGAAGGAGCGGATGCGGCGTCCTAAGTGACAGACATCGCAACCGCCATCGCGGCATGACGGCGCATGGGAAGTGCGTTGCCCGCGATCGACGGTCGGAGAACTCATGCAGCGAATGTCCCCCAAGAAAATTTTCCTCCTGATCGCCGTGCTGGTGGCGGTCGTGGTGGCCGTGCAATGGTTTCGCGGTGGCGGCCGCACTTCGGCCAAGACGCCGGCGGCGCCAGCGACCGTGCCGATCAAGGTGGCGGATGCGCATCGCGGCGATCTCGACCTCACGCTGAAAGTCATCGGTCGCGCAGAGGCGTATTCCACCGTCAACGTGCAGGCGCGCGTAAGCGGCCAGCTGCAGGCGTTGATGTTCACGCCCGGTGGTCACGTGAAACAGGGCGAGACTATCATCCGCATCGATCCGAGCCTGCTGCAGGCGCAGCTGGACCAGGCGCTGGGCAACCTCGCCAAGGACGAAGCACAGCTGCAGAACGCGCAGACCATCCTCAAGCGCTACGAGCCGCTGTTGGGCAAGGGTTACGTCGCGCAGTCCGATTACGACACCTACAAGGCCAACGAAGGCGTGTATGCCGCGTCGGTGAAGGCCGACAAGGCAGCGGTGGAACTGGCGCGCACGCAGCTGAGCTACGCGCAGATCCAGGCGCCGTTTGACAGCATCGCGGGCGCGCCGCTGGTGTATCCGGGTGCGCAGGTCACCGGGAACGATACCGACATCGTGGTGCTCAACCAGATCCGCCCGATCCACATCACCTTCTCGGTGCCGGAGACGGGCCTGGCGGGCATCAAGTCGGCGATGGATCGCGGTGCCGTGCCGGTGAGTGGCACCATTCCAGGTACCAAGGAAGCGCCTTTCCAGGCGCAGCTGGATTTCATCAACAACGCGGTGGACACGACCACCAGCACCATCCAGTTGAAGGCGCGCTACGAAAACAGCGACGACAAGCTCACGCCCGGCCAGTTCGTCGAAGTGGTGCTGCCCACCACGCGCCTGGCGAACGTGGTGACGGTGCCGGTGGTGGCGTTGCAGAACTCCCCGTTGGGCAGCTTCGTGTTCGTGCTCAACGCCGACAACACGGTGCAGCAGCGCATCGTCACCGCCGGCCCCAGCAGCGGCTCGCAGATCGTGATCGAGAAGGGCCTCAACGGCAACGAGCGCGTGGTGACGGACGGACAGTTGCTGCTCGTGGACGGTGCGCACGTGCGCATCGTGACCGGCAACGGTTGAGCGGGCGAAACCTATGAACCTGCCTGCACTCTGCATCCAGCGGCCGGTGATGACCACGCTGCTGATGATTGCGCTGCTGGTGTTTGGCGTGGCGGCGTATCCGAAGCTGCCCGTCAACGAACTGCCCAACGTGGACTTCCCCACCATCACGGTGAACGCCAGCCTGCCCGGCGCGGCGCCCGAGACGATGGCCACCGCCGTGGCCACGCCACTGGAAAACCAGCTGTCGACCATCGCCGGCATCCAGTCGATGACCTCGACCAGCGCGCTGGGCTCGACCTCGATCACCATAACGTTCGAACTGGACCGCAACATTGATGGCGCCGCGCAGGATGTACAGGCGGCCATCTCCGCCGCTCAGCGCCAGCTGCCGACCAACATGCCGACGCCGCCCACCTTCCGTAAGGTGAATCCGGCCGACGCGGCCATCATCTATCTCACCTTGCGCTCCCGCACGCAGCCGTTGTCGGTGGTGGACGATTACGCCGAGACGCAGCTGGCGCAGCGCCTGTCGACGATCGACGGCGTGGCGCAGGTGAACGTCTATGGCTCGCAGAAGTATGCGGTGCGCGTCAGCGTGGATCCGCAGAAGCTGGCGGCCAGCGGCATCGGCATCGACACGGTGCAGAACGCAATCGCCAATGCCAACGTCAACCTTGCCACGGGTTCGCTCAATGGCAACCGGCAGCTGCTGTCCATCCGTTCGGACGGCCAATTGACGAAGGCCAATCTCTACAACAGCATCATCGTTGCGTATCGCAACGGTGCGCCAGTGCGGCTGGCCGACCTCGGCAAGGCCGAGGACAGCGTGCAGAACGACCAGGTGGCGAGCTGGTACAACGGCGAGCGCGCGATCGTGCTGGCCATCCAGCGCCAGCCGGGTTCCAACACGGTCGCCACCATCGATCGCATTCGCGAGGTGCTGCCCACTTTCGAGGCCACGTTGCCGCCGTCGATCAAGCTGGCCGTGCTGTACGACCGCTCCGAGTCGATCCGTGCCTCAGTGAACGACGTGCAGTTCACCCTGCTGCTGGCGGGTGTGCTGGTGGTGCTGGTGATCTACCTGTTCCTGGGCAATGCATCGGCCACGCTGATTCCGGGTCTTGCATTACCGGTATCCATCGTCGGCACGTTCGGTACGATGTTCGCGCTGGGCTACAGCCTGGACAATCTCTCGCTGCTGGCGCTGACCCTGGTGGTCGGCTTCGTAGTGGACGATGCCATCGTGATGCTCGAGAACATCGTGCGCCATGTTGAAGACGGCATGGACCCGTATGAGGCCTCGCTCAAGGGCGCCAGCGAAATCGGCTTCACCATCTTCTCGATGACGCTGTCGCTGGTGGCGGTGTTCCTGCCCGTGATGTTCATGGGTGGCATCGTGGGCCGCCTGTTCCACGAGTTCGCCGTGACGCTGAGCGTGGCGATCCTCATTTCCGGCTTCGTCTCGATCACGCTTACGCCGATGTTGTGCAGCCGTTTCCTGCGCCATGCCGAGCACGAAAAGAAAGCCCGCGTCGTGCTGTGGTTCGACGCCGGCTTCGAGCGTGTGCGCCGCGGCTACGTCAGCTCGCTGGGTTGGGCGGTGGGTCATCCGCGCATCATTCTCGGGGCGTTCTTCGGCAGCCTGCTGCTGACCGGGCTGCTGTTCGTGGTGGTGAACAAGGACTTCATTCCGGCGGGCGACTCCGGGCAGCTCAACGTCAACGTGGAAGGGCCCGACGACATTTCCGTGCGCGCGATGGGCGACCGCCAGCAGGCGTTGTCGAAGATCGTTGCCGACGATCCGAACATCGAGGCCTATATGTCTTCCGTGGGCGCGGGCGGCGCGCGCACCACCACCAACAACGGTTCGCTGCTGCTGCGTCTCAAGCCCGCGAGCGAGCGTGAGCTGGACCCCAACGGCATCATCCAGGAGTTGCGCCAGAAGTTTGCGCAGGTGCCGGGCATTCGCGCCTACATCCAGAATCCACCAGCGATCCAGATCGGCGGCCGGCAGTCGAAGGCGCAGTACCAGTACACGCTGCAATCCATCGATACCGATGCGCTGTACGCATGGTCGGGCAAGGTCATCCAGGCCTTCAGCAAACTTCCGGGCTTTCAGGATGTCACCAGCGACCTCGATCTCAACGGTCCGTCGGTGCGCGTGAACGTGGATCGCGACAAGCTGGCCACGCTCGGTCTCACCATGGACCAGGTGCAGAGCGCGCTGGGTTCGGCATTTGGCGCCAACCAGATTTCCACCATCTACGGTTCGTCATCACAGTACTGGGTGATCCTGCAGGTGTACTACGCGCTGCAGAACGACACGGACGTGCTTTCGCAGCTCTATGTCACGTCCAGCAGCGGCACGCTGGTACCGCTCAACGCGGTGGCGACCTTCGAGCGCAAGCCGCAGGCGCTCACGGTGAATCACCAGGGACAGATCCCGGCCGTGACGGTGTCGTTCAACCTCGCGCCGGGCGTCAGCCTGAGCCAGGCTGTGCAGAGCATCGACGGCGCGATGAAGCGCATGGATCTTCCCGCGTCGATCACCGGCAGCGTGCAGGGCACGGCGCAGGCGTTCCAGGATTCGATGCAGGGCATGGGCTTGCTGCTGGTGCTCGCGTTGTTCGTGATCTACCTGGTGCTGGGCATTCTCTACGAGAGCTTCATCCACCCGCTGACGATCCTCTCGGGCCTGCCTTCCGCCGGCGTGGGCGCGTTGCTCACCTTGATGATCTTCAACGCGCCGCTGGATCTGTTCTCCTTCGTGGGCATCGTGATGCTGATCGGCATCGTGAAGAAGAACGCGATCATGATGATCGACTTCGCACTGGAGCGGCAGCGCAGCGAAGGGCTTGAGCCGGCCAAGGCCATCGTCGAAGCGTGTCACGTGCGCTTCCGCCCGATCATGATGACGACGATGGCCGCATTCGCCGGCACCTTGCCCATCGCGCTTGGCCTGGGCGCCGGTGCGGAAACGCGTCGTCCCCTTGGCTTGGCGGTGGTCGGCGGCCTGCTGGTATCGCAGGTGCTGACGCTGTACCTGACGCCGGTGATCTATCTCTATCTCGATCGCTTGAGCGAACGGTTCTCGCGCAAGGGCAAGATGAAGCGGGCCGAGGCCACCTGACGTCCGAGCCGGGTTTGTGGGAGCGCACCCTGCGCGCGACCGCAGAGTCACGATGGTACGGCGCCAATCGGCAGTCGCGATATTCCGCCAGGCCCGTCGCGCACAGGGTGCGTTCCCACAATGAAAGAAGGCTCAACAAAAAGGGCGGCCCGTGGGCCGCCCTTTTCTTGTCGCTATCGCGCGCGGATCAGTCTTCCGCGCCGTCGCTCTTGAACGCGTTCGGTGCCGAACCGAAATCGCCATCGGCCTGCGCGGCCATGTACGAGAACGCCGCATACACCGCCACGTTCTGCGCCAGTTCCTTCGGATCGATCTTGTCGAGCGTGTCGTTGGCGGTATGGTGGTAGTCGAAGTAGTCGGTGCCGTCTTGCGTGAGGGTGAGCGCCGCCATGCCCTTGGCGTGCATCTGCGAAAGATCGGAACCACCACCGCCCGGGCGCTGCGCGTCATAGGCCACGCCGATCGGCTCCAGCACCTTGGCGATCTGCTCGATGGCGCCGCGCGCCTCGGGCTTCACGCTGGCGCTCATGCGCCACACCTTGCGGGCGCCGAAGTCGGACTCGGTGCCGAGCTGGAACTTCGCCACTTCCGCGCCGTGCTTGTCGGCGTAGGCGCGGCCGCCCCACAGGCCCATTTCCTCGTTGGCGAACGCGATCACGCGAATGGTGCGGTCGGGGCGTTGCGGCATGTCGTGGATCAGCTTGCCGGCGGCCATGGCAATGGCCACACCCGCGCCATCGTCGATTGCACCGGTGCCCGGATCCCACGAATCGAGATGGCCGCCGATAGCCACGACCTGGTCGGGATGCTTCTTGCCGGTGACTTCGCCGATCACGTTGGCGCCGTGATAAGTGCCGGTGATGCCGCAATCGAGTTCCAGCTTGAGCGTGACCGGCTTGCCGTAAGCCACGATGCGCGTCAGCTGGTCCGCATCGGGGTTGGAAAGCGCGGCGGCCGGGATGGCTTCCTTCGGATCGCGGAAGCCGGTAACGCCGGTGTGCGGCGTGCGGCTGTTGGCGTCGGTGCCGGCCGAGCGCAGCAGGAAGCCTGCAGCACCCATCTTCGAGGCGATCACCGGGCCGCCCACGCGCACCGCGGAACCAATGCCGTAGTCATGGCCGTCCTTGTGGCGTTCCATGCGCACGTCGACGTAGACGATCTTGCCCTTCACGCTGGCCGGATCGGCCTTCTTCAGCGCTTCCAGGCTGTCGAAGCGCACGACTTCCGCGGTGAGGCCGCCCTTGGGCGTGCCGGCGGAATAGCCGAGCGCGATCAGGTCCAGCGGCTGCGGGAACGGGCCGACGATCTGGGCATGCTCGCTGCGGCGCTCCCACAGCGGATAGCTCACTTCCTCGGTGTAGACCTTGTCGAAGCCCAGTGCCTTGAACTTGGCGATGGCCCATTCGCGGCCACGCGCATCGGCCGGGCTGCCGGCCAGGCGCGGGCCCACTTCCGTCGTTACCGAGGTCACGATGTCGTAGGCGGTATTGTCGGCCATCGCCTTGTCGCGCAGTTGTTCGGCCGTCTTTACGGCTGCAGCGGGAACGGTGGTCTGGGTCGCGGCGCTGGCGGTGCCGATGGCCAGCATCAGGCTGGCGGCAAGCAGGGAAAGGGGGATGCGGCGCATCGAAAGCTCCTTGGGCGGAAACCGCGATTATCGCGTGCCCGGGAGACGCCGCTTAGGCCAGAAGTCATGGGGTGGAGCGAAAGTGAGTCAATAGGCGAGAAGTGAGTCAAGAGGAGTGAGAGAGAGCAGGCTGCGCTTCTCTCACTTCTCGTTTCTCACTTCTCACTTTTCACTTCTGGCCCTGCGTCTTGAGCAGATCGCGGATCTCGGTGAGCAGCACCACGTCGGCCGGCGGCGGTGCGGGTGCGGCCTCCTCGCGGCGGGTCAGCCGGTTGATCGCTTTCACCACCATGAAGATCGCGAACGCAATGATGATGAACTGGATCAGTGTGTTGATGAAGTTGCCGTAGCCGATCGCGACTTCGGCGATCTTGTGCGCCGGGTCGCTGTTGTCGGCGGGCTTGAGCACCCATTTCATCTGGGAGAAATCGATGCCGCCGGTGATCAGGCCGATCGGCGGCATGATGATCTGGTCCACCAGCGAGGTGACGATCTTGCCGAACGCGCCGCCGATCACGACACCGACCGCCAGGTCGATGACGTTGCCGCGCATGGCGAATTCCTTGAACTCTTTGAGCATGCTCATGCTTCTCTCCCTGGGCTTGATGGCAGGGAGACTCTAGCGCAGGCACATGTGAACGCGACAGCAGAGCGCCGTGGCGCCCTGGCGCAAGTTCAGGCGACGCGGCCTTCCAGCGTGGCCACGCCGGCCAGTTCGGCGTGGAACTGGTCGCCGCGCTTCAGGGCAGATACGCCTGCCGGAGTCCCGGTAAAGATCAGGTCGCCTGCTTTCAGTTCGAACAGCGTCGACAGGATCGCGATGATCTCGGCCACGCCGTGCACCATGTCACCCAGGCGGCCGTGCTGACGCTGCTCACCATTGATGATGAGCGTAAGCGCGGTGTCGCCATCGAGCCTTGCCTCGGAAGCCGGGCGCAGCGCGGAGACCGGGGCGGAATGATCGAAGGCCTTGGCGACATCCCAGGGATGGCTCTTGGCCTTGGCCACCGCCTGCAGGTCGCGACGGGTCAGGTCCAGACCGACGCCGTAGCCCCACACCCGCGCCAGCGCCTGATCGGCGGGAATGTCCCGGCCGCCGGCGCTCAGCGCCACCACCATCTCCACTTCATGGTGGAGGTCGGCCGTGGCCTGTGGATAGGGCACATCGGCGCCATCCGTGACCACGGCGTCGGCGGGTTTGCAGAAGAACAGCGGCGTGTCCTTGTCCACCGTGGCGCCCATTTCGCGGGCGTGCTCGGCGTAGTTGCGGCCGATGCAGAAGATGCGGCGGACCGGAAAGCGCTGGTCACTGCCGATGATCGGCAGGCTCGGGACAACGGGGGCGGGAATGGCATAGGACATGGTCCGGCAAGGGTATCACCCCCGGTGAACCATGACAGTCGGCTGTCACGTCAGCTTTTTTCGGCGCGGTCTTGCGGGTACAACGAGCCGTTTTCCGGCGCGCGGGTGACAGCTGTCATTGCGGACGGCTGATGGGGCGCTCTGGCGATGGCACGGCCACGCCAGCATCGTAAGCATCATCAAGGAAACCGGCGGGGTCCGGCAGGGAGAGCTTGTGGCGAATGCGGAACTGTTGAAGGAACTGCGCATAGAGAAGCACCAGCGCGAGGCGCATGGCGATGGGCCGGGACGTTGGCCATGGATCGTCGGTGGCATCGTGCTGGTCTTGCTGCTGGCGTCAGGCGCGGGATGGTTCCTGCTGGGGACGCGCGCGATCGAAGTGCAGACGGCACAAGCGCAGTCGCCCGCCAACAATGCCTCGGCTGGCGCAGTGCTTCAGGCGACGGGCTATGTCACCGCGCGCCGCCAGGCCACGGTGTCGGCGCAGATCACCGGCACGCTCACCCACGTCCTGATCGAGGAGGGTGACCATGTGAAGCAGGGACAGATCGTGGCGCGCCTGGACGACTCGCAATACCGGGCCGCGCTGGAAGCGGCGCGCACGCAGGCGGCTGCGGCCCACGCCCTGGTCGCGCAGTTCCAGGCGCAGGCAGCGCAGAACCAGCGGGACGCGGTGCGCATGGAATCGCTGGCCGAGAAAGGGCTGGTGGCCAAGCAGAGTGCGGAGCAGGCGCGGACGCTGGTGGACAGCACGCGCGCGCAGCTGCTTTCGCAACAACGCAACGCGGCCTCGGCTGATGCGCAGGTGGTGGAGGCGCAGGTCAACTTCGACTATTGCGTGATCCGTGCGCCGTTCGATGGCGTCATCACCACCAAGGACGCGCAGGTGGGTGAAATCGTCTCGCCGTTCTCCGCGGGCGGCGGCTTCACGCGCACCGGCGTCGGCACGGTAGTGGACATGGATTCGCTGGAAGTGGATGTCGACGTGAACGAGGCCTACATCGGTCGGGTGAAGCCGAACATGCCGGCGGAAGCCGTGCTCGATGCGTATCCGGACTGGAAGATTCCGGCCCACGTGATCGCCATCGTGCCCGCGGCCGATCGCGGCAAGGCCACGGTGAAGGTGCGCGTGGCGCTGGAACACAAGGACGGGCGCATCGTGCCGGACATGGGCGTGCGCGTGTCCTTCCTTGAATCGAAGCAGGCACAGCAGTCTGTGCAGGCGCCTCAGGGTGCGCTGGTGCCCGCGGCTGCGATCGGGCAGCGCGATGGCCACGCCGTGGTTTTCCTCGTGCAGGGCGACAAGACGGTACAGCGAGGCGTTGCGCCGGAATCTGGCCAGGGCGACCTGCGCCTGCTGCCGGCCGGCGTGCAGCCGGGCGACACGGTGGTGGTGTCGCCGCCTGACACATTGAAGGACGGCGCGCGGGTGACGACCGCCAAGCCGAAGGATTGATGCAGCGAATGATCGGGCGCACCGCGATGCGCGGCGCCACGCCAATCGAACCAGGAGCAAAAGCATGAGCACATTGATCGAAACCCGCGACCTCTCCAAGGTGTACGAGCGCGGCAAGCAGAAAGTGGAAGTGCTGCATCACATCAACCTCGATATTGCCGAAGGCGATTTCCTCGCTCTGATGGGCCCCTCGGGCTCGGGCAAGACAACCCTGCTCAACCTCATTGGCGGTCTCGATACGCCCAGCGGTGGCAGCATCACGGTGGCCGGCCAGCGACTGGACCAGTTGAACGGTGGCGCCCTCGCCAAGTGGCGCGCCTCGCACGTGGGCTTCGTCTTCCAGTTCTACAACCTGATGCCGATGCTCTCGGCGCAGCGCAACGTGGAACTGCCGCTGCTTCTCACCAAATTGTCCGCAGCGCAGCGGCGCAAGAACGCTTCCATCGCCCTGCAGCTGGTGGGCCTGGACGAGCGTGCTTCGCACAAGCCCAGCGAACTGTCCGGCGGTCAGCAGCAGCGCGTGGCGATCGCCCGCGCGATCGTGTCCGATCCCACGCTGCTGGTGTGCGATGAGCCCACGGGTGACCTGGATCGCCAGTCGGCGGAGGATGTGCTGGGCCTGTTGCGTGTGCTCAATCGCGAACACGGCAAGACCATCGTGATGGTCACGCACGATCCCAAGGCCGCCGAGTACGCCAACCACACCCTGCATCTGGACAAGGGCACTCTGGTCGAACAGGCCATCGCGTGAGGATGCGGCGATGAAATATCTCCATCTCATCTGGGCGGCGCTGTTTCGGCGCAAGGCCCGCACGATACTCACGCTGGTGTCTATCATTGCCGCGTTCCTGCTGTTCGGCATGCTCGACGCCGTGCGTACCTCCTTCAATCAGGCGGGGCAGAGCGCCAACGGTGCGCAACGCCTGCAGACGGGCTCCAAGCTCTCCTTCATCCAGACGCTGCCGCAGTCGCTGGAAGCACAGATCCAGCAGGTGCCAGGCGTGAAGATGGTGACGTACGCGAACTGGTTCGGCGGTGCCTACCAGGATCCGCACAACCAGGTCTTCAGCTTCGCGGTGGAGCCCAACTACATCGACCTCTATCCCGAGATCGAAGTGAGTGCCGCCGAGCGCAAGGCCTTCGACGATACGCGCACGGGCGTGCTGGTCGGCGAGAAACTGGCCAAGCGCTTCAACTGGAAAGTGGGCGACAAGATCCCGATGCAGTCGACCATCTTCCCCAATCGCCAGGGCAGCAAGAACTGGACCTTCGACGTGGTGGGCATCCTTCATTCGAAGGACAAGAAGGCTGGTGGCTTCTACGACCAGATGCTGCTGCTGCACTGGAAATACTTCGATGAAACCACGCCGTTCAATCGTGGCACCGTGGGTTGGTACGTGACGCGCGTGACCGATGTGAACCAGGCCGATCGCGTGGCCAAGGCCATCGACGCGATCTCCGCCAATTCCGATCACGAGACGCGCACGCAGACCGAGCAGGCGGCCACCGCCAACTGGATGAAGCAGCTGGCGGACATCGGGCTCATCGTGGGATCGATCATGGGTGCGGTGTTCTTCACCCTGCTGCTGCTGTCGGGCAACACCATGATGCAGGCGGTGCGCGAACGCACCAGCGAGCTGGCCGTGCTCAAGACGATTGGTTTCTCCAACCGTAGCGTGCTTGGCATCGTGCTGGCGGAATCGGTGCTGTTGCTGTTGCTCGGCGGCGTGATCGGGCTGGGGCTGGCTGCGCTGATCGTGCCCGCGGTGAGCGCAGGCAGCGGCGGCATGCTCAATCTGCCGAGTGTCGGCGCAAACAGCTGGATTTTGGGACTGGTGCTGATGATCGCGATCGGGTTGCTGGTGGGCGCGTTGCCTGCGATCCGCGCCATGCGCCTGAACATCGTCGATGCATTGGCCGGACGCTGAGGGGCGCATCATGAATTTCCTGATCAATTTCCTGTTGCTGGTCCTGGTCGTGGCGGTGCTCGCGGCGTGGATCGTGTTGCCCTGGCAGGGCGCCTTGTTGCTTGCCGTGCTGTTCGCGGCGTGGTTGTTCTTCACCCGACGTGGACGCCAGGCCTTGTCGGTGGCCAGCGTGGGCATCAGCACGCTTGGGCAACGCCTTGGCTCATCCGCCGTCATCGTGATCGGCATCGCCGGCGTGGTCGGCGTGCTGGTGGCCTTGCTTGCCATGGGTGAGGGTTACGCGGAAACGTTGCGCAAGACCGGCAGCGCCGATACGGCCATCGTCATGCGTGGCTCATCGGCATCGGAGGTGATGTCGGTGCTGGACCACGACAGCGTCACGCTGATCCCGCAGGCACCCGGTATTGCGCGTGATGCGAAGGGTCAGGCCATTGCTTCGCCGGAGTTGGTGGTGGCCGCGAATCTTCCGCTCAAGGGTGGTACGGCCGATGACGAAGGCAGCGTGCAGTTGCGCGGTGTGAGCGACCAGGCATGGGCGGTGCGTCCCAACGTGAAGATCGTCCAGGGTCGCAACTTCCAGCCAGGCATGCGCGAGCTGATCGTGGGCAAGGGTGCGGCCAAGCAGTTCGCAGGGCTGGAACCGGGCCACATGATTCGCCTGGGCAACCAGCAGTGGACCGTGGTCGGCGTGTTCTCGTCCGGCGATGCGATGGATTCGGAAGTGTGGGGCGATGCCAGCGTGGTGGCAGACACCTATCGCCGCGGCAGCAGCCGCGCCTCGGTCACGGTGAAGCTCACCGATCCGAAGGCCTACGACGCGTTCAAGGCTTCGCTGGATGGCAACCCGCAGCTGAAGGTCGATGTCAGCACCACCATCGATTACTTCAACAAGCAGTCCGAAGGCATGACCAAGGTGATCCGCGTCATGGGCATCACGGTGGGCCTGATCATGGCCATCGGTGCGATGTTCGGTGCGCTCAACACCATGTTTGCGGCAGTGGCGGCACGTGCGCGCGAAATCGCTACCTTGCGCGCGATCGGCTTCCGCGGTTTGCCCGTGGTAGTGGCAGTGATGCTGGAAACGATGCTGCTGGCCCTTATCGGCGGCATCATCGGCGGCGTGCTCGCCTGGCTGATCTTCAACGGCTACAGCGCATCGACGCTGGCGGCTGGCACGGTGGGCAAGCTGAGTTTCGAGCTTCGGGTGTCGCCCGCGCTGTTATGGACAGGCCTGAAGTGGGCGCTTGCGATCGGCTTCATCGGCGGTATCTATCCCGCGATGCGCGCGGCGCGCTTGCCGGTGACGACGGCATTGCGCGAGTTGTGATGGGGTCGGGGGG
>NZ_DASRZX010000073.1:0-9003 GCF_035685885.1 Dyella sp. | reverse complement strand
GTACTGCCAGGCGTTGCCTTCGGTGTAGTCGGTGCCGTAGCCGGCGGCATCCGGATCGAACGGCTCGCGGAACGTGCCGTCGGTCTTGCGCGCACGCATGAAGCCGGTCTTGGGGTCATACGCATTGCGCCAGTTGCCGGCTCGCTTGTCGAAGGTGGCGGCGATGTCCTGCTTGCCCATGGCCTTGGCCATCTGCGCCAGCGACCAGTCGTCGTAGGCATATTCCAGCGTCTTGGAGGCGCCCTCGGGTTCCTTGTCGATCGGCACGTAACCGAGCTTCATGTAGTCCTCCAGGCCACCGTACGGTGCGTAGGTGGCGCTGGCCACCATGGCCTTGAGCGCGGCATCGGCGTCGAAGCCGCGCACGCCCTTCACGTAAGCATCGGCGATCACCGGAACGGCGTGGTAGCCGATCATGCACCACGTCTCCATGCCCTGGTATGCCCACACCGGCAGGATGCCGAACGGGCTGGTTTCGCGGGCGGCGATCAGCGAGCGGATGAAATCCGTGCTGCGCTCTGGCATCAGCAATACCACCAGCGGTTGCTGCGCGCGGTACACATCCCACAGCGACCAGGTGGAGTGGAATTCGAACTTGCCGTTCTTGTCGACGGCCTCGTGCACCGCACCGTCCGGGCCGCGGAACTGGCCGTTGACGTCCATGCTCAGCGTCGGCGACAGCAGGGCATGGTAGAGCGAGGTGTAGAAACTGGTCCGCTGGGTTCTGGATGCGTCGATGTCGACGACGGCCAAGGCTTTGTCCCAATCCGCGCGGGCCTCGGCGTGGCGTGCGTCGAAATCCCAGCCCTGCCCTTCGGCGTCGAGGTTGGCGACGGCATTGGCTTCGCTCACCGAAGAGATCGCCACCTTCACGCCCAGCGGTTGCTTGAGCGTGCCGAAATCGAACACGCCGACCAGCGCGCGGCCGCTCTGCGCATCGTGGTCCTCGGGCTGGTTGCCGGGGCCCTTGAAGCCCTTGTAGGTGATGTCGGTTTCGCGGTTGTAGAGCGTGCGCGAGGCCAGCGGCTGCGAGAAGCGCATGGCGAAGCACAGCTCGCGGCCCGGCGCCCAGCCACGCGTGGTGCGGCAGCCGGTGACCGTCCCGTCGTCGTGCACGCGCAAGCTGGACCACAGCACCTTGCCCGCGTAGTCGTAGATGCTGGGACGCAGGTCCAGCAACAGGTGCGCCGGCTTGCCCGCCGGGAAGGTGTAGCGGTGCCAGCCGATGCGGCGGCCCGCCGTAAGCTCGGCGCGTACGCCGTAATCGCTCAGCGTGACGGCGTAATAGCCCGCCTGCACTACTTCACGTTCATGGCTGAAGCGCGAGCGGTAACCGCTGCCAGGCTTTGCCGCATCGCCTGGCTCCAGCTTCACATCCCCGGCGATCGGCATCACCAGCACGTCACCCAGGTCCGAATGGCCAGAGCCGGAGAAATGCGTGTGCGAGAAACCCAGCAGGCTGGAGTCGCTGTACTGGTAACCGGCCGCCCACTTGTAGGCATGCTTGAAGTCCGGCATCGCCGTGTCGGGCGAAAGCTGGATCATGCCGAACGGCACCGTGGCCCCGGGGAAGGTATGCCCATCACCACCGGTGCCAATGCGCGGATCGACGTCGGCCGAATGACCGCCGGCGGCGAAGGCAGGCAGCGCAAGGGACAGGGAAATCGCGGCGGTCAGCAGACCGGGCAGCCAGGTGCGGCGGGTCGAGCAAGGCATGGGGTTCCCCCGGTGATTTGAATCGTTCTAATTCGACGAAGCTAGCATTGCCCCGCGGGCTGATGCATGCTGCGTCGCGCCATCGATTCTGGTTCCGTTTCGCGGCGTCGGCGGGTTACCTTTGGATCGTTCCAATTACCCAGGCCAGCGATGGAAAGCCAGACCCCGGTCGGTCGCAAGATCACCCTGAACGACATTGCCGCCGGTTGTGGGGTGTCCCGTGCCACGGTGTCGCTGGTGTTGCGCGGCAGCCCGCTGGTCAACAAGGCCACCCGCGCCCGGGTCGAGGAAGAACTCCGCCGCCAGGGTTACGTCTACAACCGCGCGGCCGCCAACCTGCGCCGGCGCACCTCGTCCAGCATCGCGCTGGTGGTGAATGAGCTGGCCAATCCGTTCTTTGCCGAATTCGCCGCCGGCGTCGACGAAGCGTTGGGAGAGGCCGGCTTCGTCACCCTGCTGGGCAGCACCGGCGAATCCACCACGCGCGAACAGGCGGTGCTGGGCTCGCTGATCGAACACGGCCCGGGCGGCATCATCCTGTCGCCCGCCGAAGGCAGCGAGGCACGTACCGTGCTGGCCACGGTGGGTACCCACACGCCGGTGGTGTTGTTCAACCGCGAACTCGGCGGCTCGCTGCCGCAATACGCGCACTGGGACCGCCTGCTGCTGGACAACCAGCGCGGCGCGCGCCTGGCCACGGAACACCTGATTGCGCGCGGCCATCGACGCATCGCCTTCTTCGGTGGCCATGACGATTCCAGCTCCTGCCGCGACCGCCACGCCGGCTATGTGCAGGCGATGCAGACTGCCGGGCTGGCGATCGAGCCACAGTGGCGCGTGCAGACCGCGCTGACCCGCGTGGAAGCCGCACGGGCCGCGCATGCGCTGTTCGACCATGGCACCGCGCCCACCGCAGCCGTCTGCTACAACGACGTGGTCGCCCTGGGACTCATGCTGGGTCTCTACCAGCGCGGCGTGAAACCCGGTCACGATTTCGCCCTTACGGGTTTCGATGACATCGCCGAAGCGTCCGTCAGCACGCCCACGCTCACCACGCTGTCCACCACGCCGCGGGCACGCGGGCGCCAGGCAGCCGAACTCATCCTTGCCCGCCTGCGCCATCCGCAGGCGCAGGCAGGCACTGTCATCGCCCCGGTCGAACTGGTCGTGCGCGAGAGCAGTTGTCCCCTTTCCTGACCGACGGACGACCCATGGCCTTTGCATCACCACCCTCGCAGTCGGCGACCCGTGCGCCGGTCAGCGGCAAGACGCGCTATACCGACTATCCGATGGCGATGTCGGTGCTCACCACCATCTTCTTCATGTGGGGCTTCCTCACCGTCCTCAACGACATCCTCATCCCGCACCTGAAGTCCGTGTTCGAACTGAACTATGCGCGCGCGATGCTCGTGCAGTTCACCTTCTTCGGCGCGTACTTCCTGATGTCACTGCCGGCCGGCAGGCTGGTCGCGGCGCTGGGCTACAAGAAGGGCATCGTCGCGGGCCTGGCCATTGCCGCGGTGGGCGCGTTCGGTTTCTGGCCGGCCGCGACGCTGCATTCGTATGCCGCGTTCCTCGCCGCGTTGTTCGTGCTGGCCACGGGCATCACCGTGCTGCAGGTGGCGGCCAATCCCTATGTGGCGCTGCTCGGCCCCGAGCGCACCAGCTCCAGCCGGCTCACGCTGGCACAGGCGATGAATTCGCTGGGCACCACGCTGGGCCCGTGGTTCGGCGGACTGCTGATCCTTTCCGCCGTGACGGCCACCACCATCCCCACCGACGTGCGCAAGGCACCGGAGACGGTGCAACTGGTGCAGATGCTAAACACCGGCGAACCGAAGCAGGTCGCCGACGCGTTGCGGCACGCACCGGCCGACCGACTGGTCGCCGCGCTGAACGATGCCGCTGCCACCGCGCTCGACCGCGTGCCTGCCGATGCGGTGGCGTCCGCCGTGGCGCCGCTCTCTTCCGCGCAGCTCGCCGGCGTGCTGGACAAGCTGCCGGGCGATGCCCTGCTCGCCACGTTGTCGGTCCAGTCGCCACAGCAGCTGGCTGCGCTGCCGATCGATCATCTTGCCGGCGCGCTGGACAAGCTCACCGCCTCGCGCCTGGATGATGCGCAAGCAACCCGTTTGCGCGCGCTTCGCGCCAGCCTGCTGCCGGAAACGCAGCAGCAGCTGCAGAGCTGGCGCCAGAAGCAGGCCGAACTGGTACAGGTGCCGTACGTGGGCCTGGGCGTGGTGCTGTTGCTGCTCGCCGCGGGCGTGTGGCTGTTCAACCTGCCCGCGCTTGCGGAAACGACCGAACAGGCCGATCCCACGCACCACACGCTGATGGACGCACTGCGCCACAGCCATGTGTTCTTCGGCGTGCTGGCGATCTTCTTCTATGTCGGCGCGGAAGTGTCCATCGGCAGCTTCCTGGTCAACTATCTGTCGCTGCCGGATGTGGGCCACATGAGCGAGCAGGAAGCCTCGCACTATGTGTCGATGTACTGGGGCGGCGCGATGATCGGCCGCTTGGCCGGCTCCGCGTTGCTGGTGTGGTTCAACCCGCGCAAGCTGCTCGCCCTGTTCGCCGCGATCGCCGGACTGCTGGTGCTTACCACCATGCTTACCCATGGCCAGCTGGCGATGGCGAGCGTGATTGCCATCGGCCTGTTCAACTCGATCATGTTCCCGACCATCTTCTCGCTCGGCATCGAACGCATGGGCCCGCTCACGGGCAAGGCGTCGAGCCTGCTGATCATGGCTATCGTCGGCGGCGCACTGCTTCCACTGGCGCAGGGTTTCCTGGCCGATCACTTCGGCATCCAGCACGCCTTCGTGCTGCCGATGTTGTGCTACGGCTACATCGTCTTCTACGGCCTGCGCGGTTCGCTCGTGCGTGACGCGGCCGTGCCGGCAGTCATTCCCGAGAACGCTTGATGTCTTCCCGCACCATCCTTTGTTTTGGCGAAGCGCTGATCGACTTCCACAGTGAAGGCAGCGATGCGCACGGTTTTCCACGCAGCTTCGTGCCATTTGCCGGCGGCGCTCCCGCCAACGTCGCCGTCGCCGTGGCGCGTCTCGGCGGCGAGGCTGCGTTCGCCGGCATGCTCGGCAAGGACCTGTTCGGTGGTTTCCTGCTCGACAGCCTGCGCCGCGTGGGCGTGGAGACCTCGGGCGTGACGCGCACCGACGAAGCGAACACCGCCCTCGCCTTCGTCGCGCTCGACGCCCAGGGCGAGCGCAGCTTCAGCTTCTATCGCCCGCCCTCGGCCGACCTGCTGTTCCGGCCGGAGCATTTCCGCGAGGAAAGCTTCCGCAACGCCGCCGTATTCCACGTGTGCTCCAACAGCATGACCGATGAAGCGCTGGCGCAAACCACGCGCGAAGGCATGCGCCGCGCCACCGCGCACGGCGCGCTGGTGAGCTTCGACCTCAACCTGCGTCCTGCGCTGTGGCCGCGCGGCGTGGATCCACGCCCGTTGGTGTGGCCGGCCCTGCTGCTGGCCGACGTGGTGAAGCTGAGCGCCGAGGAATTCGCGTGGCTGGCCGCCGATGGCGAGGAGGCAACGCTGGAACGCCTGTGGCAAGGCCGAGCGCGACTGCTCGTCGTCACCGACGGCGACAACGCATTGCGCTGGTTCCATCCCGATGCCGATGGCGAGCTGCCCGTGTACGCCGTACCGGCGGTGGATACCACGGCCGCCGGTGACGCCTTCGTCGGCGGCCTGCTGCATCGCCTCGCTTCCCTGCAGGGCGAGGATCGCATCGACCATCTCGTCACCGAACTGCCCCGCCTGCACGCCACACTGCGTTTTGCTGCCGCCTGCGGTGCGCTCACCGTCACCCGCCAGGGCTCGTTCACCGCCATGCCCGACGAAGCCGAGGTGCTGGACTTCATGGAGATCTACGCATGACCAAGCCCGATTTCCGCAGCGAGACTTTCCTGCGGGAACACATCTCGCAGACGATGGCGTTCTATCACCCGCGCGCGATCGATCCTGCCGGCGGCTTCTTCCACTACTTCAAGGACGACGGCACGGTCTACGATCGCAGCCACCGCCACCTGGTAAGCAGCACGCGTTTCGTCTTCAACTACGCGATGGCCTATCGCGAGTTCGGCGACCCGGCCTACCTCGACGCCGTGCACCACGGACTGCGCTATCTGCGCGAGGTGCACCGCAATGCCGACACCGGCGGCTATGCCTGGACCATCCGCGATGGCAAGCCGGAAGACCGTACCCATCACGCGTACGGCGTGGCTTTCGTCTTGCTGGCCTACGCCACTGCGCGAAAAGCCGGCGTGCGCGAGGCCGACGCGTGGATGGACGAAACCTGGAACCTGCTGGAGCTGCGCTACTGGGACGCCGACGCAGGCCTGTATCGCGACGAAGCGGACGAGCACTGGCACTTCAGCAGCTATCGCGGCCAGAACGCCAACATGCACATGTGCGAGGCGATGCTGGCGGCGTACCAAGCCAGCGACGAGCCGCGCTATCTCGAACGCGCGCTCGTTCTCGCCGATCACATGACACGCCGCCAGGCCGCCAAGGCCGATGGCCTGGTGTGGGAACACTACGACGCGCACTGGAACGTGGATTGGAACTATCACCGCGACGATCCCAAGCATCTGTTCCGCCCATGGGGTTTCCAGCCGGGCCACCAGACCGAATGGGCCAAGCTCCTGCTGATCATGGAGCCGTTGCTGCTTGAGCGCGGCCGCGAGGAAAACTGGCTGGTTCCCACCGCCAAGCATCTGTTCGACACCGCGCTCGCCCGCGCGTGGGACAGCGAGTCCGGCGGCATCTGCTACGGCTTCGCGCCCGATGGCAGCGTGTGCGACGACGACAAATATTTCTGGGTGCAGGCCGAATCGCTGGCCGCCGCCGCGCTGCTTCACGCACGCACGGGCCTGGGCGAGTACGACACCTGGTACGAAAAGCTGTGGGCGTACGCGTGGCAACACTTCGTCGACCATCGCCATGGCGCGTGGTATCGCATCCTTACGCGCGACAACCGCAAGATCGACGACGAGAAAAGTCCCGCCGGCAAGACGGACTACCACACGATGGGCGCGTGCTACGAAGTGATGGAACTCGTGCGCGAAGGCGGCGTGCCCTGACGTGCACCCATGGGACGGCGCCTGTGCCTAGGTGCCGTCCAGGCGCCGAGCCTGTGTCAACGCGCATCCAACGCAAGTGACAACCAGGTTATCGGGCGGCGCGTCGCTCGATGTGCACGGCGCATGAACCCTCACCTTGCGACATACGCAACTGTCACAGGCGCACTACCCAGGCCGGGCTAGCGTCCATCGTCACCATCCTTACGGCGCAAGAGGGTGCAACGATGAACCGAACGACTTCACTGTTCGCCACCACGCTGCTGGTGGCCATCTCCTGTCCCTTGGCGCTGCATGCGCAATCCGCGCCGGCACGACAACCCACGCAACCCACGAGCAATATGGACAACATGCGCAACATGGACATGCGCGACGCGGGCACCGTGAGCAGCGGCGACCAGCAGTTCTTCGCCAAGGCGTCCAGCGACGGCGCCGCCGAAGTGAAAATGGGCCAGCTTGCCATGCAGAAAGCTTCATCGCCCCGCACGCGCGAACTGGCGCAGCAACTGGTGAAGGATCACACGCAGGCCAACAAGGAGCTGCTGGCGCTGGCGCAGAAGAAGCACGCGACGGCCGCCAGGCAGGCGCCGTCTTCCGAGATCATGGACAAGCTGCAATCGCTCGGCGGCGCGGATTTCGACAAGGCTTATCTGTCGACCATGGTCACGGCGCATGAAGAAGCCATCGACCTGTTCACCGAGGCATCCCACAGCAACGATGCCGACATCAAGGCGTTTGCCACCAAGACCCTGCCGACGCTCAAGCATCACCTGGCGATGGCGCAGGCTTTATCGCCGTCTTCGTCACCCGGCATGCCCTGAGGCCCGGCGGTGGGATCCATACGCGATGCGGCCGCCCAACAGCGCGGCCGCATCGCCTTGCCTTCGTGAAACCACGCGTATCAGTGCGTGGTCGTCGCCGGTGCCGGCATGGTGGTGGCCGCGGGCGGCGGCATGGTCGTTGCTGCCGGCGGCGGCAAGGCAGGTGCCGGTGCAGCGGTGGCCGCCGGGGGCGGCGTTACGGCACTGGTGTCGTCCTCATGCTTGTTGCAACCCGCAAGGGCGACGAACGCCACCGCAGCGAATGCGTAGCCGCAATACCTGGAAATCGTCATAGGGGGTCTCCTGGTGATCAATGGGAATGAGCCTTACGTGTACGCGCGGCCTTCTTCGATGCGGTCGACCGGCCTGCCGCTCCCTTGGTCCGCGCCGCCTTCTTGGCTGCCGCCGAGCGTGACGCGGAGGTTCTCTTGGTTGCGGCTTTCTTGGCATGAGCCGACAAGGCTTTGTGCGAAGCGGCCGCGCTTCCTTCCTTCTTCAATGCCCGACTCGTCGTATGGGATCGCTTGGAGGCGGGCTTTTTGCGGAGCCCGGAGGCCTTTTCGTCAGCCGCCGCTTTCTTCTTCGTAGCCGTCTTGGCCGTCTTGCTCACCGGCGCTTTCACACCGGCGCGACGAGCCTTGGAAAGGCCGATGGCGATGGCCTGCTTGGCCGAACGGGCGCCGTGCTTTCCCTTGCGGACGTGATGCACTTCCTCATGGACGTATTCGCCAGCCTGCGTGCTGGCGGACTTGCCCTCGCGTTTGTCTTTCGCGGCTGCCTTGCGTGTTCTGGCCTCGGGCATGGTGCACTCCGGTACGGATTCGCCTATTGGTCTAGACCACACTCTGTGCATCACGTGTCAAACGCGCCCGCAAAAATCGGCCCTTATTCAGGTAGGGCTCACGCTTTATTCAAGGCCCCAACGCGGCTCTCCCGGCCCTTTCACACAGTCGGTGCAAGCCTGAGGGCGTCTGAGGAGAGCCCTGCGCATGAAGAACAGGCATGTCTATAGCACCGCGAACATCGACAGAGCGAGAAAAGCCACGACTGCGGCGCGTGGCGCGGATGCTGCGGGAGGCGGATGCTGCAGGAGACGGCATGTCGATGGTTGCCAGCAGTGACATCTCACCGCAGAAGATCCCCGGCGAACGCAAACTGGTGACCAACGATTTCCATCCCGTAGCCGTGAGCGGCGCGTTTGCTGGCAGCGAATCGGGCTTGCTCGCCGCATGGGTGGCGCTGATCACGCCGATCAGACTGACGCTGGACGGCGGGGACGCCATGCCGGTGGTAGACACCCTGCCGTCGCGGACATTCCCAAGTACGGCGGCATCACGACAGCTTGGCATGGCAGCGGCTA
>NZ_DASRZX010000072.1:0-13403 GCF_035685885.1 Dyella sp. | reverse complement strand
GTGGCCGTCGGGGGTGAAAGGAAGGACACGACGCGTGCGAGATAGGGATTCCAGTGTCCCCAGCTCACGAGCGCCTGCACCACGCCGGCATCGATCACCAGGCCGATGACGCCACCCACGCCAAACAGAAGAACCTGCCGGCGCAGACTCATCGACCGAACAGTGCCTGCATGGCCAGCGTGGTCGGTCGTTCGATGACGCCCCGCTCGGTGACGATGGCATCGATGAGTTCGGCGGGGGTGACGTCGAACACCGGATTCCACGCCTCGGCGCCTTCGATCACCGTGCGGCGCCCGGCGACGGAAAGCAGCTCGGCAGAATCGCGCAGCTCGATCTCGATGTCGTCGCCCGATGCGGTCGACATGTCCACCGTGGACGACGGCGCCACCACCATGAACTTCACGCCGTGGTGGCGCGCGGCAATGGCGAGCTGGTAGGTGCCGATCTTGTTGGCGGTATCGCCGTTGGCGGCGATGCGGTCGGCGCCGACAATCACCCATTGCACCTCGCCCAGGCGCATCAGGTGCGATGCAGCGGAATCGGCGATGAGCTTGGCGGGTATGCCATCGCTCACGAGTTCCCACATGGTCAGGCGGGCGCCTTGTTGCCATGGTCGCGTTTCGCCCGCGTATACGCTTTCGATGCGGCCGCCGGCCACGCCTGCGCGGATCACGCCCAACGCGGTGCCGAAGCCCGCTGTTGCCAGCGAGCCGGTGTTGCAGTGGGTAAGCACGCCCGAATGCGGGGCGATCAGGGCTGCGCCCAGTTCGCCCATGTGGCGGTTCGCGGCCAGGTCTTCGTCCTGAATGGCCTGGGCCTCGCGCTCGAGGGCCGAAGCGTCAGCGCCCGCCGCCACGCGGGCTTTCATGCGATCGAGCGCCCACATCAGGTTCACCGCCGTGGGGCGTGCTGCACGCAGCGTCTGCAGCGCCACGTCCAAGGGCTCGCCCTGCTTCGCGGCAAGCACGACGCCCCAGGCGGCAGCGATGCCGATGGCGGGAGCACCACGCACGGCCAGGTCCCTGATCGCCTGGGTGACTTGCGTAGCGTTGGTGCAGTCAATCCAGCGTTCTTCCTGCGGCAGCACTCGCTGGTCGAGCAGACGCAGGTGATCGCCCTGCCATTGCACGGCGCGAATGCGGTCGTAACGGTCGTAATCCATAGACGGTCTTGCCAATCGAGAAAAGGAGAACGCGAGCGCTTTGCTCGCGACGAATCAGGGGCCGTCGGGCATCAGCAGCCACAGCACCAGGTAGGCCACGATGCCCGAGCCACCGAGGAAGGTGAGCAGTACCCACAAGATGCGGACCAGGGTCGGGTCCCAGCCCAGGTACTCGGCGATGCCGCCGCAGACGCCGGCGAGCTTCCTGTCAGTGAGCGAGCGGTGCAGACGCTTTTCCATGAGCAATCCCTTCTTCGCAGGTCAACGCTCAGTTTCGCGTACTGAGCCACTGATGGATAGCCGGCGGCACTTCGCGCTGCGCGCGGCCGGACACGTAGATGCCAATGTGGCCACCCTTGAATGCCAGCGGCGTGTAGTCGGTGGTGCCGACCAGCTTGCCGAGCACGCGGGATGCGTCCGGCGGCACGAGGTGATCCTGCTCCGCGTAGATGTTCAACACGGGCTGCATGATCATGCCAAGGTCCACCGGCTTGCCGCCGATCACTATTTCGCCCTTGATCAGCTTGTTCTGCTGGTAGAAATCCTTGATGAACTCGCGGAACGCTTCGCCCGCCTGGTCCGGCGAATCGAAGATCCAACGTTCCATGCGCAGGAAATTCTGCAGCTCCTTCGGGTTGTCGAGGATGTCGACGAGACCCACGTATTTTTGCTGGTTGAGGCGTACCGGCTTGAGCGTGAGGTACACCCAGTTGAGCAACTCGGCGGGGATGTTGCCCATGGTGTCGACGAAACGGTCCACGTCCAGTTCGCGCGACCAGTTCGACAGCATGTTGTCGGGCGTTTGGAAATCCACCGGCGTCACCATGGTGATCAGGTTCTTCACCTTGTCACCGTGAGTCGCGGTGTAGCACAGCGAGAACGTGCCGCCCTGGCAGATACCCAGCAGGTTGATCGCATCCACGCCGGACGCCTTGCAGACAGCATCCACGCAGCGATCGAGATAACCGTTGATGTAATCGTCCAGCGTCAGCCAGCGATCGGCGCCATCCGGATAACCCCAGTCGATGAGATAGACGTCCTCGCCCTGCTCCAGCAGGTTGCGCACCAGGGAGCGGTCTTCCTGCAGGTCGGTCATCCACACGGTGTTGACCAAGGCATAGACGATCAGCGTCGGCGTCTTCGTGGTGGGCTTGCCCTGCCCCTTCATGTGCCACACGGTGAGCTTGTCCTCGCGATACACGACCTCGCGCGGGGTATTGGCGTATTGGGGCTCCAGCTGATGCTGGAGATTGCCCAGGCCGGCGGCCAGCTTGCGCTGGAAGGCGGCGATCTCGCCCGTCAACGCGGTGGGATCAAGGCGTAGCGGTGGAAACATGGGGGCTCCTTACTTGCGCGTGCGCGTGCTGCCGCGCACGACCGACTTGCGTGCGGCCACCGCCGTCGTGGGCTTGGCGCGTCGCACGACCGTGTCGTCCTCGACCTCACGCTTGCTGCTGCGTGCAGCCGTCTTTTTCGTGGGCGCGCTTTGCTCTTCCGCCTTCGTCGCCAGCTGGCGCTTGAGCGCCGCTACTTCCGCACGCAGCCCGGCAACCTCATCGGCTTGCGAAGAACGGTTGCCGTCGCGCACTTCGCGACGGAGTTCATGCAGGCGCTTGCCAAGGGCTGACACCTCGCTGCGCGTCGGCATGCCAAGTTCGCGACACATCGCCTCCAGCTGCTCCTGCTGGAGTTGCCGCAAGCGACTTTGTGCGTTGACCATCTCGCCATAGACGTGGCGAAACTCTTCGGACAACGCCAGCTTGGCATAGGCATCCTCGGCGCCATCCACCCACAGGTCGTAAAGCGCCTTGAGCGAATCCACCTGGCGCGTGCTGTCCGTCCAGTTGGCCAGCGTGGCCTGCAGCCGTTCCATGCCTTCGCCATTGGCGCGCTGGATCAGCGCCTGGTACTTGCCAGCCCACTCCAGGTATTCCTGCATCGCGGCCGCCAGCGCCTGCTGCTGCAGCTGGCGTTCGCGCGTGTAACCGAATGCGGCGAAGTGTTCGACATCGAACTTCATGCCGGCCACGCCCGACTGTCCGGACTGCAACCACGACTGCCACAGCTGCATGAAGCTGCGCGCCGCCTCGCTGTCGATGGAAGCGAAGGCATGGGCGAATGGTTGTCCCCCCATGCTGGAGAACAGGTTCTGCATCGCCTGCTGCCAGTCGGCCGGCCCCTGACCGAGGCCACTACCCACTGCGCCCTGCATCCACTCGTTGTAACCCTTGAGCGCCGCCATGCTGCGCGCCCACAGATCCTCGCCGGTTCCGGCATGGGCAGCACCAGGTTGGGCGTAGGGAGCCGCCGCTTGCTGTTGCAGGTATCGGGTCCAGGCATCCCAGGACTGCTGTGCCAGCGCCTGGTAATCCTTCAACACGTCACTCGCCTGGTCGACCATGCCCACGTCCTCATTACGCTCTGCGCATCGTAGCAAAAGCACCTTGGGGCGAACGCAAAAACGCCATTACGAAGGCCTCTGGAGCCTCTCGTTCGCCAAGGGCGCGTCAACCCGGCAAAAGTGCTTTGCTACGAGCGTAGCGCGGGTGCTCCAGCGGCCCCACCATCGCAATGAAGGCCCGCGACAAAGGCGCCTGACGACTCTGTGCGCGGCCCTTCCGGAGCACCCTATGGGCGTTCTACGCGCCTATCCGGATTGTGCGGGGGCGACAGTGCACACCCGGACATGGGCGCCAAACCGGAGCCCCAAAAAGCAGAAGCCCGGCATAAGCCGGGCCTCTGTTGCTTGCTGCATCGCAAAAACTTAGGCGTTGGCGCCTTCGTCTTCGGCCACGGCCTTCATGGACAGGCGGATACGGCCCTGCTTGTCCACTTCCAGCACCTTGACCTTGACGATATCGCCTTCCTTCAGCTTGTCGGAGACCTTCTCCACGCGCTCGCTGGAAATCTGCGAGACGTGCACCAGGCCATCCTTGCCCGGCATGATGGTCACGAACGCGCCGAAGTCCATCAGCTTGGCGACCTTGCCTTCGTAGATGCGGCCCGGCTCGACGTCGGAGACGATCTGCTCGATGCGCGCCTTGGCGGCATTGGCAGCCTCACGATTGACCGAAGCGATGATGACGGTGCCGTCGTCGCTGATGTCGATGGTGGTGCCGGTCTCTTCGGTGATCGAGCGGATGGTGGCGCCGCCCTTGCCGATGACTTCGCGGATCTTGTCCGGGTGGATCTTGATGGTGAGCAGGCGCGGGGCGAACTCGCTCATCTCGGTACGCGGCGTGCTGATGACCTTGGCCATTTCGCCGAGGATGTGCAGACGACCACGCTTGGCCTGCTCCAGCGCCACCTTCATGATCTCTTCGGTGATGCCGTCGATCTTGATGTCCATCTGCAGCGCGGAGATGCCATCCGCACTACCGGCCACCTTGAAGTCCATATCGCCGAGGTGGTCTTCGTCACCCAGGATGTCCGACAGCACGACGAAGTCGTTGCCTTCCTTCACCAGGCCCATGGCGATACCGGCCACCGGAGCCTTCAGCGGCACGCCGGCGTCCATCATGGCCAGCGAGGAACCGCACACCGAAGCCATCGACGAGGAACCGTTGGACTCGGTGATTTCCGAGACCACGCGAACCACGTACGGGAACTCTTCGATGGTCGGCTTGACGGCTTGCACGCCACGCTTGGCGAGGCGGCCGTGACCGATTTCGCGACGCTTCGGCGCGCCGAAGCGACCGCACTCACCCACCGAGAACGGCGGGAAGTTGTAATGGAACAGGAACGGATCCTTCGACTCGCCTTCGGGCGCATCGATGATCTGCGCATCGCGCGTGGTGCCCAGCGTGGTCACGACCAGCGCCTGGGTTTCGCCACGGGTGAACAGCGCCGAGCCGTGGGTGCGCGGCAGCACGCCGACGCGGACGGTGATCGGGCGGACGTCATCTAGATTGCGGCCGTCGATGCGGACCTTGGTCTTGAGCACGCCGTCGCGCATGGTGTGGTATTCGAGCTCGGCGAATTCCTTCGACAGCTCGGCCTTGTCCCAGCCCTTGGCTTCGACGTCGGCAGCCAGCGAGGCGAGCACGTCGGCCTTGATGGCGGCGATGGCGTCGCGGCGCTGCAGCTTGTCGCGCACCTGGAAGGCGGTATCCAGCTGGTTGCCAACGGCACCCTTCAGGGCAGCGATGAGCGACTCGTTGCGGGCCGGAGCAGACCAGGCCATGGACGGACGGGCAGCCTCGGTGGCCAGCTCGGCGATGGCACGGACAGCCACCTGCATCTGCTGGTGACCGAACACCACGGCGCCGAGCATCACTTCCTCGGACAGCAGCTTGGCTTCGGATTCCACCATCAGCACGGCGTTGGAGGTACCGGCCACGACCAGGTCCAGCTCCGAAGTCTTCAGCTCGGTGGCGGTCGGGTTAAGCAGGTACTTGCCATTGGCGTAACCGACGCGGGCAGCGCCGATCGGACCCTTGAACGGGATGCCGGCAAGGCTCAGCGCGGCGGACGCACCCAGCATGGCCACGATGTCGCCGTCGACTTCCGGATTCAGCGACACGACCTGCGCGATGACCTGCACTTCGTTCTTGAACTCTTCCGGGAACAGCGGGCGCACCGGACGATCGATCAGACGCGAGGTGAGCGTCTCCTTCTCGGTCGGACGGCCTTCGCGCTTGAAGAAGCCACCCGGGATGCGGCCGGCGGAGTAGAACTTTTCGACGTAGTCGACGGTGAGCGGGAAGAAATCCTGCCCGTCCTTCGCCTTGGCGGCGGCCACCACGGAAACCAGCACCACGGTGCCGCCCATGCTGGCCATGACGGCACCGGAAGCCTGGCGGGCGATTTCGCCCGTCTCCAGCGTGACTTCGTGATTACCGAACTGGAATGACTTGGTTACTTTCGCCACTGTCTTTTCCTGAATTGGGAAGTGCGGCCAGGGATGGCCGCTTCTTGATCTTCGCGTTCACGAATGAACGCAAACATCAACCTTAGCGACGGAGGCCGAGGCGCTCGATGAGGCCCTGGTAACGAGCCAGGTCACGATCCTTCAGGTAGGCAAGCAGGCGCTTGCGCTGATTGACCAGCTTCAGCAGACCACGGCGGGAATGGTGATCCTGCTTGTGCTCTTTGAAGTGGCCGGTGAGGTGGTCGATGCGGGCCGACAGCAAGGCGACCTGCACTTCCGGCGAACCCGTATCGTTCGGCACGCGGCCGAAGTCAGCGATGATCTTGCCGGTCTGTTCTGCGGTAAGGGACATGATTAGCTCTTCCTAAAAAAACGGGTGCGAAGCTTGCGCAACGTCACGCGATGACGTTGCGCAAGCTTCGCCTAGTTGAATGAAAATTCTGAAACAAGCTCCGTATTGTAGCGAGCGGAGGCCAATAACAACAAGACCGTCATGGTGATACGGCATACTGCCCGGTCGATGGCAGGTTGAAACCGCGCACGATGCGCAGCTTGCCGCCGGCGTCCTCGCCCAGGGCCAGCAGGCGACCGTCGTCGGCAAATACGGCGAACTGGCCCGCCATCGGAGCCTCCAACGCAATCTGCTGCCCCTGTGAGACGGCGAGACTGCGCGCAACATCCAGATGCAGGGCCGGCAGGTCAGACAGGCCGGCCGATACCGGCAGCAAGGTCGCCAACAAGGCCTCGTCGCCCTGCCCGGCCAATTCCCGCAACTGCTCCAGGGTCACCATGGCCGGCTCCCTGAACGGCTCGACCCACAGGCGGCGCAAGCCTGTCAGGTGGGCACCACAGCCGAGGTCCTCACCCAGGTCGACGGCCAGGCTGCGCACATAGGTGCCCGAGCCGCACTCGACGTGCAGGGTAAGCGTGTCCCCGCTACGCGACACCAGATCGAGCCGATTGACCTCCACTTCGCGCGCAGGCACATCAATCGCCTCGCCGCGGCGGGCTTTCAGATAGAGCCGCTCGCCATCGCGCTTGATCGCCGAATAGGCGGGCGGCACCTGGGTGATGCGGCCGCGCAGCTTGGCCAGGGCCTGCTCGATGGCCTCGTCCGTCAGGGCCGGGACGGGGCGTTCCTGCACGATCTCGCCTTCGAGATCGGCCGTGCTGGTGGTGACGCCCAAGCGACATTCGGCCAGATAGGCCTTGCGTGAACCCAGCAGCATGCCGGCGATCTTGGTGGCCTCACCCAGGCACAGTGGCAACAGGCCGGTGGCGAGCGGGTCGAGTGCGCCGGTGTGGCCGCCCTTCTCCGCCCTGAAAATACTCTTGCGCACGACCTGCAGGGCCTGGTTGGAACTCAGGCCCAGCGGTTTATCCAGCAGCACGATGCCGTGCAGATCGCGAAAACGTATCTGCCGCTTCATCAGTCCTCAGCGCTTTCCTCGCCCGGCGTCGCGGTACGCGCGCTGTCCTCTCGCAACAGGCTTTCGATGCGCTCACCCTTGTCGACCGAGTCGTCGTACTTGAAGCGCAGCTCCGGTACTCGACGCAGGCGCATGCTGCGCGACAGGGAACGGCGAAATTCCACCGCCAGTTCCTTCAGAGCCTTCATGGCCTCGGTGGAACGCTCCGGCTGCAGGGCCGTGACCCACACCGTGGCCCAGTCCAGATCGCGGGTGACCTCCACATCCGACACGCTCACCGAAGGCAGGCCATGGTCGCGCACGGCTGCATGGACCAGCAGGCCCAGTTCGCGGCGCAGTTCGGCACCGACGCGGTCGGTACGCTTGAAATCGCGTGAAGGCATGACGCACTCCTTTAGTTCTTGCGTTCATCCGTGGACGCGATGGTCAAAAAGCGGTCATCCATGGCCGCACTCTCCTATTTGGGACCCGCCAGCCGGCCAGCCCCGAAAAACGAAGCGAGCGATGTGGATATCCACACCGCCCGCCGGGAAAACACCACTGAGGGTCATCGACCTGCCCAAGGCAGGCCGATAGCCATTACAGCGTGCGGGCCACCTCGATACGCTCGAAGCATTCGATCTGGTCGCCGACCTTGACGTCGTTGTACTGCTTCACAGCGATACCGCATTCCATGCCGTTGCGTACTTCGTCGACCAGGTCCTTGAAGCGACGCAGCGATTCTAGTTCGCCCTGGAAAACCACCGTGTTGTCGCGCAACACGCGGATCGGCTTGCTGCGCTTGACCGTGCCTTCGACGACCATGCAACCGGCCACCGCACCGAACTTGGAACTGCGGAACACTTCGCGCACCTGGGCGATGCCGATGATCTCTTCGCGCACTTCCTTGCCCAGAAGACCCGAAGCAGCCTGCTTCACCTGGTCGATCACGTCATAGATGATCGAGAAGTAACGGACATCCAGACCCGAGGTGTCGATCACCTTGCGGGCCGACGCATCGGCACGCACGTTGAAGCCGATCACCAGCGCCTTGGAGGCAGCGGCGAGCGTGGCATCGGACTCGGTGATGCCGCCGACGCCGGCCGCAATCACGTTGACCTTCACGTTCTCGTTGCCGATCTGGCTGAGCGATTCGCGCAGCGCCTGCACCGAGCCCTGCACATCGGCCTTGACCAGGATGTTGAGCGTCTGCTGCTGGCCCTGACCCATCTGGGCCATGATGTCCTCAAGGCGATTGGCCTTGCTGACCATGCGCGTTTCGCGACGCTTGAGCTGACGCTCGGCCGCCACTTCACGGGCAAGGCGCTCATCGGCAACCACCACGAAGTCGTCACCCGATTCCGGCACGCCGGACAGACCCAGCACCTGCACCGGAATGGACGGACCAGCTTCCTGCACGGTCTTGCCGCTCTCGTCGATCAGCGCGCGCATGCGGCCGTACTCGATGCCGCAGACGACGAAGTCGCCACGCTTGAGCGTGCCCTGCTGCACCAGCACGGTCGCCACCGGACCGCGACCGCGATCCAGGCTGGACTCGATCACCACGCCCGAAGCCGGACCGTCTTCAACGGCGGTGAGCTCCATCACCTCGGCCTGCACCAGGATCGCGTCGAGCAGCTCGTCGATGCCCATGCCGGTCTTGGCCGAGATCGGCACGAACGGCGTGTCACCACCCCACTCTTCCGGAATCACTTCCAGGTTGCCGAGGCCCTGCTTGACGTGGTCGGGGTTGGCGTCCGACTTGTCCATCTTGTTGAGTGCCACGATCAACGGCACCTTGGCGGCACGCGCATGCTGCACGGCTTCCGCCGTCTGCGGCATCACGCCGTCGTCGGCCGCAACCACCAGCACCACGATATCGGTGGACTGGGCGCCACGGGCACGCATGGACGTAAACGCCGCGTGGCCTGGGGTATCCAGGAACGTGATGACGCCCTTGGGCGTTTCCACGTGGTACGCACCGATGTGCTGGGTGATGCCACCGGCTTCGCCCGAGGCGACCTTGGTGCGGCGGATATAGTCGAGCGTCGAGGTCTTGCCGTGATCGACGTGGCCCATGATGGTGACCACGGGCGGACGCGGCTTCTTCTCGCCTTCCAGCTCGGCATTCTGAGTGTGCGCGGCCAGCGCGGCCTCCGCGTTGTTCTCGCTTGCGGCCACGGCCTTGTGGCCGAGTTCCTCGATCACCAGCACAGCGGTGTCGTGATCGATGGTCTGGTTGATGGTGGCCATCACGCCCATCTTGAACAGGGCCTTGACCACTTCCGAACCCTTGACCGCCATCTTGTTGGCGAGATCGGCGACGCTGTTGTTGTCGCCCACCACCACTTCACGCACGACGGCGGCCGTCGGGCGAGTGAAGCCATGCGGGCCACTGGAAGCCTGCGAGATCCCGCGCGATGTGTCGCGGCTCGGGCCTCGACCAGCCTTGCCGCCACGCTTGTTGTTCGAACGGCGTGCCCGGTCGGCGTCGCTCAGGTGCATTTCGCCGGCTGCGAAACGCTTGCCGCCCGGACCTTCGTCCTTTTCGCGGGCATAGCGCGTCTTGTTGCCTGCAACAGCGGCAGCGGCAGCCGTAGCAGCTGCGGCGGGCGCAGGAGCAGCGGCAGGCGCGGGTGCTGGCGCCGGGGCGGGGGTAATGACCTTCTTTTCGCGACGGCGCGGCTCGTGGATGCGCGGCACGATCATGCCCAGCGAGCTGTGATCGATGCGCTGCACCGCGGCCTCGGCTGGCGCTGCCTTTTCGCTAGCCTCGACCGGCGCCGGGGCCGGCTCGGCGACGATAGCCTCGTCCGCTGCGACGCGCTGGGCCTGTTCGTGGGCCTGCGCAGCCGCCTCCGCTTCCGCGGCCTGCTGGCGACGCTGCTCTTCCTCGGCTTCGCGCTCGCGCTGGGCTTCGGCATCGCGCTGGCGTGCCTCTTCCTGGCGGCGATGGTCCGCTTCCAGGCGTTCGTTTTCCTCGTGGTCGCGCTGCTGCTGCGATTCCTGCAGCTTGCGCACGGCGTCTTCGCGCTCGACATCGCTGCCGGCTTCTTCGGCAATGACGCTACGCTTGACGTAGGTGCGCTTGGCGCGGACTTCGACGTTCACCGTCTTGGCGCCCGCAGCGCCACGGGCGCCTGGCGTGGCCACCTTCAGCTCGCTCACCTTGCGGCGCTTGAGCGTGATCTGACGCGGTGAGCTGTCATCCGATTCGGTGGCGGCGAGTTCACTCTTGCCGTGCGTGCGGCGCAGAAACCCCAGCAGCTTCACCTTTTCGGTGCTGCTGATGAGCTGCTCCGGATCGGAGAATTTCATACCGGCTTCGCCCAGCTGCCCAAGCAGCTTGTCTTCCGGCATGCCAAGTAGCTTGGCAAGTTGTTTAATCGTTACGTCAGACATCGTGTTCTTTCTCCGCCGTTCCCGCGCTAGGCCATGCAGTCACATCCACATGGGCCACCTCCATCCTTGGTGGAAGGCGTCTCAGCCCTCCTCGGCGCGCCCTTCCAGGGCGCGGCCGACCGCGGTTAGCCGCCTTTCTCCAGACGCTCGATCATCGGCGCGCGTGCAGCCATGATCAGCGCGGCAGCGCGATCTTCGTTCATACCATCGATGTCGATCAGGTCGTCGACCGCAAGGTCCGCCAGATCGTCCACCGTCACCACTTCACGAGCCGCCAGCGCGTACGCGGTGGCTTCATCCATGCCCGGCAGATGCAGGAGTTCGTCCGACGGCTGGTGCTCGTCGATGCCCTCCTCAACCGCCAGTGCTTCGGTTAGCAGCGCGTCGCGGGCGCGGGCGCGCAGCTCTTCGACGATGTCCTCGTCGAAACCTTCGACCGCCAGCAGCTCGGCGCTGGGCACATAGGCAATTTCTTCGACGCTGGAGAAGCCTTCCTGTACCAGGATATTGGCGATTTCCTGGTCCACTTCCAGCTTGTCCATGAACAACTGGCGTGCAGACTCCTGCTCGGCCTCGCTCTTGGCGGCAACCTGGTCCTGCGTCATCACGTTGAGCTGCCAGCCAGTGAGCTTGCTGGCCAGGCGCACGTTCTGGCCACCGCGACCAATAGCCTGGGACAGCTTGTCCTCGGCCACAGCGATGTCCATCGAGTGCTTTTCCTCGTCCATGATGATGGACTGCACCTCGGCCGGCGCCATGGCATTGATGACGTACTGCGCCTGGTTTTCATGCCACAGGATGATGTCGACACGCTCGCCGTTGAGCTCATTGGACACTGCCTGCACGCGCGAACCGCGCATGCCGATGCAGGCACCGATGGGATCAGTGCGGGTATCGTGCGCGACCACGGCGATCTTGGCGCGGTCGCCCGGATCGCGGGCGCAACCCTTGATCTCGACCAGGCCCTGGCCCACTTCCGGCACTTCGAGCTTGAACAGCTCGATCATGAATTCGGGCGCGGCACGCGACACGAACAGCTGAGGACCGCGGGCTTCCGAACGCACTTCGTACAGATAACCGCGGACGCGATCGCCGACTCGGGCCGATTCACGCGGAATGGTCCTGTCGCGCGGGATAAAGGCCTCGGCGTTGCTGCCCAGGTCCAGATAGACGTTGCCGCGTTCGACACGCTTGACGATGCCGGTGACCAGCTCGCCCACGCGCTCCTGGAACGCATCGACCACCTGCTGGCGCTCGGCTTCGCGAACGCGCTGCACGATGACCTGCTTGGCGGCCTGCGCGGCGATGCGACCGAACTCGGCGTTCTCGATCTGGGTTTCGATGAACTCGCCGACCTGCGCGTCTTCGCGCTCGTCGAGGCCATCCATCAGGCGCACCTGGTGGAACGGCGATTCCATCTCGCCGTCGTCGGCGATGATTTCCCAGCGACGGAAGGTTTCGTAATCGCCCGTATGGCGATCGATGGACACGCGAATATCCGGATCTTCGTCCGGATAGCGCTTTTTGGCCGCGGAGGCGAGCGCCGCTTCCATGGCCTGGAAAATCACTTCGCGCGGCACGCCCTTTTCGTTGGCAACCGCGTCAACCACCAGCAAAAGTTCTTTGCTCATTGCAGCAACTCCGTAGACGCCATCGGCGCCGCATCGGTTTCGATGGATTTACTTCTTCGGGGCCTTCTTGCCCGGAACATTCTTGCCCGGCTTGGGCTGCGGCACGTAACCGAGCGCCACCCAATCCGGCACGACGCGTGCGCTTTCCACGGCGTCATGGTCGAACTCGAAGGTCTTGCCTTCGGCCTCCAGCGAGATCCTCTCGCCCTCGACCGACACTACCTTGCCGCGCAGGCGGCGACGCCCTTCCAGGGGCGCCTTGAGCAAAAGCTTCACTTCCGTCCCCGCCACCTTGGCAAACTGCGCCGCGGTGAAAAGCGGGCGATCAATGCCTGGCGAAGAAACTTCCAATACATACTGGCCGGGGATCGGATCCTCAACGTCAAGCATGGCAGACAGCTCGCGGCTCGCCGCCTCGCAGTCGTCCACATTGACCTCGCGGCCTTCCACATCCAGGTAAACACGCAGGGTACTCTGCCCCTGCGACGGGGAGAACTCCACGCCGATGCATTCCAGCCCCAGATCGGCCAGAATTTCGGTGAAGCGTTGTGCCAGTGCGTGCGTATCCATGATCTGCCTACCGTTACCGTCGCCAGAAACAAAAAATGGGCTCTAGCGGCCCATTCCCTGCTCTTGTACAAGAGCGTCCTCGCCGATGTCCCGACCCATCCAGACTCTTCCGGGGCACTTCACGCGCAGCATCGAAGCTGCCTGTGACACAAGTGCGACGCTTCCTTGCGCCCAACAAAAAAGCCTCACGAGGAGGCTTTCTTGTTCTAAGAAAGATCTGGTAGCGGGGGCAGGATTCGAACCTGCGACCTTCGGGTTATGAGCCCGACGAGCTGCCAGACTGCTCCACCCCGCATCAGAGTCCAGAAATATTAGCGAGATGGCCGATTTCTTGCAAGCCTTTTCGCGAAATTATTTCA
>NZ_DASRZX010000071.1:0-6937 GCF_035685885.1 Dyella sp. | reverse complement strand
GCTCCGTCGGCAATCGCGCATTGGGTGCGCTCCTACATTAGTCTGTCGACGCATGCAGGCCCGGTGCTGCCACGACCGCGCCGGATAGCCGCCCGCATGGGCGCTCGCGCCCAACTCCGCTATACTGCGCGTCCGCCGTGGGCGAGGGGCTTCGCCTCGATACCCGCGCCAACGCTCATGCGCCCGTAGCTCAGCCGGATAGAGTAGTGGCTTCCGAAGCCATTGGTCGGGGGTTCGAATCCCTCCGGGCGCGCCATCTTCCAGAAGGGCCACTGCCATGCAGTGGCCCTTTTGCTTGGTGGGGCCACGACACGCCGACCCTGGTCGGGACGCACCTCGTGGCCACGCGCACTGACGCTTTTGGCCTTCCACCTTCGCGGCGGGCGTGGTTGGCCGTTGTTATTGCAGCGCTGAGGACGCAGGCAGGCGAACCATCTGCTCCTGCATCGCCATGCCGGCCTGGGTCGAGCGTTCGCCACAGACGGAAACGCCCGCCGCACATGTCGTCGCGGCGGGCGTTGCGTTGTAGCGGCGAGCACTGCGCGATCCACCGCGCAGCACTCGCGATGTCACCCGATCAGAACTTCACGCGGAACTCCGCACCCCACATGCGCGGCGGCGTGATGTACGCGTAGGGCGTACCCAGCACCGACTGCGAGATGGTGCCCAGTCCGCTCACGTACTGCTTGTTGAACAGATTGTTGACGTACAGCGCCACGCCCCAGCGGTTGCCCGGTGCGGACCAGTCGAGGCGTAGGTCTGTGCGTTCCTGCGCCTTGTTGAGGCTGAAGTTGGTCGGCAGCGCACACTTGCCCTGGTACACCGAGGCGTCGTTGCAGCGCATGGGTCCGCGGAAACCATAGTTCGCGTTGAAGCTGAGGTTGCCGTTGGCCACGTCGTGCCAGGTGTAGCCACCGCTCACCGAGTAGGACACCTTCGGTTCGCTCACCGGCTGGCCCGACACGTCGGTATAGACGATCTGGTTCGTCGTGCTGAGGCCGGTGGGTATCTTGGCCGAGGTGTAGGTGGAATCGATGTAGCCACCGTTGAAGGCCAGGCGCAGGTCGTCCAGCGGCACCCACTCCACCTGCAGGTCCAGGCCCTTCGCTTCCTGGTTGGTATTGCTGACCTGGTATTCCGGCACGTTGAAGCCGGCCGTGGTCGGGATCACCGTCAGCGTCTGCACGTTGTCGTAGCGGTAGTAGTAGATCGAGCCGTTCACCAGCAGGTTCTGGTCGGGGAACGTCGCCTTGAAACCGGTTTCCAGGTTCCACACGCGCTCGGGTGCGAATTCAGCGCCCGGCTCGGTGCCGTCATAGCCGCCGGCCTTGTAGCCCTTGGCCACTGACACGTAGCCCATCATGTCCGGCGAGAACTTGTAGGACAGCACCAGTCGCGGGCTGAAGTCGTTCCAGCTGGCGTTCTTCTTGACGTTCTCGTTGACGGACGTGGCGAAGATCTGGTTCTGCTGCAGCAGCGCGACCAGCTGTTGGCCCGTCACCTTGCCGCCGGTGAGCAGCGATACCAGGTTGAGCAGGCCGGCCTGTTGCATCTGCGCGAGCGTGTTGTCCAGCTCGGGCGCCGAACGCGTCGGCGTGTACCAGCTGAAGTCCTTGTTGTCGTGCGTGTAGCGCAGGCCGGTGGTGAGATCCCACTTGTCGTCCAGGTGCCAGATGACGTCGCCATACGCGGCGCCGGCGCTGTAGCGGCCGTGGTTGGTGATGGTCTCGGTCCACGGATCGCCCAGCAGGCGATAGGGCAGGCCGATCGCCTGCAGCACCGAATCGAAGTAGCCGAAGATCGTGCCGGTGGGCGTGTACTGCTGGCCCACGCCGGTGTTGAGCGCCAGCGTGTCGTACGTGTCGGTGTTCACGCGCGCCAGGTTGGTCTGGTTGGCGTGCTCCTGGTAGTAGCTGGCGCCAGCCACCCAGTCCATCAGGTCGGTATTGCCGGTGAATTTGAACTCCTGGTACCAGGTGTTGCCGTCGCCGATCACGCCGGTGTTGAGGTACTCGGGAATCTGCTGCAGGCCGGTGCCGTTCTCCACGTGGGACATGCCGTAGCCGGTCCAGTTGGTGGTGGAGGTAAAGGTGCCCCAGCGGAAGTTGTGGTCGAGCGTCAGCGTCCAGTCGTTGAGGTTGCGCTCTTCGCGGCCATCGGTGGCGCTGTTGTAGAACGGCGCGTGGATCGGGTCGTAGAACGTCGACGGATTGGCCGGGAACGGCGCGCGCGCATACAGGTTGTCGGCCGGCATGGGCACCAGGCCCACGTCCATGCGCGAAGGCTGCTTCACGCGATCATGGTCGTAGGCGAGCTTCAGCTGCGTGTCGTCGGTGATGTTCCAGCGATAGACGGCGCGTGCGCCCCACTCGTCGTCCTTGCCGTAATGCTGGCCAGTGGCTGCGTCCTGCTTCCAGCCGTCGCTCTGGTTGTCCACCACGCTGACGCGCAGTGCCATGTCGCTGTTGAGCGGGATGTTCACCAGGGCATCGGCATAGCGCTTGCCGTAGTTGCCCACGCGCACACGCGCATTGCCCTCGAAGCGGTCAACGGGGTCGTTGGTGATGATGGAGATCGCGCCGGCCGCCGTATTGCGGCCGAACAGCGTGCCCTGCGGGCCCTTCAGCACTTCCACGCGCGCGATGTCGTTGAACGCCATCAGCGAGCCGCCGCTGCGCGTCTGGTAGATGCCGTTGATGTAGACGCCGACGGCCGAATCGGTGCCGATGCCGAAGTCGTTGGTCTCGATGCCGCGCAGGCGATAGGTCGGCTGCGTGGCGTCGGTGTTGTCCACTACCAGGCCGGGCACGAACAGGTTCATGTGGCTGAGGTCGGTGGCCGCCACGGCGTCGAGCTGCTTGGCCGTGACGATGTCCATCGCAATGGGCACCTCCTGCATTTCCTGCGTGCGGCTCTGCGCCGTCACGGTGACCTGCTCGAGCTTGGTGGCATTGGCCGTGGACGGCTTTTTCGCCGTCGGATCGACCGTCTGCCCGGTCGGAGCTTCCTGCGCAAAGGCGGGTGCCGCGCCGGCCGAGACCAACATGAGGGCGCAGGCGATGCCCGAGGCAAGGCCCCTTTTACGGATATGCATAGATTGGAAATCCCCTGGTAGATATGGCGGTGCAGCCCGTCTGGCGTACCGGCCATCTCCCCGCCGGTGCATCAATACGTAACCGCATGTTCCCGTGCCTGCGGTCGGGATGTACAGATGCGCCGCAACATGGCGGCGGGCAGCGGCTCAACCCGTGCTGCGACAGCGTTGCCGCAGGATATATTAGAACCATTGAATATATGTATTGCGAGGAACGCCATGCATCCCTGGCTACTGTCCGCCCTTGGCGGCGTGTTGATCGGACTATCAGCGATCCTGCTGATGGGAACACTCGGACGCATTGCCGGCATCAGCGGCATCGCTGGCGGGCTCGCCACGGGCGCAACCGATCGCGGCTGGCGATGGGCTTTCCTGGCCGGGCTGGTGATAGCGCCCTTGCTGTTGGCGTGGCTGCGTGGCGACAGCGGTATCGGCTTACCGCAAGTGTCGTGGCCATGGATGGCGATGGCGGGGCTGCTGGTGGGCATCGGCACGCGACTCGGCGGCGGCTGCACCAGCGGACATGGCGTCTGCGGCATTGCGCGATTGTCGCCGCGATCGCTGGCGGCCACCCTGGTCTTCGTGCTCACCGGCGTGGCGACCGTGTTCGTGGTACGCCATCTGCTGGGAGGTGCCAGCGCATGAAGATCGCCGTGGCCATCCTCGCGGGACTGCTGTTCGGACTGGGCCTGAGCATCTCCGGCATGACGCAGCCGGCGGTCGTGCTGGGCTTCCTCGACGTGGCGGGCCAGTGGAACTCGCGGCTGTTGTTCGTCATGGCCGGCGCCGTGCTCACCACGGCCATCGGCTATCGGCTGGTATGGCAGCGTGGCCGTCCATCGTTCGGAGGCGCTTTTCTTATGCCAGCCCCGCAGCGCGTGGATGGACGCCTATTGCTCGGCGCAGCGTTGTTCGGCATCGGCTGGGGATTGGCGGGCTATTGTCCCGGCCCCGCCTTGGCTTCGCTGGGCGCTGGACTGTGGCCGGTAGGCTTGCTCGTGCTGATGATGGTGGTGGGATGGTGGCTGGCGGCGAAGTTGCCGGTGCGCCGCGACGAAAAGGCAGCGAGGCTGAATCCATGAACCGACCGGACGTGAAAGCCTTCTTCGACGAGGCCACCTATACCTTCAGCTACGTGGCGTGGGATCCGCAGAAACGGCAGGCCGCCGTGATCGACAGCGTGCTGGATTACGATGCTGCTTCGGGCCGGATCCGCCACGATGCCGCCGACGCCATCATCGCCTTCATTGCAGCGCAGTCACTGACAGTGCAATGGATCATCGACACGCATGTGCATGCCGATCATTTGTCCGCGGCGCCCTATGTGAAATCGCGCCTTGGCGGAACGCTGGCGATAGGCGAACACATCTGCGCCATCCAGCAAACCTTCGGCGACCTCTTCAATGTCGAGCCCACGTTCCGTCGCGACGGCAGCCAGTTCGATCATCTCTTCAAGGATGGCGAACGCTATCGGCTTGGCGACATCGACGCGGTTGCATTGCACACGCCGGGCCACACGCCGGCATGCATGACGCATGTGATCGGTGATGCCGCCTTCGTCGGCGATACGCTGTTCATGCCTGACTACGGCACCGCGCGTTGCGATTTCCCCGGCGGCGACGCGCGCACGCTCTATCGCTCGATCCAGCGCATTTTCTCGCTGCCCGGTAACACGCGCATCTTCCTGTGCCACGACTACAAGGCGCCCGGCCGCGATGCCTACGCCCACGAAACCACCGTGGACGCCGAGCGCGAGGCCAACATCCATGTGCGCCACGGCACCGACGAGGATGCCTTCGTGCAGATGCGCGAAAGCCGCGATGCGACGCTGGCCGTGCCGCGGCTATTGCTGCCGTCGGTGCAGGTGAACATGCGTGGCGGCCAGTTGCCGGATGCCGAAGGCAACGGCGTCAGCTATCTCAAGATTCCGCTCAACGCATTCTGATGCGCCGCGCGCAGCCATGAATCGTCGACGCACTCCCGCTACCGCGCGCCGAGCCAGGCCGGAAGCCCACACCAAAGCGATGCAGCGCCACGCGGATGAGGCGGTGGCTGTGCTCAAGGCGATGGGCAGTCCCAATCGACTGCTCTTGCTGTGCCAATTGCTGGAGGGCGAGCGCTCCGTCAACTACCTGGCGGCCTCGCTGGATCTCGCGCAAAGCGTGGTATCCCAGCATCTATCGCTGTTGCGCCGCGAAGAACTCGTATCCGGTCGCCGCGAAGGGCAATCGGTGTTCTACGCCATCAGTGATCCGCGGGTGCACGCATTGATGGCGCGCCTGTTCGAACTGTTCTGTCGAAACGACTGAAGCTGAGCCCCGCCCCTGTAGGAACGCACCGAGCGCGCGACCGTGGCCGCATCGTAGGCCACCACTCGGCAAAGGTAAGCCGCACGCAGGGTGCGCTCCTACAGGAGAAAGCAATCAGTGGTGGCGAAGCTCTTTTTCGAAGGCCTTCACCTCGCGCTCGGCCTCGTCGCGTGCCATGCCGTAGCGTTCCTGCAGCCGGCCTGACAGATACTCGGCGTTGCCTTCTGCCACCTTCAGGTCATCGTCGGTGAGCTTGCCCCATTGCTGCTTGATCTTGCCGCTGAGCTGCTTCCAGTTGCCCTGGATGGTGTCTTGGTTCATGCCATTTCCTCGGTGGGGATGGGAAGTGCAATGCGCATTGCGGAGTGGATTCGAACAACGGGAGGGTGAATGGCGCGTGCCTTGAATGTTGCCGGCGGTTAGAGCGGTTCATCGCCGTGTGACGAAACCTGATGGGGCGTTCGCGTCGCGTCGACATCGAAGATGCGTCGATGGCGTCTCGGGGAGGCGGGCGACGGCTCGCCAATGCAGTCTTGCGGCGGATCAACGTCCGCCTGTCGTTTCATCTCACGGAGGGGCTGACATGGTTGCAGTGCTGCAGCGGAGAGTGGGCCGGACGGGATGGCTGCTGGTGTTCTATGGCGTCATCTCGATCCTGTTTGGCTTGAGCGCCCTGGTGTGGCCGGGTAGCACCGTCGTGGCGCTGGCCTGGGCCTTCGGCGTGATGTCGCTGGCAGAGGGCATCGTCAGCGTGTTCGCGCTGTTCAATCGCGAGGTGGCCGTATCGCGTGGATGGCTGGTGCTTTATGCCGTGGCGTCCATCGTGTTCGGCCTGCTGGCGATCTGGCATCCGGTCGCGGTGGTGAGCGTGCTGCTGCTTTTCCTGGCCGCCTGGCTGATCGTTGCGGGCGTTTATCGCATCGTGTTCGCGATCCGCGTGCGCAAGGAGATCGAGGGCGAGTGGATGATCGCGCTCAGCGGCGTGCTGGCGATCGTGCTGGGCCTGATGTTCGTGGCGTATCCGGCTACGGGCTTGCTCACCATTGCCATCTGGATCGGCGTGGCCGCGCTCATCTACGGCATTCTCCAGCTGGTCGCCGGCGTGCGGTTGCAGCGGCTGAAATCACTGCGCTGATCGGGCCAACGAAAAGGGCGCCATGAGGGCGCCCGTTTTCATTCCCGCGCGAACGGGTCAACTGCGTATCACGAAAGCCTCGCTGGCTACCGTCTTGCCATTGAGCGAAATCTCGACCTTGTACTTGCCTTGTGGCCACGCATTCGGGTTCTGCACCTTGAACGTGGTCACGGCGGGGCCATCGGTGGCGATCGACTCGCTGGTGGTGCTGAAAGGCTGCTGCTCCTTGCCGTCCACGTAGCTCCACTTCGCGTTCAGCGTGGCGTTCTGCGTGGTGCCCGTGGTGGCGACGCTGGCATAGATATCCTTGTCCTGCGGCGCGAAGTTGCGCTGCTCCTTGCTGATGGCAAGCGAAGCGTCGACCGCGCTGCCGATCGTCACGGAAGTCACCTTGATGTC
>NZ_DASRZX010000070.1:0-11394 GCF_035685885.1 Dyella sp. | reverse complement strand
CCAAACCAGCCGGCGAGCCTGAGCACGCCCTGCCCGGTCAGGTCCATCACCTTGAACCAGGAAAGGCCAGTGGCCAGCGTCACCGCCACCAGGAACAGCGCGAGCAGCAGCAGCGGCGCGCCCTTGTCGCCCAGTGCGCTCAACAGGCCACGACCAACCCACATGCCGATGATGCCGCCCACGCCCTGGGGCAGCACCGGCTCGTCGTTGAAATTGAGATAGAGCAGCGCCGGCGCGGTGATGAAGAAGAACACCGAACCGATCAGGCGCAACGAGGGTTCCCAGGGCTGCACGGTGCGCTCGCCGCGATGACGCAGCACCTGGATACCCAGGAATAGCAGCAACAGCGGGAAGCAGTAGGAAACCAGCCCGAAGATATAGCGAAGCACATTGGCGATGTTGGCGCCGATGGAGCCTCCGAAGTTGCGTGCGTGCTCAACGGTGCCGACGTGGCCCCAGCTCGGATCCTGGTCGTTGTAGCTGAACAGGCAGACCAGCAGATACAGCGCCAGCGGCAGCAGCAGCAGCGCCCCGGCCTCGCGCAAGCGGCGCTTCAGCTCTTCGCTGAGTCCCTCGCGCTGCTTTTCCTTCTTGACGTTCGCGCTACGCGGCACCGTGGTCCTTTTCCTGTCTGGAGAGTCAGCTCAATATCTCTGCATAGCCCGCGTTGTGCCAGCACGCCCGCCAGCAAGTGGAGCGTGGCGAAGCGCCTGACTGGCCGTCAGGTCGAGCCGCGCGCCGCTTGCTGGCGGGTGCGCTGGCTCAACCCTACGGGCCGGGCCTGTTTGCCCCCCGGCCCGCGTCATCACTCGGTCGTGTATCGACATACACTTCCTCGTTCTTCCTTGCCCTGCGGGCAAACAGCTCCCGGCGCGGGCTATGCAGAGATATTGAGCTGACTCTAATCATGAGACCGGCCGCCATCATGGCGGCCGGCCCTTGTTACATCCGTCGAAACGGCAGGCTAGACCTTAGATCATGCCCTTGAGCGCCGGATGAACCAGCTCGCCGCCGTCGACGTTGATGCCCCCGCGCAGCGGTTCGAACTGCCGCCATTCGTTGCCGGCGGCCAGACGCTGCACGTACGGGAGGATAGCGGCAGAAATCGCCACCGACGAGGTCTGCGGAACGGCACCCGGCATATTCGTGACGCAGAAGTGCGTTACGCCGTGCACGTCGTAGGTCGGCTCCTTCCAGGTGGTCGGACGCGAGGTCTCGAAGCAGCCGCCCTGGTCGATGGAGATGTCCACGAGCACGCTACCCTTTTCCATGGTCTTGACCATGGCTTCGGTGACGACGCGCGGCGCCTTGGCGCTCGGGATCAGCACGGCGCCGACCACGAGGTCGGCCGTGGCGACTTCTTCGGCCACCGAGGACTCATAGGCGTACAGCGCGGTCACGTTCGGGCCCATCGCCATCATCTCGGCCAGGCGGTCGTGGCGCTTGTCGAACACCACCACGTTGGCGCCGGCAGCGGCGGCCAGCGCAGCAGCGTTGCCACCGGCAGCGCCGGCGCCCAGCACGACGACCTTGCCGCGCGGCGTGGAGGCCATGCCGCCCAGCAGCTTGCCCTTGCCGCCCTGCGGGCGATGCAGCAGCGTGGTGCCGATCTGGGTGGCGATGCGGCCGGCGATCACCGACATCGGCAGCAGCAGCGGCAGGCCGCCGTTCTCTTCCACCGACTCGAACGCCACGCCGGTGAGGCCGATCTCAAGCAGGCGCTTGGTCAACTCCGGCTCGGCGGCCAGGTGCAGGTAGCAGAACAGCAGGTGGTGCTTCTTGAGCAGGGCGAGGTCGCCGGCAACCGGCTCCTTCACCTTCACGATCAGCTCGCCGGCCTCGTACAGGGCAGCGGCATCCGCAGCGATCTTCACGCCGACCTTCGAGTAGGCCTCGTCGGAGAAGCCGCTCTTCTCGCCGGCACCGGACTGGATGAAGACTTCATGGCCACGGCGCACCAGGTCGGCGGCGGCAGCGGGGATAAGGGCGACACGACCTTCGAGGGTCTTGGTTTCGGAGGGAATACCGATACGCATGGGGAGTAAATCCTGTGGGAAAGCTTCAAGTGGCAACGACGCCCCGCCGTGACCGGCGCGGCAAACCTGTGCAGCAGCCTTGAATCGGACCTGCGTCTTCCCCATCCTTGCGGGTTCGGACGCCTCGTTCCCGCACCTGTCATACGGCCTCAAGAAACCGTTGCAGGGGATGGAGCGAAAGACTGTTCAAGTCGCCAGCAAACCCGAAGGATTATAACCATGACGGGCAGGTCGTTTTCACATTCCCGCTACGCTGTGCGAGCAGACCACCGTTGCGCACTTGCAGCAAAGTCAAAGGGATAGACCTGATCCAGCTGAAAACCAGCTTCGGAACGCCGCTGGTGGGGCGCGCCGAAACACCATTCGCCGGAGCATGGTCCCAACTGCCTCCGGTACCCGCTTCCACCCATCCACGAACACCACCGCCCCTGGCGGATAGAAGGAACGCATGAACACAGCCACCAAGCACAGCCGCCTGCTGATCCTGGGCAGCGGTCCCGCCGGCTACACCGCCGCTGTCTACGCTGCCCGCGCCAATCTCAAGCCGACCATGATCACCGGCCTGCAGCAGGGCGGCCAGCTGATGACGACGACGGAAGTGGACAACTGGCCGGGGGATGTCGAGGGGCTGCAGGGGCCGGCGCTGATGCAGCGCATGGCCGAACATGCCGAGCGCTTCAAGACGGAAATGGTGTTCGATCACATCCATACGGTGGACCTCAAGCAGCGCCCGTTCCGCCTGAAGGGTGATTCCGGCGAGTACACCTGCGACGCGCTGATCATCGCCACCGGCGCCACCGCCAAGTATCTGGGCATCGCCAGCGAGGAGCACTTCAAGGGCCGCGGCGTGTCTGCCTGCGCCACTTGCGACGGCTTCTTCTTCCGCGAGCAGGAAGTAGCGGTGGTCGGCGGCGGCAACACCGCGGTGGAAGAAGCACTGTACTTGTCCAACATCGCCAGCAAGGTCTATCTCGTGCATCGCCGCGACAAGCTGCGCGCCGAGAAGATCATGCAGGACAAGCTGTTCGAGAAGGCCGCTGCCGGCAAGATCGAGCTGGTATGGAACCATGCCGTCGATGAAGTGCTGGGCGACAACTCCGGCGTGACCGGCGTGCGCGTGAAGGACATCAATTCCGGCGCGACGCGCGAGATCCCGGTCACCGGTTTCTTCGTTGCCATCGGCCACACACCCAACACCGGCATCTTCGACGGCCAGCTGGACATGCACGACGGCTACATCAAGATCCGCAGCGGTCTTGCCGGCATGGCGACGATGACCTCGGTGCCAGGCGTGTTCGCTGCCGGTGACGTGGCCGATCACGTGTATCGTCAGGCAGTGACGTCGGCCGGTTTCGGCTGCATGGCGGCACTCGATGCCGAGCGCTGGCTGGATCAGCAGGGTCCGGTGGGCTGATGGCCCAAACTTCCGGCGCATTCGTTCGGTGATCCCGAGGGTGCGCCGGTCCGTCCTTGATCGTCATTCCGGCGCATGCCGGAGGATCTTTACAGCAGCGAAGCTGGTCATCCAGTAGCGGCAGCGTTGGATCTTCGTGAGAAGGCAGCACTGAGGTCTTTCGCGACGACCACACTCGATGCCATTGGATTCCGGCCCTTGTCCCCTTTTGGGGGTGCGCCGGAATGACGACGTAGTAACGGTTCGGCGAATTCAGAGCAACGTGATCGAAGCCCGCTTCCACGACAGCATCGACAGCATCTCCGCCGAGGCGTGGGATGCGCTGCGTCCCGACGACAACCCGTTCGTCTCGCACGCCTTCCTGTCCTTGCTCGAACGCACCGGCTGCATCCGCCCGGACTGGGGTTGGCGCGCGCATCACCTGGGCCTTTATGAGCACGGCACACTCGTCGCTGCCGCGCCGCTCTATCTCAAGGGCAATTCGCACGGCGAATTCGTGTTCGACTGGAGCTGGGCCAGTGCGTGGGAGCGTGCCGGTGGCGATTACTACCCCAAGCTGCTCAATGCGGTGCCCTACTCGCCCGTGCCCGGCCCGCGCCTGCTGGCAGGCGTGGGACCGCGCGCCGCGGAATACCGCGTGTCACTCACCACGGCCATGCGCCAGTTCGCGGCACGCATGAACCTTTCATCGGTACACGCCAACTTCCTGCGCGACGATGAACTGCCGGCCTTCGACCACGACTGGCTGGTTCGCTCGGATGTGCAGTTCCACTGGCATAACCACGGCTACGCGGATTTCGCCGGCTTCCTCAGCGCACTGAACCACAAGAAGCGAAAGAACATCCGGCAGGAGCGCGAGCACGTGGCGCGCAGCGGGCTGTCGATCGAGTGGCATGGTGGAGACAAGCTTTCGCAGGCGGAGTGGCGCCGCATCCACGAACTCTACGAAGCCACCTTCGATGCCAAGGGCAACCACGCCGCATTGACTGGCACGCTCTTTTCCGCCCTCGGAGAATCGCTGGGCGATGCCGTCCAGGTGGCGCTTGCGCGACAAGGCGAACACATCGTCGCCATGGCGCTGTTCCTGCAGAGCCACGACACGCTGTACGGACGCTACTGGGGCGCCGACATGGACGTGCCAGGGCTTCATTTCGAACTCTGCTATTACCAAGGCATCGAGCACGCCATCAAACGCGGCCTTCAACGCTTTGAGCCCGGTGCGCAGGGCGAACACAAGCTGGCACGCGGCTTTTTGCCGGTACGCACGCATTCGCGTCACTACCTCGTGAACACCAGTTTCCGCTCGGCCGTGCGCGAGGCGCTCGCCCACGAAACCGAAGCCGTCGACGACTACGCCAACGAACTGCTCGCGCACACGCCTTACGCAAGGCACGGCACGGCGCGCTGAACGTCCTCACCTGTTTTTCACGGCACGAGGCCAGTCGAGTCGTCAGCCCGTTGTCGACGCGTTGACACACTTCGGGAGCAGCATGTGGTTCGCGGGCACGCGCCGGGCATTCCGGCGCGCCAGAACGGAGCCACTTGCCGTGAACGCGAAACAAGCTTCTGGATTGGGCGCAGCACTCACACTGTGCGCCATGCCGATGGTGCTGGTTGCCGGCATCGGGGCGGGCCAGTTTGCCTGGCACCAGTACGCATGCACGCGCGACGCCTCGACGATCACTCGCGGCGGCTCACGCTATGACGTGGAAGTAAGCGGCGAAACCTGCAATTCCGCCGGCATCGCGAGTTTTGTCCGCGTCAAGCTCAAGGGTGCCGGCGCGCTGGGCAGCGACAGTACGATTCTGGTCTACGAACCGGTCGACAATGGTAACGATGACGACGATGCGAACCAGCCTCCGGAAGTGCGCTGGCTGTCGCCCGATCACTTGCAGATCGACGTGCATACCGCCGTGCACATCGACCGCCAAGTGGCCTCGTCACACGGCGTGGCGATCAGTTATCGCATCGTCAACCTCAAGCCATCCGAGCGACTGACGACCATGGCCAGGCTGCGTCGCAGTCCACGCGTGGCGTCCCTGTAGGCGCGACTCGCTGCGCAGGAATCATCCATTTCATGGCGACATGCCGTTAGCATGGGCCCGTCCATCCGACCGCCTGCGGCACTGCTGACGCCCCATGATCCGTTTGCCCCTGCTCGATACGGCCAAGCCGGAGCATTTTCCCGATCCGCGCAAGGCACTGAACGAGCCCAATGGCCTGCTGGCGTTCGGCGGCGACCTGTCGCCACGCCGACTGTTGGCCGCCTATGCGCAGGGCATTTTTCCGTGGTTCAACGAAGACGAGCCGTTGCTGTGGTGGTCGCCTGATCCGCGCTGTGTTTTCCACACGGCGGCACTGCGCCCCAATCGCAGCCTCAAGCGCCGCCTCGCCCAGGTTTCGTGGCGCATCACGGTGGATCACGCCTTCCAGGATGTGGTGGATGCCTGCGCCGCGCCGCGCCCAGGCCAGAGCGGCACGTGGATTGTCCCGGCCATGGCCGAGGCCTATACCCACCTGCACGCGATGGGGCACGCGCACAGCGTCGAAGTGTGGGAAGACCGGCGACTTGTGGGCGGCATCTACGGCATTGCCGTGGGGCGCCTGTTCTGCGGCGAATCCATGTTCAGTCGCGAAAGTAGTGGATCGCGCGTGGCACTCATGGGGCTTGCCCGGCTGCTGAGGCAGTGGGATTTCCCGCTCATTGACGCCCAGGTCACCAATGCGCACCTGCTGCAACTGGGCGCGGTCGAATATCCGCGCCCACAGTTCCTGCGCATGGTCACCCAGCTGGCCCACTTGCCCGGGCAGCCAGGCTCATGGGCCGAATTCACACCACTGGCGCAACTGACCGCATCAGGCAGCTGAGCGACGCAACGCCTGCGCGGCACGGTAGGAGTCCAGGACGTTATCCCGCACCGGCGCCTCACCGGTTGCCAGTGCATGCAGCCATTCCTCGGTGCTCAAGACGGCCGCAAAACGCGACTGTTCCACCACGCTGAACACGCGATGGATTTCCTCGGCGCTCGCATAACCCGCGTGATTGGCATAGGACACCGCGCCAGAGGCATCGTGCACGAATTCAACGGCCAACCCGCGATCGAACGCATGCTTGATCGTCGTGTCGTTGCAGTTGTGCGTCATGTAACCGATGACGGTCACCGTATCGACGCCCTGCGCCTGCAGCCAATCGCCAAGCCCCGTTTCGCTGAATGCGCTGGGCAAGGGCTTGTGGAACAGGGCGTCATGTGGCCGCCGCGCCACCTCGGCATGCAGCTCCCAGCCATGGCTTCCCACGGCGAAGGCCGGGCCATCGGCGGGCGAATCCTGCTGGATCGCCACCACCGGCACACCTGCTGCGCTGGCTGCATCCATGATCCTGGTGATGTTGGCCAGCGATTGCGATGACGGCGGGTATTCGATCTGCAGGTTGCCGGTGAAGTACTCGTTCTGCACGTCGATCACGATCAATGCGCGGCGCGGGGAGACAGTCATGGCACAACTCCTTGGAGTGTCTGGATGGCGTGCATGGTGCGCCGGGGGACACTTGCGCACGAGTGGCCTGAAGGACAATGATCGATGCAATCGGGCCAACGGGAATTGCCATGCGGCAGATACGCATCGCCGTGGTTGCCTTCGAAGGCATCCTCCCCTTCCATCTCTCCGTGCCCTGCGCGGTGTTCCAGTCGCCAACGCCGGAAGGCAACTCGCCTTTCCGGCTGCGCGTGTGCTCGGTGGAAGGCCCCAGGATTCTCAGCGCCGCCGGCTTTTCCATCGGCACGGACTACGGGCTGGACGAACTCGCGCGCGCGGACGTGATCATCGTGCCGTCCTGGCGTGATCCGGAGGAAACACCGCCTGAAGCGCTGCTGCGGCAACTGCAGAAGGCGGCTGCACGCGGCAAGCGCATCGTCGGCCTTTGCCTGGGTGCCTACGTGCTTGCGCACGCTGGACTGCTCGACGGCAAGCTTGCCACCACGCATTGGGGCTGGGCCCGCGATCTCGCCGAGCGCTTTCCCTCCGTGCAGATGGATGCCGATGTGCTCTATGTGGACGAAGGCCATATCGTCACCTCGGCCGGCGCGGCCGCTGGTATCGATTGCTGCCTGCACCTGGTGCGCCAGATGCTGGGCTCCGACGTTGCCTGCCGCATTGCGCGACGCATGGTCGTGCCGCCCTTCCGACACGGCGGCCAAGCGCAGTTCATCGAACAGCCGATGCCCGAGGCTCCTTCGGATCGACGCATGGCGCGATTGCTGGAGCAGGTACAGCGTCACCTTGATCACGACCATAACCTCGACGACATCGCCGAGAAGGCGGCCATGAGCCGCCGCAGCTTCACCCGTCATTTCCGCCAGATCACCGGCAGCAGTTTCGGCGACTGGCTGTTGTCGCAACGGCTGGGCGAAGCGCAACGCTTGCTGGAAACCACCCAGCTACCGCTCGATCGCATCGCCACGGCCATCGGACTCGGCTCGCCGGTGACATTGCGGCAGCATTTCCAACGCGTCTACCGCACATCGCCCACCAACTACCGACGCACGTTCTGCGAGTCGCGAGCGAGCGCCTGACTCGGCGCTCAGGCCATGCCGTTGCAGAAGATTTTGCTGGCCGGGTGGAACTGGAACGCAAGTCATTGCCGCTGCCCCCCACAAATTGCCAGCTATGCGTTTCGCAGCGGCGTATTTACTGCCGCTGAGCATGCTGCTCTCGCCGCCGAGATTGGCCGAACTTACCTTGGCACTGGCATGGTTCCGAAATTTGCTGAACGTCAAGCAAAACGGGGGCAGAGTGCACTTTCTTCCACGAAACCCCGGGGCGATTCAGAGGCCGTATTAGTTCTACGCTTCCATCGACCCTGACACCTTTTTGCACCATTCCATATGCGAAGCAATCGCGACCCACTACAAGGCACAAATGCCTGTGCAGGCTGAGTGCCTCGTTAGCCCATCGACAACCTCGTCCAGTGTGGGACGAAGCTTTCCATCGATTTGTTCGCGACCGGCCAGCGCCGCCTGAGCAAGAACACTACGCATCGTTTCCGGTAGCGCCGATGCAAGGGGACGAATATTGTCCGCCAGTGCGCGAAGCGTCAGGAGTCTGTTATCCAGGCTGATCTTCGCATCACCCGCACCGAGGATGACGCCGCTGATGATCTGGAACAGGCCAGTTCTCGCCTGCATTGCACCTTCGCGACGGACTGGAGTGAGCTCCTCAGGTTTGAAGGATGCGAGCCGCGCACTCAGGGGCACTATGGCACGAGCCTCGCAAGCGACATTGAACGCGAAGAGTCCCGCGAGCTCGTCCTGATATGTATATGAGTTCGACTGAGTCAGCTCGCGCAACTTGCGGCTGAGCTCAGCGGTGTCGGCGACCAGAGGTTTGAGACGTTCCGCACCGGCCAGCATGTATCGCACGGCAATTTCATTGGCCTTTCCACAGACGCCCATAAGCGCACCCATGTCCTCCTCGCCGTAAGGTGCGTCGCCTAGCACGCTCCTCGCATCAGAGAGCACCGCGAGCCAACGTTTAGCATCAGGCTCAGTCCGACGGGGCATCTTGCCCGTCAGCTGACCATCGGCCATGCGCATCTCGATTTTCTTCGCCGCGCTTAAGTAAGCCACTTCGCGAGGTGGCGCTCCCGCCAATAAATGTGTCGAGGCGACACAAAGAGTGAAGGCCACAAAGCCACGCACCGATGTCCGGCGCACGGGGCTGTCGCCATGCCGCAAAACAGGGGTCAGAGTGCACTTTCTGGCGTGAGTGCTGTTTTGCGATAGCGGCCAATTTTCGTTAGCCCCACACGGTGGACGAGTTACGCTTCGAAGTCCGGCATTCGCGAAGCGCTGGCAGTCAGCTTCAACAAAGAAGCCGGGCTGCCCGTCGTTGCCGCGCTGAACAATATGCTGCGGAATGTAAGCCAGGTCGATATGAGGTTGGCTAGGCATGGTCGCTCCCGGTGACGGAGCGGGTATCGTGATCGTCATTCGCAAAGGCGGGCATCAGTGCATTGCTTTTGTGCGGGCCGGAAAAGTGCACTCTGACCCCTGGCTTACCTGGCTTAGTTGGGGTGTCGACACGGCAGTAGTGCGTTGCCCTGGCTATCCATGACGGCCAACACGCTGTTGCTGGAATGCAGATCAATGGCTGCGTAAAGTGACAGGGCTGCCTCCTGTCGCGAGGGACGTCCTACGTTGTGGTGACAACGAACGTACCGCCACGCGGGAGGCGGCGACATGAGTGTTCAGAGTTAACCCAGGCGTTTCTAGCATCCATTCCGAGTGGTCACCTTCTTGCGCTCAAATTCGGTTACGTCGCCAGTGATGACGCAGTCGACCCCTTAAGGCGCTGCACCTGGCTTTTGATCGCCGCCTCGCGCCCGATTTCCTCAAGGTTGTCGCGCTCCAACACGTTAAAGTGATGGGTGTGCTGCAGGTGCAAAATCAAAACGGTTTTGGCCTGGCTTCCCAGGCGGTCGATGCCGTCAGAGATCATGCCCCGCCTGCACCTACGACGCCATGGAGGACCGTGCACTCCGGACTCCCTTCGGCCCACCCCATTTTCCCCGCGAGATCACCCGCCGCGCGGAAGCCCACATAGCCGGCCACCTGACCCATCTCCTGCTGCTCCTGCACCTTCTGCGCATCGAAGATGGGCTTGAGACCTTATTGGTCTAGCGTGGCGGTGCGATTCAGCGCGCTGATGTCCACGTTGCCGTCGCGCACCGCGATGGTGCCGTTGGCCAAAACAGGGGTCAGAGTGCACTTTCTGGCGTGAGTGCTGTTTTGCGATAGTGGCCAATTTTCGTTAGTCCCACACGGTGGACGAGTTGCGCTTCGATGAGAGGCACAAAAGGGATTGGGGGCTTAACGCTCATGTGACCAGTGACGGAGCAGCGTCATAGATGCCAGGCACCGCACTGATTGTTCATCAGCATCACCGGCGTGAGCTGCACGCCCTGGGAAGACCTGGTTACCTCGGCCACACCGGTTGTGCAGAAGCCATAGACCTCCTGGCGCACTTCGTAGTCGTACCCGTCGCGCGGAATAAAGGTGGCGCGTGAGTTAGCGCAATATTCGACATAGGCTCCGCGGGCGGCCCGATTGGTCATGCCGAACGTCACCGTGATCGGCCCACCAGCTGGCACATACACCTCAGCATAGTCATCGTCGCCTAACGTGAATTGCTTGGGAATGCCAAGATCGCGTTTGCCAAGGTGCCTGGCACCCCAGTCAGTCAGGCGACCGTTTGGCTGAGCATCACCAGACGGACAAGCTGCCGCGTAGACACGCGGCGTAAGACCCACGACGCGAATACGAGCCCGCGGACCGGACGTAGGCTCCTGATAGCGCGGCGAGATCTTCTTGGTCGCACTGCAGCCGGCACTAAGACCTGCTGCAAGGATGGCTAGACCGTAAATGAACTTTATTAGAAAGGACGAGTGTGTAGCTTTTGACACGGGCATCCGGGCAATCCAATACGTTGGAAGTTCGAGTTATCGCACATGGCACGATCGCTGCTGGTGGTGGCGATGGCGACGTTGGCGCTGCCCTTGGCCGTGCTGCCGTAGGCGATGTCATCGTTGGCGCTGGTGAACAAACGAATCCACTAGAAGCGGATTTCCTTACCCCAGAGGAAACGACCTTCGTGGTAGTCCAGTTCGAAGTAGAAGTCGCCTGCGTATTCGATCCAGGCGGTCACGCCGAATTGGCCGTCTGGATGCGTACTCACATTGCGGAACCACATCTTGGCCCCGGACGGGACGTCATACGCGGTCAGCTCCCATGGCACGCGAAGGCGGTAGCGCTCCTTGCCGTAGGCGTCGAGGACGTAGCAGTTATCAGGCTTGAAAACTGCCTCGAAACAAATGAACCCACTCGAATCAGGGAGTTGACCCCAATAAGAATCCCTGATGCGCGAAAGCAATTGGCCATCAACAGTCCA
>NZ_DASRZX010000069.1:0-66758 GCF_035685885.1 Dyella sp. | reverse complement strand
GTACTGCTCGCCGAATTCCTCGTCATCGTGCTGCTTGCCGGTGGCCAGTTCCAGCACGTAGGAATCGGACACGAAGCTGTGCGCCATGGCGATGATCGCCAGCAGCAGGAACGCCGGATTCACCGTGCGCATCAGGCCTTCCTCGACGCCCTGTTGCAGGATCTCGCTGTAGGAAGTGAGCCCGCGCTCGATGACGCGCTTGAGCGCCTTGCGTGAGGCGGCGCTGCGCTGGGTCGACACTTCCTCGGCAATCAGCCGATGGAAGAACGGGAACATCACCTGCATGCGGCACAACGAGGTGACGCGGCTGCGCAGGCGGCTGTCGGCCGAACGCGTGTGGCTGCCCAGCTCCTCTTCGTTGAGGCGCAGGTACTCGGTGGTCAGATGCTCGAAGGCGGCCAGCAGCATGGCGGAGCGGTCGCGGAAGTAGTAACGGATCAGCGAAGGGTGGGCGCCGGCGGCGCGGGCCACCGCGGCGCGCGTGACCTCCTTGAGCGGCACCTTGGCCAGCAGCTCGCAGGTCTTCTGGATCAGCATGTCGCGACCGACCGGGGAGGCGGTGCCCTTGGGCCGGCCGATGGCGCGTCGGAGGGGCGTCGCTGCCTTGTTCGAAGTCTTGCGTCGGGCGAGGGCCGGGCGCGGGACGGTGGATTTCTTCATGTGGCCAAAGTATAGAGGAAGCCTTGCGGGGGAGGCGACGCGGTCACGTTCAGCGCCAGAACACCCCGTGCCGCCCTGACTTCCAGCGCCGGGCCAGCATCTGCCAGTACATCTGCACGCTGGTGATGCACAGCGTGAGCAGTGCCAGGCCCACCAAGAGGTCCAGCCAGCGCCCCGACAATCCGATCACGTCGCCGCGGTGCATGCGTTTGACCACCTGGTGCAGGTGCCAGGGCATGAGAAACTTGCTCAGCCTGAGGTCGTCGGGGGTGAGTTCGTGCCCGGTGCGGGTGTCGAACACGTAGGCGTAAGGCGTGAAATCGTCGGTCCAGATGATGCCTTCCGGGGTGTCGCCGTACATGCGCAGTTCGACCGAAGTCAGTTCACGTCCCGGAAAACGCCGCCGGGCCGCCGCATCCGTGGCCGCCAGCATGGCCGCCAGCTGCGAATCGTCCAGCGGCGTCACCGGCATCACCGGGCGCTTCAGGTGCGAGACCAGCACGGCCGACTGATCCGCCACCAGCATCATCCCGGTGACGGCGACGTACAGCAGCAACAGCACGGACACGATCGACAGCCAGCGATGGATCCGACGCCACCAGGTCATGGAGCCTCGCCTCTCATCGCCAGAAGAATCCATTGCGGCGCAGCCGGCGGCGCTGCGCGTACATCTGCAGGTACAGCCAGAGCCCGGTGATGCAGATCCCGAACAGCGCCAGTCCCACCGCGCCGTCGAGCCACAGGCCGCTCACGCCGAGGAAGGAAAGCTCGTGCAGGCCTTTGTAGAAGCCGTAGCGTGACTCGGGCGTGACCGCGTCATGGCGGCCGTCGGGACGATCGCCGGGATAGGCGGGGCCGGTGATCAGCGCGCCGCTGTCGAGATCGAACACCAGTCGCTGCGTGTCGGGATAACCCAGGTTCACGATCGCCTGATGTTGTGCGCCGATGTCGCGCAGCTCCAGCGACAGCAGCGGCAAGGAAGGAGCCCGGGCCCTGGCCTGCGCCAGCGCCCGGGTGAGCAATTGCTGCAGTTGGGGGCGCTGCAGCGGGGTCGCAAACGCGGGGGGCGCCTGCATGCTCGTAAAGTTGCCAGGGCCGGCAGGCCCTTCGCGCATCGCGGCATGGTCCGCGACATTGGCGGCGCCGGGCGCATACAGCGCGCCCAGCCCTTCGATCTGCATCAGTACACCGGTGGCCGCGAGCCAGAGCAGCACGGGCACCGCGCCCGTCATCAGCCACCGGTGGACTGCCCGCACGTAAAGGTCCGTGCCCTAGTAGTTGAACCGCACGCCCAGTTTGTACGAGCGGCCGACGGTGTCGTAGAGATCGGCGGCATTCGTGCTGAAGGCGTTGATGGCGTAGTTGGGCGGCTTGCGATCCAGCAGATTGTTGATCACGCCGAAGAACTTCAGGTGATCGCTGGTCTGGTAGCCGCCCATCAGGTTGGCGTAGATCTCGCCGCGGAACTGGTTCTGCGAGATGCTGTTGGCCGCCGCCGGGTTGTAGTTGGCGCTGTCGGGTCCCACCAGCGTCGGGTTGTAGGTGAGGCGGTTGAAGCCCGTGAGCTGCAGGGCCGCCGACACCTTGTCGATGGTATAGGTCGTGGTCAGGTTGCCGCGCCAGGTTGGCATGCCGCCGCCGTTCGGGAAGGTGCCGCCGCTGCCGATCGTGGCCGTGGAGCCTGCGTACTCGAAGCGGCCGGCAGGTGTCGTCAGCGACATGTGGTTGGTGAACGAGGCCAGCAGGTGCCAGTCGAGCGAACCGGGCATGCCGAACGGCAGTTCGTTCTGGCGCATTTCCACTTCGAAGTCGACGCCGTTGGTGTAGAGCGCGTTCAGGTTGATCGACTGCAGCGAGACCAGCGCAATGCCGAGCGCGCTGTTGTCGAAGGTGATGTTGTTGCAGTAGCTCTGATTGCCGGCATAACAGCCGTCGATGGTGGCCTGCACGCCAATGCCCGCCGCGATGACGTCGTGCATGCGGATGTCGAAATAGTCCACCGAGCTGCGGAACGTGGTATTGCCGATGCTCTTGTCGAACACCAGGCCGGCGGTGATGGTGTTGGCCACTTCCGGGCGCAGGTTGAGGTTGCCGGCCTGCACGTCGCGCACGTTGCCGCTCTGGCCATTGAAGCGGTTGACGATGCCAAGCTGGATCGCGGGGGGGCCGACGCCGAACAGCTCGAACAGGTTGGGTACGCGGATGTCATGCGATTTGGTGGCGCGCAGCCGCAGCGAGTCGGTGATGTCGTCCGTGAACCCGACCTTCCAGGTGCGCACCGAGCCCTCGATGTCGTAGTCGGTTTCGCGGCCCGCGAGGTTGAGATCCAGCGACCTGGCGAACGGCAGGTCCTTGAGCAGCGGAATACCCGCTTCGAGGTACCCTTCCTTCACATCGTTGTGGCCGCCATAGATGCCCTGGCCGGAAGTGAAGTAGTGGCCTTCGGCGCCCTGTTCGTCGGACACCACGTTGAGGCTGTCGCTGCGGTACTCGGCGCCGACGCCGATCTGCACCGGACCGGCCCAGTCGCTGAACGGCGAGCCGTTGAGGTTCGCGCCGCCCGAAGTCTGGTGGATCTTCTCCACCGACACGATGGGGTTGAACATGTAGTCGTACGCAGCTGGATCCGTTGCCGGCGAACTGTTGCCGAAGATGTCGAACGGCACGCAGTTGGGCTGAACGTAGGTGATGGTGATGGGGTTGAGGTTCGGGTTGGTGGCCAGATTGCCGCAGGTCACCGCACCGTTCGCGCCCAGCACGGCGTTGGAAGCCGCGTAGATGTTGTAGGTCTGGATGCCATTGAAGTTGTAGTGCTCGGTGTCGAGGCCGGCGGCCGCATACACGTCCCATTTCCAGCCGTTGAGGATCTCGCCCTTGGCGCCCGCGGCCAGCCGCCACAGGTGGTTGGTGATCTCCTGCGAATTGCCGCCGACGTTGGCGAAGATCTTGCCGACGCTGATGGTCGACAGGCCATCGGCCAGCATCGCATCGTGGATCGACGAGGGCAGGTACGGGTTGTCGACACCGATGGTGATCGGTCCCACCGAGGTCGGCGGCGCACCGATCGAGTAGGAGCTCGACACGGCGAAATTGCCGCTGACCCACAGCGAAGTCCTGTCGCTGGCGTCCACCGTGAGCTTCGAGTAGGCGCTCTTGTGGCTGAATGGATTGCCGATGATGGCGTAGCCCTGGGGATTGAAGCCGTAATTGGCCTGGCTGCCGATCATGGCGCTCGAATACACCGTGCCGTAGTTGAAGTTGTACGGATTGCCGCTGCCGTCGAAGGCGACGCCCTTGAGCGGGCCGGACAGGATCAGGCCGCCGGGCGTGGCGTTGGAAAGCTCCACGCCGTTGGACCAGAACTGCGCCGGCGTGCCGGCCGGGCGGCCGTTGCCCGCGGACACCAGGCCCGGCTCCAGGCGGCCGTAGGAACGCGAATAGAAGCTGCCCGCGCCATCGTTGTCGGCGTAATCCAGGCCCAGCACCACGTGCGCGCGGTTATCCGCGAAATTGGTGCCGGCGCCGACCGTCGCCACCCATTCCTTCTCGTCGAAGTACTCCGACATGCCACGCTGGATCGAGCCGGTGATGCCGTCCATGTGGTCCTTGAGCTTGAAGTTCACGACGCCGGCCACGGCGTCCGAGCCATAGGCCGCCGACGCGCCACCCGTGACGACCTCGACCTGGTCGAGCAGGCTGACGGGCAGCAGATTGGTATCGACCAGGCCGGCCAGGTTGCCGCCGACGAAGCGCTGGCCATCGACCAGCGTCAGGGTGCGCGTGGCGCCGAGGCCGCGCAGATCGACCAGGCCCTGCACGCCCGACTGCGACAGCGACAGGCGATCGCTCCCCTGGGTCTGCGTGGTGGCGCGAAATTGCGGGATCTGGTTGAGCACCTCCAGCACGTCGGCCGGGGCGCGGTTCTGCACCGTGGCCGCATCGACCACCGTGACCGGAGTGGGGGAATCCTGGGCCGCCTGCAGGTGCGTGCCCGTGACGACGATTTCCTCCAGCGACTCGCCGCTGGCTGCAGCCGGATCGGCGGCGCCGGCCGGGTACGCGATTGCTGCCGCAACGGCAGCCGCCAGCATCCGGCTGGCAGCTCGAGACTTCTGCATGACTCCCCCTTGAGGACTGTTCTTCGACTGTCAGGACCCTTTTATTCACCCTAGGAGAATAACGCCCGGGTGTCAACTATTCCTTGCGGGGGTAATTTCGGCGATGCCAATTATCGGAGCGGGGAATATCAGGGGGCGGCAGCCGCGCCCGGAACCGGGGCGCGCTGCGGCACCTTCACGAACTTCGTGGTGTCGTAGCCCTGGTCCCCGAGCCGTTGCAGCAGCGTCTGGTACGTGTCGTCGGGAAGAGTCCTGCTGCGCGCCATGATCCAGCCATAGCGGCGGGACGGGTGGCCCACCACCGTCCACTGGTAGTCGGGATCGAGGTCCAGCACCAGGTACTTGACCCCGATGAAACCGAAGAACCGCACGGTCCACTCGGCATTGGTGAGCTTGTTCCGGATCACCGCGCGCGCGCTGGTGAGTTTCTTGAACGGCGCGTCGAAGGATTTCTTGCGGCAGCTGAACCAGTTGTCGATGTCGCCGTCGGCGCGCAGCGCGTAGCTTTCCACCGAATCGTAGCAGTGCTTCTCGGCCAGGTTCGGGATGTTGGCGATCACGTACCAGTCGCCCATGTAGCGGGGAATGTCGACCTTGGCGACCGTGCGCAGCGGCGTCTTCACGTTGCCGCATCCCGTGAGCGGCAGCACCAGCGCCAGCAGGGCGCAGGGCAGAACGAACCGTGACGCCAGTTTGCGCATGTCGCACCTCGCAATGTTTCCAGCACGCTCATCGTCCCATGGAAGCACTACGGCGCGCTCCCCGCGCCGGATGCGCCGGATGCGGCGGGCGGCATGTTGTGGTGCATCCATCCCGGCTGCAGGCACTGTCCTGGCGCTGTGGGCACTGAGAAGTCCGTCAAGGATCCGGCAAGCGGGCTCGGCGGGCGGGACCGGAAGTTGCAAAGTCGGGTTGAGCAATGAGCGCCCCGGAGGATTTGTCACTCGGACAGCACCGCCATGAAAGCCAGACAGCGATTCCTGCTCATCCTGTCGTCAGCCGCCGCTTTGCCGGTCACCTGGGCCAGCGCGCTGACGCCCGACGATTCGGCCGCCATTGCCAGGCAAATGGACCGGGGTGTCCAGCTGCTGGACCAGGGCATTCCCGATACCGCCATCACCCGCTATTTCGACCCGGTGATCGCACACTACGAAAAGCTCTACCCCCACGCCGCGGGCAGCGTGTACTTCGCCCACGACCCGAACGAGTCGGTGATCTACGCCGCCATGGACGATCCGCGCGAGCAGCGTGGTCACCGCAAGCTCGCCACGGTCGTGGACGACAGCACCTGGCCCGATGCGCTGGAGCTCAAGGGTTACGCGCTGGTGGAGATGCAGCGCAACGAGGAAGCGATCAAGGTGTTCAAGCAGGCGATCGAGATCGCGCCCATCTATCCCGCGAGCTGGAGCGAGCTCGGCAACATCTACCAGGCGCGCAAGCAATGGGGCGCCGCGGCCGACGCGTACCGCCACGCGGCGCAGGGCGCGGCCTGGCTGGAGGATCCTGAAACGCGCCGGACCATGCAGGCGCGCGCCTGGCGCGGCGAGGGCTCGGTCATGATCGAGACCGGCAAGCTGGATGACGCCGAGGCGATCTACCGCAGATGCCTGACACTGGATCCGTCGGATTCGCGCTCCAAGGGGCAGCTCGCTTACATCAGCGCGGTGAGGCAGGCGCAACTGGCGCGAGCGGTTCCCGCGGACTGACCCCTTTCCGTGGGGCTTGTCCCCGCATGTGGCGCATCTTACAGTCAGGCTCTGGTGCCATGAGCCACGCCATTCGCCATTACATGGTCTCCCGGTCGCTGCGCGGCCTGTCATGGCTGGCGTGGCTGCTGCCGGCGTGCCTTGCCCACGGACAGCAGATCGACATCGCCAACGAGCGCGACCCGTCGGTTGCAAAGCAGCTCGAAGCGGGCCAGCGACTCCTGAAGCAGGGCATCCCCGACACTGCGATCAGCAAGTATTTCGATCCCATCATCAGGAGCTACGAAAGCAAGTATCGCCGGCCGGGTGTCGTCGTTTACTCCGCCCACAGCAACACGGAAGCGCTGCTGTACAGCGTGATGCGGGCTGCTGCCGGCGCAGACGGCCAGTCTTCCGCACAGGTCAGTACGATCGTGCTCGATGGCGCCTGGGCCGATGCGCTCGAACTCAAAGCCTATGAGCTGGTTGAAATGCAGCGCGACGACGAAGCCCTCAAGGTACTGCAGGAAGCGATCCAGCTCGCGCCGTCGTGGCCAGTCGTCTGGGCGGAGCTGGGAAATATCTATCAGACCCGCCGGCAGTGGGCGGATGCCGCCGATGCCTACCAGCAGGTCGAATCGGCCGCGGAATTGATGGAAGAGGGTGACGCCAAGATCGCGATGAAAACCCGCGGCTGGCGCGGGCAGGGTTATGTGCTGACCGAGACCAACCGGCTCGATGAAGCGGAAGCGATGTATCGCAAGTGCCTGGCGCTGGATCCGAACGATTCGGGGTCCAGGAACGAACTGGCCTATATCCAGTCGTTGAGGGAGAAATCTGCTCCGTCCGGCCCGCAGACGCCGGCGCCTCAGTAAGAAGAATCAAAAGGCCGCCTCGTTGGGGCGTGATCCCCGAAAATGATAGGCTACCGGCGGGGTAATTTCGTCATCAATGTCTTAAAGGGGGGATCGAGAGCATGCATTCACGTACCGTTTCCTTGCTGGGCTGCGCCGTGCTGGCCAGCTTCGCAGTCGTCGCGTCCGCGGCGTCCCAATCCGAGCTTGGATTCCTCGAACGCAAGAATCTCGACCATCCGCAGTCCACGCCGTTCAAGATGAAGCAGACGTCGGCGGCCGTGCGCGAGCACAACAAGCAGGTGGTGCTCGACTTCTACAAAGTGATCAGCGACAAGAAGCAGTGGACCGACGAGAACGCGAAGAAATATTTCTGGCCGGATTTCATCCAGCACGATCCTGCGGAACCGAACACCTCCGCGGACTTCTTTGCCTTCTTCCGCAACATGGGACCGCCGGCGGGCGCGGCACCGGGCGGCGCGGCACCCGGTGGTGCCCCTGCTGGCGCCATGGCCATGCGCGGTCCGCCGAAGATGGTGGGCAACACGTCCAGTGATTCGAACGGTTCGGCCGTGAACTGGATGGTGGCCGAGGGCGACATCGTGGTGGTGCTGCGCCATCGCAACTGGGAATGGAAGGACGGCCCGGAGCCGGTCTACAACGGCATCTTCGTCGACGTCTGGCGTCTGGTGGACGGCAAGATCAAGGAACAGTGGTGCTCGGCCACGCCGTCCGACGCGAACCTGGCGCACATCCGGGAATTCCAGGCCAAGGGCATGTTCCCGAAGACCAAGGAATAACGGCAGGGTGCGCAAAAAAAGAGGCCCTCGCGATGAGGGCCTCTTTCATTCACGGACAACCCGCGCGTTTCAGGCGCCGCAGGTCTTGCCGTGATCGGCGTGATAGCCCGCTGCCTTGGCATCGGCTTCGGACATGTACGCGCCGTTCTTCGTCTTGCCGTACCACTTGTCCGTCGGGCAGTGATACGCCTTGCTGGTCTTGTTGACCCACACCAGGCCCGGACCACCGCCCGGAGCGGCATTGGCCGGCGGCGTGTAAGCCACGGCCGGTTTGCGGGTCATCGCCGTACCGGCAGCCGGTGCAGCGGGAGCGGCCGCGGCCGGAGTCGGAGCGGGTACCGCCGCAGGCGGCGCGACCGGAGTCGGCGCGACGCTGGGCACGGCGGCCGCGGCCGCAGTGCTGCCGGCGCTGTACCAGGTCTGCACGCCCTTGTGACCGCGGCAGGCGCCCTTCTTCGTTGCCGCAGAAGAATACGTGCCGTCCTTGCACATGCCAGTCGTTCCGGCCGGTGCGCCCGCCGGCACCTGCGCGAAGCCCGAAGCCGCGAACAGCAGTCCCGCGATCAGCGCGATGTGTCTTGTTCCTTGAACCATGATTGGGTTTCCCTGTGTGGTGGATGAGCGCGTCCAGTGCGCGGCGAGAACATAGCCCCGCGCACCCGGCGCGGCCATGAAATCGTCGTCATGTGACCAGCGCGTGAAATTCACGCGGCGTTCAGCCGGCCGGATTCAGAACGCGTTGAGCCCCGTGAGCGCCCGTCCCACCGCGAGCTGGTGCACGGTTTCGGTCCCCTCGTAGGTGATGACGCTCTCCAGGTTGAGCATGTGGCGGATCGCGCCGTGCTCGGCGCTGATGCCCGCGCCGCCCAGCATGTCGCGGCAGTCGCGTGCGATGTCGAGCGCCATGCGGCAGTTGTTCCACTTCGCGAGCGAGACCTGCGCCGGATCCATGACGCCGCGATCCTTGAGCTTGCCGAGCTGCAGCGCGAGCAGCTGCGCACTGGTGATGCGCCGGGCCATGTCGGCCAGGCGCACCTGGATCATCTGCGTGCCCCCCAGCGGACGGCCGAACATCACGCGCTCGCCGGTGTATTCCAGCACTTCGGCGAGGCAGGCCTGCGCGGCGCCGACGGCGCCCCAGGCGATGCCGTAGCGCGCCTGCGTCAGGCACGACAGCGGACCCTTGAGGCCCGCGGCGCCGGGCAGGCGCTGCGAATCCGGCACGCGCACGTCATCGAAGAACAGCGCCGAGGTGATCGACGCGCGCAGCGAGAACTTGTTCTCGATCTCCTGCGCCTTGAATCCCGGCGTGTCGGTGTCGACCAGGAAGCCGCGGATGCCCTCATCGGTCATGGCCCAGCACACGCAGACGCCCGCGATGTTGCCGTTCGTGATCCACATCTTCGAGCCGTTGAGGATCCACTCATCGCCCCGGCGCACGGCGCGGGTGCGCATGGCACCGGGATCGGAGCCGCCCTGGGCCTCGGTGAGGCCGAAGCAGCCGATGAGTTCGCCGCGCGCCATGCGCGGCAGGTACTTCTCGCGCTGCGCCTCGCTGCCGAAGTGATGGATCGGGAACATCACCAGCGAGCTCTGCACCGAGGCGAAGCTGCGCAGTCCCGAATCGCCGCGCTCCAGCTCCTGGCAGATCAGCCCGCTCGAGATCGCGTTCATGCCGGCGCAGCCGTAGCCTTCGATGCTGGGCCCGAGCAGCCCGAGTTCCGCGATTTCCGGGATCAGCTCCTTCGGGAAGCGATGCTGCTCGAAGCATTCGCGCATCAGCGGGATCGCGCGCGCGTCGACGAAGCGCGCGACGGTGTCCTGCACCAGGCGCTCCTCGTCGCTGAGCAGCTCGCGGACCTGGAAGAAATCCAGCGGATTCGTGGCGCGCGCGTTCATACGTCGAAACTGACTCCCTGCGCCAGCGGCAGTGCGGTGGAATAGTTGATGGTCTGGGTCTGGCGGCGCATGTAGTTCTTCCAGGCGTCCGATCCCGACTCGCGGCCGCCGCCGGTTTCCTTCTCGCCGCCAAATGCGCCGCCGATCTCGGCGCCGCTGGTGCCGGTGTTGACGTTGGCGATGCCGCAGTCGCTGCCCGCCACCGACACGAACGACTCCGCTTCGCGCATGTCGTTGGTGAAGATCGCCGACGACAGGCCGTGTTTCGCGGCGTTTTGCAGCGCGATCGCCTCGTCGAAGCTGTCGTAGGGCATCACGTACAGGATGGGCGCGAAGGTTTCCTCCAGCGCCACGTCGAGCTGGCGGTCCATCTCGACCAGCGCCGGCTGCACGTAGAAGCCCTGGTCCATGCCCGGGCGTTGCACACGCTCACCGCCCGTGACGCGCGCGCCTTCCTTGCGGGCGCGGGCCAGCGCCTGCTGCATGCGATCGAACGAGGCGCGATCGATCAGCGGCCCGACGAGCGTGCCGGCGTCGAGCGGACTGCCGATCGGCAGCTTCGCGTAGCTCTGCTTGAGCGAGGCGACGAGCCTGTCATGGATCGAGCGGTGCACGAGCAGGCGGCGCAGCGTGGTGCAGCGCTGGCCCGCGGTGCCCACCGCGCTGAACACGATGGCGCGCAGCGCGAGCTGCAGATCCGCGGTGGGACCGATGATGGCGGCGTTGTTGCCGCCCAGCTCGAGCAGCGTGCGACCGAAGCGGGCGGCGACGCGCGGTCCCACCGCGCGGCCCATGGCCGTGCTGCCCGTGGCGCTGAGCAGCGCGATGGCCGGGCTGTCCACCAGTTGCTCGCCCAGCTCGCGGCCGCCCTGGACCAGTGCCGACAGGCCAGCGGGTGCATCCGGGAAGTCCTTGAGCACGTCTTCGAGCAGCCGGTGCAGCGCCATCGCGCACAGCGGCGTCTTCTCCGAGGGCTTCCAGATCACGCTGTCGCCGCACACCAGCGCCAGCATCGCGTTCCATGCCCAGACAGCCATCGGGAAATTGAAGGCCGTGATCACGGCCACTGGGCCCAGCGGCTGCCAGCGTTCGAGCAGGTGATGCCCGGGCCGTTCGGAGGCGATGGTCAGGCCGTGCAGCTGGCGCGACAGGCCGACCGCGAAATCGCAGATGTCGATGACCTCCTGCACTTCGCCGGCGCCTTCGGTGAGGATCTTGCCCGACTCGAGCGACACCAGCGCCGCCAGCGCCGGCTTCTGCTCGCGCACGCGCTGCGCGAACGCGCTCACCAACGCACCGCGGCGCGGGCCCGGCACGCTCCGCCACACCAGGAACGCCGCCGCGGCCGCCCGGATCCTGGTCTCGACGCTGGCGGCGTCGTCGGTCTGCACCTTGCCCAGCAGCGAGCCGTCGACCGGCGTGCGGGCCTCCAGTGACCCGCTGCTCAGCGCGCTCGCGTCAATGCCGGCCTGCGCCAGAAACGTGGCGTACTTCATTCATGTGCTCCGGGACTTCCATGGTCATGGGTGCGTTGGTCGCGTACACGCGGCCGAAACGGTTCTGCAGGAAGGGCTCGAGGCCGATCTCCTCCTGGCGCACGAAACCCTGCTGCGGCAGCTTGCCCTTGGCGAGCATGTCGAGCACGGTGCAGATGCCGGCGGCGGTGGTGATCTGGATCGCGCTGCGCGGCTCGCCGTTGACCGTCTGGCCGTACACCTTGTTCGCGTAGGTCTCCTGCACGAAGCGGCTCTGCTTCCAGCCGGTGACCGTCACGAACACGATGACCACGTCCTGCAGGGTGGTGGGCAGTGCGTTCTCGAGGATGTCCTTGAGCACGTCGCGCCGTTCACGCAGCCGCAGATCCTGCAGCAGCGCCTTCATGATCGCGGCGTGGCCCGGATAGCGGATGGTGCGGTAGTTCAGGTTCTGGACGCGGCCTTTGAGCGTTTCGCAGAGAGTGCCGATGCCGCCCGAGGTGTTGAACGCTTCGTATGTGATGCCATCGAGAGAGAACTCTTCCCGCTCTTCGAGTGCGGGCACCTCATGCATTTCACCATTGGCGATGACCTCGCAGGGTTCACAGTACTCGTTGATGACGCCGTCCGTGCTCCACGTCAGGTTGTAGTTGAGCGCATTGGACGGATACTGGGGCAGGGCGCCGACGCGCAGGCGCAGATCCTGCAGCCGATCGAAATGACGCGCCAGTTCGTGGCCGACGATCGTGATGAAGCCGGGCGCGAGGCCGCACTGGGGGATGAACGCGGTGCTGGCGCCTTCGGCGAGCTGCTTGATGAGACGGGTGTTGGCCACGTCCTCGGAGAGATCGAGGTAGTGCACGCCCATGGCCTTGGCGGCCGTGACGATCGCGGGCGTGAGCTGGAAGGGCGCGGCGCTCAGCACCGCGAACTTGCCCTTGAGCTCCGCCTGCAGTTGCACGGCGTTGTTGATGTCGATGACGGCGCGCTTGACCTGCGTCTTGGTCTCGAGCCGGTCGAGCGCCTCGCTGGATCGGTCGATGACGGTGAGGCGGTAATCACCGCTGTGGCCGAGGAAGTCGGCGATCATGGATCCGATCTTGCCCGCGCCGACGATGGCGATGTCACGCATGGGAGCCCCCTCCAGTTGCTGCCGGTTCGTTGAGGACCTCTATCATCCGCGCGGGCATGCCGGAAAGTAGTGCAAATGTGTGCAAATCGTACCATATATCTGTACGATTCGCCGAAGTATTTAGCCACAGTGACGTGACCATGCCCATCGACAGCCAGGATCAGGCGCTGCTGGCGCTGTTGCGCGAGGACGCGCGCACCTCCACCACCGAGCTGGCCCGCCGGCTCAAGCTCTCGCGCACCACCGTGCAGAGCCGCATCGAGCGGCTGAAGACGCGCGGCGTGATCACCGGTTTCACGGTGAAGAGCGGCGAAACGTACGAACGCGGACAGGTGCAGGCGCATGTGATGATCAACGCGCTGCCCAAGCTCTCGCAGCGCGTGGAGGTCGCGCTGCGGCACCTGCCCGAGGTGCGCAAGCTCTACACCATCAGCGGCGTATACGATCTCATCGCCATCGTGAGCACGGACTCGGTGCAGGCGATGGACCGGCTGCTGGATCGCATCGGGGCGCTGGAGGGCGTGGACCGGACCCAGTCCGCGATCGTGCTATCCACGCGCATCGATCGCTGACGGAGCGCGGTCACCAGCCAACTGTCATGATTTCATCAACGTCGTGACATCGGCGGCCCTCATGCTCGTCCACCCATGGAGCGCCGCTATCGGAAACCGTGCTTGAGGACTGTGCTGCTGGCCTTGGCACTGGGCGGGGCGATGCCCTCGCATGCCGTCGAAGTGGGCGCAAGCTTCCAGACCAGCGCGCCCACCAATACAGGCATCGCAGGGTGGAGCGGCGGTTGGAGCCAGCCAGGCGTCACCGGGTGGGACTATGTGGGACAGGTCAATGGCGCCAGCGGCGTTTATCTCGGCAATGGCTGGGTGCTTACCGCGGGCCACGTGGGCCAGGGTACCTTCACGCTCGACGGCAACAACTACGCGGAAATCGCGGGTTCGTCCGCTTCCATCGGCAACGCCGACCTGAGCCTGTTCCAGATCGACACCACCGCGATCAATTCCGGCGCGGTGCTGAGCCTGCCGACCCTGACCCTGAGTGCCAGCGCGCCCACCGCGTACAATGGCCTGGCCGGCAGCACCGTGGTCGTGATCGGCTATGGCGGCAGCAGTCCCGATCGCAGCTGGGGCGTCAACACCGTGACGCAAGTGAACCAGACCATCACACTGCAGGGCACGTCGTACTCGACCACGGATTTCCTGACGCTGCTGGGCACCACGAGTTTCGGCAGCCGCAGCGTGACGAATGATGCGCTGCTGGTCGCCGGGGATTCCGGCGGCGGCGATTTCATCCTTAATCCGCTCACCGGCAAGTGGGAACTGGCTGGCATCAACGAGGCCGTGGGGACCACCAGCCAGGGTCAACAGCTGTCGGCATTCGTGCAGCTGAGCGGATATGAGCCGCAGATCGAGGCGATCGTCACTCCCGTGCCATTGCCTGGTTCGTCGTGGCTGATGCTCTCGGCCATGGCTGTCCTCGCGGTGCTCATCGTCAGGCGTGATCCACGCAGGCCAATGACGACTCTCGTCACGGAGTCCGGCGTTGTCTGACAGTCGTATCCGGATTGCAACGCGGCTGTCATGATCGCTCCCTAGCCTCCGCTGCAATCTGGGTATCGGGATTGACTGGCGGGTGCGCGAACTAATCGAACGTTGGCTCGGTATCGAGGCCCTCAAGACGATTGCCGCGCGCCTGTCGCACCACGACAGCGCCGGGGCATACGCCCGATCCGGGCTGGACGCGCTGGGCGTGGAGTTCGACGTGGACGCTTCCCGGCTCGGGCACGTGCCCGCAACGGGTTCACTTGTGGTCGTCGCCAACCATCCCTTCGGCGGCATCGATGGCCTGATCGCCGTCGCCGCGCTGAGCGAATGGCGTCCGGATCTGCTGGTGCTGGGACAGCCCATCCTCACGCAACTCGGTGCCCTTGGCCGAATCGTCCTGCCGCTGGATCCCTTCGGGCGCCGCAGCGCCGTCGCGGCCAATGCCGCGAGCCTGCGTCGTGCACGGCGCCATCTGCAGCAGGGCGGCGCATTGCTGATCTTCCCCGCTGGCGAAGTGTCGCATTTCTCGCTGCGGCGCGGTGGCGTCAGCGACGGCGCGTGGCAGGAAACGGCCGTGAGGCTGGCGCTGCACAGCGGGGCGCGGCTGCTGCCGCTGTATTTTGGCGGCCGCAACAGCCTGCTGTTCCAGTGCGCCGGTTACCTGCATCCACTGCTGCGCACGCTGCTGCTGCCGCGCGAAGCATTGAACAAGTCTGGAACCCGCGTCCCCGTTGTCGTGGGGCGTCCCATCGATGCGTTGCCCCTGGAGGGCATGTCTTTGGCCGCCGCCACCACTTACCTGCGCATGCAGTGCTTTGCGCTGGGCGAGGAGCAATGCGGGGCGCCGGCCGAAGCGCAACGGGAGCGTCCCGCGGGCCAGGCGCCGCTTGCTGCGGAAATCGCGCGGCCGCAGCTGCGGGCGGACATCGCGGCCCTGCCTGCGGACGCGTTGCACGCGAGTTCCGGGGAGCTGCAGGTATTCGTCGCCACGGCCGCCAGCATGCCCGCGCTGCTGCCGGAGATCGGACGGCTGCGCGAACTGACGTTCCGCGCGGTCGGCGAGGGCACCGGCCGCAGGCTGGACCTCGACAGCCACGATCAGCACTACGAGCACCTGTTCATCTGGCACCGCCAGCGTGAGGAAATCGTCGGCGCCTATCGGCTCGGGCGCATCGACGAATTGCGCCGCTCCCTGGGAAACCGCGGCGTGTACCTCACCAGCCTGTTCGAATTCCGTGAGCCGTTCTTCAAGCTGCTGGGACCCGCACTGGAGCTGGGTCGCTCATTCATCCGCGCAGAATACCAGCGCTCGTTCGCGCCACTCCTGCTGTTGTGGCAGGGCATCGGCGAATACGTCGGACGCCACCCGCGTTACGCGCGCCTGATCGGCCCCGCGAGCATCAGCGAGCAGTACGATCACATTTCGCGCTCGCTGCTGGTGGAAGTGCTGCGCCGGCGCCGCTTCGACCCGCTGCTGGGGTCGCTGGCAAGGCCGCGCCAACCGTTCCGGGCCTCGCATTCGCTGCGCTCATTGACCGGCGGATTGCATTTGCTGCCCGATGTCGAGGAGGTCGGCACGGTGATCGCGCGCCGAGAGGCCGATGGCAAGGGCATACCGGTGCTGCTGCGCCAGTACCTGAGGCTGGGCGCGCGCATCATCGGATTCAACGTGGATCCGGATTTCGGCAATGCGCTGGATTGCCTGATCCTGCTCGATCTGCGCGCCACGCCGGATTCGGTGCTGCGCAAGTACCTGAGCCGGGAGGCGCTGCGGAACCTGCGCGGTTACTGGCGCCAGCGCGGTGCGCGACGGCATCCGGTTGCAATCGGCGGGTAGAGGCCGGGGTCGTGGACAGTGCGCAACGCAATGACGTGGGTTCCTTCGCGTTCCTGAACACCGACTGGTCACATGGCTACAAGCCGCAGATGCCGGGCGGTTGTGGATGGTATCGATGCTACTTGCCGATGCTGCAGATCAGCAAACTTGGCTGGCCGGTCGGAATGGGAAGCCCCGCATACCGGGAGCAGGACAATCTTGGCATCTGGGTGGACGACGACACCAGGGCGTTGTATGGCTGGAAGACGGTGTGCCTGAAGCTGGTCATGCAGAGAAACATCCTGCCGCTGGTTCCGAAAGCCCGGGCGAACGGACAGAATATCCTCTACGACATCGATGACCTGGTTGACGGCGTGCAACCGGACAACATCGCGTATCGCAACACCGATCCGGCACGGAGCCCTGACAACAACCGGAGTATTTTCCGCGAGCTCGTGGCGATGAGCGACACGCTAGTGACCTCCACGCCTTTCCTGTACGAGTACTACCGCAGGCAGCATCGAGACGTGCGCATGATCCGCAACGGCGTGGATGTGCAACGCTACTCGATGCGCCAGCAGGCCAAACGCCCCGTCATCGGCTGGGTGGGTGCCACGCAGTGGCGCACCAGGGACCTGCAGGTCCTGGATCCGTGGTTGGGCAACTACCTGCTCCGGAACAAGCTGCGGGCCTGGCATTCCGGCGACGATTCCGGTGGCGCTGCATTCGCCGCAAAGGCCAACGTACCCGGATCATTGGTCGATACATGGCCCATCGTGCCAATCATCCAGTACCCGCAGGCGCTCCAGCACTTCGACATCGGTCTGGTGCCTTTGGCGAGGAACGATTTCAACGAAGCCAAGAGCTGTCTGAAGGGGCTGGAGTATGCAGCGAGCGGCATACCGTTCATTGCGACGGCTACTGGCGAATACCGCTGGCTTGCGGAACAAGGCATAGGCCGGCTTGCCGAATCGCCGGCCGAGTGGATGCACCACCTTGACGAACTGCAAAGCCTCGACGTTCGTATGGAGGAGGCACGCCGTCAACGCAGGATCGTGGAAGACAAGTTCACGATCGATCATCGCGGTGAAGAGTGGCGCAAGTTGGCGCTGGAAGTGGCGGCGAGGTGAATCCGGTTCACAGGGGGCCAAGGATGCAGGGCGACGGCTTCTCGCCACGTGCGGCACGAGCATGCACCGCGACGATGGCGCGCTCGAAGTCGCGCGTGTACTGCGCCGTGTCGAACAGCGGATGGGTGTCACGGTTTGCCGCCAGCCGCTCCCTCAACGACGCGAGGCGGGAAGGGTTCAGAGCCAGCTCGAGTGCGAGCGCTTCATACTGCTGCAAGTCATCCACCACGAGTTCCGGAAGGCCCACGGCATGCAGCAGGCTCCCGGCCATGCGACTGGCGTAGGCGCGGCCGGGACAGGTCAGCAGCGGTACGCCGGCCCATAGTGCATCACTCGCCGTGGTGCCAGCGTTGAAGGGCAACGTATCCAGGAACAGATCTGCCAATTGCAGGCGGGACAGATGCTGTGCGTACGCCTGGCGGGCCGCGAAGATCACCCGTTGGGGGTCGACGCCGCGCGCTGCGGCCTCGCGTTTGAGGTTCGTACGCGCAAGTTCGTTGTCGCTGACCAACCACAATACGCTGTCCGGAACCGCATGCAGCAGGCGCATCCAGATGTCGAAGAATTCCGGGGTGATCTTGTAGCTGTTGTTGAAGGAGCAGAATACGAAGCCACGCCCGGGAAGCCCGGCCTCGCTGCGCGACGGCCTGTGGGGGGCGATCTCCCGGCGATCGTCATTGGCCTGGAAGCAGTGCGGAAGCAGGATGGGCTGCTCGTCGTAGCAGGACCATTCCGGTTCCGGCATCAGGAAGCGGTCACCGACAAGGTAATCGACGTAAGGCGCCCCCATGGTGCCGGGGGTGCCGAGATGCTGGATGTGCACCGGCGCCGGTCGCCACGCCAGGATGCCGGGTCGGCTGAGGTTGGTGTGTCCCATGAGGTCGACGATCACGTCGATTTCGAGCGCGCGCAGCTGTTGCGCGACGCTGCGATCATCCTGCCCCTGCACTTCCACCACCCTCTCGAACGTGCGGCGCACCCGCCGTGCCATCTCATCGTCGCTGGGTCGCAACGAGATTGCGCTGACCTCGAATCGTTCGCGGTCATGGTGCTCGAATACGCCCGCCATCAGGAAGCTAACCGCGTGCGTGCGCAGATCGGCTGACAGGTAGGCGATCCGGAGTCGGTCATGAGCGTAGCGCTCGCCGTTCCACAAGGCCGCCGGGGCTGGCGGACAATGCTCCGCGCAGTAGCGCCGTGCGCACTGCCGCTGTTCTTCCGGCGCAGCGGATACCGCGAGGAATGAAAACGGCATGTCCGCGCGCTCTCCCGCACGCACGCTGGCGCGCACCGTGGCGGAAAGTTCATCGCGCTGTGACCAATCGCAGTGCATCTGCAGCAGGTTCAGCAGGTTGCCGCGCGCGTAGGGGAAGTCGGGTGTCGCCTGGACCAGGCGCCGGAAGCATTCCAGCGCTTCGTCATGGCGCCCGAGCCGGGACAGGGCGCCGCCGCAGCTGTTGAGCGCGTTGCCGAAGGCCGGGTTCGAGCGCAGGGCCTCGGCAAAGCTCTGCATGGCCTCCGGGAAGCGGTTCATGTTGATGAGCGCGTTGCCGCGATTGGTCAGCGCTGTGGGGTTCCCGGGCGCCACCTGCAGCGCGCGGTCGTAGCTTGCGAGTGCATCTGTGGTGCGGTTGAGGGCCAGCAGTGCGTTGCCACGATTGGTCAGCAGCTGCGGATTGAGCTGGTCCAGCTGCAGTGCCGCGTCGAAGTTCTTGAGCGCTTCCTCCGGGCGCTTGAGCGCATTGAGCGTGTTGGCGCGGGCAACCAGCGCGTCGGTGAAGTCTCCCCACAGCGCCAGTGCGCGGTCGAAGTACGGCAGCGACTCGCCGGCGCGATCCAGCGCCACCAGCGCCACTCCCACGTTGCACAACGCCTCCGGGTAGTCGGGTTTGATGTCCAGGGCCTGCCCCAGGTATTGCAGCGCCTGTTCCGGCTGCTGCAGTTCGATGAGCGCATGGCCGCAGTTGTTGAGGGCACGCAGGTGCCGAGGCGCGATCTGCAGCGCGCGGCGGAAGCTGTCCAGCGCATCCGCCGCCCGCTTGAGTTTGAGCAGCACCGTGCCGCGGTTGTTCCAGGCCTGGACGTGGTCGGGCTGCAGTTCCAGCGCGCGATCGAAGTGCAGCAGCGCCGCCTCGTGCTGGCCTGCCTCGAGGTAGGCGTTGCCGAGATTGGCATGCGCGGCGGGTTGCGCTTCGAACAGGCGCAACGAGGTGCGCAGCAACTCGGCGCTTTCCGCCGGCCGCTTCTGCTGCAGGGCGATGACGCCGAGCAGGTGCAGGGCATCGCAATGACCGGGTTCGGAGCGCAACAGCTTTTCGCATTGCTGGCGCGCACCCGGTACATCGCCGCGCTGGAAAGTGGCGAGCGCACGATCGAAACGGGTCAGTTGGCTTTGCTGGGCGGGCATCCCCTGCAGCCTAGCAATGACGTTTGTCAGATCCGTGTCAGTTGCCGCAAGGTGTAAGACGCCTGTATGGCGCTGCGTATGGCTATTCGCCCCATTTCTCCAGGTACAGGCGGTACTTCGCCCGCCAAGCGGCACCGCCGAAGGCACCGCCGCTCTGGTGGGTCACGCAGATGGGCCAGGTTCCCAGACGCAGGCCCGCGCGCCGCGCCGTGCGGCAGAAGTCCATGTCGTAAAAATGGAAATCGAACTGCGGATCGAATCGTACGCCGCGCTCGAGCAGCGTGGATTGCCGGGCGGCAAGGAATACTCCGTCGAGCAGCTCGCATTCGGCAGGCGCCGGACCGAACCAGGACACCGCGCCAAGCGGATTGGTGGCATGGGCGACAGCGCCGCTCAGATTGGAGTGATCATCCCAGGTGAAGCGCTCGTCGATGAATGCCCATGCCGGCTGGCGCGGCAGGCGGCGCCGGTTGCCGGCCACTCCGAGGACCTCATACGTCTGCAGACCGGCCGCGATCCGATCGAACAGGAAGTAGTCTTCCAGCCACACGTCATCGTGGACGAACAACAGGAAATCCGATGGTGCGGCGCTCGCAATACGCGGGTTGAAGATGTCCGGCAGCCCGCGGGAATTCGAGAATTCCACGTGCAGCCGCAGCCGGGTGTCAAAACCCATGCGCCGCAGCGACAGGCCAAGGGCCGACTTCGCCCAGAAGTCGGCTTCCGTGAATCGTGTGGCGCTGATGATTTCGAGCACGTGGGCATTCTGCCTGTGAAGCGCGACGCGGTGTTGCCTGAATGGCGTATGACAGACAAACGAAATCTTCACGTTCCGCGTCATGTCGCCGCAATGAAGCGTTGCTTTCATCTGGCGACTGAATCGATGGAGTGCATCATGCGGACGTCTGGGTCATGGGCGGCAATCGCGGCGTTCGCGAGCCTGCTGCTGGCGGGGGCAACAGGGGCGGCGCCGGCAGGCTCCGACCACGACGCGGTGCTGGCCACGCTGCGGCAGCGCTTTCCGGAGGCCACCATCGAGCGGGTGGGCGCGTCGCCGTGGGCCGGTATCCTCGAGGTCTACACGCCCAACGAACTGTTCTATTCCAGTCCAGATGGCGAGCGGATATTCGTCGGCAAGATGATCGAAACCCGCACGCGTACCGACCTCACAGCCAAAGCCTGGAACGAGACGCTGCGCATCCAGTTTTCCGATCTGCCATTCGACAAGGCAATCAAGATCGTCAAGGGCAACGGCAGCCGCAAGCTGGCCGTGTTCGAGGACCCACGGTGCCCATACTGCCAGCAGCTGGAAGCCACGTTGGCTGGCGTCACCGACATCACCGAATACGTGTTCCTGTATCCGCTCGAGGAGTTGCATCCGGGCGCCACCGTGACGTCGCGCAGGATCTGGTGTTCGACCGATCGTGCGGCGGCATGGGTCCAGTGGATGCAGACCAAAGTCGAACCCGGCAGCGACGCGTGCGAGCAGACACCCATTGCGGAGCTGGCGAAGCTGGGGGACCGGATGAAGATCGAGTCGACGCCCACCATCTTCCTGTCCGATGGTTCGCGCATCCCGGGTGCCGTAGACAAAGACGTGCTCGAGGCGCGCCTGGGCGCCACGCCGCCGCCGGGCTGAGCCGTGCGCACGGCAGCACGCCCGGTGATGCGTGACGTACCGGGCAGGTCAAGCGGGCCCGAACTCTGGTTTGCAGCGTTCATTGGGTGCTGTGCGGTCGCTGTTGCCGTCGCCGCGGTCGCCGAGGCGGACGGCGAGCGGGGACGCGAAGCTGCTGCCCCGTTGGTCACGGCGGCGCCGGCTGCCTCCATGAGCGTTTCGAAGGGGCTGGCACTGCGCGGTACGATCGTGGTCAGCGACCCGCGCTACTCCGAAGCGCTGGTGGACCTGGGCGGCGGTGATCTGCACCGGGTGCGGATCGGCGGGCCGCTCGGCCAGTACGGAACGCTGGTCGAGGTGCGTACCCAGAGCATCCTGATTCGGCGCAATGGCCAGATCATCGAATTCACCTTCAACGATTCCTCGTTCGGCGGCGCCGGGACGGTGCTCGCGTTCGCCGGTGATGCGGGCGGTGATGGCGCGGGCGTTGACGGATCCGGGGCCGACGACGTCTCCGACGCCAACAATCCGGGTGTGGTGGATCCGGGTCATGGTTTTGTCTGGAGGAAAGTGGACACCGGTCCGCCAAAGCAGATCGATGAATGGATCTACGAAGGCAGCCACGACGAATGAATCGACGTACAGGTATGACCAGTCGGGTCGTCATACATTGTGATGACGTCTGATCCCTGGTGTCCTTCAGGCGACGTCTGACGCCGCACGGACGTGCGACGTTTCATCGCGAATCCAGCCCAGGATTCGCAAAAATGTCAAACCACGTAAAAGGTTGCGACATGTCGCGACCGTAATCTGCTTCACGCTCACTGGGAGCTTCAGGGATCTGATCACTTCCACTTGGGGAATCAGGGACATTCGGACTTGGGTCCAGCCTGGTTTGGCACCTTCATCTCAACTTAGGGGATTTCAATGAAAGTAACCGCGAAACGCCTGCTCGCACTGGGCGTGCTGGCCATGGCGTCGACGGCCGCGATGGCCACGACGACCGTTCCGACGACGATCGACTACACGCAGCCACTGACGGACTTCGCCGACGATGGTACCGTGCTGTTCCATATCTATTCCACGGACGTTTCCTCGTCGTCAGCGGCATACAGCTACACCGCCTCGCTGGGGTTGACGCTGAGCCAGATCCAGCCGTCGGACATGAGCACCACGCTGACCTGGACGCTGACCGGCCTGAGCGGCATTCCGACGTCCGTTCTCAGCTCCGGCAAGCTGGCTTGGGGCATCAACGCAATCAACTACGATTCGGGGCCGCCGGGTAATGCGGCGGGTTCGGAGCAGATTGCCACGACGCTGACCAGCGCTGGCGTGGCGTCCCTGGCCACGGCCAACAACGCCAACATGGACGTGCAGGTCCAGAACTTCAACAACGAAGCCGAACAGATCAACAACAACTGCGCCACCCCTGGCCTGTGCACCTCCTCGTCGACCTCCGACACCTGGTACTGGACGACGACTGCGGGCGCCAGCCTCGGCCAGAGCGGCGGCCTGCTGCAGTCGGATGGGGCGCTGGCCTCCTCGATGGCCTTCTATCTGCTGTCCAACTCCAGCGGGGTCGGCACGGACCTGCTCAACACGGCCAAGTACGCGGGCGTGTGGAGCCTGTCGATCGCCAACGGCGTGGGCACGCTGACCTACACGGTCTCCGCCGTGCCGCTGCCTGCTGCCGCGTGGCTGCTGCTCTCCGGTCTGATCGGCATGGGCCTGGTCGGCCGCAGCAAGCGCCTGACGCTGGCCTGATTCGAACTCCCTCATCGTTTACGCAAGGAATCAAGCATGAATACTCAGATCAAACTCGCGGTGGCCAGCGTACTCGCCATGGGTGCGAGCAACGCCTTCGCGATTTCCACGTCCGCCATCCACGACGCCTTCACGGCCGGCACGCTGGTCACGCTGTATGTGAGCGGTGCGACGTCCACGGACGGCACGTTCGAGAACCTGGCGAAGCTCAATTCCGGCGGCTACTGCAAGCCCGGCACCCTCGACACGTACTACTACAAGAGCTCGAGCGGCTCGGTGGTGGAGCGCGCGATGGCCTGCCTGGCGCCGGCGCTCACGGACACCGTGACCTCGGCCACGATTGCGGACGGTACGCCTGTCATCGTGCTCAAGGAGTCGCATGGCGGTTCCGCGAACGGCATCGTGTACGTGGCGCGCGGCCTCGGCACGCAGTTCATGGACATCACCAATACCAGCAATTTCGGCACGGTCTGCGCTTCGGTCACCACGACCGTGACTTCGACCACGGCCTTTGCTGCGTACAACACCCACGACTGCGGTTACGACTCGGCGACGAGCATTGCCTCCACGGTCAGCAGCGCATCGGTGGTGCCGAACGGCGGTGTGTCGGACGTCGACCCGGCCACGTTTGTCGGAACCTCTTCCGTGACCGCGTCGGACGCCACGTCGCTGGGTTCAGTGCGCCGCACGGTCGCGGTCGGGTTCAACCCGGCTGTGAGCCTGCCGCTGTACCTGGCCCTGCAGAAGGCGGAAGGCCTGGTCGCAACCAGCGCCACGGTGCCGGATGACTCTTCGGTGGACAAGATGCCCTCGCTGCCGGCTTCGGTGGTGCGTGAAATCCTGACCGGTACGCTGACCGACGCGTCCAACATCTACGTTGGACCGCCGAATGCGGCTGGCACCACCGCCACGCAGCTCTCGACGGTGCTGCAGAGCGCCGGTGCGTTCACCACGCCGAGTACCTCGGTGTACCTGTGCCGCCGCGGCAATTCCTCGGGTTCCGAGTACGCGATCGGTGCGATGTTCCTGAACCAGGGTTGCGGCAAGAACACCAGCAGCATCCAGGCCATCAAGGGTGCGACGGTTGCCAGCTGCACGGCCAGCGGCTGCTCCTGGAGCTTTGCCACTTACGGCGCCAATCCCGTGTTCGCAGGTTCGGGGTCCGGCGACGTGCGCAGCTGCCTCGGCGGCCACGGCTCGAACGACCAGCTCGCGATGGGCGTGCTGAGCCTCGAGGCGAAGCCGGCCGTCGCGGGTGGTTCGCTGCTGACTGACACGTATCGCTACGTGAAGGTGGACTGGCAGGCGCCGACGCTCAAGAGCACCATTGAGGGCAACTATTCCTACTTCGTGGAAAATACCTTCAATGACGTGGCGCTGACCAGCGCGGGCACCAGCCAGTCGACGCTGTGGAACACCATCTACTCGGCGGTGGGCAATCCGACCAGCATCATCGCGACCAACAGTTCGTGGAAGGATGCGGCGGCGGTGGGCAGCACGGGTTCGGGCGAGGCGGACGTGGGCATCCTCGATCTGCCGGCCTCGGGCCATCTGCCGACACTGCCGGTCACGGCAGCTTCGGTGCGGACCAACCCGATCAACGGGCTGACGAAACTGAAGTCCGGGAGTGGAACGGCCAACGACTGCAACATGGGGACGCAGGCGTACTGATACGCCCTGGTTCCAGGTTGTGAAGTGAACGGGACGGCGCCAGCAATGGCGCCGTCCCTGTTTTGTCATCTTGCCTTCGTAAGATTCCACGCTGTGTTGCAGAGACATTTCATGTGCCGCCTGTTCTCGGCTTTTCTGTGCCTCGTTCCCATGGTCGTTCAGGCGGCGGAGGAGCCACAGAGCAAGTTCGAAATCCTCGAGTACCGCGTACTGGGCAACACGGTGCTGGCCGAAATCGACATCGACCGGTTGCTCTATCCGCAACTGGGACCGGACAAAACCATCGCGGATGTGGAAGCGGCCCGCAAGGCCCTGGAGGGGCTCTACAAGGACAAGGGCTTTGGCACCGTGTTCGTCGACATTCCAGAGCAGGATGTCAATGAGGGCGTGGTGCGCCTGAAGGTCACGGAAGGGCGCCTGGATCGGGTGCGGGTCACGGGCGCACGCTACTATCGCAACGGACAGATCCGTGCAGAGTTGCCAGCGTTGGCGCAGGGCCAGGTCATGAATCTGCCGGACCTGCAGCAGCAACTGGGAAGCATCAACCAGGAAGCGCGCGACCGGCAGGTGACGCCCGTGCTGCGCGCGGGGCGCGTGCCCGGCACCGTGGACGTCGAACTCAAGGTCAAGGACTCGCTGCCGCTGCACGGCAGTGCGGAACTGAACGATCGCTATTCCGCCAACACCACGCGGACGCGCCTGAGCCTGAACGCCAGCTTCGAGAACCTGTTCCAGCGTTACCAGAATTTCTCGCTGCAGTACCAGGGATCACCGCAGGACTTCAGTCAGGTGCGAATGCTGGCTGCCACTTACCTGGTGCCGCTCATCGACAGCGGCAATGTGCTGGCTTTTTATGGCGTCGACACCAACAGCGACTTCGCCGCCGCGGGAAGCAGCGGCAACTTCGGCATCCTCGGCAAGGGGCGCATCTATGGCGTGCGCTACGTGATCAAGCTGCACAGCGATGCCGCCGCCACGCGAACCTTCACGCTCGGCGCGGACTACAAGCATTTCGAAGACGACATCCTGCTGACCAGTGCCACGGATGCCACGCCCATCCACTACCTCGGCTGGACCGCTGCGCTGGGTGACAGCGAGCGGGGCGAAAAGTCGACCAGCGGATTCAACCTGGCGGCGAATTTCGGGTTGCGCGGCGTGGTGAACCAGCCGGATGAATTCGCCTACAAGCGATCGCAGGCCCGCGCCAACTATTTCTATCTGCGCGCCGACGTCGAGCACGAGCGGCCGCTGTTCCTGGGCGGCACCGTGTTCGTCAAGCTGGCCGGGCAGTGGACCCAGGAACCGCTGATCAGCAACGAGGGCTTCGCGATCGGCGGCGCGGACACGGTGCGCGGCTACCTGGAGTCGGAGCAGCTGGGCGACACCGGTGCCGACCTGAACCTCGAACTGCGTTCCGCCTCGCTCAACCGCTGGCTGGGCGGCTGGGCCCAGCGCTTCATGGGCTTCTTGTTCTACGACGCGGGGACGGTGAGCCTGCTCGACCCGTTGCCCGGGAAGGACGGCAGCATCGTCAGCCGCCACGATCTGATGGGTGCCGGTGCCGGATTGCGCCTGACTGCTTTCAAGGACCTGACGGCGGCGCTCGACTGGGCCTATCCCCTGCGCGACAGCACGTACACGCAGAAGGGCGACTCACGCGTGCACTTCCAGCTCCACTACGGATTCTGAGGAATCTCCCATGCGCGTGCAGTACCCCCGATTGAGCGTGCTAGGCGGCATGGGGATCGGCTGGCTGGCTGCCTGGGGGCCCGCCACCGCGGTACCGGCCGAACTGCCGGTGACCTGCGCCGCGAGCGCCTGCGGCAGCGTGAACAGCTTTGTCACCAGCGGCAGCGCTTCGGTCGGCACCAATGGCAATACGCTCACGGTCACGCAGACCAGCAACAGCGCGATCATGAACTGGAAGAGCTTCAACATCTCCAAGGACGGCACGGTCAACTTCGTGCAGCCCGGCACGGATTCGATCGCGCTGAACCGCATCTACCAGAACGACCCGTCACAGATCTTTGGCGCGCTCAACTCCAACGGCCAGGTCTACCTGCTCAACCAGAATGGAGTGGTGTTCGGCACGGGAGCGACGATCAACGTCGCCGGCCTGGTGGCCAGCTCGCTCGACATGACGCCCGCGGCACTGGCCAATGGCATTGCAGGCGCTGCCTTGTCCAGCTCACCGGCGTTCACGCAGTACAAGGACGCGAGCGGCAATGTGCTGCCGAGCGGCGATGTCACGGTGCAGGCCGGTGCCACCATCACCACCGCCCGGCAGTCGTCGACGGGCACGGTGTACCTGTTCGCACCGAACGTCACCAACGAGGGTTCCATCTCGACGCCGGGCGGCCAGACGCTGCTGGCCGCGGGCTCGCCCATCTACCTCACCACCAGCACCAGCAGCGACCTTCGCGGCCTGTTGGTGGAAGTGGGGACCGGAGGCACCGTGACCAATGGTGATGCCGGCAACGCCGGTGTCACCGACCCCGCGCAGCTCGTCGGCCAGATCATTGCCGAGCGCGGCAACGTGACGCTCGCAGGCCTCGCCGTAAATCAGCTGGGGCGTGTCAGCGCCACCACTTCCGTCAAGCTCAATGGCTCGATCCGGTTGCAGGCGCGCGATGGCGCGAGCGTGAGTACCAATGGCGTCACGGCCGCACTGAGCGCCAACCACGGCGGCGATCTCGAGCTGGGGCAGAACAGCCGCACGGAGGTGGCGCTCGACACCAGCGGCGCGACGGCGGTGGATTCGCTGGCGCAGCCAGTCTCGCAGGTGACCTTGAGTGGCAACCGCATCGTCATGGAGAAGGGCGCGCAGATCGTGGCGCACCATGGCGACGTCAGCGCGGTGGCCGAATCCAATACCGCCGAGGATCCTTCCACGTTTTCCGCTGGCGCGTCCAGTGACTCGCGCATTTACCTGGCGCCTGGGGCGCTGATTGACGTTTCGGGCGTCAATGTCGATGCACCCATGTCCGCCAACACGCTGAATGTGGAGCTGCGCAGCACCGAACTGGCCGACAGTCCCGCCCAGCAGGGCGGCGTTCTGCAGGGCCAGACGGTCACCATCGATACCCGGCTGTACGGCACGCGTGCCGACGGCTCCACCTGGGTGGGAAGCCCGATCGCCAACCTGTCGGGATGGCTCGGCGCCGTACCGCGCGATGTCAACGAGCGTAGCCTGACGGGCGGTACCGTGTCGCTGCGTTCCAGCGGTGACACGCTGTTGGCCACGGGTTCGAAGATCGACCTGTCGGGTGGATCGATCACATACGCCGGCGGCTTCATCGATACCACGTCGCTGCTTGGTGCCGATGGGAAGGTGTACGACATTGGCAGCGCCGACCGCGATCGCAGCTACAGTGCCATTCTCGCCGTATCCGGCGTGACCGTGAAGGACGCGCGCTGGGGAACTTCCAGGACCTATCTGACCTACGGCTCGCGCGGGCACTATGAGCAGGGATACACCGAGGGCAAGGACGCCGGCTCGCTGGCGGTAACCGGCGAGAACATCGTGCTCGACGGAACCGTGCAGGCCGACGTGCAGGTGGATCGCTACCAGCGCAAGGTGCCCACCGCGATACCGGATGGCTCGCTGTACCGCCACTACGACGAGGCGCCCCTGTCGGCCCAACTGACGATCGGCAACACCTCCAGTATCGTCAAAGGCGGCGCCTTCAACGGCTCCGACTACCAGACTGGCAACGTGTCGGTGGTCGCCGCGGATACCGCGCCCGTGCTTGGCAGCGGCTTCGATCCCTGGAACGATGCGCTGCCCGCTGCTTCGGGGGATTCCGTGGTTCTGAACAGCAAGCTGTTCGGAGTCGACGGTATCGGCCGGCTCACCGTGCGCGCCAACGGCACCTTCATGGTGGAAGGCGGTGTCGCGCTCGGCCTGCCGGCGTTTGGCCAGTTGAACGTGCAGGCGGGTACCGTCGACGTCGAAGGCAGCGTGGTGGCGCACAGCGGCAGCCTCAAGCTCGCTTCGGCAATCACTGCGACCACCAATCCTCTGGCCGGTGGGCTGACCCTGGGCAACAACGGGCTGATCGATGTCAGTGGCATGTGGGTCAACGACCTCAGCAGCGCCAACGGCGGCATGGTGGGTAGCGCGCCGCTGGCCGTCAATGGCGGATCGGTGGCGTTGAGCGCTGCGCAAAACAGCCTGGCGCTGCAATCTGGCAGCGTCATCGACGCTTCGGGCGGAGCGCAGGTGACAGCCGCGGGACAGCTCAAGGCCGGCAGTGGCGGCAGCATCTCGCTGTCAACTTCACCCGAGGCGCTTTATGGAACCTCGACCCAGCTGGTGCTCGACGGCCAGTTGCGCGCCTTTGCGCTGTTCAATGGGGGCACGCTCAGTCTCACAGCCGACGCGTTCTGCGTGGCGATGCTCGCCAGCGATTGCGCCGATCAGAGCGACGCGGGATTGATCCTCGTGAATCCTTACTCGTTCCAGCGCGGCGGATTCAGCAGCTATGCATTGACGTCGGACCAGGGCGGCGTGGAGGTGGCGGCCGGCACCCAGCTCACCGTGTTCCAGCACAACCTGATCCTCGATGCCGATGCGTTCGCGCACGTCACGGGCGCCAACCTCAACGACATTGCCGGCGTGGGTACGCTGGATGACGCCACGCGCCAGGCCGCGAATCTCGCGCTGTCATCGAACATCTCGCTGCCCAATGGCGAAACCTATCGCTCCAGCAACTTTGCCGACGCCAGCAGCCTGGTGATCGGAACGGGCGCCAGCATCACCGCTGACACCGGAGCAAGCATCTCGCTGAGTTCGAACAGCCGGCTGCTGGTTGATGGAAAGATCGATGCGCCGGCCGGGAGCATTGCCCTGACTTTGAACAATGGCTTGGCTCTCGATGCCAACGCCACCGACGTTTACCTGGCCGACCAGGGCATCTGGCTCGGAGACCATGCCTCGCTGCTGGCGACGGGCGCGACGCGGCTCTTGGCCTCCGACGCTGGCCGCATCTCCGGCAGCGTGCTCGGTGGCGGCAGCGTCACGCTCATCGCGCAGCGCGGCCATATCCTCACCTCGTCAGGCTCCGTTGTCGACGTTTCCGGCACCGCCGCCGACGTGGACGTCGCGACCGACGCCGAGGGACATTACGCGCGCAGGAGCATCGGATCGGCCGGCGGCTCGATCAGCCTGACGGCGTCGGAGGCCATCGTGGTCGGCGGCACCATCAAGGGTGCATCGGGCGCTCCGGGCAGCGTAGCGGGCGGCACCCTGGGCATCACGCTGGATCCGACCTTGCGCCTGGATCCAGGCCAAAACCTCCCGGATATGCGCGTGGACCTGCTGCCGTCGATGGGGCGCGTCATCGATGTGACGCAGCAGGGTGGCGGCCAAGAGTTCGCGAACGCGACGCTGGACGCAGCGTACCAGGGGCGCGCCCTGATCGGCGCCGACCAGGTCACGAGCGGTGGTTTCGATGCCTTGCAGCTGAACGCGCGCACTTTCCAGAGTTCGGCCGGCAACGTCACGAGCACCCACCAAGGGTCTGTGCTGCTGTCGGGCAATGTCGATCTGACGCTGGGTCGCAGCCTCTCGATCAATGCCGCGTCGCTGGCCTCGGACGGCGGCCAGGCGAGCGTCAGTGCGCCCTATATCGCATTCGGCAATACCGATACCCAGTACCAGGGCCTGGCGGCCGCCACGGCCGGCAGCGGGCAGCTGCAACTCGACGCGCAGCTGCTCGACGTCAAGGGCAGCAGCGCGCTGCAGGGATTTGGCGCGGCCACACTCGAATCGCGCGGCGATCTGCGCCTGATCGGGGTGCAGAACCTGGGCGGCAGCGCCGTGACCGGCGCGCTGCAGACCGCGGGCGATCTGACCCTGAGTGCCAACCAGATCTACCCGACGACGCTGACGAAATTCGCGCTGAGCGCGGGGTCGGGTGGCAATGGCACGCTGACGCTGACGCGTCCGTCGGCCGCCACGAGCGCTGACATCTATTCGGCGGGCGGCTCGGTGTCACTGACCGCACCGCACATCGTTCAGCAGGGCACGCTGCGCGCGCCCTTCGGCACGCTGACCTTCAATTCGCCCGACATCGACCTCGCCGCCGGCAGTGTGACGTCGACGAGCGGTGCGGGACTCGATGTGCTGTTCGGCCAGACCCAGGGAGGATTCGACTGGGTCTACACGCTGTCGGGCGGCTGGACCCTGGTCTACAACCCGCAGAACCTCACGTTGCCGGCGCAGAAGATCACGCTCAACGGCGACAACGTCCGTATCGACAGTGGTGCCACCGTGGACCTGCGCGGCGGCGGCGATCTGCTCGCGTACGAATTCGTCAACGGCGTGAAAGGCACGCGCGACCTGTTGTCGGCCGCAGTCAGCCCGACCAGCTTCGCCATCATTCCCGCGTCCTCGCTCGCCGCCACGCCGTATGACCCGGCCCTGAGTGCCGATTCGAACATTGGCCCCGCGACCAGCGTTTACCTGTCCGGCTATGGCAACCTGCCCGCCGGCAACTACGTGATCCTGCCGGCCCGCTACGCGCTGCTGCCGGGCGCGTATCTCGTGACTCCGGTGAGCGGCTACCAGGACATCACCGCGGGCACCAGTTTCACGCGCCTCGACGGCAGCACCGTCATCTCGGGCTACCTGGAAACCACGGGAACCTCGCTGGCCGATGCCCGCACCAGCGGGTTTGCCATCATGTCCAGCGCTGCCGTCAGGGCGCGCGCCCAGTACACGCTCACGAACGCCAATGACTTCTTCCTCGCCGAAGCGGCCAACGCCGGCATCGTCGCAAGCCGTCTGCCGCGCGACGCCGGTACACTGGCGCTGGTGGCGAACGACACGCTGCAGCTGAATGGCAGCGTTCTGGCCGGCGCCGATACGGGTGGTCGCGGCGCGGCGGTGGACATCGCCAGCAACGCCATCACGATCGCGCCGGGCGGCAGCGCCGGCGGTGCCAGCGGCCTGGTACTGGATGTCGACCAGCTCAATTCCCTGGGGGTCGAGTCGCTGCTGATTGGTGGCACACGCTCCGATACCCTGGGCGGTGTCGCCGTGACGACCACCGCCGCCTCGGTGGAAGTCGCCGACGGCGCGAACCTGTCAGCGCCCGAACTGCTGCTCGTGGCCAGCAGCAACCTGGACATAGATGCGGGTGCCACGCTGAGCGGAACCAGCAGCACCACGCTTACGCCTCGCGACATCACGGTTGCCGGCAATGGCGCGCTGGTGCGTGTCTCGGGCGGGGACCTCGTCGATGTTTCGCGCACGGGCAGCACCGGGACATCAGGTGCGCTCACGATCGCCCAGGGCGCGGCGCTGAACGCCGCGGGTGGCGCCATCTCGCTGGACACCTCGAATGCCGCCACCGTCCAGGGCACCATCTCCGCGGATGGCGGCGCGCTGAGTCTCGCCGGCAACCAGATCAGCGTAGGGAACGTGACGGGTGTCAGCGGCTTCGTGTTGGATCCCTCGCAGTTCGCCGGGGCGGATCTCAAGACGCTGGTGCTGCACAGCCGCGGCGCCATCGATTTCTATGGTGACGCGGCATTGAGCGGCACCAACATCACGCTGGCTGCGCAGCAGCTGCGCGGCTTCGGCGGCGACGCGGCGGTCAGCGCCAGCGGCACGTTGCAGCTCGGCGGCGTCAGTGACGCGTCGGGTGTCGTTGCGAATTCAACGGCCGGCGGGAGCGTCGCGCTTGGCGGCAGGAATGTCGAGTTCATGGGCGGGAATCTGGCGCTCAGCGGTTTCGCGGCGTCCTCGGTCACGGCCGGCGACGACATCGACAACGCCGCAGACGGCACCGTGACGGTAAACGGGGATCTGCGCGTGACGGCCCAGCGCTGGAGCGTCGGTTCCGGGAGCGACCTGACGGTCAGTGCCACCGGTGCGCTGGATTACGGGTCCAATGGCACTGCCAGCTCGCTCGCGGCGGTGACCGGCCTCGGCGGCTCGCTCACCCTCAATGGCGCGACTGTCGACATCGCGGGACGCATCACCCTGCCATCGGGCGCACTGGCCCTGAACTCCACCGCGGCCGGCGGCGGCGGCGTGCACCTCCAATCCGGGGCCATCATCGATCTCTCCGGCATGGACACCGTGTTCAACGGCCAGAGCGTGGGCAGCGCGGGTGGCCAGTTCGCTGCAACCGCCAGCAGTGGCGACATCGTGCAGGACAGCGGCTCGGGCGTCGACGTATCGGGCGCAGGCGCCGCGCGGGCCGGATCGGTCGCGTTCACGGCTGCCGGCGGGAACGTGACGCTGGCGGGAAGCCTCGCGGGCCACGCGGCGGCCGCGACCGGAGCCGGCAATTTCAGCATCGACGCGCAGGCAATGCCGACCCTGGACACGCTCAATGCGCTGCTTGGCGCCGGTGGATTCTCCGGTACGGTGAACCTGCGCCAGCGCGGCACCGGGGATCTGGTGCTCTCGGCCGGCCAGACACTCAGCGCCGCGCGCGTGGCGCTGGTGGCCGATGCAGGCAGCATTGACATCGAGGGCGCGATCCGCGCGCATGATGTCGCGGGCGGCCGCATCGATCTCAGTGCCAGTAACGGCATGACCATCAACGGAACGCTCGATGCGCGGGCCAGCGGCAGCGCGGAGCGCAATGGCCGCATCGACCTGGCGGTGGAAAATGGTGGGCTGGCCGTCGGCACCACGGCCGTGATCGCCACGCTGGCCCCGAATGCTGCTGCCGGGTCGGCCGCCGACGGCAGTATCCAGCTGCGATTGCCGCAGTCTGCGCTGTTGTCGGGGCAGGTGGCATTGAATGGCGATTGGAGCAGCGCAGGTCCCGTGACCGTCGAAGGATTCAGGGTCTACACCAGTACCAGTGGCATCCTGGACTACAGCGACACGCTGGCCGATCCGGGCAATCCCTACTACGCGGACGCAGCGAGTTTCGCAGCCGCGGCGGTTGGACTGCAGGGCTCGCTCAACACCGCGGGCATTGCCTCGCTCGATGTCGTTCCCGGCATCGAGATCCAGTCGGCCGGCGATCTGGAGCTCGACAGCGACTGGGACCTCTCGCAGTGGCGTTTCAACGGCCTGCCAGGCGTGCTTACGCTGCGCGCAGCCGGCAACATCACTTTCAATGCTTCGTTGAGCGATGGTTTCACGGGCACCACGGGCTATGACGCTTTCCGCCTCACGGCGACGGACAAATCCTGGTCCTACCATCTCACCGCGGGCGCCGATCTCTCCAGTGCCGGCATCGGGGCAGTGCTTGCCACCAACCAGCTGGCGGCCAACAGCGGCAATCTGGTCGTGGCCGCCGGCGATCCCACCACCAGTGATGGCTACCACATGATCCGCACTGGCACCGGCAGCATCGACGTCAATGCCGGACGCAACGTGCAACTGGGCAACAGTGGCGCCATGATCTACACGGCGGGTTTGGCCCAGACCGGCCAGGATTACGGCGGCGACGATTCGACGCAGCTGGGCGCACTGGAGTATCCCGCCAACGGCGGCGACATCAGCATCCATGCCGGCCAGGACGTGGTGGGCGCCGCGGGCGATCAGCTCGTCACCGACTGGTTGTGGCGCATCGGCAATGTCGACCTGAATGCCAGCCAGCAGCGCTCCACCGCCTGGAGCGTCAACTTCGCGCAATTCCACCAGAACGTGGCGACGCTGGGCGGCGGTGATGTGACGGTGACGGCTGGGCAGGACATCCGCGACCTTTCGGCCTCCGCGCCCACCATTGGCCGGCAGACCGGCGGCATCAACCCGGGCAGCAGCGCGCTGAGTATCAACGGCGGCGGCACCGTGACAGTCGATGCGGGCGCGAACATCCGGGGTGGCGAATTCTATTCCGGGCGGGGTGCCATCGACCTCAATGCGGGGCAGAGCATCCTGGCCAGTACGACGACCAAGCTCGCGCCGGTCATCGCGCTCGGAGATGCCTCCGCGAACCTGAGCGCGCGCGAATCCCTGTACCTGGGATCCGTGCTGACTCCAACGATGCTGCACCAGGGTTCCAGCCAGAACATCAGCTTTGGCGGCGAGAGTTATTTCTCCACCTACGGCGCAGACAGCAGCGTGTCGCTCGTCTCGCTGGCGGGCGACGTCCACGTCGTCGACAATGCGCTGGCGCTCAGCCGCGGCTGGGCAACCTTGAGCGGCCTGTCAGCAGGATTCAACCTCTATCCGGCGCAGGTAAAAGTGCTGGCGCTGCGCGGCGACGTCGACCTGGATGGTTCGATGACACTGTTTCCCGCGGCCAACGGCTATCTCTCGCTGCACGCCTACGATGATGTGAACATTGCCTCCAATGCCGGCATCATCGTCTCCGATGCGGATCCGTCGCTGCTGCCAGGCATCACGAATCCGACCGCCATCGGCGACACCGCGCTCAGTGCGTTCCGATCCAATCTCGCCAGCTTCCACGCCGCAACCCCGGTGCGCCTGGTGGATGCCGGCAACGGCACGTTGCGCTATTCCGATATCGTGGCGCAGACGGGTGACATCACGCAGCTGGGTCAGGGTCAGTCGCAGACACTGCAGTTCGGCGGGCCCCTTGCCGTTTACGCCGGGCGCGACATCGTCGACCTCGGCGTAGTGGCCCAGAACCTCGTGAATGCCGATGTGACCTCGGTGGTGGCCGGGCGCGACATCAGCTATTCGGCGGGTCGCAGTTCGTTCGGTGGCATCGGCCCGAACTATCAGTCGATCACCGTCGACGGACCGGGCTGGCTGAGCCTGACGGCCGGCCGCAACATCAACCTGCAGAACTCGCTGGGCATTTCCACGCGCGGCTCGCTGGCCAACCCGGCGCTGCCGGAGCAAGGGGCATCGATCAGCGTGCTGGTGGGCATCAACGGCCAGCAGCCTGACTATTCGGCCTTCGAGCTGGCTTACGTGCACGACAGCCAGGTGTACGCCGCCGAGCTGATCACCTACATCACGCAGATCACGGGTGTTGCTCCCGCCAATTACGCCGCGGCCGTGGCGACCTTCGAGGCACTGGCGCTGCAGAAGCAGGTGCCGTTCCTGCAGCAGGTACTGTTCGCGGAGTTGCGCACGTCGGGTCGGTACGCGGCCAGTCCCGATCCGAAGCAGCACGACGACTATTCGCAGGGCTTCAAGGCGCTGGAGGCGATGTTCCCCGGATCCAATCCGGACCTGGGAGCCGGCGCGACCAATCCTTACGCCGGAAACCTGGATCTGTACTTCAGTCGCATCTACACGCTCGCCGGCGGCGACATTTCCCTGTTGGCGCCGGGAGGCGAAATCAACGCTGGCCTGTCCTCGGCGCCGGCATCGTTTGGTATCAGCAAGCAGCCGTCACAGTTGGGAATCGTGGCGCAGACCACCGGCGACCTGAATATCCTCGCCTACGGCGATCTGGCGGTGAATGAATCGCGAGTGTTCGCGGCCGACGGCGGCAACATCCTGGTCTGGTCCACCGAGGGTGACATCGATGCGGGCCGCGGCGCCAAAACGGCCATCTCCGCGGCGCTGCCCACCATCTCGGTGGACAACTTCGGCATCATCCGCGTGAGCTATCCGGCTTCATTGACCGGCAGCGGCATCCAGGCCATCGCCACCAGTGCCGGCGTCACCGCGGGCGATGTGGACCTGTATGCCCCCCACGGCGTCGTGAACGCGGGCGACGCCGGCATCGTGGCGGGCAACCTCACCATCGGCGCCACCGCGGTGCTCGGCGCCGACAACATCAAGGTCAGCGGCGTGGCGGTAGGTGTGCCCGTCGACGCGGGCGGCCTCGGAGCGAGCCTGCAAGGCGTGAGTTCGGCGGCGAACAGCGCCACCGGTTCGACCACCGCGGGCCTGGACACGACGGGCGGTGGTTCGCAGCGCGAGGCGCCCATGGCGACCCAGGCGCTGTCGTGGCTGGAAGTGTTCGTGCTGGGTCTCGGCGAGGAGGACTGCAAGCAGGACGATCTGGACTGCCTCAAGCGGCAAAAACACTGAGTGTCACAAAACCATCATCGCCGTTTCCCATAATCGCGCTTCCTGCATGACGAGGTTAGGGCAGTGCGAAAGCTGATGTTGCTGGCGTTGATGACCGTTCCCGTCGTAAGCCAGGCCTGGTGGAACGACGACTGGAACTATCGCAAGGAAATCAGCTTCGACCTGACCGCGCAGGGTGCGAACATCGCCGCGACGCCCGTTGACGTGCCCGTGCTGGTGCGCCTGCACGCCGGAAACTTTGGCTATTTCAAGGACACGAAGCCGGACGGCAGTGACCTGCGCTTCATCGCCGGTGACGACAAGACGCCGCTGGCGTTCCACATCGAGCGCTACGACGCCACCAACCAGCTGGCGTACCTGTGGGTGCGTATGCCGCGCATCTCAGGCGGCCTGAACAGCGACAAGATCTACATGTACTACGGCAACAGCAAGGCCAACGCGGGCGGCGACGCGGCCGGTACGTACGACGCCAACCAGGCGCTGGTGCTGCACTACGAACAGGCGAGCGGCCCGCCGAAGGATGTCACCGCCAACAACAATGCCATCAGCGGCAGCACGGCAGACCTCAATCCGGCCTCGCTGATCGGCGGCGGCGCACGCTTCTCGGGCAACAGCTTCATCAAGCTGCCCGCCAGTGCCTCACTGCGCCTGCTGCCACAGCGTGGCGTGAACTTCTCCAGCTGGGTGCGCATCGAGGCCGCGCAGAACGACGCGTACGTCATGGCGCTCGAGGACCAGGGCGGATCCGTGGTGCTCGGCATCGCGGGCAGCAATGCTGTGGCCCGAATATTGCGTGGTACCGCAGTGGCGGCGGAAGTGAAGTCGACCAGCGATCTGTCGATGGGGCAGTGGCACCACCTCGCACTCGATATCACGGGCGGCAAACTGACGCTGTACGTGGATGGCACCGCGGTCGGCAGTGCGCCCGTCACTGCAGAGGAGACCGCCGGCACGCTCACGATCGGCGCCTCCGTCGCGGGAGGCCACAACCTGGTCGGTGACCTGGACGAAACCCAGCTGTCCAACGCAGGGCGTCCGGCGGAATGGATCCAGGCCGCGGCGCGCAGCCAGGGCATGGACGGCAACCTCGTCACGTATGGCACCGACGCGCAGCGCGAAGGCGAGAAGGTGTCCTATTTCGCGGTCACGATGAAGAACGTGACCACCGACGGCTGGGTCGTGATCATCATCCTCGGGCTCATGTTCGTGATGGCGTTGATGGTGATGGTGGGCAAGGCGATTTACCTGGCGCGCATCGGCTCGGCCAACAAGGTGTTCCTCAGGGAGTTCGAGAAGTTGCGCGGCGACCCCGCGCAGCTGGATCGCGGCAACGCCGATGGCGATGAGGTGCTGGACCGCTCGGCATTCATGCCGCCCCTGAGCGCCGGGCAGGGCAACGAATTTGCAATGTCGACGTTGTACCGGCTGTATCACCACGGCGTCATGGAAATCCAGAAGCGCACTCTGCTCCGCTCGGCGGGAGCGGCCGCAAACCTGTCCGCTGCGCCGCCCGCGCTGACCACGCAGGCTACCGAGGCGATCCGCGCCACGCTCGACGCCACGCAGGTGCGCCTGGCGCAGAAACTGCAATCGCAGATGGTGCTGCTCACGATCGCGATTTCGGGCGGGCCCTTCCTCGGCCTGTTGGGCACCGTGGTTGGCGTGATGATCACCTTTGCGGCGATTGCCGCGAGCGGCGACGTGAACGTCAATGCCATTGCGCCGGGCATCGCGGCGGCGCTGGTCGCGACCGTGGCGGGGCTGGGCGTCGCGATCCCCTCGTTGTTCGGCTACAACTGGCTGAATACGCGCATCAAGGAAATCAATGCCGACATGCGGGTATTCGTGGACGAGTTCGTCACGCGCGCAGCCGAGCACCACAGCTGAGCCGCCAGGAGGGCCTTGCGCCATGTCCGCTTCCGCAGAAGAAAAGGATGTCTACGACGACATCAACATCACGCCGATGCTCGACCTGGCGTACGTGCTGCTGGTGATCTTCATCATCATGACCACGGCATCGGTGCAGGGCATCAAGGTCAATCTTCCCAAGGCCAGCGAGACGCCGGCGCTCGCCAAGCCCAAGACCAAGGCGATCTCGATCACGGCCAACGGCACCATCTACCTCGACACCTTTCCGGTGACGCTGCCCGAGCTCGAGAACCTGCTGCGCCAGTACAAGGCGGCGGATCCGACGTTGCCTGTGGTGGTGAAAGCCGATTCCACCGTGCAGTACCAGAAGGTGGTGGACGTGCTGGACGTGGTGGGTCGGCTCGAGATCACGCAGCTGGGCCTCGTCACGCAGCGGATCGTCAAGTAGCACGCCGTGAGCGCGCCTGCCGCCAGTTCGCGCCGCCGGACACCGCTGCTGATCGCGGGATCGGTGCTGCTCGCGGCGTTGATGGGCATGGTGCTGATCGTAAGGGGCTTCCTGGGCTCCAGGGTCGAACAGCCCAAGCGCGCGGTGCCGCAGCTGGTGCAGATCGTGCGGCCCCCCGAGGACACGCCGCCGCCACCACCACCGCCGCCCGAAGAAAAGGTCGAGGAACCGCTGCCCAAGGACCTGCCGGATCCGGCGCCGCAGCCCGACCAGGCGCCGCAACAACTCGGGCTCGACGCGGACGCGAGCGCGGGCAGCGACGCCTTCGGTCTCGCCGCGCGACGTGGCGGCGCGGACCTCGTCGGCACCGGCACCGCCATCTTCGGTCGCTACACGTCGCTGCTGCGCGACGCGATCCAGGATCGACTCTCCGCCGATGACGACGTGCGCAAGGGAAGTTACTCCGCGGTGATCCGCATCTGGCTCAGCGCCGACGGCCGCGTGGAGCGTGCCACGCTCGCCCAGGGCACTGGCAAACCCGAACTCGACGCGGCGATCCAGCGCTCGCTGGCGCAGCTCACCCGCGTGGCCGAAGCGCCGCCGCTGGAGATGCCGCAACCCGTCACCCTGAAAATCGTGTCCAGAGGCTAGCAGGCAGGTCGTATCCATGCTGAATATCAAGTTTCCCGGATTCTTGGTGGCGCTGGTCGCCAGTTCGATCGTCACCGCCGTAGTGGTCCCGCCTGCGAACGCTGCCGACGGCGCGGCTGCCACGGCCAACGACGAGTTGCGCAATACGGTGATCAACATCCTCGATTCGCTGGTGCAGAAGGGCATCCTGACCGCCGAACAGGCCAAGGCGCTCGTGGCCGACGCGCAGGCCAAGGCCGAAGCCGCCGCCGCGGCGCGCGCGCAGCAGGACAAGGACGAAAAGGACGCGGTGCGAGTCACCACCGTGCCGCCGCTGGTGCGGTTCCAGATCGAAAGCGAGATGAAGCAGGACGTCGCCGATGCGGTGATCAAGCAGGCCAAGCGCGATCGCTGGGGCATCCCGGGCGCGCTGCCGGACTGGGTCGGCAACCTGCGGCTGTACGGCGACGTGCGTTTGCGCACCGAGGACGACGCGTACGACAAAGACAACCTGCAGAACATCTACATCAACATCCTCGCCACGAACAAGGCGGGCGGAATCGGCAAGCTCTCGGCAACGCAGGCGTTCCTGAACGTGACCGAGAACAACTTCAAGCTCGTGGGCCGCGGCCGGCTCGGCCTGCGCGACCAGCTGTCCGACTCGCTCGCGCTGGACATGCGCATCACGAGCGGCTCGGCCACCAACCCGGTGTCCACCAACCAGACGCTGGGCAACTACGGCAACCGTTGGTCGGTGGGCATGGACAAGGCCGCGCTGCTCTGGACGCCGAAGTCGGAATACGGAACCTTCGGCATGGACGTGCGCGCCGGCCGCTTTGACAACCCCTTCATGACCAACAGCGAGCTGATCTGGGATGCCGACCTGAACTTCGAAGGCCTGTCGACCAGCTTCAGCTGGAACAACAAGGGCCGCGACGGCGTGATCGCCACACGCCCCGCGTTCCTGACGCTGGGCGCATTCCCGATCCAGCAGGTGGACCTCTCGCCCAAGGACAAGTGGCTCATCGGCAGCCAGCTTGGCACCGAGGAGCGGCTCGGCGACCAGTCGCTGTTCCGCTTCGCGCTGGCGTACTACGACTACCTGAATGTCACGGGCGTCCGCAACACGGTGCTGGGCGGCGATCAGTACGACTGGACCGCGCCAGGCTTCCTGCAGAAGGGCAACACGCTGTATGACATCCGGTATGACAACGATCCCACCACCGACCTGTACGCGCTGGCCAGCAAGTACCACCTCGCTTCGGCGCTGCTGCAGCTGGATCTGAAGCTGTACGGCGAGAACCACCTGACCGTCGGCGGCGAGTTCGTGCGCAACATCGGCTGGAGCGGCAGGGAGGCCACCGAGAACGTCGGCTACCGCGTCCTCGGGCGCACCAAGGGTTACGAGTTCAGCCTGGGCGTCGGTCGCACCAGACTCACGGGCTTCGGCCAGTGGCATGCGAGCGCGACCTACCGCAGCGTCGAGCGCGATGCCGTGCTGGATGCGTTCAACGATTCCGACTTCCACCTTGGTGGTACCGACGCACGCGGCTACATCTTCAGCGCGGAACTCGGTCTTGCCAAGGCGCTGTACGCGCGGCTGCGGTATCTCAGCGCCAACGAGATTGACGGCGCGCCGCTGGGCATCGATGTCGCCCAGCTCGATTTCATCGGGCAGTTCTGAACGGGGGAAACGCGATGACGACGTGGCACGATGAAACCGGACAGGATGAAGCGCGGTGCGACGCGGCACGGCATTACGTCAAGGCACGCTGGCTTGGTCTCGCGTGCCTGGCGTTGGCCGCGGCGGCGGGTGCGCAGGTGCAGCGCACCGGCGGCACGGACGGCGCGGGTGCCGGCGGTGCCGAGGTGGCGCGTTTGACGCAGCAGCTGCAGCAGCTTGCTGCAGAGCGCTCGCAGTTGCAGGGCGAGAACGAGAAGCTCAAGCAGGACAACGCCGCGTTGCAGAAGCAGGTGCAGACGTTGACGGGCAACCAGGGCGCGCTCGAGCAGCGCGCGGCCGCGCTGCAGGCCAGCGCCCAGCGCAGCGCCGGCGCCGAGAAAGACTCCGCGGCGCAGCTCGAGCGCCTGAAATCGCAGACCCAGGAGCTGGTGGCGCGCTTCCGCGATACGGCGCAGACGCTGCGCGAGACCGAGATCGATCGCGCCAAAGTGCGCAACGATCTCGACGCGCGCACCAGCGAACTCAATGCGTGCGCCGCGCGCAACGACCAGCTCTACAAACTCAACGGCGAGATCCTCACGCACCTGCAGAACAGCGGTGGACTGCTCGCCAAGGAACCGTTTACGAAACTTGCGCGCACGCGACTCGAAAATCTCGCCGACGACTATCAATACCGCGCAGACGACGCACGTCAGCCAGCGCGCTGACAGTTGTTGGGCGAAATCGCCATCAAAAATTCAACGCGCTGTTACGTGCGCTTCAACATAACGTCTTAAAATGCCGGAAAGTGGTGGTTACAAGTGTCATTCGATGCACGGGTAGCCAGAGGGATGAACCGTCGCAGGGGCGGAAAACGGGGCGTTCGTACGAACGAACCGTCGTCGGCGCTGGCCAAGATTCACATATTGTTAAACCGCCTGTCATGTCCGCCGATCACGCTGGCCTCCTGATCCAACAGGGGAGAACAACGTGTCCAAGCAGATCGGGATCTTTCACTGCGCGGCGATCGCCGCGGCACTGGGACTGGCGGCGCAGTGTCAGGCCGGCACCCAGACTTCGGACAGCCTGCTCACGGCCTTCAATCCCGGACCGGTGGGTCGCTATTGCGGCGGCATCGCGCAGGAGGACATGGGCTGTCTGCAGCAAGCGCCAGAGGCGGTGAGCGCCGCCGGCACGATCGGTCAGCCGCGCGTGATGGCGGAGTTCGATGTGGGCAAGATGGTGGCGGAAGGTTCGCAGTGGCACGCGTCCTGGAACGATGTTGACTCCGACTCAGGAGTCGATGCCGGACACGACTATGCCCATGACCTTGGCCAGTGGCTCATGCACGGAAAGGGCGCGCACCGTCGCGGCTCCGGCCCGGATTCCCACGACAACGGGAACGGCTATGGCGACGGCTATGGCGACGGCCATGGCGACGGCATGGGCTCACCACCCATCTGCGATCCCACGCCCGTGCCACTCCCGTCCGGGTTCTGGTTGCTGGCGTCCGGCATGTTCGCGGGCATCATCCTGCGTCACCGTCGGTCGTCTGCCACGCAAATGTAACCTCTACGGAATACGCTCATTCATAGCAGGACAGGGAGTTGACATGACAGCCCGGAAGAAGGCGGTGTCGATCCGCATGAGCGCGAGCGATGTGCGGGGCATCAAGCGTTTGTCGGAGCGGCTGCAGGTGAACGATTCCGATGTGATCCGCTTTGCGGTGAAGTCGGCACTGATGCGGCTGGCGCCGCTGTGTGAGGAAGGGGTGCGGGGCAAGAGGCTCGTGCCCCTGTTGATGGAGTCGGGCAGCGATCTGTTCCGGCATTTCGACCTGGACATGGCGCGGCTCGAGAGCATTGTCAACGAAGGCGTGGATGACCAGATGGTCAGGGTGGAACAGGAGGACCTGCGGCTGATCGCCCTGCACGGCATGCATCGGCCGTACACGGTGGGGACGCAGCGCGCGGCAAACAGTGCCAGTGCTCCGGCCAACGGCCTGATCAGCGCAGCGACCATGGACCAGACGCTGCGCCAGTATTTGTACGAGAAGTACGTCTACGCGAGCCCGCCCGAGGAAGTCTGAGGCTGGCCGCACGGCCGAGCCCCAGGGCCGAATGCGGGACAAACCGAATGCAGAAGTCTTACAAAACCGCGTGCCGCCTGACGCTGCTGGCCCTGGCCTGTGCCACGGGCGCCGCTGCCGTCCGCGCCGGCGATGCACCCTACGCCGTGCAGGCCGGCGACGTGCTGCAGGTGTCGGTCTGGAAGGAGGCCGACCTGCAGGCGGAAGTGCTGGTGCGTCCCGACGGTGGCATTTCATTTCCGCTGGCGGGCGAAATCGCCGCCGCCGGGCATTCGATCGAGGACATCCGCAGCCAGATCGACCAGCGGCTGCGCAAGTACATTCCCGACCCGGTGGTGACCGTAGCGCTCAAGGCCATCGGTGGCAACCGCATCTACGTGCTGGGCAAGGTCAACAAGCCCGGTGATTTCCCGCTGGGCCGACCGCTGGACGTGATGCAGGCGCTGAGCCTGGCGGGCGGTGCGACCCCGTACGCCGATCTCAATGACATCCAGATCCTGCGGCGCGAGGGCGACAAACAGGTGGCGATCGTCTTCAGCTACGGCGACGTCGAGCGCGGCCGGCGTCTCACGCAGAACGTGCTGTTGCAGAGTGGCGACACCGTCGTGGTGCCGTGAGTGGCGGATCGCAGCTCGCATGCGTCAGTGCGGCGCTGGTCATCATGATGACCGCCGTGACGCCGCTGCGCGCCAGCGATTGGCAGCTACAGGAGAGCGCGAATGCCAGCCTGGACTACGTGGACAATCCGCGCCTCGTGCCCGACACCACGCTGGACGACGAGCGCCTGATTGCCAGTGCCGCGGGCTCGCTGCAGCGCAATTCCGAAATCGGGGCGCTGCAGATCGCTCCGCAGGTGTCGACCACCCGTTACTCCAGCTCACAGGAGCTTGACAACACCGCGGGTTCGCTGGCGCTGTCCTGGCAGCACGCCGGGCAGCGGGGAAACTGGTTCGCCAATGCCCAGGGCGCGGTGGACAGCACCCTGACCACCGAACTCGGACTCAGCGGCATCAGCGATGTGAATCGCCAGCGCCAATCGCTGGTCAGCAGCGCCGGGGGAAGCTGGAACCTTTCCGAGCTCACGCAGCTCGGCGTGCAGCTGAGCGGCAACCGCGTGCACTACCGTGACGCCTCCGGCACCGGCCTGAGCAGCTACAGTTATGGTTCGATCACGGTCGATCCGTCGTGGGCCGTTGGCCAGCTGTCGCGCCTCACGGTGCAGGGCGAGTACGATGTGCTCGATTCCGACAACGTCGCGCAGACCCAGCGCAGCTACAACGGCACCATCGGCTTCAGCCACCAGGCCGGCGAGCGCGACCACTGGCACCTGAGCGGCGGCGCATCGGGTAGTGCCGTCGGCACCATCACCACGCGTGGCTGGGTGCTGGATGCCGGCGTCACGCGCACGGGATTGCGCGGGTCACTGAGCGCGTCGGCGCAGCGGCGCATCTCCCCGGTTGGCAACGGGCTGCTCGAGCGCACGGATTCGATGTCGGTGGATGCGCAGCGGCAGTTGACCGAACATGCCTCGTTGTCGACCGCCATCCGGTTCGTGCACAGCGCGAACACCTACGGCAGCCTCTTTGGTTACCGCTACGTGGCGTACCCGGGATCGGTATACGCGCGCATCCTCGCCGAGTGGAACTGGAGCTTCTCGCCGCACTGGAGTACGGCGCTGCGGCTGGGCAGTTCGGGCGCCGACCAGGACAGCAGCGGCAGCAACCCCTGGGCCAAGGGCTGGGATACGTCGCTGGCCATCTTCTGGCACGCGGATCAGCAATGAGGACCTTGGCATGAACCTGCCGGTCCTCGCCAATCCGCCGCCATCGCCCAACCGGCTGCAGCAGCGGCTCGGCATGCTGCGCCGTCGGCGTCCGCTGATGCTCTGGTGCTTCGCCACGGTGTTGCTGGCCAGCCTGGTCGCGGCCCTGCTGTGGCCGGCGACCTACAAGTCGACCGGCGTGATCCTAATCGAGCAGCAGGAGATTCCCAGCGACCTGGTGCAATCCACCGTCACCAGCTACGCCGACCAGCGCATCCAGGTGATCACCCAGCGCGTCATGACCACGGAGAACCTGCTGAAGATCATCGACCGCTACGATCTCTACAGCAACCGCCGCCAGCGCGAGACGCGTGACGCGATCATCGCGCGCATGCGCAAGGACGTGGATTTCCAGATGATCAGCGCGGACATCTACGATCCCCGCGCGGGTCGCGCCGCCAAAGCCAACATCGCCTTTTCGGTCAGCTACTCCAACGGCTCGCCGCAGATCGCCGCCAAGGTGGCCAATGAAATCGCCTCGCTGTACCTGCAGGAGAACCTCGACAGCCGCAAGCAGAGTTCCGAGAACGCGGCCACGTTCCTGAGCGAGGAGAGCGACCGCATCAATGCCAACATCACCGAGCTCCAGGCCAAGCTCGCGGACTTCAAGGAACAGCATCGCGACGAGCTGCCCGACCTGGCGTTGATCAACGTCCAGGTCATGGACCGCACCGACGAAAGTCTGCGCGATATCGACACGCAGCTGCGGTCGGTGGAGCAGCAGATCACGTATCTGCAGGCCCAGCTGGCACAGTTGCCACCGGTGTCGCAGATGTACAGTTCCACCGGCGAGCGGGTGCTGTCTCCGAGTGATCGCCTGCAGATCCTCAAGATGGACTACGCGCGGCTGAGCGCGCTGTACGCGCCCGATCACCCGGACGTGGTCAATACCAGGCGCCAGATCGAAGCGCTGGGCGGCAGCACCAACGACAACAGCGTGGACACAAAGGCCAGCGCCGTGAACGACTTGCGCCGGCAGCTGGAGGACGCCAAAGGCCAGCTGGCCGAGGCGCAGAAGCGCTACGCAGCCTACCATCCCGACGTGGTGCGGCTGGACCGCCTGGTCAGTTCGTTGCAGGCCTCGCTCGCCACGGCACAGGACGACCTGGCGCAGGCGACCGCCGCCGCCAAGGCGGCGCCAGACAAGACGCTCAGTAGCGGCGAAGCCAAGCCTGACAATCCGGCGTACATCCAGGTGAAGTCGCAGCTGGAGGCGGCCACCAACCAGCGCGCCTCGCTGCTGCGGGAGCGGGCGGCGGTCAAGGCCAAGATGGAGTCTTACGAGCGGCGCCTGCAGACCGCGCCGGCCGTGGAGCGAGACTACACAGCCATCACGCGCGACCTGGACGCGGCGCAGACGAAATACACCGAGGTCCGCCAGAAACAGATGGAAGCGCAGCTGGCGGAGAAGCTCGAATCCGAGCGCAAAGGAGAGAAGTTCTCCCTGATCGAGCCGCCACTGGTGCCGGACCAGCCCGCCAGTCCCAACCGGATCCTGATCGCGGTGCTGGGTGCCTTGCTCGGACTGGCGTTGGCGGTCGGTGCGGCCGTGCTGCGTGAAGCTGTCGACAGTACCATCCGCGGCCGCGCCGAGCTGCATGAACTGCTGGGCGTACCGCCGCTGGCCATCGTCCCGTACCTGGAGACTAGTGCCGAACGGCGTCGTACGCGGTGGAATCGCCGTGCCGCGCTCGCCGGCACGGCGGCGGCGTGCGTGCTGGGCGTGGTGGCCATCCATCTGTTCTATCGCCCGCTGGACGTGCTGTGGGCCGTGGCAATGCGCAAGCTGGGCATCTGAGGAACGACGGTCAATGAACGCCTTGCCATTCCCCGATCTCGCGTCCGATGCGACCACCACCCTGCGTTGCCAGATCCACACACCGGATCCGCTGGTACTGGAGCGCGAACGCGTATTGCCTCCCTTGGCTGCTGGCGCGAACGGTGGCCCTTACAAGATGCTGCGTACCCAGGTGCTCAGGCGCCTGGAGAAGCTCAACGCCAATACGCTCGCGATCATCGGCACGGCGCCAGGCACCGGCAAGACACTCACCGCCGTGAATCTCGCGATTGCGATGGCCGCGGAGGCCGAGCGTACCGCGCTGCTGGTGGACCTCGACCTGCGCAAACCCAGCGTCCACGCCCGCTTCGGCATCACGCCCACGGTGGGAGTCGACGATTGCCTGCGCCAGCAGGTGCCGTTGCGCGAGGCGATGCTGCGTGTGGCGGGCTACGAACGGCTGGTGGTGCTGCCCGCGCGGGAACGCTGCGAGGACTCGTCGGAAATGCTGGCGGCAAGACACACCCACAGGCTGGTGTCGGAACTGCGCGAGCGCTACCAGGATCGCATCATCATTTTCGACCTGCCGCCCGTGCTGCAGGCGGACGATGCACTGGCTTTCGCGCGCTATGTACAGGCGGGGCTGGTGGTGGTCGGGGAGGGCCGCACCAATCGCGATGACCTGCGGCGCACGCTGGAGTTGCTGCGCGATCTGCCGATCGTGGGCACCGTTCTCAACTGCTCGCGCGAATCCGTGGACACCTATTACTGAAAGCGTCAGACACGGGTCGGACGTTTGATTACCGATCCGTCATGGCAGCGTCACCACGCCGGCTTAGCCTTTGGTTCAAAGGGTTTCCGGGAGTTGAGCGTGGACCAGGCCAGCAGCGCGGCGCGGATCGTCTTCATCAATCGCTTCTTCCATCCGGACATTTCCGCGACCAGCCAGATGACCTCGGACCTGGCGTTCGCGTTGGCCCGTGAAGGCTTCGCGGTCAGCGCGATCTGCTCGCGGCAGCGCTATGACGACGCCGCGGCCGAGCTCCCCGCCACCGAATCCTGCCGCGGCGTGACGATCCGGCGCGTCGCTTCGACCCGCTTCGGGCGCCAGAACCTGCTGGGCCGTGCGCTGGATTTCCTCAGTTTCTACCTTACGTCGCTATGGGCACTGCTGCTGGTGCTGAGGCGCGGCGATGTGGTCGTGGCCGAAACCGATCCGCCGCTGATCTCGCTGGTGGCCGGGCTGGTGGCGTGGCTGCGGGGCGCCGAACTGGTCAACTGGTTGCAGGACGTTTTTCCGGAGGTGGCCACCGAGCTGCAGGCCAATCCCTTGCCGCGGTGGCTGGATGGCGGCCTGCGCAAGCTGCGCAATCTCTCGTTGCGCCGCGCGCATTGCAACGTGGTGCTGGGAACGCGTATGCGCGATCATGTGCTGCAGCTGGGCGTCGCTGCCGAGCGCATCTGTGTGATCGAGAACTGGGCCGATGGCCACGAACTGCGCCCGATTGCCTCGCTGGCCAGCCGGCTGCGCAGCCAGCACGGACTGGGATCGCGCTTCGTGGTCGGCTATTCCGGCAACCTGGGCCGCGCGCACGAATTCTCCACTTTGCTCGAGGCTGCCACCGACCTCAAGGATGACAGCTCGATCGTGTTCCTCATGACCGGCGGCGGCGCCGGCATGCAAGCGCTCGAGGCCGAGGTCGCCAATCGCGGCCTGGACAATTTCCGCTTCCTGCCCTACCAGCCGCGCGAGCAGCTCAGCGACAGCCTGGGCAGCGCGGACGTGCACCTGGTCAGCCTGAAGCCGGAACTGGAAGGCCTGATCGTGCCGTCCAAGTTCTACGGCGTGCTGGCCGCGGGCCGCCCCAGCATCTTCATCGGGGACACGGATGGCGAGCTGAGCCGGGTGATCCGTCGCCACGATGTGGGCTACAGCGTGGCCTGTGGCGACAGCAAGGCGTTGGCGGGACACATCCGCTCGTTGAGCTTCGACCCAGAACACCGGGAGACACTCGGTGAGCGCAGCCGCGCGCTGTTCAACAACCACTACACGCTGCAGCGCGCAGTGCGCGAATGGTCAGGCGTGTTGCGCGGTACCGGCGTCGGCGCCCAGGCCGCGGATCCCGCCCTGCTGGGCTAGGAACCATTCGTAGGTCGAGGCGATTCCTTCCTGCAGGCGGATCGAAGGACGCCAGCCGAGCGCCGTCAGGCGCGAGGTATCCAGCAGCTTGCGCGGCGCGCCGTCCGGCTTGCTGACATCGAAGTCTAGCTGGCCCTCGAATCCGGTAGCGCTGGCGATCATCGCGCTGAGTTCCGCGATGCTGAGGTCCTTCCCCCAGCCTACGTTGATCGGCTGCTCCTGGCTGTAGTGCTCCAGCAGGAACAGGCAGGCATCGGCCAGGTCATCTACGTGCAGGAATTCACGGCGTGGCGCGCCGCTGCCCCAGATCGCGACGCGCGGCGCACCGGTCAGGCGCGCTTCATGGAAGCGGCGGAGCAGCGCCGGCAGTACGTGCGATGACTCGAGGTCGAAGTTGTCGCCGGGACCGTAAAGGTTGGTGGGCATGGCCGCGATGGCATTGAAGCCATGCTGGCGGCGGTAGGCCTGGCACATGAGGATGCCGGCGATCTTGGCGATGGCGTACCACTGGTTGGTGGGCTCGAGCGGTCCGGTCAGCAGCGCGTCTTCTGACATGGGCTGCGGCGCGAGCCGCGGGTAGATGCAGCTGGAGCCCAGGAACAGCAGCTTTTCGACGCCTGAACGGTATGCGGCATCGATCACGTTGGTCTGGATGGCGAGGTTGTCGCGCAGGAAATCCGCGGGCTCGTGGCTGTTGGCGTGGATGCCGCCCACCTTGGCTGCGGCCAGCAGCACGAACTCCGGCCGGCGCGCGGCAAAGAACGCCCGCACGGCTGCCTGGTCGGTGAGGTCAAGCTCGCGCCGCTCCGCCAGGATGAGCTGCGAATAACCCGCGCGTTGCAGGCGCCGCAGCAGCGCAGAACCCACCAGGCCCCGATGTCCGGCCACGTATATGCGTGCGCCAGCGTCCAGCATGGTCATTCCCGGTGGTTGTAGGCGCGATAACCCTCGCTCAGCATGAGCGCATCGCGGTGGGCCAGTTCGAGGTCTTTGGCGGTCATCTCGCTGATCAGCGTATCGAAGCTGATCTCCGGCTTCCAGCCCAGGATGCTGCGCGCACGGCTGGCGTCGCCCAGCAGGCTGTCCACTTCGGTGGGCCGGAAGTAGCGCCGGTCGACGCGCACGACGGTGCGGCCCGTGTTGGCATCGATGCCGCGCTCATCGGCGCCCGCGCCGTGCCATGCGATCCGCATGCCCAGCCGCTGCCCGACGCGTTCCACGAAGTCGCGCACCGAGTGCTGCTCGCCCGTGGCGATCACGAAGTCCTGCGGCTGATCCTGCTGCAGCATGAGCCACTGCGCGCGCACGAAGTCCTTCGCATGGCCCCAGTCGCGCCTCGAATCGAGGTTGCCGAGATACAGGCAGTCGTCAAGGCCAAGCTTCAGGCGCGCCAATCCGCGGGTGATCTTGCGCGTGACGAAGGTTTCGCCGCGATTGGGCGACTCGTGGTTGAACAGGATGCCGCTGCAGGCAAACAGGCCGTAGGCCTCGCGGTAGTTCACCGTGATCCAGTGGGCATAGACCTTGGCGGCGCCGTACGGCGAGCGGGGATAGAACGGCGTGGTCTCGCGCTGCGGTGTCTCCTGCACCTTGCCGAACATCTCGGAGGTCGAGGCCTGGTAGAAGCGCGTCTTCCTATCGAGGCCCAGGATGCGGATGGCCTCAAGGATGCGCAGCGTGCCCATGGCATCGGAATTGGCGGTGTACTCCGGGGTCTCGAACGACACGGCGACGTGGCTCTGGGCGGCCAGGTTGTAGATCTCGTCCGGCTGCACCTGCTGCACGATGCGGATCAGGTTGGTGGCGTCGGTCAGGTCGCCGTAGTGCAGGTGCAGCTGCACCGCGCGCTCGTGCGGGTCCTGGTAGAGGTGGTCGATGCGGTCGGTGTTGAAGGACGAAGAGCGGCGCTTGACGCCGTGCACTTCGTAGCCTTTGTCGAGCAGGAATTCAGCGAGGTACGAGCCGTCCTGGCCGGTGATGCCGGTGATGAGTGCCTTCTTTGCCATGGCCCGCAAATGTAGCGTCGGCAGATTACATTTCGTGTATCGCCCGTGACGGTATCCTGCCGGTATTCAGGTCGCTGGTCGAATGACAAGCAACGCCATGAATCAATGCGTTGCGCGCACACTGACCGGCGCGGTGGCGCATGGAAGCGGCCCGCATTTCACGCGCATGAAACATGCGCGGCCTACGATTCCGGGTTGGCCTGAACCGGGGATCTGAATGCCAGTGGCGCGCCCGCTCTTCTCGATCTGCATTCCGCAGTGGGAACGCCTGCCTTTCCTGCTGGCCGCACTCGACAGCGTCACCGCGCAGACGCTGCGCGATTTCGAGATCTGCGTGTCGGATGACCGCTCGCCCAGCGGGGGCCAGGAGCGGATAGTCGAGCAGCTGGAGCGGGCCGGAGTCGACTATGCCGTCGCAGTGATGTGCAAGAACGGCCGCTATGACGTCAATCTGCGCAGCGCCATCGGTCTGTCGCGCGGCCAATACATATTCCTGCTGGGCAACGATGACGCACTCAAGGACGTGCGCGTGCTCGAGCGCTGCCGGGATCTGCTGGCGCAGCATCCGAACGTCGGCGCTGCATTCTGCAACCATGAGGATTTTGCCACCGGCCGCGTCAATCGCACTACGCCCGCCACCGCCAACCGTGGCCATGGCGTCGGCGTGGCAGTGGCCAACTACCGCAACTTCGCCTTTGTCAGCGGCGTCCTGTTCGACGGCGACCAGGCGCGCGCGCTCGCGACCGACGCCTACGATGGCACCGAGATGTACCAGATCCATCTCGCCAGCAGCATTGTCGCCTCCGGCCGCGACCTGTTGGCCATCGACGACGTGATGATCCGCAAGGACATCCGGATTGCCGGCGAAAGGGTTGAAAGCTACGTCACCAATGCCGCGAAAGAGAAGGACGTCATCGCGGAGCGCAGGATGCCCGTCGCGCTGCTGGGGCAACTGGTCTGCAACTCGGTGGCGCCGTACATGGCGCCTGGTACGCGCGATCGCTGGATCCGCAAGGTATTCCGCCAGCTCTACTTGTTCATCTACGGCTACTGGTTCGTGGAGTACCGCCGCGTGAAGTCGTGGAAGTTCACGGTCGGGATGATGCTGGGCGTGCGTCCGAGCCGCAGCCTGAAACCCCTGAAGCCCGGCCTGTATACGCGGGTCTCGCTCGGCGCTCTGTTCGCCTGCGTCGCCGTCGCCGCGTTGCTGACGCCGATCAGGCTGTTCGACAGCGCGCGTCCCGCACTGTATCGGCTGGCGAAGCGCCAGCCGGCACATTGACCGGCGGGGCTCATCCGCGTCGATCAGTTGTAACAAAGACCCATTAGGCTGCCGGTGTCCCAGCGCGGGAGTCCGCAATGCCTGCCTGCGCTTGTCAAATCCATGGCGTATCGGGCAATTCAATGACCGCGATTCTCGGATTGAACTTCCACCATGCCGACTCCTCCGCGGCGCTGGTCATCGATGGCAAGCTGGTGGCTGCAGTGGCGGAAGAGCGCCTGGGGCGGCGGCTCAAGCATGATCCCGCATTTCCCGCCGAGGCCATCCGCGCGGTGCTGGCGCACGCCAGCATCGGGGTGGGTGACCTGGATTACGTCGCCATCCCGCACGATCCAGCGGCGAACCGGCTTGCCAAGGCCAGGCACGTGCTGGCCCATCCGGTGTCGAGCTTCGAGGCAGTCCAGCAGCATCTGAGACGCGCGAACCGCGAACTGTCGACTCTGGAGCAGGTTGCCTCGGCCTGTGACTGCGCGCCGGAGCGCGTGACGGCCAGGTTGATCATGGTGGAGCACCATCTGGCGCACATCGCCAGCGCCTACTACTGCTCGCCGTTCGAATCCCTCACGGCCGGCTTTTCCTTCGACGGCAGCGGCGATTTCGTGAGCGCGATGAGTGCGCGCTGCGAAGGCACGAAGATCGAGGTGCTGGACCGCGTGCACCTGCCGGATAGCCTGGGGTTCTTCTACACAGCCGCATGCCAGTTCATCGGCTTCGACGAGTTTGGCGAGGAATACAAGGTCATGGGTCTGGCGCCTTATGGCGAGGACCAGTATTCGGAGTTCATGCAGCGGGCGGTCGAGCTGCAAGGCGAGCGGTTCCGACTCGGAGAAAAATTCTTCGTGATGCCCGGTGGCAGCGAAAGCGGCGAGCTGGATGAACGCAACCGTATCAAGGTGCCGCGCCTGTTCACCCATGCATGGGAGCAGGTGCTCGGCGCGCCGCGCATTCGCGGCGCGGAAGTGACGCAGAGGGAAAAGGATATCGCGCGTTCGACGCAGAATCGCTTCGAGGAGGCTGCGATGCATTGCTTCCGGGAGCTGCACCGGCGCGTGCCAACCACGCAGGTCGTGTCAGCCGGCGGCTGCGCGTTGAATGGCGTGGCCAACGCGCGCGTGCTGCGCGACACGCCGTTCGAGAACCAGTACCTGCAGGCGGCGTCGGCCGATGATGGCGTGAGCCTGGGTGCAGCGATGTGGACCTGGCACAACGTGGCCGGCGGCCGCGAGCGCTTCCACATGCACCACGCGTACTGGGGACCGGAGCACTCGGCCGAAGCCATCCGGCGCGCGGCCGAAGGCGCCGCGATGCCGATGCGAAGGATCCCCGATGCGCGGCTGCCGGAAGTGGCGGCGCGGCTGATCCGGGCCGGCCTCGTGACGGGCTGGTACCAGGGCCGTTCCGAGTGGGGTCCGCGCGCACTCGGCAACCGCTCCATCCTGGCCGACCCGACGCAGCCGCAGATGAAGGATCTCATCAACGCCAAGATCAAGCGCCGCGAGATGTTCCGGCCATTTGCGCCCAGCATCGTGCGTCACGCGGTGGCCACCTATTTCGAACAGGATGTCTTCAGCCCGTTCATGATGCACGTGGTGAAGATCAGGCCGCAGTGGCGCGACAAGCTGCCCGCGATCACCCACCACGATGGTACCGGAAGGCTGCAGAGCATCGAGCGCGCGACCAATCCGCTGTACTTCGACTTGATCGAGGCGTTCGGACGCCTGTCGGGCATTCCGATCGTGCTCAACACCAGCTTCAATGAGAACGAGCCCGTGGTCGATTCGCCGGAGCAGGCACTGCAATGCTTCCTGCGCACCGGGCTGGACGCCATCTGCCTTGGCAATTTCGTGGTCGTCAAGCCCGAACACGGCGCCGTGCTGGAGGCCATCGAATCCGCCGGCGCGCGGGAAGTGGGCGAACCCGCGGTGGCGTGAATCCACCGGTCTGGCCCGGCCGCGGCAGCGGGATTTCCTTCAGGCGCGGGCTTCGGGTTTGTAGGCCACGCACAGCAGGTTCTGGCTGAAGATCGCCCTGGCGCCCGTGTCGCCCGTTTCCACGGCCAGGCAGAGCCGCAGCGCGAGCCGCAGCAGCTTCCACAAGCAGAACCTGAGCGTGCCTTTGAGCGAACCCGGCGCTGGCACATCCTCGAAGCACGCCACTGGTCCGAATCCCGACGCGCCGAACAGCTGCGCGAGTGAAGTGCGTGTGTAGGCCATTTCGTGTGTGAGATCGCCGTAGCGGATGCGACCGAAGAAGGGTGACTCGGCGTTGGGCGTATGGATGAGGAAGCGGCCGCCGGGCTTCAGCGTGCGGCGCACTGCGTCGACCAGCGCGAGCGCTTCGTCCCGTTCCAGGTGCTCCAGCACATCGAAAGCGACCACCACGTCCAGGCTGGCATCGGGCTGTTCGGCCAGCGTGCCGAACAGATCGCCGTGCACCACGTTGTCGACGCCCAGCCGCGCCGCCAGCGCCACCTGTTCCATGGAGCCGTCCACGCCGCCGATGTTGCGATAGCCCGCCTGCTTCAGGAAATGGAGCAGCGTGCCGTGGCCGCAGCCAAGGTCGAGGACAGTGGCCTCGCGGTCCGCAGGAAGGTGGCGCGCGACAATCCGGCGCAAGTAGCGCGCGCTGGCCGAGAAGTCCGCCGCGGTGGCGGGCGGCGGATCGTCCTGCGCCGAGACATAGCTGCCGTAGATCCGCTGCCGATAGGCCTTGGTGCTGGGCATGGATGGTTGCGGTCAGTGGCGAGTGGCGCTGTATCGCTCGGCCGCCGCCGCGTAGAGGGCTTCCATGTCCGCCGCGACGGCATCCCACGACAGCCGCTCCAGGGCTGCGCGCCGCCCGCGATCTCCCATGTCCTGGCGCAACGTGGGATCTGCATGCAGGGAGCGGACCGCTGCGGCGAGCAATTCCGGTGAGCCCCCTGCGACCAGCCCCGCGCCCGCATCCCTCACCACCTCGGAGATGCCAACTTCCGGAGTGACGACCACCGGGCGGGCCATGGCCATGGCTTCGGCCACGACGCAGCCAAAGTTCTCGCTGTAGGAGGGCAACAGGAACATCTCGGCTGCGCTCAGCAAGGCCCATTTGTGTTCATTGCTGGCTGGGCCCACGAAGTGGATGCGATCAGAGCCGTTGCCCGCCCTGACCAGCTCCTGCAGCCTGGGCAGGTATCCGCCCTCGTCATTGCCCGCGATGACCAGGTGCAGGTCGGGAACGTGATTCCACGCCGCGATGAGCCGATCCAGGCCCTTCTCCCAGTTGATGCGGCCGAGAAACAGCGCATAGGGCCGTGGCAATCCCGCGAAGGGTCCGGCCGCCAGGGCGGGAAACTCACTGCTCCAGTCAACGCCATGCCAAACCTTGCAGACGCGCTGCGGCTTGAATCCCATCGCCGCGACTTCCCCAGCCTCGGCATCCGAAGTGACGTGCACCGCCCAGGCGCGTCGCAACGAACGTCGTTCCACCAGGTTGATCCAGGCGGTCTTGACCCAACGGTTCTTGCCCTGGATGAGCCTGCGGACCAGCATGCCGTGCGGGGAGACGATATAGGGGACGACGAACCGCTCGGCGATCCTGGCCGCGGCCCAGGTCGGCCACAGGTACGTCGAGTGGACATGTACGGCGTCGAACGTCGTGATCGTGCGCCTCATCTCGAGCGCCAGGTTCGGCGACCAGTACAGCCGTCGCAGCATGGGACTCGGAAAGTAGCTGACCGCGACGCCATCCTGCTGCACGGGCACGCCATGCGGCACCTGCAGATCGGTGCTGCCGTCCACCGTAGTGGTGTAGACATGCACCTCGTTGCCGCGGCGCGCGAGCGCGGAGGCGAGGCCGTGCGAGGCGGAGGTCAGTCCCCCGTAGCGAACCGCTGGAAAGTAACTGGGTATGACGTGGAGCAGGCGCAAAGTTCCCGCACTGTCCCACACGATGGTGACAGTTTCAGGTCACGGGGCCGGGTCAGGCGGGACCTGGCCGGGCAACACCCGATCCGGCAACACCGCCGCGACCAGTTCCAGCAACCGGTGTTCGTAGGTGTGGTCGCGATGGGCGCGCTGCTGGCCCGCGCGGGCGATGCGGGCGGTCGCTTCGGGGTGACGGAGGTAGTGGCGCGCCTTCTCGATCAGCTCCTCGACGGTCCGGAACGTCACGATTTCCTCGTCGACGCCGAAGTGCTCGGCGACAACGGGCGTGTCGGAGATCATCTGGAACGCGCCACAACCCGCGAGTTCGAAGGCTCGGCAGTTCAGGCTGTTGACCTCCGCGAAGTGCAGCGTGTTGAGTGCGATGCGGGCCGCGCACGCCGCGCGGGCCTTGTCGTCGCCGAAGATGGCGCGCCGCTGGTAGCGTGCACCGATGCGCTCGATGAGCCAGTCGGGCAGTATGCCAAACACCTTCAGGTCGAACTCCGACAGCTGCTGCAGGATTTCCTGTCGGTAATAATAGAGGTTGCCGGCGATCATGAGCTCGCAGCCATACGCGTCGCGATCGGCGTCGCTCAGCGGCAAGGGCCGATGCACGCGCGGGTTGCAGGCCTCCGGCAGGTAGCGGAAGCTCGTGGAGCGTATCATGCGGCTGAACAGTTCCTGCATGTACCGGTCCTTCACGAACACCATGTCGTATCCGGAGCCGAGGATGTACTGCCTGCCCATCGTGGTCAGCTGATCCTGGCACCAGCAAACGATGGGCGCACGGGTGGCCTTGCGCATCAGCGCCATGGTCCGCGGTGAAATCTGGTTGCCGAGGATCACGAGCACCAGTTCCGGTTCGAAGTCCTGCATGGTCCGCAGCAGGCGGCGTTCGATGTGCCGCTCCGGTTCGCGTGCCAGCAGGTTCCTGATGCGACGGCGCACGCCGTCGATCACGCTGGGCGTTTCCGAAAAGCTGGTATCGGCCGCGAACATGTTCACCGTGGCGCCGAGCGTGCGCAGGGCATCGACCACGTGCCATTCCATGGAGTCAGGGAAGTAGTAGACGCCGGCGACCAGGACCCTCAGTCCGCGATTTGACGAGTTTTGTGACAGTTTCATTTCACGCGCCATGCATCATGGGCGAAGAGCTAGACTACCAACACTCCGCCGCCCGCGTATACGAATGTCAGCCCGATGAATCGACCCCTCCTGTTCGCAGTCGTGAATGCCAGCGCCGCGTTGCTGGTCGCGGTTGGGACATTCATGAGGTCGGCGGCGGGCCCGCATCCGCTGTACCTGGTGGCGTTGACGCTGATCTGCACGCTGCCCTTGCTGTTCATGCGCAAACTCAACGATCGCCATGCGCTGCTGGCGCTGTTCTCCGCCAACTATTTCGTGCAGTTCGCGCTGCTGGACTACCTGCAGCTGTTCTCGGGAGGCGCTGTCTATGTCCGGCAGGCGCCGGTGCTCAGCGAGGCGGAAGGCGTGATCCTGGTTGGCGCGGTCATGGTGCAGCTGTGTTTCCTGCTGGTCAGCAGTACTCCCCGACGCCAAAGCAGCAAGCCCATTGCCGACTGGCCTCCGGAGTTGCTGCTGTACGGCGGCCTGGCCCTGTGGCTGGCGGGGACTTGGCTGAGCTGGGTGTACAAGGTCGACATCATGGTCGCTCCCACCGCGGCGGCGACCCGGCAGGGTTTCGCAACGCTGAATTCGCTGCAGATCCTCGGTTTCATGATCGCCGCCTACCTGCAGCCGCTGAGCATCGCCATGCTTGCCTATGCATATTGCCGGCAACGGCGGCCGCTGCTGGTCCCGGTGTTGATCGTGGCGGTGCTGGCACAGCTGGCAATCGGATTCGTGTCGGACAGCAAGTCGGATGCGCTGCTGGGCGTCGTGCTGGTCGCGGTGACGCGGCTGCTGCTGGAGGGCAGGTTGCCCCGGCTGTGGATCGTGGGCGCGGTGGTGTTCATAGGCGGTGTGTATCCGGTGCTGACGGCGAACCGCGCCGTGCGCAGCGAATACGGACTGACGCACGTGGACGCCGCGCAGCAGATCGGCCAGGTCGTGAGCCGCGCGCTGGAGACCAACAAGACCGAGGCGAAGAACGAGGACGAAAAGCGCCAGGCCATCTATGAGCGCCTCTCGCTCAAGGGCAGCGTGGACATGATCGTGAGCCGCACCGGGCATGGCGTCGCTTTCCAGAACGGCAACACCCTGGAGTCGCTGCTGACAGTCTTCATTCCGCGCATCCTCTGGTCCGACAAGCCGGACCTGCAGGTGGGTCGGCTGGTCACGGCCCAGTTCCTGGGCTCCGAAAGCCCGGACCTCTACACCTCACCGTCGCATGTGGGCGAGCTGTACTGGAATTTCGGTTGGCCCGGTGTCGTGATCGGCATGGGCCTGATCGGCCTGCTGCTCGGCTACGTCGGCGTACGCACTGACCTGTCCGCAGGCATCAACCTCACGCGCGTGCTGATCATCATGGTGACCATCCAGCAGCTCATCATCGGCTCGGAGAGCACATTCGCCGCGCCGTACACGGTCTGGCTGCGCTCGTTGCTGGCCATCGGCCTGGCGCACTGGCTGATCGCGCGTCCTGGCGCAGGCGCGCAATCCGACGTGGCACCGCAAACCGTGCCGCAGGCCGCGCAGGGCGGCTGGCGGTTCGAGAACCTGATGCACTGACGCGCGCCACGCCCGCCGCGCACGGCATCACCTCCTGCAGGCGACGCCAGCCTTGACGCCAAACCCGCTTGCAGCCACTCGCGCATCAGGACAGCGGTTGCCGGCAAACGCCACATGCCACACCACAGGGTCGGCAGGCAGCGCGATTGCGGGTCGCGGACGCACGGACTTTCCATCACAGGCGCGCGCGGCAGACGCATCGAGTCCCGTGATGGCGTTGTCCTGGATCAGCAGGGCGTCGACCAGCGGCCAGCGATGCGGAGCGGGTCCCAGGTACCAGGTGGGTTGCACGGTGATGGCCCCGCCGTCGCGAGCCGTGGCGTTGGCGATCGTGTTGTGCAAGATGGCAAGACCAAAGCTGGCCGTCACCGCCGGCGAGCGCGGGGAGGCGGCCAGCGAGAGGAAGATTCCCGAGGAGCTGCAGCCGTCTGCGAGGCGATATGCGCCGTCGATCAGGTTGTCGCGGATTTCGACGGACGAGTTGAAGAACACGCCGCGTGCGCAGTCGGGACAGCCAGCTTCCGCGGCGCTGTACATCGACTGCAGCAGGACTCCGTCCGAGTCGTGCTGCTCGTTGCCGGCGACAACAGTGTCGGTGCTCTGGGCGATCACGCCGATGAGCCCGCCCTTCGGCGCGGTGCGATTGCCCTGCGAGCACAGCGGCCGGCGGTTGTCGATGCGATTGCCCACCACCTGCAGCTGCCAGAATTGCCGCCCGATGCTGATGCCGGAGTCGCCCGCCGACGGCACGACATCCCAGCGCGGTTCAATGCGCAGCGTGATGCGGCCCGTGGCGGCATTGGCGTCGTAGCCGGTGATGCGACGTGCCTGGCCGAGGCCGCGACCCTGCATGACGTGGATCCAGTCGCCGAGATAGTAGGTGGCCGGATCCACCACACGCCCGAACTGCCGGCCTGCGAGCGGTCCGTCGACGGTGAGGCTGTCCGCATCGGCCGCTCGCACCCTGCGCAGGGCATCCAGCGCAAACGCGTTGCCGTTGTTGTCGAAGGCGATGGCCTCGCCATCGCCGTCCTTGTCGCCAGTGCAGGTCGCGACATTGCCGGCCACGAGCACCTCGTCCTGGTTGTCGTTCAGGTTCCAGAAATAGGCGGCGCGCCAGCCGCGGGCGTCGCCCGGTTCGTCCAGGGCGCCGGTGGCGCTGCCGTCAGCGACGTTGTCGCTGAAGTCCACGCGCCGGCCCGCGCCGAGTTCGCTGGCCATCGCCCCCTGGCCGATCGCCAGATCGAGGTAGCTGCCCGGCTGGAACGTGTTGCGCGTGATCACCGCATCCTCGATCTGGAACCGCCGGTTGACGTTGTACCGGTTGCCGGTGAGCTCCAGCGCCGTGGCGAAGGCGCCGAAGACATTGTCCGCGATGACGAGATTCGTGACCGGCAGGCCGCCGGCGTCGATGGCGGTGTGCACATGATCAAAACGGTTGCTGGCGATGACCACGTCCGGTACGGGCGCAACAAGGTCGGCGTTGCGCCCGCCGTCCTCCTGGCGCAGCACACCGATCTGCAGCATCGGCTGCGCGACGTCGCCCGCCGCATGGCGTCGTGCATCGCTGAAGGTGATTCCGGAAACCACGTTGCGCCCCTGCAGCGTGAACGTGGCGCCGCGGGTCGTCGTGCTCCAGCGGGTCGAGCGCAGGATGACGGCCACAGCGCCGGCCCGCGCTTTCAGGTTGACGCCGGTGGGCACGAGCAGGCCGTCCGGACCGGCGTCGGAGGGCGGATCCAGGTTCCACACGCCCGCGTCGAGCACCACCGTCCCGCCGGCCGAGGAGGCAGCAGCCAGTGCGCGTTGCAGGCAGGGCGTGTCGTCCAGCCCGTCATCCGGCTTGCAGCCCCCGAACTGCGAGGCGGCCGGATCGAACTCGCGGACCGCAACCGGGTCGGACCTGACTTCGAGCCGTTGTCCGGGAATCATCACCCAGTCCTCCTCGCCCCGGCGCAGTTCGACGCTGTAGCTACCTGGCGCCAGGCGCGCTGGCAGGGGCACGCTTGTTGCGTAGGGCGCCAGCGACGCCGCAGCGGCGCGCGGCGCAGTCAGCAGATGCGTGTCCGGGCCGCGCAGCCGCACCTGCAGTTCCTGTCCGGGCGCAGGATCGAGGTTGCGCCCGATGATCTTGAGAAGACGCGGCAAGGATCCGATGGACCGGGTGGCGTACACGGCCGCCGGACTGAACCACAGCGGGCGCGCGTCGTTGACGGTGAGCGGTGCGCTCCACTCGCCCGCAGCCGTGCGCACCCACAGCCGATACGGCCGTCTTTCGAGTAAGGTCGTCGGCATCCGCACCATGAGCGCGGTGGGGACGTGATCGACGCTCACGACGGCAGCAACCCCCAGCAACGCCGTGGAGGTGGCAGGCACCGACGCCGGCGGTTCGAAGCCGGCGTCGCCGGTCCGCAGGGCGCGGTAGATCACCTGGTCGTCGCGACGCAGGCCGGAGCCGGCCAGCAGCAGGATCTGGCCGGCGCCGATTCGCACCGGACTCTGGTAACCCGGCGTGCGGTAGAGGGCAGGAGGAACAGCGAACGCCGGCGCGGCGGAAACGGCAAGGATCAGCAGCCGCCAGCTGGCGGCGCGGCGTCGGAAGCGGTGCCTCACGGTTGTCATGTTCCGGGGCAAAAATGACAACCTCATGAAAATGACGATGCGTGATCCCACGGCTTGATATGCAGGAAGACTCCTCGTTCAGCGTCCCGGCCGGCCGGCGGCACGCATCCGTCTGGAGCGCCATCTTCGGCTATTGCACGCTGGCAGTGGTGGTCGCCCGCAACATCGTGCTGGTGCCGGTCTACCTGCGCTTCATCTCCCTGAGTGAGTACGGCGCCTGGCTGGCCACGGGCGCAACGCTGCTGCAACTGGTGCTTACCGACTTCGGACTGGCAGGCGTGCTGGCACAGCGGGCCGCGACACTGCATGGCGCCCGGCAGGCCGAGCGCCTTGGGCCCCTGATCGGATCCGGGCTTGCGGCCACTTTCGTCTTTGCGTTCGCGCTCTCCGCGGCCAGTCTGGTCGGCGTCTGCTTCCTGCCCGCGCTGCAGGGCCTGACAACCGCCGAGGCCCTGCGCGTCAAGCAATGCCTGATGCTGGCTGTGATCTCCGGTGGGTTGGGCATCATCGCTGCGATGTCGCAGGCGCTGGTGCGCAGCTTCCAGCAGGCCATCGTCGCCGGGGCCACGGTACTCGTGGCGGATGTGGCGAGCATCGGCGTTACCGTGCTGCTGATCTTTTCCGGCCATGGACTGTTCGCGCTGGCGATCGGTCTCGCAGTCCGCTCGGCGCTGGTGGCCGGCGTGCTGACGTACCACCTGCTGCGCGTGTGCCGCCGCCAGCTTGGCCTGAGGCTCGACGTGCGGTGGACGGAACTCAAGGAACTGCTGGCCGATTCCGCGCGCACCTTCGTGTCGGCGGCCGCCATGAAGCTGCAGACGCAGTCGAATACGCTGCTGATCGGCATCTTCCTGGGATCGGCCAGCGCCGGCATGTATGGATTGACGGTGCGCGCCTACGAAACCATCCTGACCTTCCTGTCGCAGCTCACTGGTGCGATTGCGCCTTCACTGTCGCACCTGCTCGGCGCCGGCAACGTGGCCCGCTTCCGCGTGCTCATCCTGCGCATGGTGCCCGCCGTGGCGCTGCTCGCCGGAGTTGGATTGGTCGCCATGATCGCGGTCAACGAGTCCTTCCTCAGCCTGTGGGTAGGACGCCAGGCTTTCGCGGGACAGTCAGTCTCGGTGCTGACGGGCGTCGCGGTCTGGCTGGCCGCCGTGTCGCTGGTGGCTTACGACGCGCTGTACGCGCTGGCAAGGTTCAACGTGATTGCGCGCACCTACGTGCTGTCCTCGATCATCCACGTCGTGCTGCTCGGGATCTTCCTGCGTTGGGGACTGTGGGTGGCGCCCGCCATCGCCATCCTGTCCACGTTGTTGTGGGGCGCGCTGTTCTGGAAGGACCTGGCGCGCCAGGTCCAGCTCACGCTGACCGACCTGCGCGTCACGTTGATGGATCTGCTGCTCATCGCCGTGGCCGCGGTTGCAAGCCTGCTGCTGGTCATCGCGTTGCATGTCAAGGCGACCGGCTGGGGCGCGCTGATCTTCGAAGGCGCCGCCAGCTGCCTGCTGGCGCTCACGCTCATACTCACGGCGGGCGTACGCATCCGCGCCATCGTGAAGGAAGAAGTGCACACGACCTGGCAGTCGCTGGCGCGCAGCCACGCCGGCTGAGCCTGGCTCAGCCCAGCAGGCGCTGGTAGACGTCGAGGAACGGCTCGAAGGCCGACTGGGACGAAAAGCGCCGCAGCACGGTGGCCCTGGCGGCCTCGCCCATGCGCAGGTTGCGCTCGAAGTCCGCGCACACCTCGAGCATGGCCAGTGCCATGGCTTCGCGCGCACCGCAGCCGACCAGTCGGCCATCGATGCCATCGGTGATGATCTCCTCCGGCCCGCCGCAGCGAGTGGCGATCACCGGCACGCCGCAGGCCATGGCCTCGACCAGTACCATACCGAAGCCTTCTTCGTGTGAGCTGAGTGCGAAGCAGGCCGCGTGCCGATACAGCGCGCGCAACGCCTCGGCGTCGGGCGCGCTGACGACCGACACCAATCCCGGATCGGACAGGAAGGCCAGATCGGCGCGGACCGCCGCGGGCAATTGCCCGTGGCCGGCGAGCACCAGTCGCGGTGGCTTGCGGGTCAGCGCGCACAGCCGTACGTAGGCGCGCACCAGCAGCCCGAGGTTCTTGCGCGGATCCTGCAGGCGGCCGACATACAGGATGTAGGGTTCGTCCCGCACCGGCCCGTTGCGATCGGGCAGGGGCGTATAGAACGTGCAGTCGACGCCGGGATACGCCATGGAAACGCTGGTCCGGTGGTTGTGCACCGCGCGTTCCACGTGCTCGCGCATCCAGCGGTTTTCCACCAGCACCGCGTTGACGCTGCGCAGGCCCTCGGCATCGAAGCGCGTGGCGAGGCGGGTCATGCCCCGGCGCCACAGCCGCAGCGCGGGATTGCCGGCGCGCTGGGCGCCGCCGCGCTCCGCCTTCGCAAGCGTGGCGACCTGCAGTGCGACGGGCCGTCCCGAGTGCTGCGCTACCAGGGCATGCGCCGGCTGTCCCGCCACGACCTGGATCAGGTCGCACTGCCTCAGCGCCGCGGTGAGCGCCGGCCGGGGCTGGTAGCGCATGAACTCCAGTTCCGCCAGCGAAGCGCCGAAGTGCGTGAACTTGCGACCTTCCCATGTACCGCTCGAGCTGCCGGGCGCGCGCAGCCAGGTGCGCGGCGAGCGCATCAACACGCTGTCACGGTCGCGACTGGAGGTCGCGAGCGAAAACACCCGCAGCTGGAATCGGCCGGAACTCTCGATACTGCGGCACAGGAAGCTGGCCACGGCCGGAACGCCGCCGCCGGCCGCCAGGGCCGGCACCACCACGCCGATCGTCGGAAGCAGGTTCTGGTTCAAGTGTCATCAGCTGGTCAGACAGTCTGCGCACACTAGCGGGCCGCTGTTACAGCGCGATGGCGGAGGATCGATGGCGGACAATTCGCAGGAGCAGGTGTGGCGACCGGCCCTTGGGCTGTTGCTGCTGTGGGCCGTGGTGCTCGCGGTGCTGCCATGGCCGCACCTGGACGGCCTGAACCAGATGTGGCGCTGGTGGATGGATCGTCCCGAGTACAGCTTCGGCATCCTGCTGCCGCCGCTGGCCGCGTTCCTGGTCTGGCAGCAGCGCGACTGGCTGGAGCGCCAGCCCTTCACGGGCAGCTGGTGGGGCGTGGCGGTGACGCTGCTGGGGGCGGTGACGCTGATCCTCGGCCGCATGGCGTCGATCCTGACGCTGGTGCAGTACGCGTTCGTGATCAGCTTCTGCGGCGTGACGATCGCGCTGGTGGGCAGACGCATCGCCGCGCGGCTGATGGTCCCGTTCCTGATCCTGCTGCTGATGGTGCCGCTGCCGCAATTCCTCTACAACAACCTGTCGTCCAGCCTGCAGCTGCTGTCATCGCGCATCGGCGTGGCGCTGATCCGCGCCTGCGGCGTAAGCGTGTACCTGCAGGGCAACGTGATCGACCTGGGCGCGTACAAACTCGAGGTGGCGGAAGCGTGCAGCGGCCTGCGCTACCTGTTCCCGCTCATGACGCTCGGCTTCATCATGGCCTGGTTCTACAAGGCGGCCTTCTGGAAGCGCGTGCTGGTCCTGCTCTCGAGCATTCCGCTCACCATCGTGATGAACAGCCTGCGCATCGCCGGGATCGGAGTGACCGTCGAGCACTGGGGGCAGGCCGCCGCCGAGGGTTTCCTGCACGATTTCGAAGGCTGGGTGATGTTCATGGCCAGTGCCGCCGTGATGCTGCTGGAGGTGGTATTGCTCAGCAAGATCGGCGGCGACGGCCGCCCCTGGCGGAGCATCTTTGGCGTGACGTTTCCGGCGCCGACGCCGCGCAAGCTGCCGCGCGCCGCGTGGAAGCCAACCGCTCCGTTCATGGTCGCGGCCGGTGCCGTCGTCGCCGTGACGGTGGCGACGCTGGCGCTTCCGCAGCGCGCGGAGGCGATCCCCGCGCGCCGCAGCTTCGTGGAATATCCCTCGCGGCTGGAAGGCTGGAGCGGCCGTCGCCAGGCGCTCGAGAGCGTCTACCTCGACGCGCTCAAGCTGTCGGACTACCTGCTCGCCGACTACAGCCCCCCCGATGGCGCTACCCCGGTGAGTTTCTATGTCGCCTGGTACGACTCGCAGCGCGCCGGACAGTCCACGCATTCGCCCAGTTCCTGCCTGCCGGGTGCCGGCTGGCGCATCGACAGCATGCGTGAGGAGCCGCTGACCGGGCTCAAGGTGGGTGCGACGCCGCTGGTGGTCAATCGCGCGCTCATCAGCTATGGCGACCAGCGCGATCTGGTCTACTACTGGTTCCAGCAGCGTGGTCGCGTGCTCACCAACGAGTACCTCGTGAAGTGGTACTTGTTCTGGGACGCGTTGACGCGCAACCGCAGCGACGGCGCTTTGGTGCGATTGATCGTACCGCTGACCAGGAGCCAGGATCCGGCCAGCGCCGATCGCGAGCTGCAGGCCTTCCTGAAGCTTGCGACGCCCGACCTGAACCGCTACGTCCCGGACTGAATGCATGGAAGCCATCCTGGCGTTCGTCGCGGCCATGGGCGTCACGATGGTGCTGATTCCACCGCTGATGCGCGCCGGCGATCGCCTGGGCATCGTCGATGTTCCCGGCGGCCGCAAGGCGCACGCGGCCCCGATCCCGCGAGTCGGCGGCATCGCCATGGCTGCCGGGATGGCGCTGGGTCTGCTGCTGGTGGGGCAGTTCGAGCATCGATTGCTGGCGCTGGCGGTGGGTGGCCTGATCCTGGTCGCATTCGGCGTCTGGGACGATCGCGTGGCGCTGGGCGCGGCGGCGAAATTCCTGGGCCAGGTGCTGGCAGCGCTGGCGGTGATGCTGCTCGGCGGCGTGAAGATCGCGACGCTGACGCTGTGGGAGCGGCAGATGCTGCCCGACTGGATCGCGTGGCCGCTGACGCTGCTGTTCCTGATCGGCGCGACCAATGCGGTGAACCTCGCCGACGGCCTCGATGGCCTGGCCGGCGGCATGATCCTGCTGTGCCTGTGCGCGCTGACGGTGCTGTCATGGGCCGTCGGGCAGGGTTTCGTGATTGCAGCTGCGCTCTCGGCTGCCGGTGCCGTGTTCGGCTTCCTGCGCTACAACACCCATCCGGCGCGCGTGTTCATGGGCGATGCGGGCAGCCAGCTGCTCGGATTCGCAGTGGCGGTGCTCGCCATCGTGCTCACGCAGGATCCGCAGTCGCCGCTGGCCACGGCCTTGCCGTTGCTGTTGCTGGGCATGCCGATCATCGACACTGGCGCAGTCATGGTCGAGCGCCTGCTGGCCGGCCGTTCGCCGTTCAAGGCCGACCGC
>NZ_DASRZX010000068.1:0-17640 GCF_035685885.1 Dyella sp. | reverse complement strand
CCTGGACGCTTGCACGCGTCAGTGCGCAGGACGCACGACAACTCGCTGCCCTGCTTGGCCTTCAATATCGCCAACTTCCTGGCGGTGACTTCAATCATTCCAGCGAACTCATCTTGTTGGACGCAGAGGGTCGTTTGATCGCGCGCACATCCATTATCGGCCGCGCGGATCCCGAATTCGTGGCGGCCGTCCGCAAGGCGACCGCAGGCCCCTGACGCGGCGGCGATCACTTTGATCGCGAGACGTTGATGTAGATGGAGCTCGACGTTACAGCGTCGAGCTTTGTCTTGCTCGTGGCGCATCCACGCTCACAACGCAAAGCCACCTGTCCCATCGCTCCTCGTCGAGCGCGTTTCGCGCACGGGAAAAGCCAGCGTGGTGCGTTGTCACAGTCGATCACTGTCCATCGAGCGATTGACGATAGTCAGACGGATGCTTGGCATCGCTCCAGCGAACTCATCTTGTTGGACGCAGAGGGTCGCTTGATCGCGCGCACATCCATTATCGGCCGCGCGGATCCCGAATTCGTGGCGGCTGTCCGCAAGGCGACCGCAGGCCCCTGACGCGGCGGCGATCAGTTTGATCGCGAGACGTTGATGTAGATGGAGCTCGACGTTACCGCGTCGAGCTTTGTCTTGCTCGTGGCGCATCCACGCTCACAACGCGAAGCCACCTGTCCCTTCGCCTCTCGTCGAGCGCGTTCCGCGCGCGGGCAAAGCCAGCGTGGTGCGTTGTCACAGTCGATCACTGTCCATCGAGCGATTGACGATAGTCAGACGGATGCTTGGCATCGCTGATGACACTGGCGTCACTCCATGGGGAGTTGATTGACAGGAGTTGTCCTATGAAACGAATTTGCCAGCGCAGCCCGTGGGCGGCTGTTGGATGTACGGCCTTGCTTGCGTTGCCTGCCGTGGCAGTCGCGCAATCGAGCACGGATGCGCCGCCGCCCCTGCAAGTGGAATGGAATGCCAGGTTGCGTCATGAGCAAGTGGACGATGATGCATTCCAGCGAGATGCCATGGCCGATACCCTGCGTCTCCGCCTTGGTTTGCGTGCCAATCTTGGCGCAGGCTGGAGTGGTTTCGTCGAGGGCGCGGGAACGGCGAGCGCCAACGATCACTACAACAGCGGTGCCAATGGCCAGGTGCAATATCCGGGCGTAACGGATCCGCACGGAACCGAGCTCAATCAGGCATGGCTCGCATGGCAGGGCAGCGAATTCGGCGAAAAGATCGGTCGCCAGGAAATCGTGCTCGATAACCAGCGCTGGATCGGCAACGTCGGCTGGCGTCAGTTCGAACAGACTTTCGACGCCGTCGCATTGCAGTGGAAGCCAGCGGAAGCCTGGACATTGCGCTACGACTGGCTCGATCGCGTGAACCGGGTCGCCGGGCCCGATGCGCTCAATCCTGCGGCGCGCAAGCGCCTGCTCAACACGCATCTGCTCAACGCCTCGTGGAGTCAGGATGGTCAGCAGGTGACCGGCTACGCCTATCTGCACAAGGACAAAGACGTGGCAACGGCGTCCACCGCGACCTATGGCGCTCGTTGGACTGGAAGGCTGGACAAGGAAGGTGGCTTCAGCTGGGCCGCCGAAGGTGCGCGGCAAGTCGACTACGCCAACAACCCGATCCGCCTTGCGCATAGTTACTGGCTGCTCGAGCCCGCGTGGACGCAGTGGGGTGCAACGGCAAAACTTGGCTGGGAGCACCTGGGTGGCGATGGGCGTACTGCGTTGCAGACGCCGTTGGCAACCCTGCACGCCTTCAACGGTTGGGATGATCAGTTCACCGTGACTCCAGCCAATGGTCTTGATGACTACTACGCTGCGCTCAACGGCAAATTCGGGCGCAGCGGTCTGGCGAGCAAGCTGGCCTGGGTAGTTGCGTATCACGACTATCACGCCGACCACGGCGGCCACCACTACGGCGACGAATGGAATGCGTCACTGTCGTTCCCGGTGGTCACGGGGCTGACCGGCCTCCTCAAGGTGGCGAGCTATCGAGCCGATCATTACAGCCATGACGACACCAAGCTGTGGCTGCAGTTGGAATGGCAGGGCAAGCGTCCACTCTGATGCGATAAATGCTCCAGGCTGCATCGGCACATGCTCCCGCGCTGACCCACATCAGCGCGGGAACATGGCCGCTTCGCTGCAATGTCCGCATGAACACGCCATCCCATGTATGCCAGTGCCGGCAGGCGGCCGGTGCCGAACCTTCCACGCTTGATCTGCGAGACCTGCCGCCTCCCGAGCCCATGCAGCGCGCCTTGGAAACGGCGGATGCATTGCTGCCGGGACAATCCGTGGAGGTGCTTACTCCGTTGATGCCGATGCCGCTGTTGTCGGTGCTGGCCAAGCTGGGTTTCCGGGCTCAGGCATGGCCCCTGGATGATGGCGGGGCGAGGGTCGTCATTCGTCGCGAGGCAAGTGTGCGCTCGCCTGCATGACAAAACTGTCGCTCGACCAGGCACCGGTGGTTTCGCTGCCGCGCCGCTTCCTGTTGTCGATGCCCATCTGGGGCTTGATGGCGAGCGCACTCCTGCTCATGGATGGCGATGCCTTGCTTCGCTCGCGTTGGTATCCGGGAACGCTGGCACTCGTGCACACCTACACGCTCGGTGTACTGGGGAACGCCATGTTTGGCAGCCTGCTCCAGTTCCTGCCTGCGGCGGGCGGTATGTCACTGCGGGGAACCTCGCTTGGCGTATCCATGCATGTCGTCTTCAACGCAGGCACCGCGTTCCTCGTGTATGGGCTGTACGAAAGCTCCGATGGCGCATTGATGGTTGCTTCGCTGCTGTTGCCCATGGCTTTTGCATGCCTGCTTGGCATGACGCTACCCGGCCTTTGGCATACCCTCGGACAGCGCCTGTTGCGAATGGGTTTGGGCGTTGCGCTTGGTGCCGCGGGCGTGGCCGCACTGTTGGGAGCAACCATTGCCCTGGGTCTATCGGGTTCGTTGGGATCCGCAATACCGGCTTGGGTCGATGTGCATGCATCCGTCGCGATCGTGGGATGGATGTTGGTGCTGCTGGCAAGCGTTGGACGAGTCGTGATGCCCATGTTCCAGGGAACGTCGGTTCCCGATGAACGATGGCAGGGCGTCTGGCTTGGATGCCTTCTGGTCTTGCTGGCAGTGCTGGCGTTCTGGCGACTGCGTGGACCCGCAGGCACAGGCTTGGGCTTGCTCGCTGCTGGATCGGGCCTGTCATTTGCCGCGGCCATCGTATGGCTGCAGCGCAAGACACCGCAAGGTCGTCGCGGGCCGTTATGGTGGAGCTGGCGCACCGGGACATCCGTTCTGGCTTTGTCCGCCGTGATGATGGCCATTAACGCACGGGACGGCATGCTGGCCGGCGTGCTGGCCATTGGCGTGGCTGTGCCAATGCTGGTGCTTGGCATGGGTCTTGAGATCGTTGCATTCCTCGGCTGGATAGAACTGCATCGCCGGGTCGGGCGCGGTGTGCGGCTGCCGGGCGTCCAGCGCCTGATGCCTGCGCGCCACCGCACAGCGGTCTGGATGATCCAGCTTGGGGCGGCCATCCCACTGGTGTTGGCGACATGCTCTCCGACGCCGTGGCTGGCACGTGCGGCCGGAATCATGGAAGGGACAGCCTGGCTGGTCGTGACTGGGGTTTTCATTGGCACGCGACGCCGTGTGGAACGATTCGCCCGAACGGGAACGCTGGGCGTCGCCTGAATGTATCGGCTGCGTCATGCAGTAACGGCCAGAGGACGCGATGTGATCCACGCAACGATGGAGAACGGAAGGTGTTGTCACTAGAGCCTGAGCGTTGGTTTCTCGCCCGCGCGCGAACGCTGATCGACCATGTGGATGACGGACTGGTGGTCTTGCTCGCGGCGCGTCGCAGGCTGGTTCGTACCGTGGGTGTACTGAAGGCCAGGAGCGGACTTCCCATTCGCGACGAGGCGCGCGAGCGTCGGGTCCATGCACGGGCTGGCGGCCTGGCCATGCGGTGGGCGTACCGGAGGAGACGGCCCACCAGTTGGTGGATCTCGCCATACGCGATGCCCGGCGCCAGCAAGAGGCGGATACGACGGTGCCAACGTCGCTGGTTAACGATGATCAGCGCGAGCCCTATCGCGGTCGGGCGATCATTCGACGCATGACGCTTTCCACCTTCATCGACACGCTCGTACCCCGCCTGCTGCGCCACGTGCCACCGCCGCGGCGTATCGCTCAGTTGTCGCGCGTCGTGCCCAGACGCCTGCAGCATGCGACATTAGAGAAAGCGATGGCGCGGGTGCTTGGCTCGGCTTTGCGCGACGGTTCGCTCGACTTCATGCACGGACGTCGCCTGGGCGTTGAAATGACCGACCTCGGTTTGTGCTGGGTCGTTGCACGGGAGGGAGAAGTGCTGCGCGTGGTAGAGGACGAACCGGAAGCCATCGTTCGCGGTAGCGCAACCGATCTCCTGCTGCTGGCCGGGCGCCTGGAAGACGCCGACACCCTGTTTTTCCAACGTGCCCTCGTGCTTACGGGAGACACCGAACTCGGTCTCATGGCGCGCAACGCGCTTGAACGAATGCCATGGGAAAGCGTCCCGCTCGGCTTGCGCATCCTGCTGCATCGGGGCGCCGGCGTGGCCCAGCGAGCGCGGGCGGTGCATCGCGCCGGCTAAGTTTCCATGGCCTCGGGCCGTACAAGGGCTGTCATGCAATGCCCTTGATCCTTGTCAGGGCTGGATGTCCGGGTGGCACTCAGACTCGGCGTTCCCCGTACCTGCCAGGAACTCCATGACACGCCCCTCCTTCTACGATCGCGAGCAACTGCTCGCGTGCGGCCGCGGCGAGCTGTTCGGCCCCGGCAATGCCCGGCTGCCTTTGCCTCCCATGCTGATGTTCGACCGCATTACCCACGTTGCCGACAACGATGGCGCGTTCGGCAAGGGCTCGCTCCGCGCCGAGCTCGACATCAGCCCCAACCTCTGGTTTTTCGACTGCCATTTCGAGGGCGATCCGGTGATGCCCGGATGCCTGGGCCTGGACGCGCTGTGGCAGCTCAGCGGCTTCTTCCTGCCCTGGCTGGGCATGCAGGGCAGGGGGCGTGCCCTTGGTGTGGGCCAGGTGAAGTTCACCGGACAAGTGCTGCCAAGTGCGCGCGTGGTCAGCTACGAAGTCGACATCCGCCGGGTCATCCGTGGCCGCATGGCGCTGGTGGTGGCTGACGGTCGCGTCTACGTAGATGGTCGCGAGATTTATGTCGCGGTGGATATGCGTGTGGGACTCTTCCAGTCGACGGAGGGCTTCTGATGCGTCGCGTCGTGGTAACCGGCATGGGCATCGTGTCCTGCCTTGGCCATGCGGGCGATGTCGTGGCGCAAGCGTTACGCGATCTTCGCAGTGGCATCCGTGCCATGCCCGAGTACGCGACGAAAGGCCTGCGCAGCCAGGTGGCCGGCGTGCCCGTCATTGACCTGGATAGCCTCATCGATCGACGACTTCGCCGTTTCATGGGCGACGCGGCGGCCTATGCCTACCTGTCCATGCGCTCGGCCATTGCCGATGCAGGGCTGGCACTCGATCAGATCCGCCACCCGCGCATTGGCGTGATCGCGGGTTCCGGCGGCGGCTCGGCACAATGGCAGATCGAAACCGCCGACCTGTTGCGCGAGAAGGGCGTGCGTCGCGTCGGGCCGTGCATGGTGCCCCGCACGATGTGCTCCACGGTATCGGCCACGTTGGCCACGGCCTTTGGCATTCTCGGCCTGAGCTATTCGATCGCTGCGGCATGCGCGACCTCGGCGCATTGCATCGGTGCGGCGGCCGACCTGATCCGGCACGGCGCCCAGGACGTCGTGTTCGCGGGTGGCGGTGAGGAACTCCATTGGGGCATGACCGCGCAGTTCGACGCGATGGGCGCACTGTCGGCCAACCGCAATGACACGCCGGAATCTGCATCGCGGCCCTATGACGTCACGCGCGACGGATTCGTCATCGGCGGCGGTGGCGGCATGCTGGTGCTGGAGGACTATGAGCACGCCAGAAGGCGCGGTGCCCGCATCCATGCCGAACTGACGGGTTATGGCGTGACCTCGGACGGTGCCGACATGGTGGCTCCCTCGGGCGAAGGCGCCGTGCGCTGCATGCGCATGGCGCTGGCCAATGCATGCGGTCCGGTGGATTACCTCAATACCCATGGCACAGCGACGCCGCTGGGTGACCTGGTCGAACTCAATGCAGTGCGGGAGGCGTTCGGCAGCGAGATGCCGCCGATATCTTCCACCAAGGCACTGACGGGCCACGCATTGGGAGCAGCCAGTGTGCATGAAGCTATTTTCAGCCTGTTGATGATGCAGGACGGCTTCATGGCGGGCTCCGCCAACATTGAACGGCTGGATGAGGGTGCACAGGGCTTTCCGATCCTGCGCGAGACGCGTGTCGCGTCGTTGCGTACTGTCATGTCCAACAGCTTCGGCTTTGGCGGCACCAACGCGAGCCTGGTGTTTTCAAAAGTGTGAAATGACGATGCATCGCGGGATGGGGCTGGCCGTTGCGGCCATCGCGCTGGCAGGGCCGTTGCCGGCCAGCGCGCAACACGATCACGCGGCCCATGCCGCCTACGATGGCAAGCAGGTGCCGATGCCCGCAGTTCGTTGGCATGCGGACGACACCCTGCGCGAGGGCATGGGGCGTATCCATCAGGCGCTGGACGAATTGCGTCATTACGAGATGGGCCACATGAGCGAGGCCATGGCGCAGGATCGTGCCGGGCTGATCCAGGATGCGGGTGCTTACATCTTTGCCCACTGTAAACTTCGACCGCAGCAGGATGCGGTTCTGCACGAGATGCTAGTGCCGTTGCTCGCGGCGGCGCAGGCGCTGAAAGAGAATCCGAAGGACATGGGCCAGGTGGCCGCCATGCGCAAGGCGGTCACTGACTATCCTCGCTACTTTGATGACCCCGGTTGGTCTTACGGCGCATCGACGGAACACGCGATGGTCCACTGAGTTGGGAAAACGGAGGGCGGTACGCACCGCCCTCCGGCAGGTCAGTACTTCGCGTCGAGCTTCAGCCACACGGTACGACCCGGTTCGTTTACCCGCATGGTGTTGACGTAGCCGACCAGTCCGGCCGAGGCAGCGTTGACATGCTCGGCATAGGTTTTGTTGAACAGGTTGTCGATGCCGGCACTCAGGGTGAGCGAACGATCGATCCTGTAGCCGCCGTTGAGCGAGAACACGCCGAAACCCGCGCTCGGTCCCAGGTCCTGTCCCACGATATTGCCTTCTCCCACGGCAACGCGCCGCTGGGCCGTAGCGAGTCGCCAGATGCCGCCGACCGACCATACGCCGCTGTCGTAGGTGAGGCCGACGCGGGTCTCCAGTGGTGGCATCTGCGGCAAGGGGCGATGTTCGGAACGGTTCTCGCCCCAAGCCCATGCCACGGTGGCATCGGCCCTCCAGTGATCGTCGAGGGTGTAGACCAACCCGGCCTCGCCACCGGCGATCCGTGCATCGACATTGCGCGCCTGGGCGGCGCCCATGTCCGTTCCGTAGTCCATCAGGATGAAATCCTTCACCACACCGGCATATCCGGAGACCCACGCCTTGAGCCTGGCGTCGTGGTACTGCAGGCCGATGTCGAGCTGCGTGGTTTTCTCAGGGCGAAGCGTTTCGAAGCTGCCGAGGTTCTTCTGGGTATGCTGGCCGAACAGTTCCCAATAATCGGGAAAACGCTCGACGTGGCCGACACCCGCATAGAAGGTGGCCGGTGAAGACGCGAGATCGTGCTCGTAACGCGCGAATCCTGAGGGCAGCGTTTCGGCGCGACTGACGTCGACGGTGCGGCCTGCTCCGCCCATGCCCGGCATCATGCCGCCGCTGGACGCCACGGGCAGGTCGTAGCCGCGTGTCTGCGCACGATCCATGCGAGCGCCGCCGATCCAGCGGTCGCGCTCCGTCAGGTTCCATGTGAGCTCGCCGAACGCGCCCAGCGTATCCATGCGCGCATCACGAAGTCGCGGCTGTGTGCGGTAATCGGGCAGCATGCCGCCGGGCGGGCCACCCATGCGACTGGTGTGCACGCTCGATGATCCATCAAGCCCGGCCTGCAGCTTCCACATGTCGCCCCAGTCAAAGGTGCCCGTCACGCGGCCGCCGACCGTGCGCCGGTCGACGTCGCTTGCCATCGCCATGGGCATCATGCTCGAAGGGTCTGGCTGCCGCAGCGTGTAGTTGTCCATCACATGATCGGCGTAGTTGTAGTACAGCTGCGCCTCGATGTGATCGAACACGGCAGCCGGACGATCATGCTCGAACTTCAGGCCGACGCTTTCGCGCAGGAACTGGGCGCCATCCATGCCGCTGAAGGCGTAAGCCGCCTGGCCATCACCCTTGCCGGCGGACAATTCCAGTCGGGTGTTGTCATCGGGCGTCCAGCCGAGCGCCGTGTCCACGTTCCAGCGATCCCATGCCGAATGCACGCGATGGCCATCGCCGTCTTCGTAATCCTGCGCGTGCGTGTGGTTGGCGCTGACGTTCATATAGACGTCCGGTGTGCCAGCGCGCACGTCGACCATCTGGTCGTTGCGGCCCGCCGAGCCGCCGAGCAGGCTGCCTTCCAGCGTGGCGTCGGTCTTGGTGTAACGCTTGAAGTCCTTCTCGAACAGCACCGTACCGGCGGAGTTGCCAGGCCCGTAGAGAACAGTCTGCGGACCCTTGATCACGGTGACGCGATCGAACAGCTGCGGCGAGATGTATGCCGTGGGGGGATCCATGCGGGAAGGGCAGCCACCACCGATCTGGCCGCCATCCACCAACAGATTGATCCGCGAGCCGACCATGCCGCGCAATACCGGATCGCCGTTGCTTCCGCCTTTGCGGATGGTGGAGAAGCCGGGAATGCTCTTGAGGAAGTCGGCGCCGTCGCTCGCAGGAACTGGCTGGCGCGGGGCCTTCGGATCGGTGATGACGGTCAGCGGGCTGTCCTGCATGGGCGCCGTGACCACGATGGGGTTGAGGGTAAGCACGCCATCATCCGCCAGCGCGGGCGACGACGTGACATGGATCGCAAGCGCGATCAGACAGGGCAACGGCCGCGCAACCATGCGCGCCTTGCCGGTTGAACCGTGGTGAGACATAGGGATTCCGTTATCGCAGGCGACAGGACGCTCTGCGGCCAAGGCCGCAAGAAGCGATCAGGCTTGGTCAGTGCTGCGAGTGAACGGGCGGGCCGCGTGGTGCGGCTGCGAGAACAGACAGCCCGACGTCATATGGGGCGTCGGAAAAAGGGACCGGAGTGGCCGGCGGGAAATAGACCGCCGCCGGCATTGCCGCGCCCATCAGCACGGGATGATGGCTGAGCAGGGTGCAGTAGCCGCACTTGTCCATCGAGGATGGATGCGGTGCAAGTGGCGGTGTGCGATCGCGGTGCCCGCCGCAATCGGCAGCCATGGAAGGCATGGCATCCTGCACGACGACTTGCGATACCACGGGAGCGGCGATGGCGAGCCAGATGGCCGTCATGGCCAGCCAGGCAATCCAGCGTCGAGTCCGGAGGCGAATCACTGAATTCCCTGTAGGGCGTCGCAACCGCGCGTGTGGTGCGTGCATGATCCCATGCGATAGCTCATGCAACCCAGTGGCACGCTGTCGCGGGCTCGTGTGTCAGGTCTTGCGCACTGACGAGCATCACGGCGTGACGATACCTCGCGGTGCAGGATGACGCTAAGTACAGCGAGGACGTGCGTCATGATCGAATACATCCAGGCCTGGCAGTGCATCGGTTGCGGCAAGATCGAGGCACCGCAGCCCTGCATTGGCGTGTGTCGCGATCGCAAGGTCCTCATGGTGGGCAAGGACGATCACGACAAGGCGTTGAGCGACCTGGGGGCTCTGCAGGCGCGATTGACCAGGGTTCACGACATGCTCCAGCGCTTTGCCCTGGCCAATCCGCACGAAGGGCAATGGGAGCGGTCGTGGCAGGCGTTGCAGGTGCAGGTACGTGACGTGCTGACCGTGCTGGATGCAGGGGATGATGCGTCGGAGGCAAAGCACTGACCTCATGCATGAAGCTGCGAGTGTCATCGATCAGCCGCGCGGATAGACGTCCAAAGCGCTTCCACGCGCTTCTCGGTCGCCGCGTCGGGAACGATGGGGCGGCTCCACGGTCGTGATGTTTCGGAAGGCCATTTGTTGGTAGCGTCAAGCCCGAGCTTGGGGCCGATGCCCGCCACCGGGCTGGCGAAATCGAGATAGTCGATGGGGGTGTTTTCCACCAGCATGGCATCGCGCGCCGGATCGACCCGCGTAGCGATGGCCCACAGCACTTGCGACCAGTTGCGTACGTCGATGTCCTCGTCGGTGACGATGACGAACTTGGTGTAAGTGAACTGACGAAGATACGACCGGATGCCCATCATCACGCGGCGGGCGTGACCGGCGTATTGCTTGCGTATGCTGACCACCGCGATGCGGTAGGAGCAGGCTTCGGGCGGCAGGTAGAAATCGACGATTTCGGGAAAGATCTTTTGCAGGATAGGCACGAACACGTCGTTCAAGGCCATCGCCATCACCGAGGGCTCATCGTGCGGCGCGCGCCCCATGTAGCTGCCGTGGTAGATGGCCTCCCGCCGTAGGCGCATGCGTTCAATGGTGAATACCGGAAAATGGGCCTGCGCGTTGTAGTAGCCGGTGTGATCGCCAAACGGGCCTTCCAGCGCGGTGTCGTCTGGCTGGATGAAGCTTTCGAAAAGAATTTCCGCGCCCGCCTTATGCTTCCGTACATGAGGAAGCAGCATGGGCACGTGGTATCCCGTTCTTCTGTTGATGCATCTTTCCCTGCGCCATCGTGTTCGTCGGTGCGGTAACGTTTGAAGTGGTGATACTCGAGGCGCTGCATCGAAGCTTCGATCGAGAAACTATGGAGCGTATCGAGCAGGCCGTCATGCGGCGTGCGCGGCGCGTGATGCCATGGATTGTCGCGACGCTTTATGCAACGGGCATCGCCATGTTCACCGTTCGCTGCGCGGGGCTTCGCTGTCCTCAAACCCATTTCGGCGGGCTGCTGCTGGCGAAGGTCGGCCCGGCGCTGGCGGTGTTGACGGTGTTCGTGCGTGCCGTGCGATCTCGCGGAGGGCGGTCCGATCCGTGCCGGTTCCGCCATGCCCATCGTCTGGTGCTGGTACTCATGGCGGGGATCGTCTTTTTGGCCAAGGCCATGTTTTACTTGTAGTCCCCGTCCAACGAGCTGTCCCCATGTCCCAGGTTACGCTCAAGGGCCAACCGGTCCAGGTTGATGGCCATTTCCCCGCCAAGGGCGATCAGGCGCCGGCTTTTTCGCTGGTCGGCAAGGATCTTGCCGACGTCACGCTCGCCAGTTACGCCGGCAAGCGCAAGGTGCTCAACATTTTCCCCAGCATCGACACGCCGACCTGCGCGACCTCGGTGCGGCGCTTCAACGAGAAGGCCAGCCAGCTCGATAACGCGGTCGTGCTTTGCATCTCCGCCGACCTGCCGTTTGCGCAGGCGCGCTTCTGCGGCGCGGAAGGGCTGAGCAATGTAGTCACGCTTTCCACCCTGCGTGGCCCTGATTTCCTCGCCAACTACGGCGTGGCAATCGGCTCCGGGCCGTTGGCGGGCCTTGCAGCGCGTGCTGTGGTAGTGCTCGATGCCAATGACAAGGTTGTCCACAGCGAGCTGGTCGGCGAGATCGCGCACGAACCGGACTACGATTCGGCACTCGCCGCGCTGGGCTGAAAGCTTCACCGCTGGAAAGGAAAGGGCCGGAACGCATCCGGCCCTCTGTCATCACGGCGTCGGCTCAGCGGCCTTCGCGTGTGTGATACAGGCGATTGCCCATGACGATGGGCATCCAGATGTAACGCAGCGTCGAGGTGTCGCCTGCCGTGCCCGGTTCGGCATTCATCGATGCCACGTAGGTACGCATGCGATCCGTCCCCTCCATATAGGGAACCGAGTCGAGCAACTGCACGTGATCGACCGTTCCGTCGCGGCGGAAAGCGACCAGGAAGTCGGCCACGCCCGCACCGGGATCGCGCTCATTGGGCGAGGTGGTGAAGTGGCGCTTGTGCGAGTTCGGATGCAGCGCGGGCTCGTCCAGCCCGCTGCCCGCGATGCCGGCACGAATGGCCTTGTCGTTCGCGGCGACGAAGCGGCTCACGTCGGCCATGATCGCGTCCATCGATTGCTCGCTGATGTTGTCCTTGATGCGCTGCACGAGTTCGCCGGCGTAGCTTTGCGCGGCCGGACCCTGCATGCCGATGGTGGGTGCGTAATGCGCGTAGATCTGCGCCCAGTTCATCGCCTCACGGTAGTCGCCGGCGCTGTACTTCACCTCGGCCACCTTGGCCATGGCCAGCACATTGCCGCGCACGGCGGCGTTGGCGAAGTACATGGCTGCCTTTGCGCTGTCCGCATCCACGGGCGAGCCCGGTGCATGCTGCCCCATGTGGTAGAGCGATCCGAGCAGATAGAGCTCATCGCCATTGGCCGTACCGGCATGGCGCTCCAGCGTGTCCAGCGCGTGTCTGCGTTCGGCCACGTCGATCGCGGGATCGAACAGCGAAGCCCACTCGGCCGTTGATACGGTATGGATGGTGTCGGGCGCCGCCGTTGCCTCGCTCGCCTGTGCGTGCCAGCTGAGGTTTGTCCCCATTCCAATGGCCAGGATGCAACCCAGCACGATCTGCCGATGCCGTACTTCCATGACATGCCTCCCCGTTCGTTCGAGGCGGCAGTATTCCGCTTCGGCGCGCACAAAAAAAGCGACCAGGCGAACCCGGCCGCTTTCTCCCCAGCAGTTGGTGCGAAGGAATTTACGGGGCGAGCGTCAGCGTCCCCTTCATCAGGGCAGCGTGGCCCGGGAAGGTGCAGAAATACGCGTAGTTTTCGCCAGCCTTGAGCTTGGCGACCGGCACGGTGACGGTGTCCGACTCGCCGCTGCCAACCAGCTTGCTATGCGTGATCACGCGGGTGTCGCCAGGCTTGACGTAGTTCTGGTCGGCACCGGCTTTCATGCCATCGGCGATGATGCCGGGCTCGTCGGCGGCCGTACCCAGCACCCAGTTGTGACCCATCGATGCCTTGGGCAGCTTGCCGGTGTGAGTGAGCGTCACCGTGAATTGCTTGCAGGCCTTGGGCACCTGGATGGTCTTCTGGTTGAACTGCATCGCATCGTTGCCCTCGATGGTGGTGGAGCAGTCGGCGGCCCAGAGGGGAGCGGCGAACAGGCCGAGCAGAAGGAGGGCAAGGGTCTTGCGGATCATCAGTCAATCTCCATCGCGAATGTGAGCGTGCGCAACGATGGTCGTCAGGCAAGATTCCGGCGCTGATCTGGATCAGTTTCCTCAGGCTTATCTGCCGCATCGCGACAGCACGCCACGCTCCGAAAAAGAAAGCCGGGCGAGGCCCGGCTTTCCTGGTATGGCGATGGTTCGGGCTTACTTCGCCGCCACCAGCGCGACCGTCATGTCGAGCATGCGGTTGGAGAAGCCCCACTCGTTGTCGTACCACGACAGCACCTTCACCAGCGTGCCTTCCATGACGCGCGTCTGCGTGGCGTCATAGGTGGACGAGGCCGGGTTGTGGTTGAAGTCGATCGACACGAGCGGCTGGGTGTTGACGGCCAGGATGCCCTTCAGCGCGCCGTTGGCGGCTTCGTTGATGGCGGCGTCGATTTCTTCCTTGGTGGTCGGGCGGGCGGCGTCGAAGGTCAGGTCGACCACCGACACGTTGATGGTCGGCACGCGCATGGCGAAACCGTCCAGCTTGCCGTTGAGCTCCGGCAGCACCAGACCCACCGCGGCGGCCGCGCCGGTCTTGGTCGGAATCTGGCTCATGGTGGCCGAACGGGCGCGGCGCAGGTCGGAGTGATAGACGTCCGTCAGCACCTGGTCGTTGGTGTAGGCGTGGATGGTCGTCATCAGGCCGCGCTGGATGCCGATCTTCGCGTGCAGCACCTTGGCCAGCGGAGCCAGGCAGTTGGTGGTGCACGAGGCGTTGGAGATCACTTCCAGCTTTGAGGTGAGCTTGTCGTCGTTGACGCCGATGACGAAGGTGCCGTCCACGTCCTTGTCGCCAGGCGCAGAGATGATCACCTTCTTGGCGCCGGCGGCGATGTGCGCGCTGGCCTTGGCCTTGGAAGTGAACAGGCCGGTGCATTCGAGCACCACGTCGACGCCCAGGGCCCCCCACGGCAGCTTCGACGGGTCGCGCTCGGCGCAGACCTTGATGCGGTCGCCGTTGACGATCAGATCGCCGCCGTCCACCGACACGGTGCCCGGGAACTTGCCGTGCGCAGTGTCGTACTGGGTCAGGTGCGCGTTGGTCTCGGCGTTGCCGAGGTCATTGATCGCAACGATCTGGATCTCGTTGGTGCGACCGGCTTCGTACAGTGCGCGCAGAATGTTGCGGCCGATGCGACCGTAACCGTTGATGGCGACCTTGATGGCCATGTGACAGCGTCCTCCGATTGAGGTGGCGAGGTGGCGGCTGTGGGTCCGCCGTAAAACCGGCATTTTAGCCTGAACCGGGCCACAGCCTCATCCGGCGCACGGAAGCGGCCGCCGGGCTGTTCAGGAAGCGCCGAACGCGCTTGAATCTTCCCCTCGGGCCGGTGTCGGCCAGGGAGAACGCCATGAGCTCAACCGAACAGAGCGTCGGGATCACGCTGGAACAAGTGTCGGACTATGAATTCCGGGTCCGCTTCGACGACACCGCCATCCCCGACCTGATGACCGATGAGGCCTCGCCGCTGGGTCACGACGCGGGCCCCAACCCTTCACGCCTGCTGGCGACGGCCGTGGCCAACTGCCTGTGCGCGAGCCTGCTGTTCGCACTGCGCAAGTACAAGAATGCCCCGGGCAAGCTTGGCGCCACGGCAAAGGCGACCCTGGCACGCAACGAGCAGGGGCGCTGGCGCATCACCCACATCGGCGTGGACCTGCAACTGTCCGACAAGGCCGAGCTGCTCGAACACCTCGATCGCGTGCTGGCCCAGTTCGAGGATTTCTGCATCGTGACGCAGAGCGTGCGGCAGGGCATCAAGGTGGACGTGAGCGTCCATGATGGCGAGGGTCGCGCGCTCGAAGTACCCGGCGGGGCCGCGTAAGTCCTTGCTGGACGCTCCTGTCATCCTGCTATGGCAGACTCCGCGGTTCCTTTGACCAAGAGTTGTCATCCCATGCCGACCCCGCGCCGTTCCGCCGCCGTACTCATCTGCCTTGCCCTGATCCCCACGGTCCATGCCTGGGGCCAGCTCGGCCACAGCGTGGTGGCGGACCTGGCGCAACGCCACCTGAGCCCGGCAGCAGAGGCCGAAGTGGAACGCCTGCTGGCGCCGGAGAACACCAAGTCGCTCGCGGACGTCGCCAGCTGGCCGGACGAGATCCGCAACGATCCCAAGCAGGCCGACCTCTGGAAGCAGACGCGTGCGTTGCACTATGTCGACTTCACCTCGGGCGACTGTAACTACACGCCACCGCGCGACTGCAAGGACGGCGAGTGTGTCGTCGCCGGCATCGATCACTATGTGAAAGTGCTGGGCGACAAGCACCAGCCGGATGCCGTGCGCCTGGAAGCGTTGAAGTTCGTGGTGCACTTCATTGGCGACGAACACCAGCCGCTGCACGGTGGCTCGCGCGACGACAAGGGCGGCAACGCCTACCAAGTGCAGTTCAACGACAAGGGCAGCAACCTGCACAGCGTGTGGGATTCGGGCCTGCTCAAGACGCGTGGCCTCGACTACAAGGCCTACGCCGACGAACTGGAAGCCCGCGGCCCGGTGGCACTGCCGCCCGCCATTGCGCCTTACGACAACGCCTACGCGCAATGGGCCGAAGAGTCTTGCCAGATCTCGCGCGACATCTACCCGGACGGCCACAAGCTCGATCAGGCCTACGTGCAGAAGGAGCTCCCGGTGGCCGAGCTGCGCCTGCGCGAAGCCGGGCGTCGTCTGGCCGAAGTGTTGAACCTCACGCTGTCGCACTGAACCCTTCGCTGTCGCCGGCTCGAAAGGCCCGCCTCGCGCGGGCCTTTTGTTTGTGTCCGGAAGAGGCGTCTGCTGTTTTTTCATGCGTCATTGCTGCAACGCAAAATGATCGTTGCTGCTTCTTTGCGCAGGTACGGGAACGCCGATCCGGCGAGGATGCGAAGAGGATCACGTGGCGTCACAGTGGATTTGAGTTCGACCCCTGATGACACCAGTTTTTGGACGTCTCAACCAAGACAAAGCAGACCAGTGCAATCGGCTCGTGGCATTCTTCCTTATCGATGCGTAATACCAGTGAGTCTGGGTGGTCCGCAGTCCACCAGCAGTCCACTTGGCTTGTTCCGTGCGTGCGAAAAAAGCCTGCGCAAACCCTCTGGCAGATCGATCCAATTCTGCTAGGTTGGATGCATGACTACTGAAACTGCGCTGCGCCGCACAAAGATTGTTGCCACCCTTGGTCCCGCGACCGATGCACCTGGCATGCTCGAAAAAATCATCGCCGAAGGCGTCGACGTGGTTCGCCTGAACCTCTCGCATGGCCAACCGGACGATCATCGCGCGCGTGCCGTCGCCGTGCGCGATGCGGCCGCCAAGCTCGGCCGCGAGGTCGGCGTGCTGGCGGATCTTCAGGGTCCCAAGATCCGCGTCGAGCGGTTTGCCCATGGTCCGGTGGAGCTTCGTGTGGGCGATAGCTTCGTGCTGGACTGCAGCCCCGGCGCGCCGCCAGGCGACGCCACCCGCGTCGGTGTGAGCTATTACGGCTTGCCCGGCGACGTGGCTGCAGGCGATGTGCTGCTGTTCGACGATGGCCTGGTCGCGATGACGGTGGAGGCTGTGGTGGGCGCCGAAGTGCGTTGCCGCGTGTTGATTGCTGGCCGCCTCTCCGACCGCAAGGGATTGAATCGCCAGGGCGGCGGCCTTTCCGTCAAGGCGCTGTCGGACAAGGACAAGGCGGACATCAAGCTCGCCGCCGAGATCGGTTGCGACTTTCTCGCCGTGTCCTTCGTGCGTTCGGCCGATGACATGAACGAAGCGCGCCGCCTGCTCGAAGAAGCCGGCGGCAAGGCGTCGCTGGTGGCGAAGATCGAACGTGCCGATGCCATCCCCGTGCTGGGCGAGATCATCGACGCGTCGGACGTGGTGATGGTGGCGCGCGGCGACCTGGGCGTGGAAATCGGTGATGCCGAATTGCCGGGCTTGCAGAAGAAAATCATCCGCGAGTCGGTGCAGCGCAACCGCGCCGTGATCACCGCCACGCAGATGCTGCAGTCGATGGTGCGCTCGCCGATCCCGACCCGCGCCGAAGTGATGGACGTGGCCAATGCGGTGATCGACGGTACCGACGCGGTGATGCTGTCGGAGGAATCGGCCGCCGGTGCGCATCCGGACAAGGCCGTGGCGGCGCTGCGCCGCATCTGCCTCGGCGCCGAACGCCAGTTCGAGCCGAAGGAAGATCTCGCCACCGCCGGCCATCGCATCGATCGCACCGACCAGGCTATCGCGCTGGCAGCCATGCTGCTGGCCACCCAGATCGGCGCACGCGCGATCGTGGCGCTGACCGAATCGGGCGCAACGGCGCAGTGGCTGTCGCGCTATCGCAGCGCGGTGCCGATCTACGCGCTGTCGCCGTTCGATGACGCGCGCCGCCGCATGCTGATGC
>NZ_DASRZX010000067.1:0-4561 GCF_035685885.1 Dyella sp. | reverse complement strand
GGTGGCTGGCGACTAAGGCGCCGCCACGCAGCGATTGCGGCCGTTGTGCTTGGCCTCGTAAAGCGCATCGTCGGCGCGCGACAGCCATTGCGACAAGGTTTCGCCCTCGCGCAACACGGCCACGCCGATGCTGACGGTGATGGTGATGGGTTGCTCGTCGTGCATCAGGTGGCTTTCCTCGACGGCCTTGCGGATGCATTCCGCCATCGCCATGCCGTGCGCGAGGTCCGAGCCTGGCAGGCAGATCACGAACTCTTCGCCGCCGTAACGTCCCACCAGATCGCCTTCGCGTCGCTGCAGCAGGATGGTGCCGCTCACGTTGCGGATCACACCGTCGCCGGCGAGGTGGCCATAGCTGTCGTTGATCTGCTTGAAGCCATCGAGGTCGAGCAACGCCATGCAGGCCTCGCCGGGCCGCGATTGCGCCAGCACGTCTTCGGCGAGCTCCATGAAACGGCGGCGATTGCACGCGCCCGTCAACGCGTCGGTGCTCGCCAGTTCGTCCAATCGCTGGTTGGCCGCCAGCAGGTCGCGGGTGCGCAGGTCGATCTGCTGCTGCAGCTGCCGCGCCTGCTTGCGCAGGTACAGCGTGCGCAGCTGGATGACGCCGATGAGCAGGCCCAGCAGGACGAGGCCGGCCACGACCATCGCCGCCACCGTTTCGTACCAGCGCGGCTCGATCGACACGCCGAAGGTCGCTTCGGTGGTGCGCGGCTGCATGCCGTGCGTCTGCGCGCGCAGGTGCAAGGTGTATTCGCCGTGAGGCAACGTGGTGTAGATGGCCGAAGGCAGGCTGCCGCGCGGCACCTCGATCCAGTTTTCGTCGAGGCCTTCCATGTGATAGCTGTAGCTGGTGTCGGCCGGCGCCTGGAAATCCAATAGCGCAAAGTCCACGCGCAGGCTGCGGTTGCGCGCGCCGAGATGGAACGATTCGTTGACTCGCGGCAGATGGCCGAATGGCAACGGATGCCCATTGATCACGGCATAGGTGACCGCCAGCGGGGCATCGGGAACGTCGGGCGGCTGCCACGTGGGACGCACCACGGTGAGGCCGCCCAGGCCACCAAACAGCAATTCGCCGTCGGGTGCGCGTGCCGACGCGGCATAGATATAACTGGCGATGCGCAGTCCATCGCGCGCACCCAGGTTGTGCACGGTGTGCGTGGACGGATCGATCATGGCGATGCCGTTGGGAAGGCTCACCCAGGGATTGCCCAGCCCATCCGATTCCACCGCATTGATGTTGTCGCTGGGGAGGCCCTGCGCCAGTCCCATGGTGCTGAAGCGATAGGGCTCGCCGCTGCTGCGCGGCTCCATCATGGCGAGGCCGCCATAGGTGCCGATCCACAGGCCGCCTTGCGGATCGGTGGAAATGGAACTTGCCAGGTTGTTCGGCAGGCTGGCGGGATCGCCAGGGCGATTCAGCAGGTTGAGGAAACCCGAATTCTGCGACGTGTTGGCCGCAATGCTGATGCCGCGGCCGGTGACGTACCAGATGTCGCTGCCGATGCGGGCGATGCCCCGCACCGTATCGCTGGCGAGGCTGCGGGGATCGTTCGGTTCGTTGCCGAAATGGGTGAACGTGCGCTTGCGCGTCTCGTAGCGGAATACGCCGTCGTAGGTGGCGATCATCAGGCGCTCGCCATCGGGCAGCAGATGCAGCACCGGGCGCGCATCCAGCGCGGGAATGACGGAGCCTTCGATGGCAAACGTATCGGGATTGATGCGCGCCACGCCCTGCGTGCCGACCCAGATGCCATCGGGCATTTCGGCGAAGGCCTGCACATCGCGGCGCGCCTGGGTGCCATCGAGTTGCAAGTGGTGTACCACGCCGCGATCCAGGTCGATCACGTCGATGTTGCCGCCGCTCAGCCCCAGCCAGATGCGCCGGCGCGAATCCACGAAAATGCCGCGCACATTGGTGTTGGACAGCGCGTGCTCGGCGTGCGTGGAAGGCAGGATCGCGAACGCCTTGCGCGCGGTGGGGTTATAGCGCGCCACGCCCAGGTCGGTGGCCGCCCAGATGTTGCCCTGGTGATCGCGCATGAGCGCGCGCACCGAATCGCCGGGCAGCGACGACGGCATCGCCGTATCGTGGCTGATGGCGTGCCAGCTGCCCGCTTCCGGGTCATAGGCCAGCAGTCCGTTGCCGTCGGTTGCGATCCACATCGTGCCCGGCTGCACTTCCATGAAGCCGCGCACCGTCGGATGGCGCTCGTGATCGCGCTGGATGCCGCTGAAACCCTTGATGGCGTGCCATTGCCCATCCGCATCGCGATACACCGCGCCGGACTGCGTGCTGCCCACCCACAGGCGTCCCGAGCGATCCTCGTGCAGCGTCCAGATGCCGTCGTTGAGCGTGCTTTCGATCTGCGCATTGCCGGGTGCGCGCGGCGCACGGACAAAGGCATTGCTGCCGGCGGGACGCAGGAACAATCCGTTGTTGTTGCCCAGCCACAAGTTGCCCTCGCGATCCTGCAGCACGCTGAAACTGCGCGGCGAGGTGCCCGGGCCGGTGGGCACGGGAAAGATCCGGCCGGTTTTCAGTTCGAGATGATCCAGTCCGCGCTCGGTGGCGATCCACACGCCGTCCTTGTCGTCGCGGGCCATCGCGAAGATCTTTCGATCGCTGGTGCCGTTGGTGCCAATGGGGTACGCGTGGAACGTATTGGTGAGCGCGTCAAAGCGCGTAACGCCACCGGAATTGGTGCCTATGAGCATGTCGCCATCGGACAGCGGCACCAGGCTGCGCACATAGGCATCGGGCAGGTCGGTGCGCGTATTGCCGGTGGCAGTGAACACCTGCATGCGATGGCCGTCGTAACGCACGAGGCCACCCAGCGAACCGATCCACACCAGTCCGCGCTGGTCCTGCGCCAGCGCCGTGGTCAGCGAGTGGGGCAGTCCATCGTTGATGCCGACGTGGTCGAACCACGGCATGTCGAACGGTGCCCAGGGATCGCTCTCGGCGTGGACGGGCGAGGCGAGCGCGAACAACGCCAGCAGCATTGCCAGCCACAACGCTGCATGGCGACGAGGGCGGTCGTCGGGCAGCGATGCGCATCCGTGGTGAGTCTGCCTGCTTGTCCGCCCTGGCCTATGCGCCACTTGCCGCCCCTGCGATGCATGCCCCGGCCCATCATAGCCGCGGGCCGCGCACTTGCACGCCATGGAGGCGGCATGAAACCAGGGCCGGATCGCTCGTAGCGGGCCCCGTGAGGTCCGCGCCGCGGCGATGCCCTATCATGCGGGGCATGTCACGCAGCGATATGTACGACGCGCCGGGCCTGTTTGCCGAGCCCGACGACCTCAAGCCCCTGGCCGAACGCATGCGGCCGCGCACCCTCGATGAAATCGTCGGCCAGCAGCGCGTGATGGCGCCCGGCAAAGCGCTGCGGCGCGCGCTGGAAGCCGGGCGCGTGCACTCGATGATCCTGTGGGGGCCGCCCGGTTGCGGCAAGACCACGCTGGCCCTGCTGGTCGCCCGCTACGCCGATGCCGACTTCCGCGCCATTTCCGCCGTGCTCTCGGGCCTGCCGGAAGTGCGCAAGGCGCTGGCCGAGGCCGAGGCCAATTTTGCGCAGGGACGGCGCACCGTGCTGTTCGTTGATGAGGTGCACCGCTTCAACAAGGCACAGCAGGATGCCTTCCTGCCACACATCGAGCGCGGCGTGATCATCTTCGTGGGTGCCACCACCGAAAACCCCTCGTTCGAACTCAACTCCGCCTTGCTCTCGCGCTGCCGCGTGCACGTGCTGGAGGCAGTGACGCCCGATGACATCGTGGTCGCGCTCAAGCGCGCGCTGGAAGACAACGAGCGCGGCCTCGGCACGCTGGAGCTCGACGTCTCCGACGAATCGTTGCGCCTGATCGCGCAGGCCGCCGATGGCGATGTGCGTCGCGGCCTCACGCTGCTGGAAATCGCTTCGGAACTCGCCGAAGACCACCGCATCGACGAAGCCACGCTCACTCAGGTGCTGGCCGATCGCACGCGCCGCTTCGACAAGGGTGGCGAGCAGTTCTACGACCAGATCTCGGCGCTGCACAAATCCGTGCGCTCTTCCGACCCCGATGCCGCCGTGTACTGGCTGACCCGCATGCTCGATGGCGGCGTCGATCCGCTTTATCTCGCACGTCGCATGACGCGCATGGCGGTGGAAGACGTGGGCCTGGCCGAGCCGCGCGCATGGCGCATGGCACTGGATGCATGGGACACCTACGAACGCCTCGGCAGCCCCGAAGGCGAACTGGGGCTCGCGCAGCTGGCCATCTGGCTGGCCATTGCGCCCAAGAGCAACGCCGCCTACATGGCCTACAACCAGGCGCGCGCCGTGGTGCGCGAAACCGGCACGCTGGACGTGCCCCTGCACCTGCGCAATGCGCCGACCAAGCTGATGAAGGGCCTGGGCTACGGCAAGGGCTACCAGTACGACCACGACGCCGAAGGCGGCATCGCGCTGGACCAGCAATGCCTGCCCGATGCGCTGGCAGACATGACCTTCTACGAACCGGTCGAGCGCGGCCTGGAACTGAAGCTGCGCGAAAAGCTGCTTGGCCTGCG
>NZ_DASRZX010000066.1:0-55096 GCF_035685885.1 Dyella sp. | reverse complement strand
GGGCCCGAGCACCAGCGTTTGCCGACCCGCCATCACCGCCTGACCCGAAGCGAACGCCGTTGGCTGCATTCCCTTGACACCGCCGGCGCGTCGCCCGAACACTCGCGCAAACGTGTCGAGTCAGGGGGGCTCATGGCAAGGAAACTGGGTTTGCTTCTATTGGCCTTGTTGGCGCTGCCGGCGCTCGGCCAAGAGGGTTGGAAAGACGCCAAAGGCCAGCCAGCGCCGAACACCGAATCCAGAAAGTCCGTCGGTGGATTTGGCGGATCGCTGATCGTCACGTCCGATGCGGACTGGCAAGCCAAGTGGCAAACACCATCAGATACGGTTCCGCACTTCACCGAGGCGAAAACCGTTGCCAGGGGCAAGCAGGTTTTTGTGCTGACGTTCTTCGCGAATCCCCTTCTCGACTCGCGCGGCTCAGCGGATGTCAGGTGTGATATCGACGTCGTGCGGCCGAACGGAACAACCTCGATCCACCAGGTTGATGCGCCCTGTTTCAAAGGCCCTCTCCAAGGACCGCCGACCTATCTCTATCTCTCGAACGCGGTGATCGGATTCACCGGTGATCCGGGCGATCCTGCTGGCGAATGGATCGTGCGTGTGTCGATCAAGGACAACGTAAGGCAGGTGGCTGTGCCTCTGCGCACGTCATTCGTACTTGAGCCATAGCACCCGGTTGACCTGCGAAACACTCATCTGAGCGATCGGCGTTCCGAGCGTTCCACTTTCGATCCAACGCGTATTCCGAAGAATCGTAACGAGCTTGGGGGCGAGTGATGGTTGGGAAAACAGGACCGTATTTCCTTGGGCGCAGCGGGAAGGGCCTGGCGGCCATAGGCGTGTTCGTTCTGCTCGTTCTCGGATTCATGGTGCTTTGCCTGATCCTGCCGGGGCGCGGCGAACAGCGTGAAACCCCGGCACCGGTGCAAGCGATGGTGTTTCCCAGGGGCTTCCTGTGGGGCGTCGCGATGGCCGGGCAACAAACGGAGAGCGTGCCGGCCAGTGACTGGACAAAATTCGAGGCGGAGGTATTTCGAGGCCATCGTTTCGCGCAGGGCGAGAAGATCGGCGCCACGCCCCCCGGAGATATCCACGATCTTGGTCGATGGTCGGATCAGGTGCGAATCCACAAGGCAGGCTTCGACCTCCTTTACGACCAGGATATCGATGCCGCCGCGCAGCTCGGCCTCAATGCCTTCCGTGTCTCGATCGAATGGGCGCGCCTGTTTCCGCGCGCCGGCATGACCCAGCCCGACCCTGAAGCCATCGCCTATTACCACAGGATTTTCGCTGCCATGCGCAGCCGTGGCATCGAGCCGGTGGTGACGCTCTTCCACTATGTCTCGCCGTCCTGGTTCTTCGAGGCGGACACCGGTGGCAAGCGTGGATGGGAGCGTGCCGATGCATTGATGCTCTGGCAGGCCTACGTCGACGCGGTCGCGCAGAACTTCATTCCCGAGGTGCGGATCTGGTGCACGCTCAACGAACCGATGGTCTATCTCTATGACGGTTATGTCATCGGGTCCTACCCGCCGGGCGAGAAGCGCGGCGACTTCGCTGGTGCGAGAGACGTGTATGCCGCGCTGCTGCGTGCGCACGTCGAGGCTTATCGCGTGCTGCACCGCGTAGCCAGGGCGCGTGGCGCATCGGTTTCAGTGGGGTTGACCCAGAACCTCGAAGTCTTCGAGCCCTACAACCGCTATTCGCCACTCGACCGGGCGCTCGCCTGGGTGGTCGACAAGGCGTGGAACTGGGATTTCCTGGATGCGGTGGCCAGTGGCCGCATGCGACTCACCACGACCGGCATCGACGTGCCGATCGAGGGCCTGGCCGGCACCGAGGACTACGTTGGAGTCAATTACTACAGCCGGAATTATGTGCGCGGCGACTGGCGACATCCCTTCGCACCCGACGTCGGCAATATCGCGCCCGACCTGCCTCACGAGGAGCGGAACGATCTGGGTTGGCCCTCTTATCCGCGCGGCTTCTACGAGATGCTCACCAAGGTGGGCAAGCGCTACGCCAAACCCTTGATGATCCTGGAGAACGGAACGGCCGATGGCGCCGCCGACGACAAGAAAAGGCAGCGCTACCTGGTAGCGCATGTGCGTGAGGCCTGGCTCGCACGGCGGGACGGTGTCGACATCCGCTCCTATGTCCACTGGTCGTTGATCGACAATTTCGAATGGGTGGAAGGGTTCGATGCCAGGTTCGGCCTGTTCGCGGTGGACTACGAACATGATTTCCATCGCACGCCTCGCCCTTCGGCGGCTCTCTACGGTGACATCGCCCATGCCAATGGATTGAGCGCGGCGATGCTGAGCCAATATCTGGCAGACCCGGAGACGGCCGCCAACGCAACCGGTCGATGAGATTTGGACTAGCCGTGCTGGTCCGTACCGGGCGCCCGCGACCTGGAGTGAAAGAAGGCAGGCTTGCCGCAGAAGCGAATGGCAGCGCTCCACGCTACTTTCTTCGCGCATATCCGACCGACCGCATCAGTATCAACACGAACAAAAGCGCGATGAAGGCGGCGTAGGCGTACTGGCCTCTCGCCACTCCCGTTCCAAAGGGAAACCAGATTCCCGGAATGCCGAGTGCGTTGAGCTCCGTTGCGAACAGGCCAATGCCCACCAGGATCGCGGCAAGTGCGGCGAAATACGTGGATGGCTTCCTTGATTGCATCACGCCACGGCCGACGACCCACAGATAAAGCGCCGCAAATGCCACCCGAATGCCTTCTCCAACGATACCGGCAGCCGCCTTGAGACCGAGGGTGGTCTCCGGTGCGAACCAGGGGCGGCCAATCAGCGCAACAACCACGTATGCCAAAGTCAGCACGCTGACTGCGTGCCACAGCCACGTGCTTCCATTCAGGCGAAACCAGTCTCGCCACGCCAACGTCCATGCCGCCAGGACGAGCGGCCTTAGCAGCACGGATACGGCGATGTCATAGCCGCGCAAGCTGAGATACGGCGTCCAGAAGAACAGCACCTGGTTGACGCGTAGCAGTGCAAGGAGAATCAGCGCTGCCATGAGCCAGCGATAGGAATCACCCGTTCGGCTCAACATCAGCCCCGTCGCCATGATGGCGAGCAAGACAAAGGCGAGCGGCTCGATCGCATCGGCCACATAGCCCTTGAATGTCTGTAGCCATTGCACCTGGAACAATGCATCGATGCTTTTCGCATCGCCAATCACCGGCGCGACGTGGATGCCGCCGCTTTCCTGGCCACCGTCAAGCGGGTCCATCCAGACGCGAAACGCAATGAGGTACGTACGCGCGCCTACCGGCGATGAAGTGGGCAAGGGAAACACGCTCGGCCGAACGGCGAACACGGTAGGCGATGTACCGGAGAACACGCCGGGTCCGCCGAGCAGCTTTCCGTTTACATAGACCTGATAGGTTGAATCAACCAGGGTGGGTCCCGCCAGGGCGAGCGAGGAGCCCAGGTCGCCGTCGACGGTAACCTTCATCCGATACCACGCGTAGCCGGTGTAATGCGCATGGCCACGCTGGTTCCAACCGGTGACGTAGCCCGGCAATCCGACATCGCCGTCATGCGCGCCGGGCGCGGGAGTGAAATCGACTGTTTCCCACGCGCTGTCATCGAAGTCCGGCGAGGACCAACGATCATCATCTCCTATGTGAAACCGCCACGGTCCAGTCAAGGGCACGGTCGAATGACCAAGGGTGATGTTCGCAGTCTCGGTTGGCCCATCCGATGCCAGACAGCTGACGGACATGAGCACCATAAGCAGCCAAAGAGAAACCAGAAGCACTGATCGTTGCATCGCATCGCTTCCTGCCAGGTTCTCGCCGGAGTCTAAGAGAGTCCTCGGAAAAGCGCATCGGTGACAGTGTCAGGGGCGGAGGCGAGATGGCCATCCAAAAGGCATGCTTGTGGCCGAACCATGTGAGCACGCGGCATTCCCCGTGCATGTCGAGCCTATAGCCAGCATGTTGGCCCCTGCGTTCCTTGCCGCGGATGGGGGCATTGGGCATGCTGGCGATGCCCGCCATGGAATCGAAGCGGGCGCAGGGGTGCAAGGATTCTCTATTGAGCAGCAGGCCTTGGTGATGCCGAACAGGCTTTCATCAGGAGACGGTGGCATGGCCCAACGGATCATTGCGACCTGACAGTCCGTCATCTTCAATCGCACGACTGTAAATACAGGGGATAACATGAAAGTGTTCGTGCTTTGGATGATGCTTCCGCTGTTGCTGGCGTCATCGGTCCTGTTGCCGCAGGTTCGTGCTGAAGCGCCCTCAAAAATGAAGTGCAGCATCGGTCCCATGGCCAAGCAGTTTGGAAAGACCGCGTGGCTTGTCTATGACTGCGAAGACGGGAAGTCCGTCCGGATCGTGTCTGCCCCGACCAACAAGGCCGTTCGTTTCCATTTCACCTTCATCGCTGACGACGACGGGTACGCGCTTCGCGGCGAATGCCAGGGCGATAAGCGTGTCACCGATGCCGCCTATCAGGAACTGAATTCACTGAGCGAAGCGGATATTGCTGCGCTCGTGTCGGAAGTGCGGAAGTCATCGGGAAGCTGATCGGGAATCCATACTGAGCCGCCGAAAGCGGCCACCATCACTAAAGCGGGAACAGAACGACATGACGCTCAAACGAATGGACAACATCCTCATCGTTGTCGATGACCTCGAAGCCGTGAAGTCGTTCTTCATCGAACTGGGCCTGGAGCTTGAGGGTCAAACGACGGTTGACGGGCCTGCGATCGGCAGCTTGATCGGGCTCACGGATGTCCGGGCAACCCTCGCGATGATGCGAACTCCCGATGGCCAGGGCATTGAACTGGACAAATTCCATACACCCGATGCGGTGCGGTTCGGGCCCGTGAAAGCGCCGGTAAACACACTTGGCCTGCGTCGCATCATGTTCGCTGTCGACGATATCAATGCACTCGTCGCCCACATGCAGGCTCACGGCGCCGAACTCATCGGACAGATGCAGTACGAAGACTCGTACCGGCTCGCCTACATCCGTGGGCCGGAAGGCATCATCGTCGGGCTCGCCGAGCAGCTGGCTTGAGCAGGGAAGCTTGCTCGTGTGCGGCAGCCGCCATGCAGAAAAGCAGCTCAGCAAGCGCCTAATGCCTTGTTGCATGCTGCCGGTTGCCATATTGCGAGTGTTCGCGTCCCGAGGCGGGTGTGTTCATGGCCCTCGCTCATGACCCATACGGTCACGAGTGGCTGGGTCTGTCGGAGCGAGCCTCTCTGGGAAATGGAAGCGGCAATGCGCTGACATCTTGAAATATTGAGGATAAAGGAGATAACCGTGAAGGCCCTGCTGCCAATCGTGTTGCTCGTCGGACTGATGCGAAGCGAACCGGCGGTTTCCCAGTCGCGCAATTCGTCTCCCTTGATTGGCAGTTGGGCTGTCGACGTGTCTCGCTTGCCGATGCCGCCGGAGGGTCGACCGAAGAGCGCCATCATCACCTTCAGCGACGATGGCGCTGGCAGGTGGTTAACGAAAGTTGACATCGTGTACGCCAACGGCTCGGAGAATCACTCCACGGGAACCGCCACGCTGGATGGCAAGTCGTCTGCCGTTAAAGGCAGCGACGAGGCCGATACCGCCGCCTTCAAGATGCCCGCTCCCAACGTGCTGATCATGGCGTTGGCAGAGGGCGGGGTGCCGGCGTCCACGCGCATCTACACCGTCTCTGCCGATGGCAGGTCGCTCATCGAGACGGCCGTCTATTTCGGAAACGATGGGCTGCCCATCATGCGCACGCATTACTTTGCGCGCTTGCCTTGATGAACGCGCCGTCCGCCGTAAGACTATGATCACCGTGCTGCTTGGCGTCACGAGCATGCCTTGAGGCCATTCATGTCAAAAGTCCTCGTCGGATTGTTGCGCCTGTGCTGCGTCGGTCTCGGCCTTTTGCCAGCCGTCAGCGCATGGGCTGAAGACTGCCGTTTGAAGGACTACGGAACCATGCCCGTGGAAGTGGTGGGAAGCCGTGCTACCACCATGGTGAAAATCAATGGCATCAGCACGCGCTTCATCATCGACACCGGCGCTTTCTTCAACACCATGTCGAGCGCCAATGCGGCATCGCTGGGGCTCAAGCTCCAGCCTGCGCCCTTTGGCTTTCGCCTCAGTGGCATCGGCGGTTCGGCGAGTGTCCAGCAGGCGCACGTCAAGGCGTTCGGCATACTCGGCACGACGCTAGACAATGTGGACTTCATCGTCGGCGGTACTGATGCGGGCACCGGTTTGCTTGGGGCGAACCTGCTCGATCTTGCCGATCTGGAGATGGATCTTTCGCATGGCAAGCTGACGCTTTTCAAGGCAGAGCACTGCGATAATGCTTCGTTGGCGTACTGGGCGAAAGACGGCAAGTACAACGTTGCCGATATCGTGGCGTCCGAGAATCCCTTCGACCGGCGCACTTTTTTCGATGTGACGATCAATGGCAGGAAAGTGCGCGCGGTGCTCGATTCGGGAGCGCCGGCCACGGTGCTGAGCCGCGATGCGGCCGAGCGGTCTGGCATAAACCTCGCTGCGACAGGCATCGAGGCTGGCGGTGTCAGCATTGGCATTGGTGCCAAGCCGGTGAAGACCTGGATGGTGCACGTCGATTCGTTTTCGGTGGGCTCGGAAACGATCCAGAACAGCCAGGTGCTGGTGATCGATGGACGGATCGGCGACAGGACCGACATGCTGCTTGGCCTGGATTTTCTGCTCGCCCATCGCATGTTCATCGCCAACAGCAAGAAGAAAGCCTATTTCTCGTACAACGGCGGCCGCGTGTTTGCCTTTGCCGCGGCAACAGGCGATACCGCAGGGCCTGATGCGGGCAGCGCTGCGGGAGAGGGCACTGCCTCGCCCAAAACTGCGGGCGACTACGCGCTATCGGGACAGGCGCATTTGTCGCGCGGCGAAACCAGGGCTGCCTTGGCCGATCTGGACGAGGCGATTCGGCTGGCCCCGAGCCAGGCGGCTTACTACGTTGCCCGCGCGAGTGCACGTGAGGCGAACCAGCAACCCGACGCAGCACTGGCCGATCTCGACAAATCGCTGAACATGGAAGCAGGCAACCTTGACGCCTTGCTGATGCGCGCCCATTTTCGCTTCGCGCGCAAGGATCGCGAGGGCGCGTTGGCCGACGCGTCCGCGGCAAGCGCCCTGGCAGCGGCGGGATCTGCGCAGACGCGCACCCTGGCTGCGCTCTACATCGAACTTGATCAACCTGCCTCGGCGCTGCCGCTGCTCGACAACTGGATTCGACTGCACGGCAACGATGCGATGCTCGGGTCGGCACTCAACGAGCGTTGCTGGGCACGCGGCCTGAGCAACCAGATGCTGGACGATGCCCTCAAGGATTGCCGAAGGGCGATCCAGCGCGATGGCGACCAGCCGACCTATCTCGACAGCCTGGGACTGATTGAGCTCCGGCTGGCGCGTTATGGCGACGCGATCAAGGCGTACGAGCAGGCCTTGGTGCTTGAGCCGCGTTCTGCGTGGTCGCGCTATGGACTTGGCCTGGCGAAGGTTCGAAGCGGTCAGATTGCGGCGGGAAATGCCGATCTCGCGTCCGCGCGCGCGCTCGATCCGCGCATCGAGAGCCGCGCCGCGAAGCTCGGCTTGAGCGCGTCGACGCCTTAGGCACGTCATCACGTCTGCCACGGATTCACGCCTGAGCGCTGCCGTATGCGCGCGTACTGGCGCGAAGGCGCTCTGGCGGGCGGCCGGCGGCGCTATCAACGAGGCTGAGACGGCTTCCCCGAAGCTAGAGCTCACTCGTTTGCCCCGGCGCATCATGATCCTGTGAAGGCGTGCTGTGCGAAACCCGCTTGCAGTTTTGCCAAGCGCCCCCATTTTTTATCTGCATCCGTTGCTTTTTGCCTGATTTACGTAGGCCGACGGATTCGCGCACGGTATACATAGATACCAACCTCGGCGCCAAGAGCGGCCCGAACCCCGTTGGCTTTGGGCTTGCCGGTTGGTTATCAGCGCGCCGTATGGCGCGGTGGGACGCATTCCTGATTCGTCCACCTCTCTGCGACAAGCGGAAGCGAGGCTGCGTGCGGCCATGCCTCCAAGCCAATAGGAGTTGATCCGTGGGCCGACTGACGGGCCTGACCATCGACGAGTTCGAACATGCCATGCGCGGCGTCGAAGGGCGCTACATCCCCGTGCGCAAGAGCACGGGGGACTGGCACATCCGGCACATCGCGCTGGATGGCTTTGAGCTGATGGTCGGATACAACGGTGGCGGAAGCATCTACCAGGGCGCCTGCGGTCCCGGGAACGCAGGCTTGTTCTTTCCGCTTTCCGAAGGAGGATCGGTGCTGGTCAACGGCGAACAGGCCAACGTCTCCACCCTGAGCTGGCTTGCGACGTCCCGCGATTTCCACGTGTACAACAGCGACGCCATGGCGTGGATGGGTGTCAGCATTGACTGCGAAACAGTCGCCCATTGGCTGGATCTGACGCATGAGGATTTTCGTCCTGCCATTCAGCAGCATCTCCTCGCCCCCGTGGGCGATGCGCGCGTGGAGCGACTCAAGGGCCTGATCAACAGGATCTTCGAGGTTTGCGATGCCGGCGAGGATGTCCTGCAAGGGGCTGCGCCGCGTACGGTGTCTTCGCAACTCTCCTGGGCCATCTATGAAGCCGTGCAATCGATGACCTTCGAAAAGCAGGTTGCGCAAGGCCGCCCCAGGCTGTCGCGGGGGAAGATCCTGGACCGCACGCTGCAACTGCTGGAAGCGGCGGGTAGCGAGCCTGTGCAGATCCTGGACCTGTGCCGTGCATCGGACGTATCAAGTCGCACCTTGCACGCCGTGTTCAATGAGCATTTCGGCATAAGCCCTTATCGCTTCCTCGTGTTGCAGCGGATAAGGAATATCCATGACGCCTTGCGCGATGCCGGCGACGAGGAAACGGTTGCCGGCATATGTGCCCGCTTTGGCGTATGGGATTTTGGTCGATTCTCCGGTTTGTACAAGCGGATCTACGGTGTGCATCCCTCTGCCGCCATGGCGAAGAAGTCCCCCTCGCGCGCCAACAAGCCTCTTCAGTAGCGGGCGCATCGCGCATGGATGGCGCAGGCGATGCCGCGCCCAGTGCGGAGGCGATGCCGTGACTCGCGCATGAGCGAGCGCGATCGCCGTGTCGCACTCGTCATGATGGTTTCATATCCGATCGCTATGTTGCGATGCGCGCGCATTGATGCGCCCGCCGTGCCGAAGACATGCGCACGGATGACGGATGCGGAACTGTCTGTCGCTTTTTGACCGGGCAGGGCGAGCGCCGACTTTTTGCAGGAATGGGATAGCGTGAGACGTGGCGGTTCACGCCGCGTGCTGCATGCCTCTCTTCGCGCAGATCAGCTACACCGTTCTCTGGCCGGCATATTTTTCGCGCGCCGCGCAGCAGCGCCTCCTGATCGATGACGGTACGAAGTTTCCGGGCCATCCGGAGCCCGCCGTGTGCTTCGTGAATACCGTGAAATCACGAGAAAAGGTGTGCGTGACGCATGCGTTTTCCACGGTTCACCCTTGATCGGACGAGCTTGTGGCACACGACCCTCGTACTTCGCGTCGCGTGCAGGACCGGCAAACGCCGGTCATCGGGGAGCGAGCTCGACGACTTTGAATCCGGCTCAGACGAGCCTGGCGAAGATCACGGGGAGATACCTATGAACACGATCTACAGCAAAATCTGGAATCCATCGCTCGGCGCGGTGGTCGTTGCCTCCGAATTGGCGAGAAGCAATGGCAAGGGCCGTCGTGGCGTAGCCCGCGCAGGTGCAGCACTCGCGCTTGCCCTGTCTTTTGCACCGCTTGCCTCGCATGCGGCCGTCTGTACCGGAACATTCACCGCGGGCATGGAACCGACGGCAACCACCAACTCGCTCGCTTGCGGCGAGGTGGCTGCCGCCACGGGCCAATACGCCACGGCGTTGGGCAACAACACGGCCGCCACCGGCAACCACAGCACGGCCGTCGGCAACGCCGCCAAGGCGTCAGGGAAAAACGCTGTCGCAGTGGGCGACGCCAGCAATGCCAAGGCGGCAAACAGCGTGGCGCTTGGCCAGGGCTCATTGGCCAATGAAGCCAACACCGTTTCGGTCGGTACGGCGGGCAGCGAGCGTCGCATCACCAACGTTGCCGATGGCACCAATGCCCACGACGCCGTGAACAAGGAGCAGCTCGATGCCGCTTCTGCGCAGGCGCAGGACGATCTGGGCAACGCCACGCGTTACCTCAAGGCCAACGGCAGCAACGATGGCACCGACGATGCCCAATCCCTGGGCAGCAACAGCGTAGCCATCGGTGCCAGCGCACAGGCACAGACCGACAACAGCGTGGCGCTTGGCGCCAATGCCAACGCGGCAGGAAACGCGGCGACAGCGCTGGGCGCCGGATCCGCCGCCTCGGGCGTCAATGCGGTTGCGCTGGGTACGTCGGCCAATGCGCAGGCCGATAACAGCATCGTGCTTGGCGCGGCGTCGGGCACGGGCGCGTTGTCGTCGGGTGCGATCGTCATCGGCAATGGCGCCATGGCGACCGACGGCGTGGACAACAACGGCGTTGCACACGGTTCCACCAACAGCATCGTGATCGGTAACGAGGCCATAGCGTTCTCCAATGCGCAGAACGGCGTGGCGATCGGGTATCAGTCCGGGGTTGCGCAGAACACCGTGAACGGAACCGCCATCGGCACCAAGGCCGTCAGCTATGGCAATGGTTCGGTGGCGCTGGGTTCGGGTACCTATTCCATCGGTGCAGGTTCCACCGCCATCGGCGGATGGTTTGACGCCAACAATGACGGCCGCCTGCCCGCGCACGGCAACGGCGGCGAAACCACCTGGGCCTACGGCAAGGGCTCCAATGCCTATGGCGCTGCCGCCATCGCTTTCGGTGATTTCGCCACGGCACTTGGCACGCTCTCGTACGCCGGCGGCAGCCAGGATGACGGCGACGGTGCGCTGAGCGGCTCGGTGGCTGTGGGCTACAAGGCGTTCGCGGCGGGTGACGGCACGGTCGCCATCGGCCGCGAAAGCGTGACGCAGTATGACGGCGCCACGGCCGTGGGCTTTGCCAGCGTGGCCTACGGCCAGGACAGCGTAGCCCTGGGCCACAACGCCGTGGCGGCATACACCGATGACATGGCGCTGGGCGCCAACGCCTGGGCCGGCGGTGGCTACGGTTCGCGCAACATGGCCATCGGCGTGGGAGCGATGGCTGGCAATCCGAACGCCGACATCGATGATCCCAGCCAGGACGTGAGCGACGCGATGGCCATCGGCGCTGATGCGTCGGCGAGCAGCAACCAGTCGCAGGCGATGGGTGTGGGTGCCACGGCTTCGGGCGAACAGAGCGTATCGATCGGCAACCAGGCGTATGCCCTGGGCGACTATACGACCAGCATCGGCGCATCGAGTTTTGCGGGCAACACGGGTGCTTCGGCCGTGGGCAGCGGCGCGACGGCCGTAGGCGGCTTCAGCACGGCGACGGGCTACAACAGCGTGGCGTCGGGCGAACACAGCTCGGCCTACGGAGAGAATGCGCAGGCCAGCGGCGTGCATGCATCGGCCATCGGCGACAACAGTGTTTCCAGTGGTGACGGTGCAACGGCCTCGGGCTCGTATGCACAGGCCACGGGTGGCTACAGCGTGGCCGCAGGTTATGCCGCGCAGGCCACCGGCGGCCAGGCGGTTGCCGTAGGCCTGGGCAGCCAGGCGCAAGATGGTTCCACGGCGGTCGGCGGGTATGCGGGGGCCACGGGCGTGGCTTCGTCCGCCTTTGGCAACGGTGCACTGGCCAGTGGCAACTCCAGCGTGGCCATCGGCGCGCCGGTGGATGCGGGCGGCGTGCTCTACAACATGCCCACGGGCTTGCTGGTGGGCACGACGGCCAAGGGTCTGGCGTCGACCGCTGTGGGCCCGGGCGCAATGACCGGCACTGAGGCATATAGCGCGATTGCCATGGGCACCATGGCCGAGGCCGATGGCCGGATGAGCATTGCGCAGGGCACCTTGAGTCTCGCCAAGAACGATTTCGGCGTGGCCATCGGCGCGCGTACCTATGCCGGCGGCGACTATGCCGTGGCGCTGGGCTATGCCAGCCAGACATCGGCACGCACCGGCGTGGCCGTGGGCGTGGGGTCCACCGTGGCAAGCGCAGCTTCGGGTGGCATCGCCATCGGCGCGGGTGCCGCGGTACAGGGTACCGCGACCAGTGCGATCGCACTGGGTGCGAACTCACAGGCCACGCGCGCCAATACCGTGTCGGTGGGCAGCAACACTACCAAGCGGCAGATCACCAACGTGGCTGCTGGCACTGATGCAAATGATGCGGTGAACGTCGCGCAGCTCAACGCAGTCGCCGGCACGGCATCGCATTACGTCTCCGCCAACGGTGCGGGTGATGGCAGCGACGATGCACTGGCCATCGGTGATTACGCCACGGCGGTGGGTTCGGCCAGCTTTGCGCAGGGCACGGGTTCGTCTGCCATTGGCAGCGGCACCACGGCATTGGGCGAGTTCAGCAGCGCGGTGGGCTACAACGCTGTTGCGAGCGCCGACAACAGCGTGGCGCTGGGTGCGAACTCGGTGGCTGATCGCATCAACTCCGTGTCGGTGGGCAGTGCCGGTGCGGAACGCCAGATCACCAACGTGGCTGCCGGTACGGCGGACACCGATGCGGTGAACGTGGCGCAGCTCAATCAGTCCAACCAGTACGAAGCGTTTGGTCCGCACGATGGCCCGGGTGGCGGCATCAATGGCAACTATGTACCGGCTTCCGCTACCGGCGTGGGCGCCGTCGCGGTGGGAATGAATTCGCAGGCGCGCGGCGTGTTCGGCACGGCGCTCGGCTTGGTGGCGCGCGCCAACAACAGCGAGACCGTGTCGATTGGCGACTGGACCGATGCCGAAGGCTTTGCTTCCACGGCGGTCGGCGGCAGCTCGAAGTCGTACGGTGACTATTCCACCGCGATGGGCGCACACGCGTCGACGCCGGGTGAAAACGCCACGGCCGTGGGTGCCGGTGCCACGGCGTTTGCCTCGGGCGGCACCGCCATCGGCGAAGCCGCGAAGGTCCTGTCCAATGCCACCAGCGGCACCGCCGTGGGCAAGTTCGCCACGGTGATGGCGGGTACCACCAACGCCGTGGCACTGGGTGGCAACTCGATCGCCGACCGCGCCAATACGGTGTCGGTGGGCGCGGCAGGCAGCGAACGCCAGATCGTCAACGTGGCGCAGGGCACGCAGGACACCGATGCGGTGAATGTGGCGCAGCTCAACGCCGCCACCGGCACGGCCTCGCATTACCTGGCTGCCAACGGCGTGGGCGACGGCAGCGACGACGCACTGGCCATCGGCGATTACGGCACGGCGGTGGGTTCGGCCAGCTTTGCGCAGGGCACGGGCTCGGCGGCGCTGGGCAGCGGCTCGACGGCGATCGGCGAATTCAGCAGTGCGGTCGGCTACAACGCCATCGCCAGCGCCGACAACAGCGTGGCGCTGGGTGCGAACTCGGTGGCTGATCGCGCCAACTCCGTGTCGGTGGGCAGTGCCGGTGCGGAACGCCAGATCACCAACGTGGCTGCCGGCACGGCCGACACCGACGCGGTGAACGTGGCGCAGCTCAATGCCTCGCATCCGTACGAAGCGTTTGGTCCGCACGATGGCCAGGGGGGCACCATCAATGGTGATTTCGCACCGGCCTCGGCCACCGGCATCGGTTCGGTGGCGGTCGGCATGAACAGCAATGCCAGTGGCGTGTTCGGTACCGCGCTGGGCTTGATGGCGCGTGCGACCAACAGCGAGGCCACAGCCCTGGGTGATTTCACTGACGTCGAAGGCTTCAACGCCACCGGCATCGGTGGCAGCGCTAAGGCCTTTGGTGACTTCGCCACCGCGGTGGGTGCGCATGCCTCTGCCCCGGGTGATTCGGCAACGGCCATCGGTATGGGTGCCACCGCGTTTGCAGACAGCAGCGTGGCTATCGGCAACGCAGCGTCAGTGAGCGGTGCTGCGGAAAACGGGACGGCTATTGGCTACTGGTCCGTGGTAAAGGCAGCTGGCACCAATAGCGTGGCACTGGGCACCTATTCGATTGCCGATCGCGCCAACACCGTGTCGGTGGGCAGTGCGGGTGCGGAGCGTCAGATCGTCAACGTTGCCGCCGGTACGCAGGGCACCGATGCGGTGAACGTGTCGCAGTTGAACAACGCCATGCAGGGCGTGAACAGCACGCTGTCCGGCAGCGTGATGTATGACGACGCCGGCAAGGCCAGCATCACGTTGGGTGGCGAATCCGGCACCAGGCTTGGCAATGTGGCGGCCGGTACCGGCGACATGGATGCCGTCAATGTGGCCCAGCTCAATCAGGCCTTGCTCAGCAATAGCAGCAGCATCAGCGGCTCGATGGGCACGTTGGGCAATGCCGTCGCGCAGCTGATGGGCGGCAGTGCCAGTTATGGCGCCAACGGCTTCACGCCGCCGTCGTACCTGATCCAGGGTAGCGCCTATAACAACGTCGGTGACGCACTGGGCGCACTCGACGGTGCGATGAGCGGCGCGCTGGGCAGCATCGCCAACCTCGGCACCCAGATGAACCAGCTGAGCGGCGTGGCGCAGGGCAGCGGCAACGGCTTTGCCGTCGGCCAGGGTAGCGTGGCCACCGACGGCCGCGATACCGCCATCGGCAAGGGCGCGGTGATCGGCGCGGACGGCAGCACGGCCGTTGGCAACAACGCCATCATCGCGGCGACCGCCACCAATGCCGTCGCCGTGGGTGCCGACACCAATGTGCAGGCAGCCAGCGGCACCGCCGTAGGCCAGGCAGCAACGGTGAATGCCGCCGCCACCAACAGCGTCGCTCTCGGTGCCAACTCCGTGGCTGATCGTGCCAACACGGTGTCGGTGGGCAGCGTGGGCGCGGAACGCCAGGTGACCAACGTCGCGGCCGGATCGGCCGCAACGGATGCGGTGAACAAGGGCCAGCTCGATGCCGCCACGTCGGACGCGATTGCCACGGCGAAGACGTATGCCGACTCCGGCGATGCCGCGACGCTCAGCAGCGCCAAGGCCTACACCGACACCAAGCTGGCCAACGGCGTGAGCACCAGCGACTTCACCGCGTTCAAGGACCAGGTCAATGACCAGTTCCACACGGTCAACACCCGCCTGGATCGCGTTGGCGCGATGGGTTCGGCCATGGCGGGCATGGCCGGCGCCATCGCCGCGGCGCCGGGCACCGACAACCGCGTCAGCGCGGCGGTCGGTGGCTACGGCGGGCAGGGCGCATTGGCCGTGGGTTATGCGCACAGCCTGCCGGGCAATGGCGCGGTGATCGTCGGCGGCACCATCGCCGGCGGCGGCGAGTCCAGCGGCACGGTCGGCGTCAGTTTCGGCTGGTAATTCCTCTTCAACCACGCACTCGTCAAAGGCCCGGTCGCTGCACGCGCACCGGCCGGGCCAGGGACGTTCGCATCAGGGACCACAAGTCCACATCCATCGGGGAGTCAACATGTTCAAGATCCGCTCCATCAAGACGTGCGCGCTCGCAGCAGCGCTCGCGCTGGCACTGCCTTCCGCCTACGCCACCGACGCGGCGCCGGCGATCAACGCCAAGCTCAGCCTCAGCCACATGAAGGCGCAGCAGACCTACGACCGCTTCATCGTCACCTACCGCAACGGCACCACCGAAAGCGTGGATGGCAACGCTGCCACGCAGAATGTCCGCACCGCCATCTCGCACGTGGGCCTGGATCGCGCCACCATCAACAGCCTGGGTGCCAGCCAGGCCGCGGTAAGTGTGGGCTATGTACGCAAGCTCGCCATCGGCGGTCACGTGCTGCATACCTCGCGCAAGCTCAGCACCGCCGAAGCGGGCAAGCTGATGGCGCAGATCGCCAGCGATCCGGCCGTGGCTCATGTGGAGCCGGACGTGATGATGCGCCTGGTGCGCGACGTGGCCGCCACGCAGACCGTGGGCGGCACGCTCAAGCCGCAGGACATGCTGACCGGCGCGCCGAACGACGGCTATTACGCCCAGTACCAGTGGCATATGCAGCCCGTCACCGCCAGCGACGCCGGCTCCGCTGACGTGGAGAAGGCGTGGACCGTGGCTGACGGCGCCGGTGTCACCGTGGCCGTGCTCGATACCGGCATCACCGCGCATCCGGATCTGGACGAGTCGCTGGCCAGCGCCGGCTATGACTTCACCTCGGTTGCGCTGGTGTCCGGCCGCGCTGCCGATGGTCGTGCCGCCGGCGGCATGGATACGGGCGACTGGACCACGGGCACTGCCTATGCCGAGTGCCGCGATGCCGGTGACAGCGGCGAACCCAGCAGCTGGCACGGCACGCACGTGTCCGGCACCATTGCCGAGCTGACCAACAATTCCACGGGCATGGCGGGCATCGCGCATTCGGCGCACGTACTGCCGGTCCGCGTGCTGGGCCATTGCGGCGGTCTGACCTCGGACATTGCTGACGCGATTACCTGGGCCTCGGGCGGCCACGTCGACGGCGTGCCGGACAACCAGAATCCGGCGCAGGTGATCAGCATGAGCCTGGGCGGTGAAGGCGCTTGCTCGGCCGACGATGCATTCGGCGTCGCCATTGCCGGCGCTATCTCGCGCGGCACTACCGTGGTGGTCGCTGCGGGCAACTCCGGTGAAGACGTGGCCAATGCCAGCCCGGCCAGCTGTCCCGGTGTGATTTCGGTGGCCTCCAACGGCATCACCGGCAAGCGCGCGTTCTATTCCAACTACGGTACCGGCGTCACGATTTCCGCCCCGGGCGGCGGCATCTACGTGAACGATGCGTCGAGCGGCGACGAAGCCAATCCGACCGGCTTCGTGTGGTCCACCATCAACAACGGCGCCACCGTGCCCGCTACCGCGACCTATGGCGGCATGGCTGGCACCTCGCAGGCGACGCCGCACGTGTCGGGCATTGTGGCGATGATCCTGGGTGCCGAGAAGGACGCGGGCCTTACCGCCTCCACGCCGGCGCAGATCAAGGACATCCTGACCTCAACCGCACGCGCCTTCCCGGTGGCCGAAGATCATCCGATCGGTGCAGGCATCGTCGACGCCTACGCCGCTGTGCAGAAGGCCGTGGGTGGTTCCAACGACGGCGGTGGCGGCGACGATGGCTCCAACGCCACTGCGCTGACGGCCAACGTGACGCTGGCCGGCCAGTCCGGCACGGCGGGTTCGTCCACGCTGTACTCGATCGTGGTGCCGGCCGGCGCCAAGAACCTCAGCCTGCGCAGCTTCGGCGGCACCGGTGAAGTGACGCTATACGCCAAGGCCGGTACCGCACCTGCCGCCGACGGCAGCGACGCCGACGTGGTCTCCGCACGTCCCGGCAACACCGAGACGGCCGTGTTCCGCACGCCGGCCACCACCACGTACTACATCCGCATCGTGGGCGTGGCGGCGTACAGCGGCCTGAGCATCCTCGCGTCCTACACCATGTAAGTGGCAGCAACTCCCGGAATGAGTCCTGCCTTGGCCAGGCTCGTTCCCCCTGTAGACATGGAGGTTGACCGGTGTCTCTCCTACACCCGGGAAAGACACCGTGCTCCACCGTCCGCGCGTCGAAGGAGTGGCGTGCGGACACTGACTCTTTGCAACTGGCAGCCCGCTTTCCAGCAAATGAACCACGCAAGCGATAACCCGCCGCCACACTCCACCCATCGTGCATGGCGCGTTGCCGTGCTGGAAGATGGCGTGAGGCACCACGAAAGTATCATCGGTCCGGGATTGGAGTTCTTCGGCTTCGAGGTCATTGGCGCGGTGAGTGCGGCGGAACTTCATCGTCGCGTGCGATCGAGCCATGTCGACATGGTCGTGCTCGATGTCGGGGTGCCCGGCGAGAACGCGATGGATGTCCTTGGCGCCTTGCGCAACCACGCCGCGCTAGGCATCGTGGTGATCATGGAAAGCGCGACGGAGCGCAATCATCTGGCGGCGCTTTCGCGCGGCGCGGATGCCGTCCTCAAGCAGCCCGTCGACATGGAAGTACTGGCGGCCACGCTGCACAGCATTGGCCGTCGCGTGGTCATGCAGCGACATGACATGGTGGCCGCAAGGCCTTCCGGCTACTGGCAACTGGACACCGAGGGCTGGTGCCTCATCACGCCTTCCGGCAAGTCGGTGCCGCTGACCGCACCGGAGCGATGCATACTGCGGACGCTGATGGAAAGGAGCGATCAACCGCTCTCGCGCGACCATCTCGTTGGCGCGTTGACCGACGCCGTCAGTGAGTTCGATCCGGGTCGCATGGAAATCGTTGTTCATCGCCTGCGCAGAAAGGCCAGGGTGGCCGCGGGCGTTACCTTGCCGCTGGCTACGGTGCGCGGCTACGGTTATGTCTTCCAGGAGACAACCTGATTGCGCCAGTCATCCGGCCATCACGAAGTTACCGGCGTTGCCCAAGGCTCACTTTCAAGCCCCGAGGCGACCAGCCTCGGCGGTGGCAACCCAGATCAACCATCTCGACGTGCCCATCATGAAAGACCTAGCACCACGCTCGCCCGCCGCTGATGCCAACAGGGTATGGCGCATCGCTGTACTGGAAGACGATGCCCAGCTTCGAGAGGGCATCATCCTGCCGGGATTGCGCTATTTCGGGTTTGAAGCGGTAGGCGCCGGGACGGCAGCCGAGCTCTATCGAAGCCTGCTTGGCCAACGTTTTGACATGGCGGTGCTGGACATCGGTGTTCCCGACGAGGATGGCCTGAGCGTGCTCAAGCATCTTCGTGATGTGTCCAGGCTGGGCATTGTCATGCTGACCGCGAACACCGGCACGGACGAACACCTTGAGGCACTGACGCGCGGTGCCGATGCGTTTCTCCTCAAGCCGGTGAACATGGAGATCCTGGCCGCGACGTTGCACAACGTGGGCCGCCGCCTCGCGGCCATGTCCAGCGCGCAGCCTGCGCCGGAAGGCCTTGGCAAGTGGCGCATGGATACCGATGACTGGTGTCTCGTGGAGCCGGGCGGAAAGATCTTGCCGCTGACCGCTCCCGAGCGCTGCATTCTTCGCGTACTGATCGATGCCCGCGGCGAACCGGTGACGCGCGAACAGCTGATCAGCGCGCTCACCTCGGACATTTATGAATTTGATCCGCATCGCCTGGAGATGATGGTGTTCCGCTTGCGCAAGAAGGCGCACGAGGCTGCCGGCGTGCCGTTGCCGTTGCTCACCTCGCGTGGCCAGGGCTATTTCCTCGCGATCGATGCGTAGACGGAACCTGCGTTGCAGGTTCTGGCGATGACGGTCTGCGGCATGTCGGGACTCGACGAGGGCACGGCCCGGGCGGTCGGCCCGAGGGCAGGGTGATAAAGTACGCCCAACTCAAAACGACGACTTCACCATGGGCGACCAGGCTTTTTATCCCATCGGCATTCCCGGGCAGCCGTGGGGCGTACAGGAACGGGCTGCGTGGCTCGCAAAGCAGGGCCGGCAGCGCAGCTATGCGGATGAGGTGGCGAGCGCCATCGATCGCCTGCGCGAATCCTTCGACGTGTTCGCATACGGTTCGCTGGACTATGGCGCGGAGCATTACCCGTTGCTGGCCGTGCGAAGCCGCGGCTGGCGCGAGGATCTGCCGGTGCTGCTGGTGACCGGTGGCGTGCACGGCTACGAAACCAGCGGTGTGCACGGCGCGTTGCAGTTCCTGCAGCGGCACGGCCACGAGCATGACGGCCGGGCCAATCTTCTGGTGGTGCCGTGCGTCAGTCCGTGGGCGTATGAGCGTATCAATCGCTGGAACCCCGACGCGCTCGATCCCAATCGCAATTTCCGCAAGCACAGTCCTGCGGGCGAATCGGCAGCGCTGGTCGACCTGCTGGAACCGCTGCGCGATGCGGTGCTGATGCATATCGACCTGCACGAAACCACGGATTCGGACGAGTCCGAGTTCCGACCTGCGCTTGCGGCCCGTGATGGCAAGGCGTTCGAGCCCGGCGAGGTTCCCGATGGTTTCTATCTGGTAGACGATACCGAGCGTCCCCAGCCCGAATTTCAGCGCGCCGTGATCGAAGCGGTGGCGAAGGTGACCCATATCGCCGAGGCCGATGCACGCGGCGAGATCATCGGGGCGCCGCTGCTGATGCCGGGCGTCATCAAGTTTCCGGTGAAGCAATGGAACCTGTGCGCGGGCATCACCAATGCACGCTACGCGACCACCACCGAGGTCTATCCCGACAGCCCGCGCGCCACGCCACAGCAGTGCAACGATGCCCAGGTCGCCGCGGTGCGCGCGGCGATGGATTACGCCTTGCGACATGTGGACAGCTAAAGCTACCGATGACATCCATCGCCCGGGCTGGCTGGCGGCTTTTCATCCCCTGCCGTGGGCTTGAGCTGCCTTAAGTAAATCTACGCGCCCATCAGCCGTAGATTTGCAGTCGCGTTGGTGGCTCGATGAACGGCACTCTGTCCGGCAGACCTTGGTCAGGCGAAGTCGGACATGAAGCAGCCACTGGTGGTTGCCTGCATCCTGATGCGCCCCATCGTCCGCCGGGGCGGGCCATGAGGCGTGCATCGACTCACCACGTCGTGCTGAAAGCAGCCGGCCTGGCGTGGGCGCTGTGCGCCGGATCGGCCGGTGCACAGGAGCTGGAACCGCGCTCGTATTCGCCGTCCCCTACTGGCACCAACTTCCTCGATGTGGGCTACACGCGCCTCAGTGGTGACGTGCTGACCGATCCCTCGTTGCCCGTCACCGACGTGCAGGCCAGGATCAACAGCGTCGTGCTGGCCTATGTGCGCACCTTTGGCCTTGCGGGCCACAGCTCGTCGATCGCGATCGGCGTTCCCTATGTGAGCGGGGACCTGAGCGGGAACGTGATCGATGCACCCACTGCGATCCATCGCGAGGGCCTGGGCGACCTGCGCTTGCGCCTTGCGTACAACATCGTCGGAAGTCCGGCGCTGGCGCCCTCGGAATTCATGACGCGTACGCCATCCACCGCGGTGGGCGTGAGCCTGACCGTGTCCGCGCCGACGGGTGCCTACAATGCCGAGCACCTGGTCAACATCGGCACCCATCGCTGGTCGTTCAAGCCGGAGATCGGCATTTCGTGGCCCATGGCGAACTGGTTCCTGGAGGCGTCCGCGGGCGCGTACTTCTTTACCGACAACGACAGTTTCTACCGTGGCCGCGTGCGCAGCCAGGATCCGCTGGGCACCGTGCAGTTGCATGCCGGCTACACGTTCCGCTCGCGCATCTGGATGGCAGCCGACATCGGCTACGTCGTGGGCGGGCGGACCGGTCTCGACGGTGTGCCGGATCATGATCGCCAATCCAACATGCGCTGGGGCCTTACGCTTTCCGCACCCATCAACCGCCACTGGTCGGCCAAGTTCGCCGTGTCCAATGGCCTGGTCACGCGGCTGGGTGGCGATTACACGGGCTTTTCAACGGCGTTGCAGTACCGGTGGTTCGATCGGTGAACCCTGCACCTGCGGGGGTTCCCACCGAGAGGCGGGCCTGGCGAGGCACGGAAGTTGCTTGATGGTTCGTCGATGACTACGACCCTTTCGACGACACCAGGCACCTCCTCACGCGGCAGCCTTGCCTGCGTGGGCATGGGCATGACCCTGGGTTCCCATCTCACGCCGCTGGCGCGCAGCCACATCGAGCAGGCGGAGGTGGTATTTGCGGCACTTTCTGACCAGATCGTAGAGCAATGGCTGCACCGGATGAACCCGGACGTGCGCAGCCTGCAGCCTTACTACCTCGACGGGCAGTCGCGGCTGATCACTTACCGACAATGGGTGGACCTGTTGCTGACCGAAGTGCGCGCAGGCAAGCGCGTGTGCGCCGTCTTCTACGGGCATCCCGGCATTTTTGCCTGGTCGCCCCACAAGGCCATCGAGGTGGCGCGGGCCGAGGGATTCCAGGCGCACATGGAGCCGGGCATTTCCGCCGAGGACTGCCTCTATGCGGACCTGGGCATCGACCCGGGCCGGTTCGGCTGCCAGCACTTCGAGGCCAGCCAGCTGCTGTTCTACGAGCGGCGCATCGACACCACCGGCTACCTGGTGCTGTGGCAGGCCGGCTTGGTGGGTGACAGGTCGCTCACGCGTTTCGAGACAGGCCCGGAATATCGTCAGGTGCTGGTGGACGTGCTGGGCCAGGATTATCCGGCTGAGCACGAAGTGATCATTTATCGGGGAGCGACGCTGCCGATCGAGAAGCCACGCATCCGGCGGATCACGCTGGGCGATCTGGTGCGTGCCGCGTTGACGGCCGAGGATACGGTGGTGCTGCCGCCGGCCGCGGCGCTGAAGCCGAATCTGGCTGTGCGTGCTCGACTGGACGCGCTGGACCACGTGGCCTCGGCGGTTGGGTAAGACAACGGGACAACCAGGCAGGATTTTCACCATGCCCGCGGGCGCAGCAGGCAGGCGCGAAACGGGCATCGCATGGCTGGTGGAATGGACGTCCATTCCATCACGCTGGCAACCAACGTGGCACCGGTTTTCGCAGGATCTCAATCCGGGGCCCGCACATCACAGGGAACAGGGGAAAACGCATGTCGGACACGATTGAACTGCTGGAAGCCATCGGCAAGAACGCAGCCCTGCGTCATGCCTCGGCCGAGGAACTTTCCAACGCCTTGGTCGAGGCCCATGCCTCGGACGCACTGAAGGCCGCTGCGGCATCCGGCGACAGCTCGCTGCTGTCGGCCGAGCTCGGCCACAAGCCCATGCGCGTCAACCACAACACGCACGCGCCGGGCCACGAGGAAGATCCGGATCACCACCATCATCACGGCGACGACCATCCGCATCCGCCGTCCAAGCCCGATCACTCCGAACCCAGCCACGACTGATCGAAACGCATGTCGCGGTGGACGCGCCGCCTGGGGCCATGGCTCGTCATGGGGGCCATGGCTTTGTGCGCCTTGCCCGCCATGCAGGCGCACGCGCAGGCATCGGGCATGACGGTGCTGCTCGATGAAACCGAGAGCCTGCGCACCATCGACCACCCGCGTTTCTTACGGCTGCTGGAGGAAGCGCGGCAGCAGACCACGCTGATGTCCACGCGCGAGCGTTGGCGACTGCGCTACCTGGACGCATGGCAGGCGTCGTTCGAAGGGGATTACGTCAAGGCCGACCCGCTGTTCCAGGACGTGATCGCCCACTCCGGCGATGCGTTGCTGGCGGCGAAATCATCGGCGGTCCTCATGGACGACATGGGCAACAACAAGCGTTACGAAGAAGCGTTTGACCTCGCCAATCGCCTGGTGGCCGAGCTTCCCTCCATCCAGGACAAGCCGACGCGTTTCATGGTGCTGTCCTATCTCTCGCAGTTGCTGAGGTCGGCGGGGCAATACGACCTGGCCGCAGGCTATGCGCGCGAAATGAGCCAGTCGCTGCCGCCCGGCCACACGGCGTGCCAGCCGATGGCCATGCTGCTCACCACGCTGTACGCCGCCCACAAGCTCAGCTCCTCCAGCGAAGACCTCCAGCAGGGCATCGACGCCTGTGCTGCAGCGAAGGAGCCGGTGTTTGCCGACACCTTGTGGCTGGTGAAGGCGAGCCTGCATCTGGACGAAGACGAGCCGCTCAAGGCCATTGAACTGCTTCATCGCATCGAGCCCGGCATCCAGGCCAACCAGTACTACTCCAACCTGCTCGCCTCCAAGGTGGAACTGGCACAGGCCTACTGGAAGCTCGGCGACGACGGCAATGCCAGCAAGGCTGCGCTGGCCGCACTGGCCTCCAGCGACGCGGGCGACATCAGCGAGTCGCTGAGGGACGCGTACCAGGTGCTTTATCTCATCGAGAAAAAGCGCGGCAACGCGGCGGCCGCATTGGCCTATTACGAGCAATACGTCACGCAGGATATCGGCTACCTCAATGATGTCAGCGCCAAGGCGCTGGCTTATGACGTGGCCCAGCAGCACATGCTGGCGCAGAAGCTGGAGACGGAGAAGCTCAGCCGGCAGAACAACACGCTGCGCCTGCAACAGGCATTGGCCAACAAGGCCGTGGAAACCAGCCGCCTCTACATCGCGTTGCTGCTGCTGGTGTTGTTGTCGATCGTCTTCTGGCTGTTGCGGCTCAAGCGCTCGCAGCTCCGCTTCAAGAAACTGTCGCGCATTGACGGTCTTACCGGCATCTCCAACCACCAGCACTTCTTTGGCGATGCCGGGCGCGCATTGCGCCAGCTGGAAAGGAAGGGTGGCGTGGCCTGCCTGGTCTCCATCGACCTCGATCATTTCAAGCAGGTGAACGATACCCATGGGCATGCCATGGGCGACTCAGTGCTGCGACGCACGGTGGAGATCTGCAAGAAGCAGTTGCGGCCGCTCGACATGTTCGGGCGCGTCGGTGGCGAAGAATTTGGCGTCCTGCTGCTCGATTGCACGCGCGAGCAGGGGCTGGCCATTGCCGGCCGCATCCGCACGGCCATCGAGGCATCGCCGGTGCAAGGCGACGACGGGCTGGTGTCGTTCTCCGCCAGCGTGGGAATCGCCTGCACCGATACCTCGGGCTACGCCTTGCCGCGGCTGTGCAAGGAGGCCGATGCCGCGCTCTACCGCGCCAAGCGCACAGGCCGCAATCGCGTCATCGCCGATATCGAGGGCGAGCACTCCGTCGAGGCGTGACGCACGCCTGGAGCCTGGCGTAGGGATGGACAGCATCGCCGTGCGGGCGCAAGCGCGGCGGCTTCGGCGAGCCGGCAAGCCGCGCTGTCATCCGTGACCTCAGTCGCGCGTTGATGGGTTACCGGGTTCAAAGACGGCAACGGCTAGCTGACGTATCCCACCGGGGCACCTGGCCGCGATCGGCACTGTCGCGACCCGGCGGGGCGACCCACTGGCGCCTGGGCAGGCGTGGAGCATCGCATGGACCATATCGATGTCATTCGTAGCTGGGCACCCACCGCGCTATGCGCCTTCAACGTGGGGCTCGCCATCTACTACGCCGGAACCTCCAACGGAACCATCTGGCAGACCGTCATCATCGGCCTGCCGATGTGCTTCTTCTTCGCCAGCGTGTCGCTGTTTGCCTTGACGCAGAAAGTGCGTGATTTGCAGAAGGAGGTCGAGATGTTGCGGCTGGCCTCGGGGCAGCGCGCGGATCGCGATTGAGCATCACCGAAGCGGACACGACTGCGGCGAGCCACCATCGTCAACCACCTCGCGTGACTTCGTTCGCACGACGCGCTGAAGGGCGTGCGGCCTGCACTTGCGTCGATACCCCGCGCATCGGGATGATCCAGGGCCACCTGCTGACTCCCCGGGAGAGTGTCGATGGATGTACGGCCCGGCCGTGTGCCGGGTGTCACGTTGGTGCCGGGAGGCATGCCGTTGTCGATGGCGGCCGCACAGCAAGCCGAGCCTCCGGCGTCAACGATGGCAATGGTTGCGATTACGAACCAGCGCCGAGGCGCACCTGGCTGCTGGGCGCGCGCTTCAGTTTCTGAACTTCGGATCAGCCTGGCGGTGTGTTGAGGTAATCCAGCGTGGCCTGCAGCATCGAATCCATGCCGACCTTCAGCGCCCCTTCGTCCATGAAGAACTTCGGCGAGTGATTGGAAGGAGCCGTCGCCGCGTCCTGGCCGACGGGCGTCGAGCCCACCCAGAAATACACGCTGGGTACTTCCTGCGCGAAGTAGGCGAAGTCTTCGGAGGCCATCCAGGGCTTCGCGTCGATCACATGGTCGGCGCCGATGGCCTTGGCGATGCTTGTGCGAACGCGGACGGACAAAGCGGGATTATTGACGAGTACCGGATTGCTTTCTCCCACCGGGAACTGGGTCTCCACCGTGGCGCCGTTCGCTTCGGCGATGTGCTGCGCGATGCCCTTGAAGTTGTCGATGGCCTGTTGGCGCATGCCGGCATCGAACGTGCGCAGTGTGCCCTGCAGTTCCACCTGATCAGGCACGATGTTGTAGCGCGAGCCGCCTTCGATGATGCCGAAGCTGAGCACGGCTGGCAGGTCGCTGATGTTGAGCTTGCGACTCACGATGGTCTGCGCGGCGCTGATGATCTCGGCTGACGTGACTACCGGATCGACGCCATTCCACGGCATCGCTCCGTGCGTCTGGCGGCCATGCACCACAAGCTTGAACCAGTCCGAGCCGGCCATGGCGGGCCCGGAACGCACGCCGACCGTGCCGACATTGAGCGAGCTGACTACGTGCATCCCGAACATGGCATCGGGCCTGAAGTCGCGGAACACGCCTTGCTTCAGCATCAGCGAAGCACCTCCCTCTTCGCCCGGGGGCGCGCCCTCCTCGGCGGGTTGGAACACGAACATCACTTCGCCAGGAAGATCCTTCTTCATGCCCGCCAGCACGGTGGCAAGGCCAAGCAGCATGGCTGTGTGCGCGTCGTGGCCGCAGGCATGCATCACGCCGGTAGGCTTGCCGCGATATTCGCCCTTGGCCTTCGAGGCGAATGGAAGATCCACTTCCTCGGTGACCGGCAGCGCGTCCATGTCGGCACGGATGGCCAGTTTCGGCCCGGGCCTTCCCCCTTTGAGGATGCCGATCACGCCGGTGTGCGCGATACCCGTCCGGACGTCCAGGCCGAGCTTCTTCAGTTGTGCAGCGACCAGGGCGGAGGTGCGCGTCTCGCGATTGCTCAGTTCGGGGTGCTGGTGGATGTCGCGGCGCCAACTGGTGACCTGGGGAAGCTCGTTCTGCACCAGCTGCGTGGTGTCGGTAGCGTGGACGGAGCCGATGGTGGTGACGGCAAGGGCGAGGGCAAGCACGGTCTGGTGCATGGAAGCTCTCCGCGTGAGATGGCTCGATCCTAACGCGATCCCGCGTCATTGTTTGCACGGAGGCACCCAGCGCGCGATCTTTGGCAACCGACGAGGTGACCATCCTGCAGTCCTCCGGATTGCCTGTCAGCCGCGGTTTTGCCGATCGCGCACGGGGTTCGAGCCTGCAAAAAGTCGAACTCCCGTGGTGGCGAAAACACCAGTGCTATGCTCGGCCATCGACCATAGGGGACGTCTCCATGCGTGCGCCGAGCTATGTCCAGGGTGTCAGTCAGCAGCCCCTGCTTGGCGATACTGTGGGCTCGCTGCTCGATCGCATCGCTGCGACCCATCCGGAGCGTCCCGCCCTGGTGGTGCGCGCGCAGCACGTGCGCCTCTCCTATCGCGAGTTTCATGCCGAAGTGGAACGCGTCGCGGCGGGACTGCTCGCGCTGGGACTGGAGCGTGGCGACCGCATCGGCATCTGGGCGCCCAATCGCGCGGAATGGGTGACACTGCAGTTTGCGGCGCCCAAGGCGGGCCTCATCCTGGTCAACATCAATCCCGCGTATCGCCTGCATGAACTGGAATATGCGCTCAACAAGGTGCGTTGCCGCGCACTCGTCCTGCCCCGACGTTTCAAGAGTTCCCATTACCTGGACATGCTTGCCGAACTTGCGCCCGAAATGGCCGACTGCGCGGCAGGCAAACTAGCGTGTGCGCGGCTTCCGTCCCTTCGCGAAGTGATCCTGCTCGATGACGAAATCTCGTCCGGTACGCGCTTGTGGTGCGAAGTCACGGAACAGGCGGACGCGCAGGCGATTGAGCGACTGCACGCGCTGGAAAGCGAGCTGAACTTCGACGACCCGGTGAATATCCAGTTCACCTCCGGCACCACCGGCGCGCCCAAGGGCGCCACACTGACACACCACAACATCATCAATAACGGCTTCTTCATCGGCGAGGCCATGCGCCTGACCGAGCAGGACCGATTGTGCATTCCCGTGCCGTTCTATCACTGCTTCGGCATGGTGCTGGGCAACCTGGCGTGCGTCACGCATGGCGCCTGCATGGTGATTCCCGGCGAAGGCTTCGACGTGCTGGCCACGCTGGAAGCGGTGCGGGAAGAACGCTGCACGGGTCTGCATGGTGTGCCTACGATGTTCATCGCGGAGCTGGAGCACCCGGAGTTTCGTCGCTTCGATCTCAGCTCCCTGCGCACCGGAATCATGGCCGGCTCGCCTTGCCCCACCGAGGTCATGCGCCGTGTGATGGATGAGATGCATATGAGCGAGGTGACGATTGCCTACGGTATGACGGAGACGAGCCCGGTCAGTTTCCAGACCACCGCGCGGGATCCGCTTGAGCGTCGCGTGGACAGCGTTGGACGCATCCATCCGCACGTGGAAGTGAAGCTGGTGGACGAGCGCGGATGCGTCGTTCCACGCGGTACGACAGGCGAGCTGTGCACTCGCGGCTACTCGGTCATGCTCGGTTACTGGGAGGACGAAGCGCGCACGCGCGAAGCGATCGACGAGACGCGCTGGATGCACACCGGCGATCTTGCCGTGATCGATGACGACGGCTACTGCGCCATCGTTGGCCGGCTCAAGGACATGATCATCCGTGGCGGCGAAAACGTGTATCCGCGCGAGATCGAGGAGTTTCTCTATACACATCCGAAAGTGCAGGACGTGCAGGTATTTGGCGTACCCGATGCGAAGTTCGGCGAACAGGTGTGCGCCTGGGTGCGCCTGCGCGAGGGCTGTGAATCGAGCGAGGCCGAGATCCAGAGCTACTGTCGGCACCACTTGGCTTATTTCAAGGTGCCGCACTACGTGCGCTTCGTCGATGCTTTCCCCATGACGGTGACGGGCAAGGTGCAGAAGTACCTGATGCGCGAGGCGATGGCCGAAGAACTCGCTGCGAAACGCGTCCTGTAGAAGCGCACTCGTGCGCGAGCGCAAACCGCCTTCCGCACGGGGCGTGCCCTGCACAAGGGCATCACACTGCGCCGAGCCACCGGTGACCTGTGCACCGGATATTTTTTAGAGAGGAGTGGAAAGCGCGTCCGCCCGCCGCGGCATGCCGCGATGGGCGGCTAGCCAAGGGGGAATGTCGAAGGAGGGCATGGGGCGTGAGATGTGGAAGCCTTGTGCCTCGTCGCAGGCCATGCCCAGCACGCTGTCGTACAGGTGATGGGTTTCCACGCCTTCCACTACCACGCGGAAGCCAAGGTTGCGCGCGAGCTGCGCGACGGAGCGCACGATGGCTTCGTCGTGATGGTTCGTGCCCATGCCACGCACGAACGACTGGTCGATCTTCAGGCTGGTGGCCGGCATCTGTCGCAGGGCGGCGAGATTGCTGTAGCCGGTGCCGAAGTCGTCGATGGCAATGCCCGTGCCCAGCTGGCGGATCGCGGTGAGATGGCGTCGCGTGGTGGCGCTGTGTTCCATCAAGGTGCTTTCGGTGAACTCCAGTTCCAGCGAGTCCAGGCCCACCTTGTGGTGTTCGGCGACTTCTCGAAGGCGGCCGACGAGGTCGGCGTCAAGGTCGGTGCTGGACACGTTGACGGAGAGCTTGATGTCGTGGCCATCGCGGCGCCACGCGGCCAGTTGCGCCACGCCTCGTTCGAGTACCCATTGCGTGAGCGAACGCATCAGGCCCGCGCGTTCGGCAAGCGCCACGAAGTGGCTGGGCGGAACCTGGCCCAGCGTCGGATGCTGCCAGCGAGCCAGTGCTTCCAGCGCCACGCATCGGCCACTTTCGAGATCCACGCGCGGCTGGTAGTGAAGATCCAGCTCGGTGCGATCGGTAAGCGCAGCAGCCAGTTCGGTGACGAGGAAGAATTGCTGCCGATGCAACTCGTCCTGCTTGCGGTCATAGACCGCCCAGCCGCGCACGCTGTGCTGCGCTTCGTGCGAGGCGTTCATCACCAGTCGCAGCGGGTCACCGCCGCGCAGCTCGCTCTGGTTGATCTTCAGCAGCCCGACGCCGGGTTGGATGGTGAGCGGTATGCCGAGGCAATCGAATGGCTGGCGCAGGCGACTCACCAGGTCGTCCAGACGCGTGGTGTCCGCCTCGACGTGGCGATCGGGCAGCACGGCAGCGAAGCGCGATGCACCAACCTGGTACAGGCGCGTATCGGGCGGAAGCCACGCAAGCGCGCGCTGAGCGACGGCGCGCATCAGTTCGTCCGCGTAGGCGTGCCCCATGGCGCGGATGAAGGCATTGAAGCGTTGCACTGGCGCCAGGTCGATGGCGATCACCCACGCATGGGGTGCCTCATCGTGCAGGTGCCGGCGCAGGTCGTCGAAAAAGGCATAGCGATGCGGCAGCTGCGTGATCGGATCGGTGCGACCGAGGTAGCTGCGCAGCACCACGCCGGCGCCGATCAACGACGCCGCATCGCGCAACGCCGACTGCTCGCTTTCCGACAGTTCGGTGCGCGGCGTCATGCCCATCACGCACAGCGCGCCGATCTGCTGGCCGGTCAGCGTGCACACCGGCTCGCTGGCGAAGAAACGCACGGGGTCCTGCGTGGTTCCCGGGGTGAGTGCCGAGCCTTGCAGGCGTGGATCGTGCAGCGTGTCGAGCACGACCTGCGGATCGAGGCTGCGAGCGGCCTCCAGGTAGAGCGGGTGCAGCATGCGCGGTTCGTGCGGGGGCAGGGCGCTGCCGTGGGCGAACCAGTAGGCGTTGCCGCCGTTGAGCACCAGCGCCACCAGCGGCACGTGGAGCGAGCGCGACACCAGTCGCACGACGGCGTCGAAGCCGGGCACGGCAAAGCTGTCGGGGGAGAGCGTGCTGGACGTCTGGACGGCCGCCTTCGTCGCATCCGGATGGCCGGGCGCGAGGTGCCTCGGGTCCCATCCCGGGCTGCTGCGCATTGCGAATCACCCCTGTGAGAAACGGCGTTACCTCTCCGCCCGCCCGAGGCTAACGCAGCCGCAGCCGCCGCCGCAATGAGCCAGACGGAAGGCGGCCGGGGGCGCTCCAGCAAGCGTTCTTTGCCATAGAAATCGGCCGGTCAGCCTAGTTCTTGATACTGAAATCGATCTCTACCGGATAGGGCGCCGGCGAAGCGGGCGGCGCCGGCAGCATCCAGGTGGCGAACTGGCCAGCCATGCAGCGGGCGATCGGAGTCTGCGGTTGCACCTCGATCTGCGCGAGGCGTCCGTCGGCCATGACATCGGCAACCAGTGTGAAAGGCGAGCGGTCGGCTGGCGCGTTGCTGGCCAGGCACGACTTGTAAGCGTCGGTGGTCGGGTTGCCGATGCGATCCCACATCTGCTTCTGGTACGCGGGCCCGGTGGCCGCGCCTTCGGCCAGCTTGGCCTGGGTGACGCGCGCGTGGAAATCGGAGCCGGCGGCGGGTGCAAGTTGCAGTGCGAGGGCGAGCAGGACGGACATGGTGTTTCCCGGGTGTCGTGAAAACCTGCGTTGGTGCGTGGTTCGTTGCGGTGACCTGAATCTGTAGGAGCGCATCTGGTGCGCGATCGACCATGCGAAGCAGTGAGGGCGTCAAACCCAGCCACCGGTCAATGGGCAAGGTTACGGCAGATGCGCGCTTGCCAGGTATTCCTCGCTCTGCATTTCGATCAGCCGCGATTCGGTGCGGCCGAATTCCGCGCGCAAACGCTCGCCATCGTAAAGCTCGGTGATCGGCGCGGCGGCAGAAAGGATCAGCTTCACGTGGCGGTCGTAGAACTCGTCCACCAGCAGCACGAAACGCCGCGCAGCGTCGTCGCTGTAGACGTTGAACTGGGGCACGTTCGAAATGATCACCGCGGGACCGGCCTTGGCCAGCTCGATGTAATCGGACACCGCACGCGGGCCTTCGCACAGTGCGGCGAACTCGAACCACAGGATGTTCTGCGCACGCTTGCGCACCGGAATGAGCCGGTCGTTGAGGATGATCTCGCCACTTTCCTCGATCGTGCCTTCCGCCTGGCTGGTGAAGATGCGCGCGAGTGCGCGTTCCGCTTCCGGACCAGGTGGCGTCTGGTACACGGCCGCCTGGGTCAATGCGCGCAGGCGCCAGTCGTGCGATGAAATCATCTGCACCACGCGGCAGTGTTTCTCGATCAGCGCGATGGCGGGCAGGAATCGCGCGCGTTGCAGGCCATCCTTGTAGAGGTTGGCGGGCGCGGTGTTGGAGGTGGTCACCAGCGCCACGCCGCGTTCGAACAGCGCCTGCAGCAGCGTGCCCAGGATCATCGCGTCGCCGATGTCGTTGACCAGGAACTCGTCCAGGCACACGACGCGGCAGCGCGAGGCGATGTTGGCGGCCACTTCCAGCAGCGGATCCTGGCGTTCGCCCAGCGTGCGCAGCTGCTCGTGCACTTCGCCCATGAAGCGGTGGTAATGACGGCGCAGCGCCATGCCGTGCGGAAGGCTCGATACGAACAGATCCATCAGGAAGGTCTTGCCACGGCCCACGCTGCCCCACAGGTACAAGCCCTGCAAGCCTTCGCGGTCGTCGCCGCCGAGCAGCGCTTTCAGACGTCCAAACAAACCGCCGCCGTTGCCGCTGGCGGCCCTGGCGACCAGTTCGGCGTGCATGCGATCGAATTCGGGCAGCAGTGCCTGCTGGGCCGGATCGGCCTCCCAGCGGTGCGCGGCGACGCCTTCTTGGTAACGCGCGCTGGGCGCGAGCAGGGGGATATCACTCATGGGGTACAACGGCTTCGATGGACGGACGCCCGTGGGGAGCGTGCTGACGGGGCAGATGGAACGGCATGCGCGGCATCAGTCCTGCCGCAGCGGCGGCAGCCAGGGTTGCACCGCGTGCTTGATGACACCGCGCAGGTCCATCAGGCGGCGGTGGAAGAAATGGCTGGTCTCGGGCATGCGCACCAGCTCGGGTTTTCTCTTCATGCCGTCGATCCAGTCGAACACGGCCTGCGGATCGACGATCTCGTCTTCCTCGCCCTGCACGACCAGCCAGGGGCAGGTGGGCAGCGAGATGCCCTCGAACGGCCAGCGACCGGCGGGTGGCGCGATGCTGATGAGGGCATCGGCATGCAGGCGCACTGCGTTGCGCAGGGAGACATAGCTGCCGAACGAGAAACCGGCCAGCCACAGCGCATCGCCAGAGCGCACGCTGCGCAGCCACGCAGCGACGGCGGCCAGGTCATCGCCCTCGCCGTTGCCGTGGTCGTAGATGCCCTCCGATTCACCGGTGCCGCGGAAATTGAAGCGGATGGTGTCCAGCCCCGATTCGCGCAGCGCGCGCTCCACCATCGTCACCACCTTGTTGTGCATGGTGCCGCCCTGCAGCGGGTGCGGATGGCAGATGATGGCCGTACCGCGGCGGGCCTCTTCGGGCACCGCCACATCGCTGATGGCTTCGAGCTTGCCGGCCGGCCCGTGCAGCGCGAAGCTGGAGGCCTGCTCGGGAAAATGGTCGGGCTGGGTGGGGAGCATGACGGGGTTCATGGCCAGAATGATAACCGCCACGTATGGCCGCCGTAGCCGCGGGCCAAGGCAGCGCGCATGAATCACCTCGCCCATACCCTGCTCGCGGGGGACGACGAACTGCTGCAACTGGGCGGTTTGATGGGCGATTTCGTCCATGGCCAGCCTGATCCTTCGCTGCCCGAACGACTGGTGACGGGCATTCGCCTGCACCGGGCCATCGACGTCTACACGGACAGCCATCCGGAAGTGGCAGCGGCGCGCGAACGCTTGCCCGCACCGTATCGGCGCTACGGCGGCATCCTGCTGGACATGTGGTTTGATCACCTGCTGGCGCGTGATTTTCCGCGCTGGAGCGAGCAGGCGCTGGACGCGTATTCGATGGGCGTGCGCCAGATGCTGGATCGCCATGACGCCCTGTTGCCGCCGAGCCTGCAGCGCTTTCGCCTTTACATGGAGGCGCATGCACTGCCGGCTGGCTATGCGCGGCCTGAGGAGATGGCCGCGGCATTCGATGGCATTTCCCAGCGCCTGCGCCGGGCCAACCCGGTCAGCGGCGCCTTGCCCGTGTTGAGCGGGTTGGAGCGTCCGCTGCAGGCGCATTTCGAGGCGTTCTTCCCACAGCTGCAGGCGTTCTCGGCGCGGTGGATCGAAGAGCACTGACCCGGACCATGCGTGGCGATGGCGACCGTGCGGTGAAGCGGTCTTCGCCAGGCCGCTATGGACTACCCAGATTGCCGGCCAGCAGCCGCTCGCCCATGAAATCCACGAAGGCGCGCAGCTTCGGCAGCATGTGCCGCCCTGACGGCCACAGCAGGTAGAACGTTCCACACATGTTGGCGTACTCGTCCAGCACTGTCACCAGCTCGCCCGAGGCAAGCGCGGCGCGCACCGCGTGTTCGGGTATGTAGGCGATGCCGCGACCGCGCATGGCGAAGCACACGCGGGTGTCCACGTCGTTGCACACCATGGTGATGGGAACCTCCATCTCCGGCGGCGTGGGCCAGGTTTCCAGCTTGCCGCTGGTGGGGAAGCGGTAATGCAGGCAGTCGTGGTGCACCAGTTCCGCAGGCGCAAGCGGCGTGCCCTTGCGCGCCAGATACGCCGGTGACGCTACCAGCCGGCGCCGGAAGGTGCCGACGCGGCGGGCACTCAATCGCGAATCGGAGGGTTCCCCCACGCGCAGCACGGCGTCGAAACCCTCTTCGATGACATCCACCAGCCGGTCGTCGAAATCCAGGTCCAGCCGCACGTGCGGATAGGCTTCCATGAAGTCCGACAGCACCGGCAGCACCAGGCCGCTGACCAGCGGCAGGCTCACCCGCAGGATGCCGCGCGGCTCGGCAAACTGGTTGGACAGCTCGGCCTCGGCCAGTTCCAGCTCGTCCAGGATGCGGCGGGTGCGCGCAAGGAACTGCTGCCCCTCGGCGGTCAGTGCCACGCTCCGCGTGCTGCGGTGGAACAGTCGCACGCCTAGCTGTTGTTCCAGCCGCGCGATGGCCTTGCCCACCGCCGAGGCCGAGACGCCTTGCAGGCGGCCGGTTTCCACGAAGCTCAGGGTGTCGGCCACCTGCACAAAGGTCTGCAGCAGGCCCAGGCTGTCCACGCTCATGGATTGTGGAACTCCTGTTCCGTAAAGCCATGAACTCTACCCGTATTTTTCCGCCACTGCGCGACCTTTAGCTTCTCGTTCCTCTCTGCCCGTGAAGGAACGCCCCCATGACAACGAATCCCGCCGCGCCCTCGATGGCTTTGGCCGTCGCCCGGGTCGTTACAACCACCGCCGGAAAGGGTGGCCACCCATGAGCGCCGTTGATACGACCTTGCCCGGCAGTGCCTGCGATCCGGTACCCGGACGGCTGCCGCTGGCCGGCCTGCTGGCGCTCGCCTGCGGCGCCTTCATCACCGTGCTCACCGAGTGCATCGTGGCCGGCATGCTGCCCGACATGAGCCGGGACCTTGGCATCTGCGACGTGCTGGTAGGCCAGCTCACCAGCATCTATGCGCTGGGGTCGCTGCTTACGGCGATTCCCGTGGTGAAGCTCACCAGTCACCTGCCGCGCCGTCCGTTGTTGCTCGCCGCGCTGGTCGGCTTCGCCGTGGTCAACAGCGCCATGGCCTGGACGACGTCCTACGCGTTGATGCTGGCCACGCGCTTCCTGGGTGGCGTCGCCGCCGGGCTGTTGTGGGCGCTGCTTGCCGGTTACGCCAGCCGCATGGTCGGGCCGCAGCAGCAGGGACGTGCCATTGCGGTGGCGATGCTGGGCACGCCGTTGGCGATGACCATCGGCATTCCCGCCGGCACCTGGCTTTCCCATCTGATCGGCTGGCGCTGGGTATTCGGCTTGATGTCGCTGCTCAGCCTGGCGCTGGTGCTCTGGGCGCGCATGGCGCTGCCGTCGGTCCCCGGGCTGCCGCCACAAAAGAGCGGTTCGCTGCGCGGCGTGCTGGCCTTGCCGGGGCTACTGCCGGTGTATCTGGTGATGTTGCTCGCCGTGCTGGCGCACAACGTGCTCTACACCTACATTGCCCCGTTCGTATCGCTGTCCGGCGCGCAGCACTCATTGGACCGCCTGCTGTTGCTGTTCGGTGTGTCTTCGGTGCTCAGCATCGCCATCACGGGTGCCCTGATCGATCGCTGGATGCGTCCGCTCATGGCGATCGGCACGGGCCTGTTCCTGCTGGCCTCGCTGGCAATGGCGATATGGCCGTCATCGCCTGTCGTGCTGGTGGCCGCGGTTGCCGTTTGGGGGCTGGGCTTCGGTGGCGCCGCCACCTTGATCCAGACGGCGGTCGCGCGCCGCTCGGGTGAACAGCAGGACCTGGGACAGTCGTTGGTCGTGGTGGGATGGAATCTCGCCATTGCCGGTGGTGGCGTTCTTGGTGGCGTGCTGCTCAAGACCGGCGGCATTGCAATGTTGCCGTGGTCGCTGGTGCTGTTGCTGGCGCTGACCCTGGTGACTGTGCTGCCGGCGAAGCGGGCATGGGCGTGAGGGAATAGCCGACCCGTGCGCCGTATTTCGCAGGAGCGCACCCAGTGCGTGGTTAGCCTTGCAAAGGGTCAATGCCGAAAAACACTGCGGTCGCGCACTGGGTGCGCTCCTGCAAGGGGATGGCGGCGCCGGAAGCAGAAGCGAAAACGCCGCCCGAGGGCGGCGTTTTTCGAAGCACGACGGGCGAACCGCCGATTACTTCGCCTGGTCCACGATCCAGCTCACCGCGTTCTTCACTTGCTCGTCGGTGAGCGAGGGATTGCCGCCCTTGGCCGGCATCATGTTGCCATCCGGGCCCTTGTAGCCGTCAGTCGCGTGCTTGACCAGGGTGTCGAGACCCTGCGCAATGCGCGGACCCCAATTGCCCTTGTCGCCCAGCTTCGGCGCACCGGCCACGCCTGCGGTGTGGCAGCTGTGGCAGAGGTTGTCGTAGATGGTCTTGCCATCGGTGGTGCCACCGTAGGCCACCTGCGAGGCAGCGGCCTTGGCGGCAGCTTCCTGGGCGGCGGCCATGGCGGCGCGGCCCGTGTCACCCGCGTAGACAGCACCGGCCGGCGCGATGCGGGCCTGGGTCTGCTGTACCGTTTGCGGGTTCACTTCCTTCGGCTCGTGGTCGTAGATCCACCACGCGCCGCCGATCAGCAGCAGGGTCAGCACGCCGAGGCCAGCGATCAGCAACGAGAAGCTGCGCATGAAGCTCTGGTCGGATTTGGTCATGGAACCGCTCACGCAATCACTCCATCATTGGGACGGCCTTGCAGCCGGATTAGGCACAGGTTCAGACAACAAGCCCCGGAGTATAGACGAAGCCCGCGGCAAGTTTCAGGGGCGGCAGCGCGTTATCACGGCTTGCCACGCGCGGTGTTTTCGCGCATTTTTCTTCATTTTGACGCGATAGGCCGGTAAAACCCTGCCATCGGTCATGGGGCACCCATGTCAACTGGCATTGTCCAATTCCGTTGATCTGATCCTATCCTTTCATCCGACAACGGGTCAGGCGCGGACCGCGCCGGTGAGGTCGGGTGGGCCTGCCGTTTATTTCTGGGAGCTTTTCATGTCGCGTTTTTGGAAGATCGCGCTGGTCGTTGTGGCCGTGATCGTGGTGGGAGCGGTCGGCTTCCGTCTGCTGCACAAGCCGTCCTCGGAGGGCGGGCAGCAGGGTCAGGGTCAGGGAAAGGGCAAGGACGATAAGGACACGCCCGTGCCGGTGACGGTTGAACCCGTCGTCAAGCAGGACGTGCCGGTGTACCTCACCGCGCTCGGTACCGTGCAGGCGCTCAACACCGTCACGGTGAACCCGCAGGTCAGCGGGCAGATGCTCAGCATCAATTTCAAGGAAGGCCAGGAAGTGAAGAAGGGCGACCTGCTTGCGCAGATCGATCCGCGCACTTTCCAGGCCGCCTATGACCAGGCCGAGGCCAAGCAGCAGATGGACGAGGCGCAGCTCTCCACTGCGCAGAGCACGCTCAAGCGCAACGACGCGCTGGTCGCCAAGGGTTATGTGGCCCAGCTGGACATGGACACCTTCCGCAACAACGTGTCCAACCTCACCGCTTCCGTGGCTGCCGACAAGGCCGCCGTGCGCTCGGCCAAGGTCAACCTGGACTACACCCGCATCGTCTCGCCCATCGACGGCGTCGCGGGCATCCGCAATGTCGACCCGGGCAACGTGGTGACCACCACCACGGCGGTGGTGACGCTGACCCAGATCCATCCGATCTACGTCAGCTTCAACCTGCCCGAGCAGAACCTGGAGATGGTGCGCTCGGCTGCATCCGGCAGCGAACCGCTGGAAGTGCTGGCGCTCGACCGCGCTGACGCCCACACCATCGCCAACGATGGCCAGCTCAACGTGATCGACAACCAGATCGACACCACCACCGGCACCTTCAAGCTGCGTTCAATCTTCCAGAACGCCAAGGGCGACCTGTGGCCGGGCCAGTTCGTCAACGTGCGCCTGAAGGTGCGTACGGTGGCAGGCGGCCTGGTGATCCCGGCGCAGGCCGTGCAGCGTGGTCCGGATGGCGACTACGTGTACCTCGTACAGCAGGATGCGACGGTCAAGATGAATCCGGTGAAGGTGGCCGGTGAAGTGGGCGACAGCCACGTGATGATCGGTTCGGGCCTGGCGCTCAACGACAAGGTGGTTACCGAAGGCCAGTTCCGCCTCAAGCCGGGCAGCAAGGTCAAGGCGCTCAAGCCGGGCGAAGTGCCGGCTGCGCCGACGGCGGCCGAGATGGACAAGGCCAAGAAGAACGCGCAGAAGCAGGGCGGTCGCCGCGGCGGCTAAAGGCGCGAAGCGCGGGACGAGGGATGGGTCCCCGAAAGGGGACAGATGGCGAAGGCGCGACACGCAGGCCGATCGTCGTTCATCCCGGTGGCAGAGTGGCGCACGCGTGCGCCCTCGCCACTCATCCCCTCACGGGGAATCGTTCCTGATCCCTGCAGCAACAACACAAGGCGCCGCGGGATTGGCGCTCGCCACACACATCGACGGCTGACCCCATGGGCTTCTCCACACTTTTCATTCGCCGACCGATCGCCACCTCGCTGCTGATGGTGGCGGTGCTGCTGCTCGGCATCCTCGGTTATCGCCAGCTGCCGGTGTCCGCGCTGCCCGAAATCGACGCGCCCAGCCTGGTGGTCACCACGCAGTATCCGGGTGCCAGCGCATCGACCATGGCGTCGCTGGTCACCACGCCGCTGGAGCGCAACTTCGGCCAGATCTCCGGCCTGACCATGATGACCTCCGACTCGTCGGCGGGCCTGTCCACCATCGTGCTGCAGTTCGCGATGGATCGTGACATCGACATCGCGGCGCAGGACGTGCAGGCGGCCATCAACCAGGCGCGCGGCACTTTGCCGGCCACGCTGCCGTATCCGCCGGTGTACAACCGCGTGAATCCGGCCGACGCGCCGATCATGACGCTCAAGCTCACCTCCGACAGCCTGCCGCTGCGCGATGTGAACAACTACGCCGACTCGATCCTGGCGCAGAAGCTGTCGCAGGTGCAGGGCGTGGGCCTGGTGTCGATCGCCGGCAACGTGCGCCCCGCGGTGCGCGTGCAGGTGAATCCGTCGCAGCTTGCGAACCTTGGCCTGACCATGGAGGACGTGCGCAGCGCGCTCACCCAGGCCAACGTGAACGCGCCCAAGGGCACGCTCAATGGTGCCACGCAGTCCTACAGCATCGGCACCAACGACCAGCTGGTCGACGCGGCCGAATACAAGAACACCATCATTTCCTACCGCAACAACGCGCCGGTGCGCCTCTCCGACGTGGCCAGCGTGGTCGACGGCGTGGAGAACGACCAGCTCGCCGCGTGGGCCAATGGCAAGCCCGCCGTGCTGCTCGACATCCGTCGCCAGCCGGGCGCGAACATCGTGCAGACGGTGCAGCAGATCCGCAGCATCCTGCCGCAGCTGCAGGCCGTGCTGCCGGCGGACGTCCATCTGGATGTCTTCGCCGACCGCACCATCACCATCCGCGCCTCGGTGGAGGACGTGCAGTTCACGCTGATCCTCACCATCTGCCTGGTGGTGGCGGTGATCTTCGTGTTCCTGCGCCGCCTGTGGGCCACGGTGATTCCGTCGGTGGCGGTGCCGCTGTCGCTGATGGGCACGTTCGGCGTGATGGCCTTCACCGGCATGTCGCTGGACAACCTCTCGCTGATGGCGCTGACCGTGGCCACCGGCTTCGTGGTGGACGATGCGATCGTGATGATCGAAAACATCGTGCGCTACATCGAGCAGGGCATGGACGGCAAGGAAGCGGCCGAGGTCGGCGCCAAGGAAATCGGCTTCACGGTGCTGTCGCTGACCGTGTCGCTGATCGCAGTGTTCCTGCCTCTGCTGCTGATGCCGGGCGTTACCGGTCGCCTGTTCCACGAGTTCGCGTGGGTGCTGACCATCGCGGTGGCCATCTCGATGCTGGTGTCGTTGACGCTGACGCCGATGATGTGCGCCTACCTGCTCAAGCCCGATGCGTTGCCCGAGGGTGATGACGCCCACGAACGCCACGCCGCTGCCGGCAAGAAGACCTGGTGGTCGCGCCTGGTCCACGTGTACGAAAGCTCGCTCGACTGGGTGCTTGGCCATCAGCGTTTCACCATGCTGATCGCGGGCGCCACCGTCGTGGTCACCATCTTCCTCTACATCATCATTCCCAAGGGCCTGCTGCCTGAGCAGGACACCGGCCTGATCACCGGCGTGGTGGCTGCCGACCAGAACGTGGCGTTCCCGCAGATGGAGCAGCGCACCAAGGCCGTGGCCGAGGCTCTGCAGCGCGACAAGGCAGTGACCGGCGTGGCGGCCTTCATCGGCGCGGGCTCGATCAATCCCACGCTCAACCAGGGTCAGCTCAGCATCGTGCTGAAGGACCGTGGCGATCGCGACAGCCTGGACGAAGTGCTCAAGCGTCTGCAGCAGGAAGCCGCGGACATTCCGGGCGTAGCGCTGTATCTGAAGCCCGTGCAGGACGTGACGCTCGATAGCCGCGTGGCCGCCACCGAGTACCAGTACTCGATGTCCGACGTGAGCTCGGCGGAACTCTCGCAATACGCCACGCAGATGACGCAGAAGCTGCGCGAGTTGCCTGAACTGGCCGACGTGGACAACAACCTCGCCGACCAGGGCACCTCGCTCAAGCTCACCATCGACCGCGAGAAGGCGAGCCGCCTGGGCGTGCCGGTGCAGACCATCGACGACACGCTGTACGACTCGTTCGGCCAGCGCCAGATCTCCACCATCTTCACCCAGCTCAACCAGTATCGCGTGGTGCTGGAAGTGGCTCCGCAGTTCCGCTCCAGCACAGCGCTGCTCAACCAGCTGACGGTGAAGAGCAACGGCAGCGGCGCGCTGACCGGCAGCAATGCCACCAGCTTCGGCCAGGTGTCGTCGAGCAATTCCTCGACCTCGACGGGCCTTGGCGTGGCCAACACCGGCGTGGTGATCGGCGCGGGCGGCACCATTCCGCTGGCTTCGCTGGCCACCGCAGAAGTGACGAGCGCACCGCTGGTGGTGAGCCATCAGCAACAGCTGCCGGCCGTGACGATCTCCTTCAACCTGGCGCCGGGCTACTCGTTGTCCGAAGCGGTGAAGGCGATCCATGAAGCGGAGCAGAGCATCAACTTCCCGCCGCAGGTGCGTGGCCAGTTCGTCGGCAAGGCGGCGGAATTCTCCACCTCGCTGACCAACGAAGTGCTGCTGCTGATCGCCTCGATCGTGGTGATCTACATCGTGCTGGGCGTGCTGTACGAAAGCTACATCCACCCGTTGACCATCATCTCCACGCTGCCGCCGGCCGGCGTCGGTGCGTTGCTCGCACTGATCATGTGCGGCATGAGCCTGTCGGTGGACGGCATCGTGGGCATCGTGCTCCTGATCGGTATCGTGAAGAAGAACGCGATCATGATGATCGACTTCGCGATCGAGGCGCAGCGCGACGGAATGAAGCCGCGCGAAGCGATCCGCCGCGCGTGCCTGCTGCGCTTCCGCCCGATCATGATGACCACCGCGGCGGCCATGCTCGGTGCACTGCCGCTGGCGCTGGGCAATGGCATCGGCGCGGAACTGCGCCGTCCGCTGGGCGTCTCCATCGTGGGCGGCCTGCTGCTTTCGCAGCTGGTGACGCTGTACACCACGCCGGTGATCTATCTCTACATGGAACGTTTCTCCGACTGGCTACGCGAGCGCCGCGAACAGCGCGCACTCGCCAAGGCCCAGACACGGGGAGCGATGTGAGTCGAACACCGGCCCGGGACAACCCGGGCCTTTGCGAAATCACTGGAGGGGCGCGGCCGACACGGCGCGCCCCTTTCGGCGTTTTCGGGATCGGCTGTGTCTGTAGGAGCGCACCCAGTGCGCGAAAAGCCAACAGGGTGATGATGCAGTCACCTGAATCATCACTAGAGTGCCGTGTTGCTCCGTTGATGCGAAGCCCGATCGCGCACTGGGTGCGCTCCTACACAAGAGCCTGTTCGGTTCAACCAAACTCCCCGTCATGCGTTGTGTAGACGTTGTGCGGTATATACGTCCATTCCTTGCGCCCGCGTGGCGTTCCGAACGGCTCCTTGAATGGAGCGACTTTCCTGGCTTGTCGATGGCATGAACATTTCCGGTCCCTTCATCCGCCGCCCCATCGGCACGTCACTGCTGGCCATGGGTGTTTTCGCGATAGGCCTGATCTGCTACGTGCTGCTGGGCGTGGCCGCGTTGCCGAACATGACGTTCCCGGTGATCTTCGTGCAGGCGAGCCAGGCGGGCGCCAGCGCGGGCACCATGGCGTCCACCGTGGCGGCACCACTGGAGCGCCATCTCGGCCAGGTCGCGGGCATCGACACCATGCGTTCGTCCAGCTCGCTGGGCAGTACGTTCGTGTTCCTGATGTTCAATGCAGGCCGTGATCTCGACGCCGCCGCGCGCGATGTGCAGGCGGCCATCAACGCCGCGCAATCGGATTTGCCCACCGGCCTCAATGCGCCGCCGAGCTACCAGAAGGCCAACCCGAACGACGATCCGATCATCGCGTTCGCGCTGACCTCGGACACGCAATCCGCACGCGACCTTTACGACGTGGCCGATTCGCTGCTGGCACAGCGCCTGCGCCAGATCGAAGGCGTGTCGGAAGTGGACATCCTCGGCGCCGCCACGCCGGCCATCCGTGTCGACGTGAACCTGCGCCAGTTGAACGCGCTCGGTCTTTCGCCCGACCAGCTGCGCAATGCGCTCACTGCGGCCAATGTCACCTCGCCGCAGGGCTTTCTCTCCGACGGCAAGACCACCATGTCGGTAACGGCGAACGATTCACTGCACACGGCGGATGACTTCGCCAGCCTGGTGATCGCCTCCAACAGCGGCGTGCCCGTGCGCCTCTCCGACGTGGCCAAGGTGTACGACGGTACACAGGACGCGTACCAGGCCGCATGGTTCCAGGGCAAGCCGGCCATCCTGATGTATGTGTACCGCCAGTCCACGGCGAACATCATCGGCACCGTGGACCGCGTGAAGGATGCCGTGCCGCTGTTGCGCGCGTACCTGCAGCCGGGCACCACGCTCACGCCGTATTTCGACGGCACGCCGACCATCCGCGCCTCGCTGCACGAAGTGCAGGCCACGCTGCTGATCAGCCTGCTGATGGTGATGCTGACGATGGCGCTGTTCCTGCGTCGCCTCGCGCCCACGTTGATCGCGACCGCCGCCGTGCCGTTGTCGCTCGCCGGCGCGGCGATCGTGATGTACGTCCTCGGCTTCACGCTCAACAACCTCACCCTGCTGGCGCTGGTGATCGCGATCGGCTTCGTGGTGGACGATGCGATCGTGGTGATCGAGAACATCGTGCGCCACATCGACCAGGGCATGACGCGCATGGATGCCGCATTGACCGGCGCGCGCGAGATCGGCTTCACGATCGTGTCGATCACCGCCTCGCTGGTGGCGGTGTTCGTGCCGCTGTTGTTCATGGGCGGCATCACGGGCCTGTTCTTCAAGGAATTCACCATTACGCTGGTGGCGGCGATCATCGTGTCTGCGCTGGTCTCGCTCACGCTCACCAGTTCCCTGTGCGGACAATTCCTCACGGGCCACGATTCGGAGCAGCCGACTTCGCGGCTCGGCATCGCGCTGGACAAGTTCCAGTCCGGCCTGATCGGCCTCTATTCGCGGGCACTGAAGTTTTCGCTCAAGCACGCGCTGGCATTTTCGCTGACGCCGCTGGTGCTGATCGTGGCGACGGTGTTCCTGTTCGGCGTGGTGAAGACGGGCCTGTTCCCGGCGCAGGACACCGGACTGATCCGCGGCCGCGCCACCTCCGGCGCCACGGTGTCGTTCCAGGATGCGCGGGCCCGTCAGCAGCGCCTGATCGACATGCTGCTGAAGGATCGTGATGTGGCGCGCGTGGGTTCGCGCCTGGGCAGCAGTCGACAGGGCGCGTCGGGCACCTTCGATATCGAGCTGAAGACGCATGCGCAAGGTCGCAAGGACGACACCTTCACCGCGCTGGCGCGACTGAGTGCGAAGGCCGCGCGTTATCCCGACCTCAACGTGCGCCTGCGTCCCATCCAGGATCTGCCCAGCTTCGGCGGCGGCGGCTCCAGCCAGGGCGCGCAGTATCAGGTCTCGCTGCAGGGCGACAACCCGGACGAATTGCAGGCCTGGTTGCCCAAGCTGGTGGCCGAGCTTAAGAAGAATCCCAAGCTCAAGGATGTCGGCAGCGACATCGACGATGCCGGCCTGCAGCAGAACATCGTGATCGATCGCGACAAGGCCGCGCGCCTGGGCGTGGGTATCGGCACCATCGACGGTGCGTTGTACAACGCATTCGGCCAGCGCCAGATCAGCACGATCTATTCCGATCTCAACCAGTACAAGGTGGTGGTGAACGCGCTGCCGAACCAGACCGCCACGCCCGCGGCCATCAACGCGGTCTACGTGAAAAGCAACAGTGGCGCGATGGTGCCGCTCACCGCTTTCGCGCGTCAGGAGCCCGGTCTCGCACCCACGCAGATCACGCATGAAAACCAGTACACGGTAATGAGCATGAGCTTCAATCTCGCGCCGAACGTGAGCATGGGTGAGGCCCTGGAGATCATCCAGCAGACCGGTCGGCAGATGCGCCTGCCGGGCGATATCCGCATCAATATCGGCGGTGATTTCCGGCGCTTCCAGCAATCGCAGAGCGGCATGCTGCTGCTGCTGCTCGGCGCCGTGGTGGTGGTCTACATCGTGTTGGGCATGCTGTACGAGAGCCTGATCCACCCGGTGACGATCCTGTCCACCTTGCCTGCCGCGGGCGTGGGTGCGTTGTTGGCGCTGTGGATTACCGACACCGAGCTCTCGGTGATTGCACAGATCGCCTTGGTACTCCTGATCGGCATCGTGAAGAAGAACGCGATCATGATGATCGACTTCGCGCTGGTGGCGCGGCGCGAGCATGGGCTCAGCGCGATGGAGGCTGCCTACGAGGCGTGCATGGTGCGCTTCCGCCCGATCATGATGACCACCATGGTGGCCATTCTCGCCGCGGTGCCCATCGCGGTCGGTCTCGGCGAGGGCTCGGACCTGCGCCGTCCGCTCGGTATCGCACTGATCGGTGGCCTGATCATCTCGCAGAGCCTGACCTTGCTCAGCACGCCGGCGCTCTATGTGATCTTCTCGTGCCTGGGCGACCGCTTCCAGGCATGGCGCGCGCGTCGCCGTGCCGGCGTCCGTACCCAACAGGCACTGTCACAGTCCTGATCCTGTTCGGTGGCAGCCATCGGATGGCTGAATCCGTCACGCGAGCGATCACAGCCCGTTAACCATGCCGTCGGTAACACTGATCGCTCCTTTCGGGACGGAGGAGCGTTCGATGGGCAACGAAACGGGCAAGCCTGACTTCTCAAACGTACAGAGCACGGTCCAGTCCACGGCGCCCGACGCGCCCAAGGCCGATTTCAGCAATGTGCAGAGCGAGGTCGTATCGACCGCGCCCGACGCACCTGCCCAGACGCAGACCTACACGGTCCAGTCGGGTGACAGCCTTTCCAAGATCGCCAAGCACGTCTATGGCAATGCCAACGCATGGCAACAGATCTTCGACGCCAATCGCGATCAGCTTAGCAATCCTGACCTGATCAAGCCGGGTCAGGTCCTGAAAATTCCGGCCAAGGCCTGAGGAGGACGCATGAAGCTCAACCGCATTTCCACTGTGACGGCATTCGCGCTGGCGGCCAGCCTCGCCCTTGGCGGCTGTGGCAAGAAGGAAGAAGCGGCCACGCCACCCGCGGACACCACCCCGCCGCCCGTAGCGGCAGCCCCGGCGGCCCCGGAGGCCGTCACTGTCGCTTCCATCGACCTTGGCAGCGCCGTCGGTGCGGACCAGAAGGTCACCACCGCGACCACCAGCTTCACTCCGAAAGACCCGATCTACGCAGCCGTGAACACCAGCGGCAGCGGCACGGCGACCCTTGCCGCCAAATGGACCTATCAGGATGGCCAGACGGTGAAGGAGGACAGCAAGTCCATCGCCCCGATGGGCCCGGCGACCACGTCGTTCGAGATCACCAAGCCGGACGGCTGGCCAGCCGGCAACTACAAGGTCGAGATCTCTTTGAACGGGCAGCCCGCGGGGAGCAAGGACTTCTCGGTGAAGTAACCCGCTTGCCATGATCCCCTGCGAAAGGGCGCGGCGATGTCGCGCCCTTTCCTTATCCGGTGCTTGCCTGATTCTGCGCGGCATCAGGCCACTGCCTGCCATACGTTGCCGTACGTAGCGGTTTCCGTACTGGTTTTCGCAGACCTCCGTCCCCATGCTTGGTTGCTTCGCGCCGCAAGGCGCGGGCCCGCGGCAACTTTTCCCGGTTCGGTGAAAACGCGACAATGGGAAGATTTCGCGGGCATCGTCCGGTCTTCTCAGCGAAGCCGGGCGCCACAAGAACTGCGGGTGTCGTGCCATCTCGGCTTTCCGGCCGGTGGCGTGCTCCCATCCCGAACTGCCGTTGCAAGAGAGGCTCTAGCAGACCATGTCGAACACGCCGAAGATCATTTACACGCTCACGGACGAAGCGCCGTACCTCGCCACGCAGTCGCTGCTGCCGATCGTCAAGGCCTTCACCGCCACCGCCGGCATTGCCGTGGAAACACGCGACATCTCGCTGTCGGGCCGCATCATCGCCCAGTTCCCGGACATCCTCCCCGAGGACAAGAAGATCGCCGACGATCTCGCCGAGCTGGGCCAGCTGGCGACCACGCCGGACGCCAACATCATCAAACTGCCCAACATCAGCGCCTCGATGCCGCAGCTGAAAAGCGCGATCAAGGAACTGCAGGGCCAGGGCTATGCGCTGCCGGACTATCCGGAAGACCCGAAGGACGTCAGCGAGTGGAACATCAAGGCGCGCTACGACAAGGTGAAGGGCAGCGCGGTGAATCCGGTGCTGCGCGAAGGCAATTCGGATCGCCGCGCCCCGCTTTCGGTGAAGAACTACGCACGCAAGCATCCGCACAAGATGGGCGCGTGGAGCAAGGACTCGAAGACGCACGTCGCGCACATGGACGGCGGTGACTTCTACGGCAGCGAAAAATCCGCCGTGGTCGCCAAGGCCACCAACGTCAAGATCGAATGGTTCGGCAAGGACGGCACCAGCAAGGTGCTCAAGGAAAAGACCTCGCTGAAGGACGGCGAGATCATCGACGCCGCCGTGATGAGCCGCAAGGCGCTGGCTGCCTTCATCGATGCGCAGATCGAGGACGCCAAGAAGCAAGACGTGCTGTTCTCGCTGCACCTGAAGGCCACCATGATGAAGGTGTCCGATCCCATCATGTTCGGCATCGTCGTCAATGAGTTCTACAAGGACGTGCTGACCAGGCACGCCGACGCGCTCAAGGGCGTGGGCTTCGAGCCGAACAACGGCATCGGCGACCTGTATGCGCGCCTGGGTTCGCTGCCGCAGGCCAAGCAGGACGAGATCCTGGCCGACATCAAGGCCGAGTACGCCAAGCGCCCGGGCGTGGCGATGGTGAACTCGGACAAGGGCATCACCAACCTGCATGTGCCCAGCGACGTGATCGTCGATGCGTCGATGCCCGCGATGATTCGCGACTCCGGTTGCATGTGGAATGCGCAAGGCAAGCTGCAGGACACCAAGGCGGTGATCCCCGATCGCAGCTACGCCGGCGTGTACCAGGTGGTGATCGAGGACTGCAAGGCCAATGGCGCGTTCGATCCGGCCACCATGGGCTCCGTGCCCAACGTGGGCCTGATGGCGCAGGCCGCCGAGGAATACGGCTCGCACGACAAGACCTTCCAGATCGCCGCCGACGGCGTGGTCAAGGTGATCGACGAGGCCGGCAACGTGCTGCTGGAGCAGCCGGTGGAAGCGGGCGACATCTGGCGCACGTGCCAGACCAAGGACGCGCCGATCCAGGACTGGGTGAAGCTTGCCGTGACGCGCGCGCGTCTCAGCAACACGCCCGCCGTGTTCTGGCTCGACGCGAACCGCGCTCACGATCGCCAGGTGATCGCCAAGGTCGAGCGTTACCTCAAGGACCACGACCTCAGTGGCCTGGACATCCGCACGCTGTCGCCGGTGGACGCCACCAAGTTCTCGCTGGAGCGCATCCGCAAGGGCCAGGACACCATCTCGGTGACCGGCAACGTGCTGCGCGACTACCTCACCGACCTGTTCCCGATCATGGAGCTGGGCACCAGCGCCAAGATGCTCTCCATCGTGCCGCTGATGGCCGGTGGCGGCCTGTTCGAGACGGGTGCGGGCGGTTCGGCGCCCAAGCACGTGCAGCAGTTTCTGGAAGAGGATTGCCTGCGTTGGGATTCGCTGGGCGAGTTCCTCGCGCTGGCCGCGTCGCTGGAGCACCTGGCCAACCGCTACGACAACGCCGATGCCCGCGTGCTGGCCAGGACGCTGGACCAGGCCACCGGCAAGTTCCTCGACAACAACAAGTCGCCGGCACGGAAGGTGGGTGAGCTGGACAACCGCGGCAGCCACTTCTACCTCGCCATGTACTGGGCGCAGGCGCTGGCCGAGCAGAGCGACGACGCCAAGCTCAAGGCGAAGTTCGCACCGCTGGCCAAGCTGTTGACCGAGAACGAGACGGTCATCGTGGGTGAGTTGAACGAGGCCCAAGGCAAGCCCGTCGACATCCAGGGCTACTACCACCCGAACCTGGACCTGGTGAGCAAGGCCATGCGTCCGAGCAAGACACTCAACGACGCGCTGGCGACGCTGGGTTGATGGACTGGAAGCTTTGATCGGGTTGCAAGGAAGGCCGCGCAAGCGGTCTTCTTTGCACTGGCCGTCTGGATGTTGATGTGGGAGCGCACCCTGTGCGCGACCGCAGGGCATCAGGGTTGCTGCTTCGTGGGATCGTCGCGCACTGGATGCGTTCCTGCAGTCGCGATGGCGGGATGCCACGCAACACGTTCACTGAACGGCAAGCGGCTGCGCGGAACTGCCTTCACGCGTAAGCGGTCACAATGCGGCCTTCAGCACAGGAATCCGTTGCGATGAACCGAAAGGTCGTCCCTTCGCTGTCCCGCCACTGGCTGGTAGCCCCGCTCGCTCTAGCGCTTGGTGCCCCAGCCCACGCGCAGCAGGCACCAGCCCCAGCGGCCGCATCGTCGTCGCAGGTCACCAACCTGGAGGCAGTGACGGTCAGCGGCGAGCAGCCGGGCCCGGGCTTGTGGCGCGTCAGCAAGGGCGACCACGTGATGTGGGTCTTGGGCACTTTGTCGCCGCTGCCCGATCGCATGCAATGGAAGGCGGGCGACGTGGAGCAGACCATCGCCAGTTCGCAGGAAGTGCTTGGTCCGCCTTCGATCGCGCTCAAGCCCAAGACCAACTTCTTCGGCAAGCTGTTCCTGCTGCCGTCGCTGATTGGTGCGCGCAAGAACCCCGACGGGCAGAAGCTGCAGCAGCTGGTGCCCGCGCCCGACTACGCGCGCTGGCTGACGCTCAAGCAGCAATACATCGGCAGCGATCGCGGCATTGAAGAATGGCGTCCGATATTCGCGGCGGTGGAACTCTACGACAAGGCGATCAAGCGCCACGGCATGACCGCCTCCGGTGGCGTGAAGGACACCGTGCGCGACCTCGCCAAGAAGCACAACGTGAAGTTCGTGACCGCGCGCTACACCATGCTGGTCGACCAGCCGCGGGATGCGGTGAAGACGTTCAAGTCGTCGCCCATGGATGACCGCGAATGCTTCGGCCGCACGCTGGATACGGTGGAGCGCGACATGGGCCGCATCACCGAGCGCGCCAATGCCTGGGCGACGGGAGACATCGACCTGCTGCGCAGCCTGCCGATGAACGACCAGCGCGAGGCGTGCATCGCCGCCGTCACGGAAGCGGGCTTCGCCAAACAGCTGGGTTTCAGCGACGTGAAGCAGAAGGCCGAAGGCATGTGGATGGATGCGGCCGAACAGGCACTCAACGCCAACGCGCAAACCTTCGCCATGTTGCCGATGGAGGACGTGTTGTCACCGAAAGGCCTGATCGCCCGGCTCAAGGCGAAGGGCTACCAGGTCGAGGCCCCCGACGGCAGTGATACGGAGGCCGCGGCGCCGGCGCAACCGTGAGGTTGGCCATCGCGCACTGGGTGCGCTCCTGCAGCAACGCTCGTCAGCCGATGCAACCCGTCGGAACGGTGACGCGCTCTTGCAGGAGCGCACCCAGTGCGCGATCCCGGCCGCCACCATCCATCACTCACGCGCTCGCCTGATCCAGCAACGCCATCTCATCCCGGCTCAACTGCAGCTCCACCGCACCAACCAGTTCCTTGAGTTGCGGAATGCTTGTGGCGCTGGCAATGGGTGCCGTGACGCTGGGCCGTGCAATCAGCCACGCCAACGCTACCTGCGCCGGTGTTGCACCGTGGTCGCCGGCCACCTTGTCCAGCGCGGCCAGCACGCCGAGGCCGTGGCCGTTGAGGTACTTGCGCACCGAGCCGCCACGCGCCGCGCTCTTCGCAAGATCGTCCTCATTGCGGTACTTGCCGCTGAGGAAGCCGCTGGCCAGCGCGTAGTAGTTGATCACACCAATGTGCTGCGAGGTGACCAGGGGTTCGAGGTCTTTCTCGTAGCCTTTGCGGCTCATCAGGTTGTATTCCGGCTGCAGCGTTTCGTAGCGCGGCAATCCCTGTTCCGCGGCGACGGCCAGCGCTTCGCCGAAGCGCTCGGCGCCGTAGTTGGACGCGCCGATCACGCGCACCTTGCCCTGCTCGATCAGCGTGGCGAACGCACCCAGTGTTTCGTGCAGCGGAACGCTCGCGTCGTCTTCATGCGCCTGGTAGAGGTCGATGTAATCGGTCTGCAGGCGCTTGAGCGACCCTTCCACCGCCTGGTGGATGTTCACTGGCGACAGCCCTCGGTGCTCCGTCCATTTGGCCACCTTGGTGGCGATCACCACCTTGTCGCGCTTGCCGCTGCGCTTGAGCCATTTGCCGATGATGGTTTCCGATTCGCCACCGCGATTGCCGGGCACCCACGCCGAATAGACGTCCGCCGTATCGATGAGGTTGAAACCCGCGTCGACGAATGCATCGAGCAGTTCGAACGAGCGCTGCTCGTCCACGCTCCAGCCAAACACATTGCCGCCAAAGGCGAGTGGTGCGACGGAAAGCGGCGAGCGGCCAAGGGGGCGAAATGACATGGATGTGCTCCGCGTTCGATGAAGAGAGGGCGTGCTTCGTGCATACTCGGGCATTCGAGACACCCGAGTATACGCGTCGCCCGCGTGATGCCGAGGCGAGCGCGGCAACGCCAACAGCGGAGGAATGCGGATGAAGGGCAAGGCTGCGAATGCACTGCGGTGCGCGATCGTGATGGGCTTGTGTACGTGGATGGGCGCGGCGGTTGCGCAGCAACAACCTGCGAATCGTCCGTGGAGCGATGCCGCGCTGTCGCCGGATGCACGCGCCAAACTGCTGGTGTCGCAATTGACGCTGGATGAAAAATTCCAGTTGCTCCGCAGCTACTACGCGGGCCCCGATCGTCCTGCCAACAAGCCGTTCCCGAAGGGCGCGCAGGCCTCCGCCGGTTACGTGCCGCCAATTGATCGCCTGGGCATTCCCGCGCTGACGGAAAGTGACGCGGGCCTGGGCGTGGCCAGTTCCACGCGCATGCGTCCGGGTGACAGCGCCACGCCGTTGCCCGCCGGTCCCGTCACCGCGGCGAGCTGGGATCCGAAGGTCGCTTTCCGCGGCGGCGCGATGATCGGCAATGAAGCGCACAACAAGGGCTTCAACATCCTGCTGGCGGGCGGCATCAACTTGATGCGCGAGCCGCGCAACGGGCGCAACTTCGAGTACGCGGGTGAAGATCCGCTGCTGGCCGGCACTATCGTGGCCGAGACCATCCGCGGCATCGAAAGCCAGCACGTGGTGTCCACCATCAAGCACTACGCGCTCAACGATCAGGAAACCGGCCGCAACACCATCAGCTCGCAGATCAGCGAAAAGGCCATGCGCGAGTCGGACCTGCTCGCGTTCGAGATCGCCATCGAGCGCGGCAAGCCCGGTTCGGTGATGTGTTCGTACAACAAGGTCAACGGCGACTGGGCGTGTGAGAACGACTACCTGATGAATCAGGTGCTCAAGCGCGACTGGGCTTATCCGGGCTTTGTGATGTCCGACTGGGGCGGCGTGCACAGCGCGGCCAAGGCCGTGAATGCCGGCCTCGACCAGGAGTCGGCGGGCGAAATCTTCGACAAGGAAGTGTATTTCGATGCGCCGCTGCGCCGGGCGCTGGCCAAGGGCGAAGTGAAGCAGGCGCGCATCGATGACATGGTGCAGCGCATCCTGCGCAGCGCGTTTGCCGCAGGCCTGTTCGAGCATCCTGCGAAGAAGGCGCCGATCGACAGCAAGGCGAACCTGGCGGTGGCACGCGAAACACTGGAAGCCGGCGCGGTGTTGTTGCGCAACCAGGACAATCTGCTGCCGCTGGATATTTCCAGGCTCCAATCCGTTGCCGTGATCGGCGCGCATGCCGACAAGGGCGTGCTTGCCGGCGGCGGTTCCTCGCTGGTGACGGCGATGGGCGGCAACGCCGTGCCTGGACTGGCACCCACCACCTGGCCGGGCCCGGTGATGTATCACCCGTATCCGCCACTCAAGGGCATCCGCACGGTGGCGCCGAAAGCCAACGTGCAGTACGCCGACGGCAATGATGTCGCGGCCGCCGCCGCGCTCGCCGCCAAATCGCAGGTGGCCGTAGTGTTCGTGCAGAAGTGGGCGGCCGAATCGGTGGACGCTGCGGATCTCGCGCTGCCCGACGGGCAAGACGCGCTGGTGGAGGCGGTCGCCAAGGCTAATCCCCGCACCGTGGTGGTGCTGGAAAACAACGGCCCGGTAGCGCTGCCGTGGCTGGAGCAGGTCGGCGCCGTGCTGGAAACCTGGTATCCCGGCGGCGATGGCGGCAACGCGATCGCCAATCTGTTGTCGGGCAAGGTCAACCCGTCGGGTCGTCTGCCGATCAGCTGGCCGCGCGATGTGTCACAGCTGCCGCGCCCCGAGCTTCCCGCCACGATGGGCGGTACGCCGCCGGAGTCGGTCGACTACAACATCGACGGCGCCGACGTGGGCTACCGCTGGTTCCAGTCGCGTGGCATCAAGCCGCTGTTTCCGTTCGGCTACGGCCTCTCCTACACCACGTTCGAGCATGGCGCGTTGAAGGTGTCCAGTGACAACGGAAACGTGCAGGCCACCGTCACCGTGCGCAACACCGGCGCACGCGCTGGTGCCGAAGTGGCGCAGGTCTACGTGCAGGTGCCGGGTGCAAAGGCCCGGCGCCTTGCCGGTTACTCCAAGGTGTTCCTCAAGCCGGGCGAGCAGCGCGAGCTCAGCATTCCGCTGGAACGTCGCCTGCTCGCCGATTTCGATCCGGGCAGGCATGCCTGGGTGATACGCGGTGGCCAGTACAGCGTGGTCGAGGGGCATTCCTCGGAAGACCTGGGTGCGCCCGTCAACGTGCAGTTACCATCCGCCAGCCTTTGAGGGGATTGCGCGGCGCCGTCCCCGGCGCCGCCGGTTGGGGCTGTCTGCTTTGAATGACGTTGACCAAGGCCTGTCCCAGCGCAAGTGCGTTGGTTTGGGGCGGGGAGCCCGGAAGCACCGTCTCGCTTCCCGTCCGCTTGCCGGAAGGAAGCGAAGGCGGGCTGATATCGGCCAGCCGGCGGGCAAGCTCCAGGTCGGCAATATGTCCGTGCAGGAACAACAGATTGGTCCAGAGCGAGCTCATGACATCCTCCTGTCGTTTGGTAGGGCGCTCAAGATAGGTGCCTCGCATCTGTTGCAAAAGCGATATATTCGCAAGCCAGCCTTGAAAGGAATTTCAGATGGCCCGTGTCTCGCTGGACCTCCTTCAACAGTTCGTGCAGGTCGCACGTCTGGGTAATCTTTCCCGCGCCGCCGAGCAGGCCAACCTCACCGTCAGCGCGCTCAGCCACCAGGTGCGACAGCTGGAGCAGCGACTGGAACGTCGCCTGTTCGAACGGGGCCCGCGCGGCGTGCAGCTTACCGCCGAGGGGCGGCGCCTGATGGAAGCAGTGAGCCATCACTTCGAAGGCATCGACCGCGCCATGGCCGGCTTTCGTTGCCGCCGCGAGAACGCGCTGACGTTCAGCGCCATTCCCGGCGTGATGTCGAGCTGGCTGGTGCCCCGGCTGGCGCGGCTGGTGTCGGCGCATCCGGAGCTGGAGCTCAATCTGCAATCGAGCGTCGAGCTGGTCAATTTCGAGCGCGATCCGGTCGATGCCGCCATGCGTTATGGACGCGGTCCCTGGCCCGGTCTCGTCACCGAACGACTGTTCGGCGAGTGGATTGCGCCCATCGCGTCGCCCGCCTTGCTGGAACGCATGGAGGGCGCCGATCCGAATGACCTGAGCCAATGGCCGCTGCTTGGCGACCCCGGTGGTCGCTGGCAGGACTGGTTCGCTGCGTCCGGCAGCCAGCCGCCTGCTCGCTACGTGGCGCATTTCGACAACACCGATGCCTTGCAGCGCGGCGCGCTGGAAGGCATGGGCGTGGCGCTGGGCCGCATGGTGATGGCGCGACCGTTGGTCGAAGCCGGGCTGCTCAAGGTGCTGGGCAAGCGTTACCAGCAGATTCCCGAAGCCTATTTCCTCGTGTATCCCGAGCATGCACGCGATCACGCAGGCCTTCGCATCTTTCGCGACTGGCTGTTGTGCGAAGCGGACAAATATTCAGAGGCGATGTCCTCTGCCACCAATGGCAACGCATAACTGTATGTAGGAGCGCACCCAGTGCGCGATGGTTGCCGCCGGGAAGCGCGGCAAAACGTGGGTATGGCATGCGAATGCGGGCGACCGGCCCGCAGGCAACGATGTCCTCTGCCACCAATGGCGACGCATAACTGCATGTAGGAGCGCACCCAGTGCGCGATGGTTGCCGCCGGGAAGCGCGGCAAAACGTGGGTATGGCATGCGAATGCGG
>NZ_DASRZX010000065.1:0-8825 GCF_035685885.1 Dyella sp. | reverse complement strand
CTATGAGCGCGAGGAGTCGCCGGCCGCGAAGGACGCGATGGCGCAGATCCTGATCAACTCGCGCATGGCCGCCGAAGGCCACCGTCCGCTGTGCCAGGACACCGGCATCGTGACGGTGTTCGTCAAGGTCGGCATGAACGTGCAGTGGGACGCGACGATGTCGCTGGAGGACATGATCAACGAGGGCGTGCGCCGCGCCTACAACGATCCGGACAACAAGCTGCGCGCCAGCGTGCTGGCCGACCCGGCTGGCAAGCGCACCAACACCAAGGACAACACGCCTGCCGTCATCAACGTCTCGATCGTGCCGGGTAACACCGTCGATGTGATCGTCGCGGCCAAGGGCGGCGGTTCGGAGGCCAAGTCCAAGTTCGCCATGCTCAACCCGTCCGACTCCATCGTCGACTGGGTCATCAAGACCGTGCCGACCATGGGCGCCGGCTGGTGCCCGCCGGGCATGCTGGGCATCGGCATCGGTGGCACCGCCGAGAAGGCGATGCTGCTGGCCAAGGAAGCGCTGATGGAGCCGATCGACATCCAGGACCTGATCGCCCGTGGCCCGGAGAACCGCGCCGAAGAGCTGCGCATCGAGCTGTACGAGAAGGTCAATGCGCTGGGCATCGGTGCGCAGGGCCTGGGCGGTCTCACCACCGTGCTCGACATCAAGGTGAAGGACTACCCGACCCATGCGGCCAACCTGCCGGTTGCGCTGATCCCCAACTGCGCCGCCACGCGCCACGCGCACTTCACGCTGGATGGTTCGGGTCCGGTGATGCTCGATCCGCCATCGCTGGAAGACTGGCCCAAGCTCACCTACGACGCCAGCAAGGGCCGTCGCGTGAACCTCGACACCGTTACCCGCGAGGACGTGGCCAGCTGGAAGCCGGGCGAAGTGCTGCTGCTCAACGGCAAGCTGCTCACCGGGCGCGACGCCGCGCACAAGCGCATGGTCGACATGCTCAACAAGGGCGAGCCGCTGCCGGTCGATTTCAAGGGTCGCTTCATCTACTACGTCGGCCCGGTCGATCCGGTGCGTGACGAGGTGGTGGGTCCTGCCGGCCCGACCACGGCCACCCGCATGGACAAGTTCACCGAGCAGGTGCTGGCGCAGACCGGTCTGCTGGGCATGGTCGGCAAGGCCGAGCGTGGCCCGGCCGCCATCGAGGCGATCAAGAAGCACCAGTCGGTGTACCTGATGGCCGTGGGCGGCGCGGCGTACCTGGTGTCCAAGGCGATCAAGGCCTCGCGCGTCGTCGGCTTCGCCGATCTGGGCATGGAAGCGATCTACGAGTTCGAAGTGCAGGACATGCCGGTGACCGTCGCCGTCGACTCGGCGGGTACGTCTGTGCACCAGACGGGTCCGAAAGAATGGCAGGCGCGCATCGGGAAAATCCCCGTGGTGGTGGCCTGAAGATCTGCTTCCTCTCCCCTGCGGGGAGAGGATCGAGGTGAGGGGCGGGTGCTTGCGAGAGCGTTGCGCGGCGCACGCCCCGGCCCCTCGCCCCAGCCCTCTCCCCGGAGGGGAGAGGGAGTTCTTCGCGGTGCCATGCGCAGCCGCATTTAGCCATCCAAACGTCCATCGCCTGCGACAGTTGCATTCCGCCTGCTGCGGCGCAACACTCACCCGATTGTCTTCCCCAACCACCAACGAAGGTACTCGTGAACCCGCAAAGCCCCGCGTCGCTTCCCGCTGACGCATCCTGGATCGTGATGAAGTTTGGCGGCACCAGTGTCGCCACCCTGCCTCGCTGGCAGAACATTCTGGAGCTGGTAGCCAGCCGCCGCGCCGAAGGCGCCCGCGTGCTCGTTGTCGTTTCGGCGCTCTCCGGCATCACCGACGCACTCAAACAACTGTGCGCACAGGAAGACAAGGGCAAACGCATCGAGGCTGCCAAGGCGATCGCGCAGCGTCATTACGACCTGCTCGATCACATGCAGCTGGCGGTTCCGGACACCTTGGGCGCCCGTCTGGCGGAGCTTGCGCAGCTGGCCGAAGACGGCCCGTCGCTGCTGGGCGAGCTGGCCTGGTCGGCGTTGGTGCAGGGGCACGGTGAGCTGATGTCCAGTGCGCTGGGCTCGGCGTTCCTCACCCACAGCGGCCTCGCCACGCAGTGGTTGGATGCACGAGATTGCCTCTCGGCCATCGCACTGCCCAACCAGAACGAGCGCACCAAACTGCTCTCGGCAATGGTCGAGTGCAAGCCGGACCCGGCGCTTAATGCGCGGCTCGCCAACCTGGGTGACGTGTTCATCACGCAAGGCTTCATCGCGCGTGAATCGCAGGGCCGCACGGTGTTGCTCGGACGCGGCGGTTCGGACACCTCCGCCTCGTACTTCGGCGCGCTGTTGAAGGCGCAACGGGTGGAAATCTGGACCGACGTGGCGGGCATGTTCACCGCCAATCCTCGCCAGGTGCCAAGCGCGCGCCTGCTGCAGCGACTGGACTACGAGGAAGCCCAGGAAATCGCCTCCACCGGCGCCAAGGTGCTGCATCCGCGTTGCCTGTCGCCACTGCGCGAGCCGCGCGTGCCGCTGCTGATCAAGGACACCAACCGGCCCGAGCTGGAAGGCACCCTCATCGGCCCGGAGGTGCGCGAGCACGCGCCCAGCGTCAAGGCGATCAGCGCGCGCAAGGGCATCACCCTGGTGTCGATGGAATCGGTGGGCATGTGGCAGCAGGTCGGCTTTCTCGCCGACGTGTTCGCGCACTTCAAGCAGCACGGCCTGTCGGTGGACATGATTGGTTCGGCCGAAACCAACGTGACGGTCTCGCTCGATCCCACCGAGAACCTGCTCGACTCCGACGCACTCGCCGCGCTGGCCAGTGATCTCGCCAAGGTGTGCCGCGTGAAGGTGATTGCGCCGTGTGCGGCCATCACCCTGGTGGGCCGTGGCATGCGTTCGATGCTGCACACGCTGTCCGGTGTGCTTGCCGAGTTCGGCCAGCTGCGCGTGCACATGATTTCGCAGTCATCCAACAACCTCAATCTCACCTTCGTGGTGGACGAGAACGTCGTCGACGAACTGCTGCCGCATCTGCATGAGCTGCTGATCACGGCGGGCGCGCTGCGCACCGACGACAGCGCGCTGTTCGGTCCGAGCTGGCAGGCCCTATATGGCAGCGGTGACGTGTTGCCGCCGACGGCGTCATGGTGGCGCGATGGCCGACGCGGCGACCTGCTTAAGCTGGGCGCCGAGCGGACCCCGCGTTACGTCTATCACCTGCCGACCGTGCGTCAGCAGGCGCGTGAGCTCAAGACGCTGGCGGCCGTCGATCGCCTGCATTACGCGGTGAAGGCCAACACGCATCCGGCCATCCTCAAGGCGCTGGCGGAAGAGGGCTTCGGTTTCGAGTGCGTATCGCCGGGCGAGCTGAAGGCGGTGATGGCGGTGGTGCCCGAATCCGCGCCGCTGTTGTTCACGCCCAATTTCGCGCCGCGCGAAGACTACGAGTGGGCACTCACTACCCGCGCCACGCTGTCGCTGGATTCCATCTATCAGCTGGAGCAGTGGGGCGAGTTGTTCCGCGGGCGCGAGGTCGTGCTGCGCCTTGATCTCGGCCGCGGCCTGGGCCATCACGAGAAGGTCCGCACCGGCGGCAGCGGCAGCAAGTTCGGCTTGCCGGTGGAACAATTGGATGCGTGCCTGCGCCTGGCCGACACGCATGGCGTCACGGTGCGCGGCCTGCACGCGCACCTGGGTTCGGGCATCCTCGACGACGGGCACTGGGGCGAGGTCTATGGCCAGCTGGCCAGCATTGCCGAGCGCATCGGCAGCGTGACCTTCCTGGATATCGGCGGCGGTCTTGGCGTGCCCTCGCATCCGGGTGAGGCGCGGCTGGACATCGCCGCGCTGGACAAGGTGTTGCGCGAGGTGAAGGCAGCTTATCCACATTACAAGCTGTGGATGGAGCCCGGCCGTTACCTGGTGGCGGAGGCCGGTGTGCTGTTGACCCGCGTCACGCAGACCAAGGGCAAGGGCAACGGCACCATCCGTTACCTCGGCGTGGACACAGGCATGAACAGCCTGATCCGTCCTGCGCTGTACGAGGCCTGGCACGAGATCGTCAACCTCACGCGGCTCGACGAACCGGCCACCGCGCTGTTCCAGGTGGTGGGCCCGATCTGCGAAAGCGGCGACGTGCTCGGCACCGACCGCCGCCTGCCGGAGCCGCAGGAAGGCGATGTGATGCTGGTGGCCCAGGCTGGCGCGTATGGCAAGGTGATGTCTTCGCCGTACAACCTGCGGGACGAGGCTGAGGAAATTATCCTGGAGTAACCACGCACTTCTCCCTCTCCCCTGTGGGGAGAGGGGCGGGTGCTCGCGGCAGAACTACAACCAAGGACGCTCACGGATGCAGCGTTTGAATGCAGACCGAGCGCGCAAGCTGCGTATCGAACAAACCGATGCCGAACAACTGCTCTGGCATCGACTTCGAAATCGCCGCCTGCAAGGCTGGAAATTCCGCCGTCAGCATGAAATCGGCCCTTGCATCGCCGATTTCGTCTGCCCGGATGCGGACTTGATTGTGGAGTTGGACGGTGGGCAGCATGGCGAGCAAGTGATTTACGACGAGCGCCGGACGCTTGAGCTGCAGGTGATGGGCTACAGCGTGCTGCGTTTCTGGAACAATGAAGTACTGAAAAATATGGAAGGCGTGCTTGAGGTGATTCTGGAGGCTTTGGCAAGCCCCGGACCTTTACCACCTTCAGGTGGCTCACCCCGACCCTCTCTCCCACGGGACTACCTTCGGGTCGCCCGAAGGGGAGAGGGAGTAGCGTCGACGGAGACTTGAGCGTGACGATCCACATCCAACCCCGCCTGACCCAGGTATTCCGCTTCGTGCGCTGCAGCTACGCCGATGGCGTGGCCGAGCTGGTGTATGCCTTCGACCACGGCGAAGAGCTGATCGAGCGCGTGCGCTTCCCGAACGCGCCGGCTATTCCCGCCGGTCACCAGGCCGCCTTCGACGAGGCGTTGAAGCTGCTGCACCTGATCGCCGGTGTCAGCTACTACAAGGCAGGCGTGCCGCCGCGCCTTGAGGTCGTTGGTGGTGCGCTGGACGACGCCACCGCCAATCTGCTGGATGCGCTGTATCTGCATGGCCTCGCCGAGTTTGCCTACCGCAACGGGCTGGACCTGCGTGGCCGCATTGCCTTTCCGCGCCTTGGCTCGGAAACAGCGGCAAACTCGCGTGGCGCTGCCGCCAAACCCCAGGCCAAGGTGCTTGGACTGCCGCATCGCACCCTGGTGCCGATCGGCGGTGGCAAGGATTCCCTGGTGGCGGTGGAAGCCATCAAATCCATCGACGGTGAAGCCACCGCCGTGTGGGTGGGCAATTCTCCGCTGATCGCTGCGTGCGCCGAGCGCACAGGCTTGCCCACGCTCAATATCCAGCGCGAATTGGCGCCGGGCCTGTTCGAGCTCAACCGCCTGGGTGCCTGGAATGGCCATATCCCGGTGACGGCGGTGAACTCGGCGATCCTTGCCGTGGCCGCCATTCTGTATGGCTACGACAGCATCGCCTTCGCCAACGAGCGTTCGGCGTCCGCCGCCACGCTGGAGTACGAAGGCCAGCTGGTGAACCACCAGTGGAGCAAGGGCTACACCTTCGAGGCGCTGATGGGCGATTGGCTGCACCAGCATGTGGCGGCCGATCTCGACTACTGCTCGCTGCTGCGTCCGTACGCCGAACTGGCGGTGACGCGCACGTTCGCCAAGCTCACGCCGTATTTCGATGCGTTCTCCAGTTGCAACCGCAACTTCAAGATCCTCGGCCCCAAGCCGGCAGACCGTTGGTGCGGGCAGTGTCCGAAGTGCCACTTCGTGTTCCTCGCGCTGGCGCCATTCCTGGCCAAGCCGAGGCTGCTTTCGATCTTCGGTCGCAACCTGCTGGACGATGAGAACCTTGCCGCCGGCTTCGACGCGCTGCTGGAATACCAGGATCACAAGCCGTTTGAATGCGTGGGCGAGGGTGCCGAAGCGCGGGCGGCGATGTATGCACTGAGCCAGCGTTCGGAGTGGCAGGAAGACGCATTGGTCGCGCGCTTCCGCAGCGAGATCCTGCCGCAGCTCGATGAAAGCGAACTCGCCATCGAGCCCTGGCTGCAGCCCTCGCCGGAGCATCGCATCCCGACACGCCTGCAGCCGGCGCTGGCGTTCTTCGAGTGAATCCACTGCTGCGCATCGCTGACCTCGACGGCAGGCGCGTTGCCGTCTGGGGCTTTGGTCGCGAAGGGCGCGCCGCCATCACGGCGATCCGTTCGCGCTTGCCGCAACTACCGCTAACCCTGTTTTGCAGCGACGCCGAAACAACCTCCGCGCAATCGTTTGATCCGTCGCTCGTGGTGCGTGGACATGAGCCGGATGCCATCGCGCTGTCCTCGTTCGACGTGGTGGTGAAATCGCCAGGCATTTCCGCCTACAAGCCGGCGCTGGTCGTTGCGCGGGAGGCCGGCGTATGCATCACCTCCGGTACCTCGCTGTGGTTCGCCGAGCGGCCCGACGCACGCGTCGTTGCCATTACCGGCACCAAGGGCAAGAGCACGACCACCGCCTTGCTTGCGCACCTTGCGCGCAGCCTCGGCGTGCGTACGGCGCTGGCCGGCAACATCGGCATGCCCTTGCTGGAACTGGCGGATGCCGAGGCCGAGCTATGGGCGATCGAGCTGTCGAGCTTCCAGACCGCAGACGCCGGTCCGGTGGAACTGGGCGTCATCACCAGTCTCTACGAGGAGCATCTCGACTGGCACGGCTCGCGCGAACGTTATATCGCCGACAAGCTCAAGCTGGCGGACGTCTCCAGGCAATTACTGGTGAACGCAGGACAACCTTATTTGCTCGAACGTACGGCCGTGCATCCGCATCGGCGACTGTTCGGGCAGGTCGAAGGCTGGCATGTGACAGGCGGCTTCATCCGCCGCGGCGCGCAGCAGGTGTTCGATATTTCCAGGCTCCGCGCACCCGGTGAACACAATGCGCTCAACGCCTGCGCCGCTTTGACGGCGCTGGAGGCAATGGGTTTCGATGCCGTGGTTGCGGCCGAGTCGCTGGCCAGTTTTCGTCCGCTGCCGCATCGCCTGCAGCCGTTGGGCGAGCGCGATGGGTTTGCCTGGATCAACGACTCGATCAGCACGACGCCACAGGCCACGCTGGCCGCATTGGCCACTCTCGAAGGCCGCCCGGTCACCGTGATCGTCGGTGGTCATGATCGTGGCCTTGACTGGAGCGATTTCGTGGCTGCCATGAAAGCCCATGCACCGCACGCCATCGTGGCGCAGGGCGCGAACGGCCCACGGATCGCGCGCGCGCTGCGTGATGCAGGCGTGCAGGTGGAGGAGATGGCCGATCTCGCTGCTGCCGTCGCGTGTGCACGGAAAATAACGCCAGTGGGCGGCACCATCCTGCTGTCGCCGGGCGCACCGAGTTTCGACCAGTTCCACGACTATGCCGACCGCGGCCGCCATTTCGCCGAGATGGCGGGATTTGAAGCGCATGACATCGTTGGTATTGAAGGGCTGGGAGTCGCCTGACGACTTCGCCTTGTGGGAGCGCACCCTGTGCGCGACCGCGACGTCTGGTTGTACCGTTCCGTTCGGCTGTCGCGTATTGGATGGCACCTGCAGCAGACGTTTGGCTTGTCGCGGGAACCAGAGGCCCTTGCGAGCGGAGCGTAGCGATCGCCAAGGCCACGCCCTTCCTGATGTCCAGGGCAGCGCACAGGCTGCGCTAGGCCGTTCTTCGCCACGTGTCCCGACTCGAAGATGCTCAGCGTAGAGCGCCAAGCCGAGGGCGGTCCGGGACTGGAAGGCACGATTAAGATGGCACGATTCGCGCCGTGTGGACGCGAATTCAAGTGTTCGGATAGTCCGGTCAAGCACGATTTTTCATGCACGCCGGCCAACCCCATCCTCGTGGAATTGGATACCGCCGAATCGCTGGACCATGCGTCGGGGCGCTTGCGGACGATGGGCAAGTGCTGATGCCTTTGGACGACTACGGCTTCAGTCCGCGCTTCGGCTGTCCAAACGATCGCTTCGGCGTGTCCCCGCAGCTATCGTTGCCATTGCCATCCCGGGATGAGGCCGACGTGTCCATGGAAGTGCGCATCGATGATCTACATGGCCCCGAGATCGCGGCGTTGCTGCAGGAACATCTCGACGACATGAAACGGCACTCGCCGCCGCAGAGCATCCACGCGCTCGACCTGGAGAAACTGCGTCGTCCGGAAATCACTTTCTGGACGGTGTGGCAGGACGGGGAGCTGCTGGGGTGCGGGGCCATCAAGCAACTGGATGAGACCCACGGCGAGATCAAGTCGATGCGCACCTCCCATCGCCACCGCCGCAAGGGCGTGGCGGCGCGCATGCTGCGGCACATTCTCGATGAGGCGACGCGGCGCGGTTACCGCCGTCTCAGCCTGGAAACAGGTTCGCCATCGGCGTTCATGCCCGCACGGGAGCTATATGCGCGCTTTGGCTTCAGCTATTGCGGTCCGTTTGGTGACTACGCCGACGATCCGTACAGCGTCTTCATGACCCGCGAGCTCTGAGAGGGCGCCGCTGGGACCGTAGGCATACACTGTCCACCTCGCCGCCATCGCCGAGGTCACCGTCATGAGCGAACCATCGCGTTTGAAGTTGCTGCGCATCGCCCTCGTCGTGCTGGGCATCGTTTGTTTGGCTCTCTATCCGCTGATGCAGGTTTGGCCATCCGGATGGAAATGGCACGAAGGCTATTCGGACTATCCGATGATGATCGTGGGCGTCTACGCCACGCTGGGCGTGTTCCTCATCCTTGCGGCTCGTGATTCGCTCGCCCATCGA